>CAWFFT010000039.1:0-32250 GCA_963815085.1 uncultured Chitinophagaceae bacterium | reverse complement strand
TTTATATTGTTTAAGCGCTTTCAGATTTTTTGCTTTTCTCAATAACAAATCTTCCGATTGCGGATGAAAGGTTAACGCTTTATTGCAATGTCGAGTGAAGTTTGATAATTGTCATTCCAATATTCCAGGTCTGAGAAAGCCAAACTGGCATCTTCGTTTGCGGGGTTTGCTTCCAGCACTTTCATAAAATGATTCCGTGAACTGTCATATTCATGATTCCACGCATAAATTCTCCCGAGAAAAATATCAATATCCGCATAACCGGGAGATTGTGCCAATGCCTGATAAGCCAATTCCTTTGCCTTATCGTAATCTTTATTCCCGAATGCGGCATTTCTCGCGTCCTTAAATAATTCGTCAGAAGAAAGATGATTTTGCGCTTTTAGAACAATGGAAAACGGTAAAAAGAAAACGAGGATAAGGATAAATTTTTTCATACTAATGGTCAAAGTATATTAACGTGAAAACGGCGCCGGTATTATAAATTTAGCGGCCTTAATAAAGAAGGGAATGTAGATTATAAAACAACCAGGGGCGCACAACAAAATAAGAATTACCTTTTTTAATTCGTTTACTGTATTGTGATTTCGGGCTATTGTTGATTCTGCAAAAAAATTTCAATTTCCTGTTATTTGTAAATTCTTTATTTTACACCTTTAATAATCGTTTTGTAATGAAAATCGTTTCACTTATTGTTTCCGGAATTGTTACAATCCTGTTGATTTTACTTTTCAATACAAAAATGCTCTTGCCGGTTCCTTTGGGTCAATTGTTAAGTCCTCAAAAAGGATTGTGGCAAAATGCTGAACCGGTTGATAAAGATTATTCGGCGCAACTTTCGTTTCCGCAATTGCAGGGAAAAGTAAAAGTGTATTTTGATGCAAGGCTTGTTCCACACGTTTTTGCAGATAATAACAACGATGCCTATTTTGTGCAAGGATATTTACACGCTAAGTTTCGTCTTTGGCAAATGGAATTTCAGACTCGGGCTGCAGCAGGAAGATTAAGTGAAATCATTGGCCCAAAAGCACTTGATTACGATAGAGATAAGCGAAGGCTGGGAATGGTTTACGCCGCGGAAAATTCATTAAAAGCAATTGAGAATGACCCTGAAACGCTGGCTGAATGTGATAGTTATACAGCAGGTGTAAATGCTTATATCGAAAGCCTTACGGAAAGTTCTCTTCCTGTTGAATATAAATTGCTTGGCTATAAGCCTGAAAAATGGACGAACCTAAAATCCGCACTTTTTCTAAAATACATGGCGCTTGAACTGGCAGGATTTGAAAACGATTTTGAAGCAACGAATGCAAAATCTGTTTTTTCATCTGCGGATTTTGATAAGATTTATCCCATTGTAATGGATTCTTTAGACCCGATTGTTCCGAAAGGAACAGAATTTCCTGCGCCCGCTATCAACGTTAAAGTTCCTTCATCTGCAGATTCACTTTATTATGACACCAAAGATTCGACAACGGTCGAAGAAGAAAAACCTGATAAAAACAATGGAAGCAACAACTGGGCAGTGAGCGGGCAAAAAACACAAAGCGGTTATCCTATTTTATGTAACGATCCGCATTTGGGGTTAAACCTTCCCTCTATCTGGTACGAAATGCAGATAAGCACTCCCTCGTATAATGTTTACGGCGCTACATTTCCCGGCTCTCCATCAGTAATAATTGGTTTTAATGATAGCTGTGCTTTTGGATTTACAAACGCGCAACGTGACGTGAGAGATTATTATCAAATAAAATTTAAAGACAGCAGCCGCAGTGAATATTGGTTTGACAGTTCCTGGGTGCCTGCTACTTTTCGTGTTGAAGATATAAAGATAAAGGGGGAGCCGGATTACCTGGATACGGTGATTTATACGAATATCGGCCCTGTGATGTATGATAATAAATATGATGGCGGAAGAAACACCAATCACAAGGATTATGCAGTCCGGTGGAAAGCGCATGATTCCAGTAATGAATTAAAGATGTTTATCCTGTTGGATAAAGCTAATAATTACAACGATTATTTGAAAGCCATTAAATATTTACATACGCCGGGACAGAACTGTATTTTCGCCAGCAAGAACGGCGATATTGCTATTTGGGACCAGGGCGAATTTCCCGCAAAATGGTATCGCCAGGGAGACTTTGTGATGCCCGGAACAGACAGCAGTTATCTTTGGCAGGGAATGATACCACAGGATGAAAATCCACACATAGTAAACCCGGAAAGAGCATTTGTAAGCAGCGCCAATCAAATGCCAGCAGACACTTCTTATCCATATTATCTTGGAGGTAGTTTTCCTCCTTATCGTGCCTTGGAAATCAACCGAAGGTTAGAGAAGATGAACCATATTACTCCACAGGATATGATGGAATTACAAACGGATAATTACAACGTATTTGGAGAAATGGCCGCGCCGGTTTTGATTAAAAATATGGAAGTTGATAAGTTAAGTCCGCAGGAAAAAAAATATTTCGATATTCTTAAAAAATGGAATTACCGAAACGATAAAAATTCAAAAGGCGCTACTCTTTTTGTGGTAACGTGGGACAGTCTTGAAACCGTTGTTTGGAAAGATGAATTTCTTAAATCCGATTTGGAACTGCCCTGGCCAAGCGAAAGCACCTTATTGGATGACATTAATAAGTACCCGGATTTTAAATATTTTGACAACATCAACACACCGAACGAAGAGACGCTGGCAGATGATGTAACAGCGGCGTTCAAAATGGCAACGGCTGTAATTAGGAAAGCGGATGAGAACGGTAATATGGAATGGTCAAAATATAAAGATACTCATGTTGAACATTTGGCGCGGTTGGATGCTTTCAGTCGTTTGCATTTGCCCATTGGAGGCGGCACCAACACGATAAATGCCACCAAAGAACAGCACGGGCCTAGTTGGAGAATGGTAGTTTCTTTAACTCCTGAAACGCAGGCGTATGGCGTTTATCCGGGCGGAGAAAGCGGTAATCCGGGCAGCCGGTACTATGATGATTTTGTGGATGTTTGGGCGGCAGGAAAATATTTTAGTTTATGGATGATGAAGTCATCGGAGGCAAATGACGAGCGGGTAAAATATACCATGAGCTTTAACTAATAAACTTATTTGAAAGATGAAATTTATCATTTCGGCGATACTGATTATACTTTTTAGCTTCCTGGGAGGTTTGTATTTTGCCTGGTGGATCGTGGCCATTGTTGCATTTCTCGTTTCTATTCTGATTCAGCAAAGACACTTTATTTCTTTTATTTGCGGATTTGTCTCTTTGTTTTTGCTATGGGGATTTTTAAGTTTTTGGATAAGTGTACAAAACGAACATATCCTGGCACATAGAGTTTCCCTTTTGATTTTTAAAACGGATAGTCCTTTTTTATTAATTTTCGCTACCGCTCTTATCGGTGCATTGGTTGCAGGCTTCGCAGCATTAACAGGTAGTTATATTAGAAAAGAAAAAGCGGAAAAAGCATTTTAATTTCTTACCTGTTCCCTTGTAACTTTTTTCAACTATTTTCATTTATGCAAAAACTGCTCCTGTTACTTTTCCTTTTTCCAATTCTTACCGCCTCTTCGCAAACCATCGAAGGAACAGTAAAAGATACCGAAGGAAATGTTCTGCCGTTTGCGTCAGTTCTTGTAAAAGGAACGCCAATGGGCGTTACAGCAAATAACCAGGGAAAATATTCACTCAATCTTTCTGCTGGAAATTATACATTAGATTGCCGGTATGTGGGTTACCATTCGTCCCAAAAAAATATAACTGTTACTGCAACGAATCAAACCGTAAACTTTATTCTGCCGCTTCAAAAATTAACACTCAAAGAAGTAATTATAAAAGAAGGTGCTGAAGACCCGGCTTATGAAATTATCAGGCAGGCAATAAAAAAGCGTTCCTTTTATGAATCACAGGTAAAAGCTTTTGAAGCGCAGGTTTATATCAAAGGAATGATGAAACTGATGAGTTTGCCTGAACAAAATTATGGGACAAAAAATCCCTGAAGAAGACCGGAGCCAAATGGGGATTGATTCTTCCGGAAAAGGGATTATTTATCTTACTGAGTCAGTCACAAACGTTTTTGCCGAAGAGCCCGACAAATTAAAACTGGAAGTGGTATCAACGAGGGTGAGTGGCAATAACGGCCTCGGTTTCAGCTTTCCGGCTTTTATCAGTTTTTATAAAAATAATGTAAACATTGCTCCCCAGGTAAATCCGCGAGGATTTGTTTCGCCGATAGCGGACAATGCTTTAAATTTTTATAACTACAAATTCCTCGGTAGTTTTTTTGAAGATGGAAATGAAGTGAATGTAATTAAAGTAATTCCGAAACATGAATACGAACCACTTTTTTCGGGAATTATTAATATCACAGAAAATGACTGGAGAATATTTAGTTGCCATTTAACGCTTACCAAAACATCAGCGCTGGAAATTCTGGATACTCTTGAAATTTCTCAAATTCATACGCCGGTTGAAAATGATATCTGGCGAATAAAAAACCAGGTAATACATTTCAGTTTTAATAAATTCGGAATACGCTCGGAAGGTGATTTTGTAAATGTCTATTCAAACTATAATCTCGAACCAGATTTCCCAAAAGGCTTTTTTGACCGCGTAGTCATTAAGTATGATACGGCGGTAAATAAAAAACCTTATTCTTATTGGGACTCTGTAAGGCCCGTGCCACTTGAGCCAGAGGAGATTAAAGATTATAAAACGAAAGACAGCGCTTTTGAAGCAAGTAAAGATTCTATTGAAAATATTGATTCGTTGCGAAAAAAACAAGGGCCGCTGAAGATTACACAAATTTTTTGGTCCGGAGTAAACCGCACTCATTATAGCAAAACAAATCCGTACAAAATTACCTTTGAACCGCTATTAAAAACGCTTCAATATAATACCGTAGAAGGCGTAGCTATCAATCCCTCGCTGGTTGTTTCCAAATATTCAAAAGCATTAAACAGCCAGGTAAGTTTTATTGCTGATGTGAGATATGGTTTTAATAACCGTCACCTAAATCCGTGGGCAGGTTTTGTTTTTGAAAATAAAGATGCTTTTGACCCTGATAAAAAATTTAATCACCATTCATTTTTTCTTGCAGGCGGAAAACGGGTTAGCCAGTTTTTTAAAGAAAGTGATATTGATGGTTTGGGAAACAGTATTGCTACTTTATTTTATGGAACGAATGCCATGAAAATTTATGAAAATTATTTTGGCAAAACCGGCTTCAGCAAAGAGTGGGAGAGTGGTGCAAAATTTTTAATCGAAGGTGAATATGAAGACCGGTTGCCGCTAAACAACACAACCGATTTCATAATTGGCAAAAGCTGGAGTTACCGCTTAACGCCTAATTACCCTGTTGAAATAATGTCTTCTCAATTTGTAAGGCACCAGGCGGTTATTATTCATGCTTCATTCAGTTTTCAGCCCGGACAACAGTATATTCAGTTTCCAAAACGAAAACTTGCTTTAGGTTCAAATTATCCAACTTTCACAGTTGACTACAGCAAGGGATTTAAAAATATTTTTGGAAGCGATGTTGATTATGATAAATGGTCATTGAATGTAAATGATGATGTGAATCTAAAACTTGCCGGCGTTTTTAAATATAATTTAACTACAGGCGGATTTTTAAATAACAATGTTGTTTTTGCGCAGGATTACAAACATTTTCATGGAAACGAAACTGTTTTTGCGAATCAATATTTGAAGTCATTTCAAAATGCAACTTATTATCAATTTAGTAATGCTTCTACTTTTTACGCTGAATTACATTTTGAACATCACGCGAACGGTTTGGTTTCCAACAAAATTCCTTTATTAAAAAAATGGAACTGGAATTTCGTTGAAGGTGCAAATGCATTGTATATAAATCCCGCAACTAAATATGCCGAAACTTTTATCGGCCTGGAAAATATTTTTAAAATATTTCGAATTGATTTAGTAGTAGATTATCAAAACGGTTACCGGCCTGTATATACGTACAGGATTGGATTTGGTGGATTATTAGCCGCACCTTTTAATTATGAAAGATTCAAAAGGACAGAAAAGATAATCGGCGTTTGGTGAAAGAAAGAGTTGCTGTTTTTTTTGAAATTTTGCAACTCTTTCCTGTTGTTATTGCCAGTGAATAAACAAAAATTGGAAATTTTTATTTTCGCTTCACCACAATTTTTTCTGTATATTCTTTGATCACGTTACTAAAAAAATTCCGGGCTTGCTCAAATTTATCAGCAGGAATTATGTTTTTTGTGAGCTCAAGAAAAGCAATTGATGTGACCGTGTTCGCCTTATCATCGTAAATGTATTTTGTGGTAAACGATCCGTATTCAAAATTTTGTTGCTTCGAACCAGGCAACGTTTCAACGGTATAATCCGCCGGCAGCTGATAAATGGTAGTGTCTGTTTTTACAAAAGGATATGGGAAGTAAAAAGCTTTTGTTCTGTTATCATCATCCGGCAAAGATGAACTCCATATCTTGTAAATTCTGGGGTTTAAAAACATCTTGCTTCCGGCAGAAAACTCCGGTACTTTGGCAATCTGTAATTTAAATGAAGTTTTTGCTGAATCATCTTTTTGATCGGTAGTAAGATCAAACCGGTCAGGCTGCAAAAAGCCCAGCCTTCTTACCAAATATTCTTTTTGATCATCTTTCTTCTCATTCAACAGATAATGAATTACCTCTTCTTTATATTCTCCTTTCGATTCTAAAACGCTTTCGCTTTCGCCTGACGCATCATCATTAATGGTAACTTTGGTATGAAGGTGAAAAGTATTTTCAGTAGGTTTACTTCTTGGCGTCGGAACCAAAACACCACCTTGTGGCGTAACCAGCAATGCATTCCTGTTTTCTGTAAAACTTCCCAATATGCCCGGGTCAGTAGCGGTACTGGTGCATTCCAGCCAGGTTGTGTCTTTTTTGCCCGGCACACAAAGAATTACGTGATTAAAAGAATTATGGGGAAAGGCAGGATCAACTGGTTGTTTGTCATATTCAGCATTAATTAACGCGGGGTAACTAACAATTCCGACAGCGTCAAGCATCGCTTCCATATAATTCGATAAAGCTTTGCAATCTCCATATTTTTTTTCGGCAACAAATTTTGCATCAAATGGCTTGAAACCACCGATACCCAATTGGATACTTACGTACCTGAAATTTTTTTGCAAATAGTGATAAAGTATATCAATTTTTTCCTTATCACTTTTTGCATCTTTTACCATTTGCTGTAAAAAACTTTTTGTCTCATCAGGGAGGTTGATAGAACCCTTTGAAAGGCCGGCATACCATTCGCCAAAGTTTTTCCAGCTTGAAAGATCACCCTGGTGTCCGTCCATTGAAAACTTGTTAGGTGATAAAAGTATAGCAGGATATGAGCTTTCATAGCTTGCGCATCCTTCCTCATCATCAATGGCTGCCAGGTTTTTTACCTGCCAAACATAGGTTTTATTTTTCCCTCCGGTGCTCACTTCAGGGGGTAAATTAATATGTTGGGCTTTATATTTTAAATCAAGATTAACGGGAACGGTAACCGTATATTTAGAGTTTTCAATGCTTTGCTCGGGCACCTGTATTTGGTAATCGTGATAATTTAAAGTGCCTTTATATTTTACGTCGAAATTATATTCTACGGTAATAGGATAGGAAGGTGCCGCTACCCGAAAATAATATACCTGGCCATCAACCACCAAACCTTCGCCGGTTCCTACCGATCTCATTTCTTTCATTTTATATTTATTCACCGGGTTGCCATGGGCATCGAACACTTTTATTTCTGCATCTACCAATTTGGTAAACTCATCAGAACCTTTCATAAAAAAAAGAACGTCTGCGCCTTCAGCATCTAAAACGGTATAAACCCTGTGAACAGAAAGCTTGGCGAAATCAATATCTTTCACTTCAAAGGTCATAATCTCCTCACGCTTAACGCTGTGTGCATTTTTTAATAAAGAATCAGGAATAGTGGAAGCATCGTAAATATTTTTTTGAGAAAAACAGCACGGGATTATTAAATAACACAATGCTGCAATAGTAATTTTTTTCATCAACTGTTGGTTTTCTTTTTGATTACAATTTGCTCGTTTAAAGTATTGAACAATTGTTTGTAAAACTCATGAAAGGCCGGATAACTGCTCGCCGGATACAACGATTTTGCAAAGTCAAGTGTGATCCTGAAATTGATTGAGCCATCACCTGGTTGAATCAGCCTTTGCATCGTAATACTTGTATCAGGCATTATCATTTTGATGTTTTTAGGCAACTCTTCAAACTCATATCCAGCCGGAATATCAATTTTTCCTACTATCATATATGACTTTGGATAATTAAAGTCGATATCGGTCTTTCGGTCATCAGCAATAAAAGGATTTTTCTGCAGCCCCTGGAAAAGATTGAGTGTAAAATACTTGTATTGGCCTGAAGAACTTAACGGAAGTGAAAAATCAAGTTTTTGCTCCAGCGGTAACGTATCTACATTTTCATTTTTAACCTCGATATCTTTCACTTTCATTGCTGAAAAGTTTTCAGTAAAGCGGTCTTTAAACGAACTCTTGTCTTCTGTCCAGTCTTTCACACGCGGATTTTTTGAATAACCATAACTGTAGACCGTTGCCTTACCTTCCATTAAATCAGTCGAATCAACATCGGCATAGATTGAAACAATGTTTTTGCCTTTATCGTTTTTATTGGACAAAGTGATCCATCCCCCATATTCCTTATCAACAACAAAAGCCCAGTTGTCTAACACATCATATGGGATAAGATAGGCGGGATTGTATTTATCCGCAGCATTCAGAATGTATCGTCTATCACCAATCAAAACGCAGGTCATCGTATTATTAAATTGATCCAGGAAAGGATAAATTGTATTTACAGTTCCATTATCCTTCGTACTCACTAAAAGAGGAAACGCTTTTAATCCGGCATCTCTTAATAAATCGATAAGAATAAAATTGAGTTCAGCGTTGCTGCCTGATTTTTTATCCCACGCCGATTTTATTCCATCCATAGAATAAATATCCTCTGAACCATTCCAGTTCATGTTCTTGCGCACATAATCATGAATTAAAACCATTTTTTGATAGTCGTCAGTGACGCTGGCTAATAAATCATCAAGGTCTCTCGTATGTGGAAGATTCTTTTTTAACTGCAGGCCAAAATCCTCATTCTTCAGCAATTCATCGGTAAGTTTCGGCCAGGTAGACATTACTTCCTCGACTTCTCCATCAGGATAATCGATGCGTGACAACTGAGACACCACCCTTTGCAAATAATCTTTTTCTGCTCCCATGTATGGTTCCTCTCTTAGCGCCGGAATATTTCTTAATACATATGTTTTCTCCTGCGAGCGGCTCGACACCTTGGAACTATGATAATAAACATTATCATTCACGAACTCACTTTTTTGTTCCACTTGTTGATAAGCCAATATCTGTGAAACAAACCTGAAGATGGTGGGAACTAAAGTGGTAAAGCTGCTAACGCGCGTAGGAATATCGTCCTGGAAATACCAATCATCCACATTTTGAATCGATTTTTTTTGGTCAGTATATTTATACTCAAACACGCTTCCCACTTTCACATCAGGAAGTGTAAACGAAACTTCAGATATCTGGTTGTTGATTTTTTTTATAAAAACGGATGATTTTTCAAGTTTCGTTTTAGTAATATTTCCTGCATTGTCAAGATTATAGGTTATGCCCACGATTCCTCTGATATCTTCATAATTTGAGCGGCTGTAAAAACGAATTTTGATGTTTGCCTGGTCAAGCCCTTTTTCTTTCAGTACTTTAATCCGCACTCTTTTTTCAGTAATAATCGTAAAGTTTTCAGCAAGAATGTCATAATGCAAATCGGCCGTGGCAAGTAGCTTGTACGCTTCGGCGTCTTTATCAAATTCACATTCTTTTAATTCAAGATCTGCTTTATCGATGTCACCAAATTTGGGAAGTTCTTTTTGGGCAAAAATGATAGAAAAGCAAAATGACAGTAAAACTGTGAGGGGAAATTTTCTCATGGAGTGTTAGTTTTAGTTACTAAAATAGGAAGAAATAATAAATTAAAAGCTTTTATTTTTTAATCTAAGTAAACGAAGAAATACAAATTAAATTTTCTTTCCACAGAAATATTTTTGAAAAAATGTGAATAGAAATAAATTGCACGAGGTAGTGAACAAATAAAAAAGGAAGAATTGTGTTTTGGCAGATACCAACCGATTAGCCTTAATTTTACAAAAATTAAAAGAGATGAAGCAACTGGCTTTTTACAGTTTTTTGATGGTTTTATTTTTTGGCTGCAAAGCTCAAAATAATCCGGTTTTCGTTAAACAAAATAATGACAACTCGCTCTTATGGAAAGTGAGCGGAAATGGCCTTGAAAAACCAAGTTTTCTTTTTGGCACTTTTCACCTGTTGTGCCGTCAGGACATACATTTCAGTGAGCAACTAAAAAAAGCAGTGAATTATAGCAATGAAATTTATATGGAACTGGATATGGATGATCCTTCTACCATGCTCGGCGGATGCTTTATTTGAATATGAGGGGCGACACGACGCTGTCGGACCTTTATACGATAAAGAATATGCACGATTAAAAAATTACTTTTCAGATACTTTAAAAATGCCACTTGCCTTACTGCAAAAAGCAAAACCCTATTTTTTAGTTGCTTTACTGTATCCACGGATGATGAATTGTTCATCGCCGGCAGGAGTAGAAGAGGAGTTAGTAAAACTGGCCAAAGAAGATAAAAAAGAAATACAAGGGTTTGGAAACAATGCAATTCCAGGCTTCTGTTTTTGACAGCATTCCTTATCAATGGCAGGCAAAGAATTGCTTAAAAATATTGACAGTTTTTCAGTAAATAAAACTGAATTTGAAACTATGCTTGATTACTATAAGAGCCAGCAAATGGATTCGATTAAGAGCCATGTTCGGTAAAAGCGAATTCGGTTCAGATAAATATGACGATCTGTTATTAAATGATCGCAACAAAAAGTGGGTCATAAAACTTGACTCAATCATGCACAAAGAAAGTGTTTTTGTGGCAGTGGGAGCGGGGCATTTGGTAGGAGATAAAGGACTTATCAGCCTTTTAAGAAAACAAGGCTATACGGTAAGCCTTTGGAAAATAAGTAAAAAATTTAAAGATAATTCTGTTGAAGCATTCATTTATTTTTGCCTTTGTCATCGGTTGCCATCCGAATGGGAAAAAGGATGTTTCTGACACACTTCCTACGGAAGATAGGATGGCCGCTGGTCATTGGACGGGCGAATCTACTTTAAAAACGTGGGTAAAATAGCAATAAAAAAGCCTGCAGAATTTACAGGCCTTTTATCTATTTGAAAAATTTTTGCTTAAAACTGTTCCAGTTTACTGAAGAAAAAGTCTCCTTCTATTTGTGCATTCTCATCACTATCGCTTCCGTGCACCGCATTTTCACCAATCGAAGCCGCGTATAATTTTCTGATGGTTCCTTCTTCTGCCTGTGCAGGATTGGTAGCACCAATTAATCTTCTGAAATCCTCAACGGCATTTTCTTTTTCCAGAATGGCAGCGGTGATCGGGCCGCGGCTCATGAACTCAACAAGTTCACCATAAAAAGGCCGCTCTTTGTGCACTGCATAAAATTCACCTGCTTTTGCCTTTGAAAGGTGCGTCATTTTCATTGCCACAATACGGAATCCGGCTTCATTGATCATTTTTAAAATGGCTCCTGTATTTCCCTTCGAAGTAGCATCAGGCTTAATCATCGTAAAAGTTCTGTTAGTCGTCATTATTTTTTTATTTTGGCTGCGAAGCTAATAATTTAATTATATAAATACAGTATTCAGTCATTGTTAAATTATCCTTCGGGTCTTGCAATATTTATCTGCAATAATTCTCTTTATACATTTATTGAAAAGAAGCCCATAAATTATATATTTACATCGTTGCAAACGAAAAATTAAGAGATAAAATAAATGAGACCTGTTTTTGAAATATTGCCATCGGAGTATGAGCCGGAAAAGTGCTTACTTATATGTGAAGTGAGCAACGAAGGCTTTTCCTGTTGTGTTAAGGAAGAAGAAACAAATTCTTTTTTGGGACTGGCAGTATACCATTTTGACCAAACAAAACCGTTTGTAGGCTTCCCGATTGACTTGCAGGTTCTCTTTCATCAGAAGGAAATTTTTTCAAAGAAATTTAAGAAAGTTTGTGTTGTTTATTCATTCCCCCAAAGTGTTTTAATTCCTTTTTCAATGTATAAACGGGATCAAAATGAAACGGTGATGAATATCATGTTTGGGGATGTTGCCTGCAATGATATGATACTTACAGATGTGATTGCAGATCAGTCAATGTACAATTGTTACAGGCTTCCGGCGTCTGTTTTGGAGATGGTTAAAAGCCAGTTTCCAAACGCTTCCATTGCACATCAATATTCGCTTATCGTTAAAAACCCCGGCAGTAGAAACTGACCGTTTGTTAGTAATTTTTTATAGTCAAAAAGTGGTTGTCGATCTTATAAAAGATGGCAAGCATCAATTAATAAACACCTACAGTTATACCGCTCCGCAGGATGTTTCGTATATTCTGTTAGCCATTTGCCAACAAGCTGATATTAAAAATATTCATTTGGTGATAAGCGGTTTAATAGAAGACAATTCGGCGCTTTATAAAGAGATCTATAAATATTTTGATAATATAGAACTATCACGTTTTCGCGAAGGATATCAGTATGCAGAAGGAATCACCACGTTGCCTTCCCACTATTTCAGTTATATATTTGATCTTGATTTATGCGAATAATAACAGGAAAATACGGCGGTCGCAAAATAAATCCTCCCACCAAAATGCCACATACAAGGCCTACTACCGATGTGGCAAAAGAAGGCTTGTTCAATATTATTGAAAATAATATTTCGATTACAGGAATAAAAACTCTTGATATTTTTGGTGGAACCGGAAGCATCAGCTACGAGCTTGCTTCACGCGGTGCGGGCTGATCTTACCATTGTTGAGAAAGACCCAAAGATGTATGAATTCATTAAAAATAAAATCGAATGAGTTACAAATTGAAAATTGCCGGGTAGAGAAAAATGATGTTTTTCGTTTTTTGGAAAATTGCTATGAAAAATTTGACCTGATTTTTGCAGGTCCACCTTATGCGCTTAAAAATATTGATGATCTTCCGCGTATCATTCGTGAAAAAAAATTACTAAAAGAAGGTGGTTGGTTTATCCTAGAACATACGCCTGCCAATAATTATGAGAATGAATTATTATTTAAAACGATGCGAAATTATGGAACCACGGTATTTTCGATTTTTATAAATAAATAAATACCGTTTTGAAACCTGTTTTTATTACCGGCACCGGCACTGATGTAGGAAAAACGCTTGTAGCCGCAATTGTTACCGAGGCCTTACAGGCAGATTACTGGAAGCCAGTGCAGGCGGGTTTTGCCGACGGCACTGATTCTCTGTTTGTAAAGGAAATGATTTCCAATAATAAATCAAAAGTGCATCCTGAATTGTATAAATTGAAAATGCCGGCGTCACCACATTTGGCAGCTGCCGCAGAACAAAAAGAAATTAAAATAGAAGAAATTGTTAAGCATTTGCCTAAAACAAGTAACCGGTTAGTTATTGAAGGTGCCGGTGGTTTAATGGTTCCTTTGAACAAAAAAAAATTGATCTTAAATTTGATAAAAGAATTAAATGCAAAAGTGATCATTGTAAGTAAGAATGAATTAGGAAGCATCAATCATTCGCTGCTTACCGCTGCTGTATTAAAAAAAGAAAAAATAGATGTTGCCGGATGGATATTCACAGAAGAATATCAAAATTATGAAGATGAAATTGCTGGCTGGAGTGGTTTCCCTGTATTAGCTCGTATAAAACACTTGCCGGTTATTTCAAAAGAAACGATCAGAGAACAAGCATTAAGCCTGCGTCCCTTATTGAAATCCTTATTATGAAAAAACAAGATTTAAGAAATATATTTAAGCAAAAAAGAAAAGACGCTCTCGATTCAGGCGATAGAAAAATTTAATGATCTTATTTTAATCAATTTTCAAAAGTTAACGCTTCCTTCGGTTGAATGTGTTCACACTTATCTTTCTTCTTTAAAACTTGGAGAACCGGAAACCGCTAATATTATAAAGTATTTAGAATTTAAAAACCCATTGATAAAAGTTGTAATTCCCAAAGTGGATATTCATTCAGGCCATCTTGCGCATTATCATTATAACGACCAGATGGAAATGATCAAAAATGATTATGGAATTGATGAGCCAAAAGCATGGAAACAAAATTTCTGAAACCGAAATAGACCTGGTTTTGATCCCTTTGCTGGCTTTTGATAAAGCCGGCTATAGGGTTGGCTTTGGGAAAGGTTATTATGACAAATTTCTTGCACGCTGCAGGAAAGATGTTTTAAAAGTTGGCCTAAGTTTTTTTGAACCTGTTGAAAAAATAGAAGATATCACCAGCTACGATATTCCTCTGGATTTTTGCGTAACGCCAAAAGAAATATTTATTTTTTAATCTGATGCCAACTTTGTAATGAGCCAAAAGATAAATATTTTATTCCGTTTTCTTTGATCTATGGTGGAATCATCCATATGCGTAACCGGCTTTTTGATAAGAAGGTATTTCGTTCCGCAACTTTTGATTTTCCGATTGATTTGTATTGGAAACCTTTCGGTCGGAGGAACGGGCAAAACACCAATGGTTGAATACCTGGTAAGATTCTGCTTCATAAAGAGTATAATGTTGCCACGTTGAGCCGTGGTTATAAAAGAAAAAAGAAAGGGTTTTTTATTGCAGACAAAAACAGCACTGCTTCTGACATCGGCGATGAACCCATGCAATTTTATAAAAAATTCCCTGAATATAACGGTTGCTGTGGCATGAAGAAAGGGTAATGGGAATTCCACAACTTCTTTTTACAAAACCGGAACACTAACGTAATTCTTTTGGATGATGCTTTTCAACACAGGGAAGTATCCGCAGGTTTAAACATTTTACTGACTGATTATAATAACCTTTACACAAGGGATTTTTTATTGCCAACGGGCAACCTAAGAGATTCAAAAAAAAGTAGTGAACGTGCTGATATTATTATAGTTACAAAATGCAAGTCAAATTTAAGTGTAGATGAGAAAGATACTGTCGTTCAGGAGTTAAAACCTACAAATTCGCAAAAGATTTTCTTTACTGCCATTGAATATGAGCAACCATATCATTTATTCAGTAGAGAAAAACACAACTGGCTACAAAAAAGCGAAGCCCTTGTTGTTTGCGGAATTGCCAATCCGGAATCAATTGAAGCAGGAAATCAGGACAAAAGTTGACGACTTTAAAACTTTGAAATTTAAGGATCACCATGCTTTCAATTCGACAGATATTAAACAGATAGTTGGCCAGTTTTCGAAAATGAATTCGGAAAATAAAATTATTATTACGACTGAGAAAGATGCCACGAGGCTTTCACAATTTGAAACGGAGTTAAAAGATTTCCCCGTATTTGTTTTGCCAATGGCGCACCAATTTTTATTTGACGGCCAAAAAGAATTTGATAAAATTATTTTTGAATTTATAGACACTTATAAGAAACCGGATACTCACCAGGATTGAAAAATTATTGGCCGGCCAGTTTGCCAACTTAGCAGTCACTTCTTAAACATAAACAGAGAATGAAAAATCCTATAATTTATATTATGTTAAGTAGATTAAACAAAGTGATAGTACATAAGCGAATGCCAGAACTTTTAATCTCTCTCTCTGTCATACAGTAAACAAACAAAAAAAGTAGATTTTTATTTTGGTACAATAAAAAGCCCCGGATAATTCCAGGGCTCAATAAATAATTTTTGAATAATTACGAGTTTACAAATTTTTCATCTGCTGCATTGTATTTATCCTGGTATTCTTTTAATTTATCTTTATTACCCAGGCTCTGATAAATATTTTCTAATAAATTTACTGCTGATTTGTATCTTGATTTTTGAGATTTTTTATAGCCTTCTTCAAAATGTAGTAGCTGCTTTTTCAGCATAAGGAACGGCTTTTTGTAAAAAATCTTTTCCCTTGTCAGTAAGATCTGATTTACTCTGTTTTTTGGTCTGCAGTTAAAGTAGCTCCTTTAATTTTTGAGGCAGAATCCAAAGCATAAATTCCTTTGTTGTAATAATATTGAGCATACAATAGATTTACATTTCCATTATTTGGTTCTAAAGAAACGGCTTTATCCAACTGGCTTTGCAAAGTGCTCAACAATTGCTCCTTGTTGGGAATTACCGTTCCTTCATCACTTCCAAAAACATAGCTGAATATTTCTGTGGCATAATTTAAATGATAACGAAGACTGTCAGGATTTTTGCTGTTAATTCGTCCGTATTTTTTGAAAAGGTCTGCATGATCACCTGTTTTCCCTATAATAATCCATCTGTACAAAATCGAAATAATCGTCATTGGGGTAAACTTCTTTACCAATAGTTGCATATTTCACCATATTTGCAGAATCCCCGGCTTGTTTATAATCAAGCGTCAGCCATTGGTAAGGCAGTTCAAAACCCGGATCAGGAGTATTGTCGTCATTATGCACTCCGCCAATTTGGGCATCAGCTATTTCCTGGAAATACTTGCGTGCTGAATCATTTTTCTTTGCATTTAACGCAGCTTTGGCAATATTGAGAACCAAGGTTGTATCAACTTTTCCAATAGTTAGCCCATTTATTTTCCGCGATATATTGCCCTACATTGTTTGCTTTTATAAACAGATTCATAGCTTTTGCAAAACCGGCGGTATCTGGTTTGTTGCTTGAATTGGCAGCATCATTAAAAGCATTTGCAGCTTCCCCGTAATAGCCTGAATAAATTCCAAAAATTGGAGAATAATTATCTTTTATCACCATGAGAGTTACGACATTGTTATTGGAATCTGCCATTGCCTTTTTAAAAGCATCAAAAGCTTCATCATAAGGATCGCCTGTGAATGAATTTTTGAAGGCTGAGCTGTCGGCCATTAAAGCGATACACTTTACTTTTTAAATAAAGCGCCTGCGAATTGGTAGGATCTTTTGCAAGAATTCCATCAATTTCAGTTTTTGCCTTTTCATAATTTTTGTCATTTACATAATTCGTCGCCTTTTTTAGATCTTGCCCAAATGTTAAGGCAACAAGAAATGTAAACAGGACTGGTAAAACTATTCTTTTCATGTGTATTTGTATGTTTTTAATTATTGATTTTCAGTATTTTGTCCAGGGTTATTTGAATTTTCACTTATCATTTTCATCACCCTCATATTTAAATCGTCTTCCACAGAATTTTCATTCGTTGCTGCGGAAATTTCCTCGTCATTTTCTTCCTCCGCGATTTCGCTATCGTCTTCTTCTTCATCTGTTTCATGATCATCTAAACTTGTAATCGCTGCTATTTCATCTCCTTCATCAAGCTTTATCAATTTTACTCCTTGAGTAGCTCTTCCTGCTTCTCTTATAGATGCAATTGAAGTGCGAATAGTTACACCTGATTTGCAGGTAATCATCAAATCTTGCGTTTCATTAACATTTAACAGTCCAATCAGTTTACCTGTCTTATCCGTAACGTTAATTGTTTTTACGCCCTTTCCTCCCCGGTTGGTAATCCGGTATTCTTCGACTGCTGTTCTTTTTCCATATCCTTTTGCGCTTACCACTAATACACTCGTCTCCGGATCATTAACATTTACACAAATCATACCAACAACCTCATCATTTTCCTATCAACCGAAATACCAAAAACACCTATCGCTCCTCTCCCGGTTGGCCTCACTTTTCCTTCGGGAAACCTTATGGCGCGGCCACTTTTTACTGCCATCATTATTTGCTGTTGCCATCAGTAAGGCAAGCATCAAGTAACTGATCGCCTTCATTGATTGTAATCGCGTTGATACCATTTTGTCTTGGCCTTGAAAAATCTGCAACTTTTGTTTTCTTGATAATTCCTTTTCGGGTACAAAGTACGATATAATGATTATTTATATACTCTTCATCCTGAAGATCTTTAATAGTAATAATGGTTCTTACTGTATCATCAGGCGGAATTTGCATTAAATTTTGGATAGCCCGACCTTTACTTTGTTTATCACCTTCTGTTATTTCATACACTTTCAACCAAAAGCATCTTCCTTTTTCAGTAAAGAATAACAAAGTATGATGTGTGGAAGCTACAAACAACTGCTCAATATAATCTTCTTCGCGGGTTTTGCTTCCTCTTGCTCCCCTGCCGCCCCGCCGTTGCTGGCGATATTCTGTAGCCGAAGTTCTTTTAATATAACCTAATTTAGAAATAGTAACCACTACGTCTTCTTCTTCGATAAGATCTTCAATACTGATCTCATCGGCCATGTAAGTGATCTCAGTTTTACGCTCATCTCCATATTTTTCTTTGATCTCAATAAGTTCATCTTTGATTATCTGGAATCTTTTTCCTTCATCACCAAGAATTTCTTTCAGATTAGCAATGATCTGCATTACCTGTGCATGTTCTTCCCGTATCTTATCCCTTCTCCATCCCGGTAAGACGTTGTAATCTTAGTTCCAATACTGCTTTTGCCTGGATTTCAGTCATCTCAAATTCTGACATCAAACCTTCTCTCGCTGTATCCGGAGTAGCTGCAGCCCTTATCAATTTGATCACTTCATCCAAATGATCAAGTGCAATTAAAAATCCTTCTAAAATATGGGCTCTTTCTTCCGCTTTCTTTAATTCAAATTTCGTTCTGCGGATTACTACTTCATGCCTGAAATCAACAAATTCACGAATGAGATCTTTGATATTCAATACGTGTGGCCTTCCTTTTACCAAAGCCACATTATTAATTCCGAAGGAAGTCTGAAATTCGGTGTGCTTATACAAATGATTGATAACAACCTGTGAAATAGCATCTTTTTTCAGGTCAACAACAATCCTTGTTCCTTCCTTATTATTACTTTCATTGTTTACATCAGAAACTCCTTCGATCACTTTTTCATTGATGAGGTAACCAATCTTTTCTGTCAACGAATCCCTGTTGACCTGGTAAGGAACTTCCGTAATTATAATTTTTTCTTTGCCGGTTTTAGTAGTTTCAACATTTACTTTTCCGCGCAGTACCAATCTTCCGCGACCGGTATGCATCGCCTGTTTTACACCTTCATAACCATAAATAATTCCACCTGTCGGAAAATCCGGAGCTTTTACAATTTTAATAAGGTCATCAATTTCTATTTCCCTGTTATCAACAAAAGCAATACATGCATCCACCACTTCCGTAAGGTTATGAGGAAGCATATTGGTAGCCATTCCTACGGCAATTCCGCTGGCGCCGTTTAAAAGCAATTGAGGAATCCTGGTAGGCAACACTGTTGGCTCCTTGTCAGAATCGTCATAATTCAATTGCCAGTCAATGGTATCTTTTTCAATATCCAGCAACATTGTTTCGGCGATTCTCTCCAGCCTTACTTCTGTATAACGCATGGCTGCCGGAAAATCGCCATCCTGGCTACCGAAATTTCCATGTCCGTCAACCAACACATAACGCATACTCCAATCCTGCGCCATCCTTACCAAAGTTCCGTAAATGGATGAATCCCCGTGCGGATGATATTTACCCATTACATCACCGACGATACGCGCGGATTTTTTATGAGGTTTGTTGTAGGTGTTTCCCATTTCATACATGCCGTATAAAATACGGCGGTGAACGGGTTTCAGGCCATCACGGGCATCAGGGAGCGCCCGGCCGACAATCACGCTCATCGAATAATCGATGTAAGCGGATTTCATTTGTTCTTCAATGTTTACTGGAATAATTCTTCCTCTTGGTGTGCCGTTTTCGGGCAATTCTTCATCTATTGTTTCCATAATTTTTTACTATCGGCAAATATACTTTTTTAGCGTTGTTTTTCCTTAAAAGCCTCATTTTTTTATCATATATTTTTCACCAATTTTGAATATATAATGTGGATATTTCATTTGGATAATCTCTTGAAAATTTAAATTTTATTTTCTAAGAAAAGATTCGCAAATCTTATATCAATATTTGTCTTTCTTACTTCATAATCAATAGCTTTGTATCATGAAAAGAATTTTATTGTTTGGTGCAGGAAAATCAGCTACCTCATTAATCCATCATCTTGGAAAAAGCTGTGAAGAGAAGAATTGGAAACTCAGGATTTGTGATGCGGATCTTTCTTTGGCTCAAGCTAAAAGTGCTCCCTTTTCCTGTGCAGAAGCCGTATCTTTTGATGTTAACAATACAGTAAAACGGCAGGAGCATATTTCTTCTAGCGACATAGTGATTTCCATGCTTCCCGCGGGGCTGCATTTTTTGGTGGCGAAAGATTGCCTCACTTTTTCAAAACATCTTTTAACGGCCTCATATCTTGACACAAATATTCGGGCTCTCTCAGACGAGATAAAGGCGAAAGGTTTACTTTTTCTTGGTGAGATGGGATTAGATCCCGGTATTGACCATATGAGCGCCATGAAAATAATTAATGAAATAAAAAATGAAGGCGGAACCATCACTTCGTTTAAATCACATTGCGGAGGGTTGATAGCTCCTGAATATGACGACAATCCATGGCATTATAAAATCACCTGGAACCCCGTAAATGTAGTAGCAGCAGGTAGTTCGGGAGCGTTTTATAAAGAAGATGATGAAATAGTTGAAATCCTTTATTCACAGGTTTTTGAAGATGAAAACCATATTGTCGATGTACCGGGAGTTGGCACACTGGCATGGTATGCTAACCGGGATTCGCTTTCCTATATTGACACCTATCATCTTCATGGTATAAATACTTTTCTCAGAACCACTTTACGCTATCCGGCTTTTTGCCGTGGTTGGAATAAATTGGTTCGCCTGGACCTGACCAATAAAAATGATCATGAAGAAATTAAGCATTGCAAAACCTTTGCTGATTGGTTCACATTGAAAAAACAAAAATTAATCGAACGCGAAAATTTTGATGAGCAGCAATTTTTTACTAATGAATTTTTGGAACAAATTGATTTTTTAGGTTTGCGCACTCAGGAAAACCTTCTGAAACCTGTTTCAAATTCAGGATCGATACTTCAGTTTCTATTGGAGAAAAATCTTGCGATGAAACCAGCTGATAAAGACATAGTCGTCATGTTGCACGAAATACGATTTTCTGACAATGGAAAAAATAAAGAAAAAAGAAGTTGTTTGATCGTGAAAGGTGACGACAAAACCCACACCGCGATGGCAAAAACAGTCGGTCTTCCGCTGGGTATTGCGGCAACCTTAATTCTTGAAAATAAAATAAATGTAACCGGATTGCATATACCGGTAATTCCTGAAATATACGAACCGGTTTTAGCAGAATTAGAATTAAACGGAATAAGATTTAAAGAAGAAACTCACGTTTTATAACGGTAAGCAGTAAACGAAGAAATACATTAAATTTTTATTGTAACCTTCCGGCTTCAAGAACAAGCCGGAAGGTTTTTTATTATTGATTATTTGCCTGCTTTTCTGCCTGGGCTTTCATCTGGTCATTGGCGGTGATCAGGAATTCCACTCTCCTGTTTTGCGCCATCCCTTCAGGCGTTTCGTTTGAATATGCGGGAGCTGTTTCGCCATACCCTTTCACGGTCATGCGGGCCGGATCAATTCCTTGTGAAATCAAATAATCTCTAACCGCATTTGCACGACGCAAAGACAAGCCCATATTATATTCTTCTGTTCCGCGGCTGTCAGTATGTCCCTGTATTTCGATGTTTGTATTCGGATTATTTTTTAATACCGTTGCCAGATTATTAAGGTTCAGTTTTGCAGAATCGCTCAAATCTGATTTTGAAAACGCAAACAATATTTTTTCATTGAATTCGACTTTAATTCCTTCCCCTACTCTTTCCACTTTAGCTCCCGGAATTTCCGTTTGAATTTGTTTCGCCTGTTTATCCATATCGTGTCCGATTATAGCTCCGGCTGTTCCGCCAACTGCTGCACCTATGATTGTACCAAGTGTTTTATTTCCGGCTGCTTTGCCAATTATTGTGCCGCCAACAGCGCCTGCTGTTCCCCCTATCACGGCGCCCTTCTGGGTTTTTGTAGCGTTGCAACCCATTATCACAAAAGCAAAAACGGGTAAAGCAAAAAACAGTTTTCTAAAAGAATTCATTAGTATTTTTTTTAGTTCAATATCTACTTTTCAAACATTGTACCAACAAAAATATATTCACCGCAACTATTACAGTGAACCAATAAATTCCCGGGATTTTTATTTCAACTGTTTTTCAAAATATTCCTTCTCTTTCGAAAGATCGATAAAGGGATATTCAGCTGCCATTTTTTTGATATGCTGAAGCTGAGCGCCAATAAATTTTTGATGAGCATCGCTTTCTTTTACAAAAGGCTTGTGATTAACAGCCGAAAGGATTTTTTCCATCTCCTTTCGGAGTTCTTTTGTCGTTTCATCAAAAAAAGAATGCAAAAATTTTTCAAATACAAAATTGATCGCAGTTTGATTTGGATGAACAAGATCGTCTTTGTAGAAGCGGTAATCACGCAAAACGTCATTTACTAATTCGTAAGCAGGAAAATAAAACACATTTTCTTTTTCATCGCAAATAAGATGTACTGCTTCCAGCAAACGTGCTTTGCTACGGTTATTTTCTGCTACGCCATCTTTTAGGTGTTTTACCGGACTAACGGTAAAAACAATTTTCAATTCCGGATTGAAAATTTCCAAAGCGGTGATCACGCTCAAAAGATCCGCTTTTATCTGTTCGATGGGCAACAAAGCTTTAATAAAAAAAGACGAAGGCGCTTTGTGGCAATTGGCTACGTTTTTAAAACTTTCTTTTAACTCGTAATTGAACGCCGTTCCAAATGTGACGATAAGAGTTTTGGTTTGTTTTAGAAAAGCATGAGCTTGTTTTAGAGAGTTATTTATTTTTTGCAAAACCTCCATTTTGTCGCGGCCTGAAAAAACCGAATGATGTTTCCAACTGTGCCACAAACCATTTAATTCAAAAAGATTTTCTTTTTCGAAAGGTTTGTTTTCAATGTAAGAAAACAGTGCGTCGCTAATGCTTATCGGGTCGTATAAAATTCCGTTCGGATTTTGCAAAACATCAAATTTCAACTTCAACATTTTGTTTCCTATCTCTTCTGAAAAGCAGGAACCGACGAATAAAATTTTATCGGTATAAGAAATTTTGAACGGAAAAGATGGGACCTGAAATGGTAAAAAGAATTCCATCAGACAAAAATTTTAGACGCCATTTCCGTAGCTTTTTTTAAAGCGTCATGGTTAATATTTTCCAGCAAGCCAAGCTTTTCAAAATATGGAATCATTAATTCTGAATTCATATTCCCTACCAACTCATCTTCCGCCATCGGGCAACCGCCAACTCCTTTTAGCGCGCCATCAAAGCGTTTACAACCATTTTGTAATGCGGCATCAATTTTTTCTTTCCAGTGAAGGCTCGTGGAATGAAGATGCACGCCTGTTTCAATCTGCGGATATTGTGTGATTACTCTTTTTACCAATGAAGCAATTTGTGAAGGAGAAGCAAGGCCTACGGTATCGGCCAAAGAAATAATTTCAATCCCCTCTCCCACCAATTTATCGATCCGGTTAATCACAATATCTTCATCATATTCATCACCGTAGGGATTTCCAAAAGCCATAGAAATATAAACCACAGCTTCCATATTATTATTGTCGCAAATCGACTTGATCTCTTTTACGGTTTGTAGCGATTCTTCTATTGTACTATTGGCATTTCTTTTTTGAAAAGTTGGCGAAACAGAAAAAGGATAGCCGAGATAAGTGATTTGATGAAAAATGGAAGCTTCACCGGCACCACGCGTGTTAGCAACAATAGCCAGCAACTGGGTTTGGGTATTTTCTATTTGAAGTTTTTCAATTACTTCTTTTGTATCAGCCATTTGAGGAATGGCTTTTGGAGAAACAAAGCTTCCAAAATCCAAAGTATCAAAACCTACTTTCAATAGTTGATTGATGTATTCAGATTTATCTTTGGTTGGAATAAAATTTTTCCACCCCTGCATTGCATCACGCGGACATTCTACCAGTTTTATTTTTTCCATACCTCAATGATGTTCGATTCTGGATGCAAAGAACTGCAATAAATTTAAAATCGCACTCTAAAAGCTCTTGTAATTTTTCCAGCGAACGATTCTTACAAAGTGCATCACATTCATAATATGATAAATAAAATCTGTTTCGAACCAGCGATGAGAATTTTTTACTTTGCCTGGATATTTATGGTGATTATTATGATATCCATCGCCAATAAAAAGTATATCAACGGGAACAATATTTTTGGAAGAGTTAGGTACCTGAAAGTTAGAATAACCAAATTTATGCGCCCACCAGTTAACCACATTTCCCTGGAAGGCAGCCATGGTGATGGTTACCGGCAATAATAAAAACATCCACCATTGGGTTGCAAATAAAATATAAAAGGTGATGTATAACAATATCCAGCAGCTTCTGGCAATCCAGTTGTGTACCAAATATTCAAAGCGATTCCACGCCGGCAAATTCTTTTTCAAATTTTCGTCAACCCTGATTTTTGATTGGTAGAATCTTTGGTAATTATTTCTTGTAAGCAGCATTAGTTTGAAAAAATTGGGTTCATCATGAGGCGAATGCGGATCACCGGGTTTGTCGGCATGCACATGATGAATGCGATGCATGAGGCCATAGATGTAGGGGCTCATATAGGATGAGCCATGCGTAATAAAGCAACAAATAAAAAAAAACTTCTCTGAAATATCAGGCATAATTACGTGATTGTGTGCGGCATACCTGTGGTGGAAAAAGCCCTGCAGGAAATATGACGCATACCAGTGCACAGCAAAGAAAATAGGAATTGTCATAGTAAGATTTTAAAAATCAAACAGTTAATTTGTTTCGTGCATTTTTCAGTTTAGTCCGTAATCGGTTGAAAAAAATCAACCTTTCTTTTTCGTTCACTTTGCTTATTGGAATTGATTTCCGGACGATTGAATCCATAGATCTTTTCATGTAAGCATTAAACCGTTCGTCAGCAGTCATCATGTGGTTAAGAATCGTGTGGTTTAAATAGGTATGATATTTATCGCCCTGCCGCATCACCTGCATATTGTCGCCCAAAATCAATTCGTTAATATAAAGATTGTATTCACCTCCGGCAGCTGTATCTGGTTTTTCCTGCAAGTGCAATTTCACGCCATACTCGGCCTGGAGTTGAATATGATCAAGCATCTGAGCCAATTTATCAAAAAGGCAAAATATATCATCCGCCGATTTAAAAACGCCTGTTGCGTTATAAAATTCAATTTGTTGGATGGTGCTTGTTATATTTTCGACGTTCCATATTTCAGTTCCGGGAATGCTAATAAAAGTATCCAAAAGGTTTTTCCAGATTTGATGGTATTGGGAATAGTCATCCTTAACGGAAAATTTAGCGCCTTTCCATTCATCATAAAATAATATTGATTTCATGAAGAAAAAGGACTTGAAAGCGGCAATTTCCGGAATTAAGAAATAATAAAAAAATGGAAACTCTTTGGCCAGGTACGACATGTGGCATGGCTCAAAGCTCTTCACTCCTCGTATTACCCTCAAAACAGACTGGAGCCATTTTTCATAATTAAAATCTGTACTATTGGTAAGCGTGCTTACAAAAACAAATGAATCAGAATTGAGATGCAGAAGCTGATCAAGAGAAATTTTAAACTCAACGCAAAGTTTTTTAATTTCCTCAATGGTAACCTGGGTTTCTCCCCTAATCCTTCTATAAGCGCTGTCGTTGCTGATATTTAAGATTGATGCAACTTCTTCTGCCAATGAAAGGTGCACCGGCAGTAAGCTCTTGACGTGTGTGAAAAAAATTTGCTGTGCATTGTTCGTTTCCATACAAGAAATTTTGGTAAACTTTCAGCATAGGTTATGGCAAAAAAAATTTACAGCTTACGATTTCTCCGATCGCAAAAAGGCTGCTTTTCCTTGACTAATATTCGCCCTGATTTTATTAAAAAACATACGCCGATCTTTCTCACCCACCACACTTATCAGGGTAGACTTATGCAATATATTTTGGAAATGCCTGTAAGTGTATTCGGCAAATTCTTCGTTTTTAGTACTCATGTAATTCAGGTGACTGTGCGTGATAAAAACTACTTTTTTACCATTAAGCACAGGCAGATAAGTATTATCACCAAGAATGAAATCGTTGACATACAAATTAAACCGGGCGCCGCTTTGGGGCCCTTTACCGGGCTGATTGATCTTATGGCCGCTTTCAGCCTGCAATTCTACAAAATCAACGGAGCGTTCGAGGCAATCATATATCTTGAGTACATCATCATCTGAATCGAACACATTAGATTCGACGTAATACTCTACCTGTCGCAAGGTTGTGTTTATGTTTTCAACATTCCATATTTCTGTAGAAGGTATCTTGTTATAACTGGCCAGAATTTTTTCTCCTGTTTTCATTAAATCTTCTGCCATTGAAGACGGATCGAACTGTGTTTTGTTATATTCCGGGTAATGCAAAATCGTCTTCATCCAAAAGAAATATTTGAAAGCTGCCAGCTCAGGGAAATTATAATAATGATAAACAGGAACGTCTTTTGGAAGAATAAGTAATTCTTTTTCCTCGAAGGAATTGATTATCTCATGTTGTCGCAGAAAGTCCTGCAGGTACGATTCGAAATCGAAATTGCCGGGGTCGGCTCTCTTCCCGGAAAAAATCACGGAGTCAGAATCCAGGTGCAATAGCTGGTCCAGCGAAATTTTAAAGGCGCTGCAAAGCTTTTTTATTTCCTCGAGGGCAATTGGTTTCTCACCCCGTATTCGTCTGTAAGCACTATCGTTGCTCACTTCCAATACATCGGCTACTGCATCTACCAATGAAAGATGACGCGGCAAAATGCTTTTGATATGCTTAAAAAACTGTAATTGTGCACCCTCGGTTTCCATAAACAATTTTTAGTAAACTTTAAGTGGGTGTGAAATCAGGTTTAGTAAATATCGCAAAAAAATACAATACAAAATCTTTTATTTTTAAAATCTGCAATTCCCTTTTCTGCTTTTCTTTTTTATTGAATAGTTTTTACAAAAAAGAACTGCTACGCCTTAAAAAGCAATTAGGAATCCCGTTGTTACGGTAATAGTTTTAGTAAAGCATTCTGTTTAAGCTAAAACTTTTTCCCATGCATGTAGATCCCCTTTTATATCATACGGCTCCAGCAATGGCAACTTTAATTATCGTCGAAAGTATATTTCTCAAAGAACATGACTTTGACATTAAAGACCTCCTATCCAGCCTTTCAATTATGCTTGGCCGTTTACCCATTGCCGCTTTTACAAACGGGCTTATTATCTGTTTTTATACATTTTTATTTTATCATCGGCTTTTTAGTATACCAGATTTATATTTTCTGCCATGGCTAGTTTGTTTTTTTGCTGAAGACTTCTCTTTTTATTGGTTTCATCGTGCAAGCCATTCCATTAGATTTTTATGGGCTTCACACCAGGTACATCATTCTTCCGAAAAATTCACTTTCTCTGCCGGAATAAGGGTGCCGTGGACAGCAGAGTTTACAGGGAACTTTTTGTTTTGGTGCTGGATGCCGTTGATCGGTATTAAACCGGAAATGATTTTATATATGAAGTCGGTAAGTGTATTATACCAGTTCTGGATGCACACTGAAGCGATTGTCAAACTACCAAAATGGTTTGAAGC
Source organism: uncultured Chitinophagaceae bacterium (assembly GCA_963815085.1). Classification (GTDB taxonomy): domain Bacteria; phylum Bacteroidota; class Bacteroidia; order Chitinophagales; family Chitinophagaceae; genus Ginsengibacter. Next base: position 4,505 of record CAWFFT010000039.1, on the reverse strand, counting down.
CTTTTTTAATACGCCATCGCATCACCGGGTTCATCATGGAAAAAATGTTGAGTATTTGGATAAAAATAACGCGGGAATCTTGATTATTTGGGATAAGCTATTTGGCACTTTCCAGGAAGAAACATTTACGCCGGAATATGGGTTGGCGGATCATTTCAAATCTTTTAATCCGCTCGCAATTGTCCTTCATGAATGGAGAAAAATACTGGATGATCTCAAAAAAGCAAAAAGCATAAAAAACAAGGTTTTCTATTTGATTAAACCGCCCGGCTGGAGCCCCGACGGCTCTTCAAAAACAGCCAGGCAGTTACAAATGGAAATGAAAAAATTAAATGACACAAAAACGGCTTAGGCCTTCATAGTAATAAAAACTATCACAATGACACTCTTCCTCTCCTATTTTAAAAGTCAATCGCTTAAAATCCTTTTTGCGTATTCTGCAATGCTTTTAGTGATAAACTCAAAAGCGCAGCAAACAACACTTTACTATGATATTGTGAGGAATGAGGATATAATCGGCCATCTTATTGTTTATAAAAAAATCAATGGTAACAAAACTTTCTACAAGTTAAAATCAACTGTAAACACAAAATTTATTTTCTCTTACTCCAGCGAAATAAATGAAATGGTTGTTTTTGAAAATGGTTCAATGATCTATTCATTTTTTCATGAAACCGAAAACGGGAACGAGATTGTAAATGAAACGAAACTGTCAGGAGATTATTTGAGAAAGATAAAAAACGGAAAGGTGTATTCGCAAGATAACACACCAATTTCTACAAACGTTTTGCAGCTTTACACCGATGCTCCATCGTCAGATATTCAAGTGTTTTCCAACCACTTTCAGCAGTTGATTAATGTAAACAAAATAGCGGAAAACCGTTATGGACTTTCAATTCCCGGCGGCCATTACAACTATTACCATTATAGCAAAGGAGTATGCATACAAATAGATGTGGAGCGAGCTTTTTTCACTATTCATATTGTTTTAAAAAATCAGCGTTCATCCTAAAGCAATGCACTCATGAAACACTTTCCTGTGAACCCATATTTTTTTAATCCTTTAAAATTTAAAATTATAAAACGGAAACTTTTGGTCTTTACTTTTCTGTCTCTGAATTTCTCACCGTGATTCAGGAGCTACTAATGATTCGTTCAGTTCTTTTTCTTAAATCACACGCAAAAATCAATCATCATGAAAAAAATAATATTCAACTCAATGTTGATTTACATGTTGGTCCTATTGACAGGATGCTCTCACTACTATTATGCACCTAATTCAGCGAATATTCCCCTGTTTAAGGAAAAAAATAATTTTGAATTAAAGGGTGGATACAGCGGCGATTATTATGAAGGCGCTGATATTCAAATGGCGTATTCAATCAGCAAAAATTTGGGTGTAATGGCAAATTCATTTTTCGCCGGAGAATCAGAAAACGTCAGCACCAATTTCAACAGCACCTATTCCCACAAAGAATCCGGAAGTGGAAGCTATATAGAAGCCGGTGCAGGATATTATAACCCGTTTGGGAAAAACAAGATTTGGATATTTGAAACTTATGCCGGCGTAGGTACAGGCGGAGAAAAACATCTTTATGATTACAACCAATCGGCGAGATTGCATTTTACCAAATTTTTTGTTCAACCTTCTTTTGGTTACAATTCCAAAAAAGAAACTTTCGAGTTTGCGGTAAGTTCCAGGTTCAGTTCGTTGAATCTAAAAGTGAGGAGTACGAACCTGTCGACTGAATCTAACGAAAGAGAAAAAGGAAATCTCGATCAAATCGTGTCGCATCCAAACTCTTTTTTATGGGAACCTTCATTTATGATGGCAGTTGGAGGGAGACATGTTAAGTTTTATTTTCAAATTACTACTTCAGATAATTTAAATAATTCTTACCTGGTCATGGATAAAGGAAATGTGAGTTTCGGAGTGAAATTGAAGTTTGATACCAAGGCGCAAAAAACTGATAACGGTCACTTGCAAAAATAATAAATCAGTTTTTTTATTGCTTTTCTACAGTAAAACCCCAAGTTTTTTAAAAGGCTTTTAACGTTTTTTTGCTAAAGTTGTTTGCTGTTTTTAAAAATAAAATCTTCCGAAATTTATTTGTTTACTGCTCTTGAATTTGAAATAAATTCCATTTGCTTTATCTTGCTTTAAGGAACAGGATGTATTGCTGAGAATGATCATCTTTAAACGTATGTATGAAAAATGTCAAATTGATTGAGGTACCAAGTGAAATAGGCGCAGGAACGCGCGGAGCAAGCCTGGGCGTAGAAGCGATTAAAATAGCAGCTTTGGATTTTATGAGCAATTTTTTTGTTCATTTCCCTTCCGAAAAAATCCAAACGGAAAATCAATTACTTTTTGAACCGATACATTCTCCTTACGCAAAAAGGATCAACGGAGTTTTAACGGTCGTTGATCGTGTGGCAAAAGCGGTAAAAGATACCCTTAAAAATAATTTTTTACCCGTGGTACTTAGCGGTGATCACAGTACTTCTGCCGGAACGATTGCAGGAATAAAACTGGCAAAGCCTCAAAGCCGTCTTGGAATTATTTGGATTGATGCGCATGCCGATCTTCATACTCCTTACACCACACCGTCTGGAAATATGCACGGAATGCCGATTGCAGCTTCTATTGGCGAAGACAACGTAGAAATGAAAATGCATGAGCCGGATTCAAAAACCATCAAAGAATGGGAACAGTTGAAAAATTATGGCAAAATAACTCCGAAAATTTTGCCCGAGGATATTGTTTTTATTTCCATCAGGGACTTTGAAAAAGAAGAAAAACATTTGATCGCAAAGTATGGAATGAAAGTAATTTCAACAAGCGAATTGAGAAGAAAAGGGCCCGAAAGTGTGGTGCGTTCGGCTCTCCGGTTTTTAAGCGACTGCACTGATATTTACGTAAGCTTCGATGTTGATTGCCTTGACTCATCTATTTCGCGCGGCACCGGAACTCCTGTTCACAACGGCTTACGCGAAAGAGAAGCTGAAGACCTTGTGAGCAAGTTTATGCAAAATCACAAGATTTGTTGCTTTGAAATAACAGAAGTAAATCCTACTCTGGATAAAGAAAACCTGATGGCAGAAATTGCTTTTAATATTTTGCAGAGAAGTGTGAATGTGCTGATGATGAATTAGAATACAAGTTCGTAGCTCATAGTTCGTAGTTCATAGTTGAACTACAATCCTGACGGCATTTCATTTTTTTGCCTGTATCGTGAAAGCGACGGATCCATTGCAATAGCGTGATCACAAATTTTCTTTCCTTTTTCTACCTGCCCCAATTTTTGAAATGTCAAACCTGCCATGTATAACGTCGTGGCGTCTTTAGGATTCAGGTTGAGCATTTTTGTAAAATAATCGAGCGCTTCATTGTATTTTTTGGTATCGTAAAAAGCGTGTGCAATATTGTTCAACAGCTCTTTGTTATTGGGTTTGCGCTCCATCACGACGTTTAATGTCTTAATTCCATTTTGAGCATCGCCGGAATAAATTTGAGCAAAGCCGTAGTTTTCATAAAAATCGTTCGTCTTGTTATAACCGTTTGCTGCAGCCAGGTCAAAGTATTTTAAACTGTTTGCAAAATCGTTCTGGCTATAGTAGATCAGTCCTAGCTCATACTGCCACTGACTTCTGGTTGGTTCTAATTCTATTGCTTTTTCAAATTCCGGAATTGCTTTTTTCTCCTCTTCCAATTCAAGATAAGTACGGCCAAGCGTGTATACAGATTCTGCGTCTTTTTCATTTTTTGCAACCGCCTCACCTAGATATTTTTCGGCTTTTCCATAGTCTTCCAGATTGTAATAACTCATACCAAAAACCCGGGCAGCGCCCTCACAATTCAGGCATTTTTGGGCAAAATCTATTGCTTTTTGAAATTGGTGATTATCGAAAGATAACGTCATTAAATGCCTAATGATCTCATTATTTTTTGGATCGAGAGTGTAAGCTTTTTCAAAATTTTTCTGTGCTTCAGTGATTCTTCTCATTTCAAGATTGGCTTTGCCGTTCGCTATATAAGCATCTGTAAAATTCGGATCAAATTGAATAGCCTTATCAAGATCTTTCGTAGCAACTGCATACAGTCGAGATGTGTTTTCCTGCACGCCTCTATTATAATAAAAATGAGCACTGTCAACACTTTGGGCAAATGTGCATGCATATAGCAGACAAACGAATAAGAAGAAAAATAATTTTTTCATAGAAGCGCAATTACTAAAAAAACCGTTATTGGAGTACTATTGCACTTAACGCCGGAAGATTTAGTTTTATTTCAGTTTTATTGCTTTTTTTATCCACAATATCACTTACGATTTCCTGGTTTGAAAATCTTCCCGTTCCCCAATATTTGGCGTCATCACTACAAAATATCTGTTTCCAGGAAGTCTTTTCATGTACAATTATTTTCCAATCAAATCTTTCTACCGGGGTCATATTGAAGATAACAAGAATGTCGTCTTTTGTTTTTTTCCCTTTTCGCATGTATG
>CAWFFT010000038.1:0-25891 GCA_963815085.1 uncultured Chitinophagaceae bacterium | reverse complement strand
TCAAAGGCACATCTACTTTAATACTAAAATTTCTTCCCATATTATAAATACCATCGTGGCCTGTAAAGTTTCCGGGATAAGGTTCAAAATATTTTAAGCCGATTCAATCCGGATTGGTAAGCCACATTGAATAAATTATTTCCGAGGAAAGAAATGTTGAACATCGCCTTTCCTTTTTTGTTCAAAACATCGGTTCCAAACCCGGCATTAAATAACTGGTAACCTGCTGTGGGAGTTTCTGTATTATTTTGCAAATACACGCGATTTTGTGCAGCATACACTTCAAATTGAACTTTTACAAACGCGTTTGCAAAAACATTTCCTGCTTTTTTTAAGTTGGCGCGTAATTCTGAAATCGTGTGCAATGGCGGAATGAAAGGCAAATATTTTGCACTGTCAGAAATTTTTCCTTCGCCCGGAACACCTTTATTTAAGCCATATACAACAGAAAGTGAGTTTTCAAAATGAAGCCAGTCCCACGGATGCGGATGCACATCGACACTCAATTCACCACCATACAACTGCGCTCTTGCAGCTACAAATTTAAATGTCTGGTTACCGGGAACAATTATAGAATCCTGCCCGGCGGCATTCAGCAGTTTTTCATTGTAGATATAATTTTGAATATTGTTATTAAAAACGTCTGCGGAAACAGTAACATGAGTAGAATTAAAAGTCAGCGCCAACATCTTCCTGCAAACTAAACTCAGGTTTAAAATCAAGGTGGCCAATCTGGTACATATTTGTTCCCGGATGCACGCCATTAGCAGAAATTTCGTAAACATTTGGCGCCCTGTAACCTCTTCCCAAATTAGCTTTCATACTAAACCGGTTATTAAATTTATAGGACAAGCCAATGCTGCCGCTCGCTCCGGAAAAAGTATGATGATAAGCTGTAAAAAGATGCTCTGCACCTGTAGTATCCATTCCTGAAACAACATGGTCGAAACCTGTGGAAGGATTGGAAGTAGCATAAAGATCCTGGTTCTTGTAATCTCTTACGTCATATCTGACACCGCCGGAAACTTCCAGTTTATCCATTCGCTTTGTTATATAAACAAATGGGCCGGCATCAAACTGCTGGTAAGAAGGAATAATAAATTCTGTTCCTTGTGTCACTTTGTTATCCTGGTACATTCCGTTGATGCCCGCGGTTACACTGTAGCCATTTTTTTCATTAAAATAATATTTTGCATCGTAAGTAGAAGTATTGAGCAAAAGATAAAGGCCCGGAATCTGCACTTCAGGATGACTAAATTCCCGCCGGATACTTTTTTGAAAGGCCAGGTTTACGGCCAATCTTCCCTTTCCAAAATCAAAACTATTGGAGCTGTAAAAATTATAATGTTGCACATGCTGATGCAAGGCTGAAATTTTATAAGAATTTAATTCTGCATCGCTTACAATCGGCCTGAAAGTATCAGCTTCAGTAATTTGTTTGGTAAATTTTCTTGTAGCAGAATCGCGGCTGCCATCAGGAATTTCCTGTAAATCGTCGTACAATGCAAATCCAAAATGGCTGTAGCCCCAGTTCTTGTTGATGCCCACGTTTGCTGAAGCATCTGTTTCTGCAAAACCGGTATTATAAACCCTTCCGTCGTATTTGTCTTTATAATTTGTAGCCATTTTGTGTGTAAAAGTTCCGCCCCAAACAAAATCATTTGTGTGGCCGGCGATGGTTGCAGAATTTTCAATCAGCCGGTTATTGGTTTGATAATCATTTAAAATATTTCCAACTATTTTTCCTTCGGCAGGAGGATTTGCCGGAATCAGGTTCACAACTCCGGCCAACGCATCAGAGCCGTAAATAAGGCTGGCAGGTCCTTTCACCACTTCTACCCTGTCAACCGTATTTTCATCCACTTCAATTCCATGTTCATCTCCCCATTGTTGTCCTTCCAGCCGAACACCATCATATAAAGTCAAAATCCTGTTGAAGCCCAAACCACGGATAAAAGGTTTTGAAACATTTGGCCCGGTAGTTACTTCGCTTACACCCGGAACGGTTGCGATTGCATCAATAATATTTGTATTGAGATTTTGCTGAAGAAATTTTTTGTTGACAGCAACAATGGGAACAGGATTGCGGATGATAGAAGTAGCGCGCGATGAACCGGTGACAACAATCGCACTTTCTTCCACAACTGCTATTTCCATTTGGAAGTTCTGCGTTTTATCCTGGTTGAAATTAATATTTTCGGTGATGGTTTTATAACCGATATATTTTATTTCGACAAGAAAAGTGCCTGCCGGAACAGTTGTGAGGTCATAGTTTCCATTCACATCCGCGATACTACCTTTCTTAAGGTCAGGAATATAAACGGAAGCACCGGGCAAAGGCGCACCAGAAGAATCGGTTATTTTTCCCGAAAGCGAATAGCGCACGATTTTTTTGTGCAATCGCTGAAGAAGAAAAAAGCGTGAACGCACTTATTACTATTATAAAAAGAAGAGTTTTCATTTCAAAAAATTAAGAGGAAAATGATTAAGAAAAACAGCAGAACAGAAATTCCGTAAGAAAGTTCTTTTACTGCAGGTTAATGCTTGAAAAAGCCGGGTTTAAGAAATAGATGGAGGGCCTCTTAATCCAAAAGAAACAGGTTGAGAAAAAACAATGGCAGCGATAGTTGCGGGAGCATAATCAAAAAAAACTTTAACCGGCGGTTTTATTATAACCTTGTTTTGCAGCGCGTAAGGAGCGATAACTACATTGCTTTCACAATGGCAATCAATACCCGGAGCATTGATCTGTGGCTTGTTTGAATCGGTTAAAGTTTTGCTGATGAAATCAGTGTGATTGGCAAACAACCAGTGAAGACATTTGGTTGGCGTGTTACTAAGAACAAAAGTGGCGAGTAATAAAACACCAAAAAACTTTCTTATGTAAATGTTGCGATTCAATTATTTAATTGATGATTTCGCAAATGTAGAACAATCTGTTTTATAAGCAAATGAATCCAGCCTTAAATCACATTAAAATAACAAACGATAAAAGCGGAATAACTTTTGCGCCTAATATGTTCTAAAATATTTATTAATCATTTAAAACCAATTTTATGCCTATTGTAAAAGTGATAGAAGTAATAGCTTCTTCAGAAAAAAGTTTTGACGACGCGATTCAAAACGCGGTAACGGAAGTTTCAAAAACAGTAAAAAATATTGATTCCGTTTATGTAAAAGATTTTAAAGTGCATGTAAAAGATGAGAAAGTCCATTCCTACGGCGTCATCTGTAAAGTGTCCTTTAGAGTAAACGAAAGCACATCCTCTACATCAAAATAATTTTTGTTGAGTAATTTAAGGGAGTTTACGCTCCCTTTATTTTTAACATACCTTTCCGTGAAGGTTTTATAGAAACACATTTTTTGTTTATGTGTAGTTCGTAATTTGCAACCCTTTAAATCTTTAATCCATTTTATCGAAAAAACATGGTACAAACTGCAGAAGACATCAGGCTCTTAAATGAAAAGATTAATCATTCCGCAACCTTCATTGACAAGATCCACGACGAAATCGGAAAAATTATCGTTGGTCAAAGCCACATGCTTGAAAGGCTGCTGATAGGCCTGCTCAGTAACGGGCACATTTTATTGGAAGGCGTTCCCGGACTGGCAAAAACACTCTCTATTAAATCTCTTGCAAGCACGATTAACGCACAATTCAGCCGCATCCAGTTTACGCCGGACCTTTTACCTGCGGACGTAATCGGCACAATGATTTACAATCAGCAGAAGAATGAATTTGTAGTGCGGAAGGGGCCGATTTTCGCCAACTTTATTCTTGCAGACGAAATAAACCGTGCTCCCGCAAAAGTGCAAAGCGCCTTGCTGGAAGCGATGCAGGAAAGACAAATTACCATTGGCAATAATTCTTACCCTTTAGACGAACCGTTTTTGGTTTTAGCCACACAAAACCCTATCGAGCAGGAAGGTACTTATCCTTTGCCTGAGGCTCAGGTTGACCGGTTTATGCTTAAAGTAATTATTGATTATCCTTCGAAATCTGAAGAACAAGCGATCATCCGACAGAATGTTTTGGGAATGCAACAGCCACGTATAAACGCAGTTGTTTCTTCTTCAGAAGTTTTGAATGCCCGTCAGCTTGTCCGTGAAGTTTATATGGATGAAAAGGTAGAGCAATATATTATTGATATTGTGTTTGCATCACGTTATCCTGATAAATATAATCTTCCAAAATTAAAACCACTCATCGCTTATGGCGGTTCTCCAAGAGCAAGTATCAACCTGGCTTTGGCTTCAAAAGCTTATGCTTATTTAAACAAAAGAGGTTATGTGATTCCTGAAGATGTAAGAAATATTTGTAAAGATGTGTTACGTCATCGCATTGGCCTTACTTATGAAGCAGAAGCAGAGAATATAAATATCGAAATGATCATTAATGAAATTCTGAAAGCAGTGAATGTTCCTTGATCAATGTGAATCCCGATAGCTATCGGGAGTGAAAATTTAGAAACAGTAAATCAACAAATAACGCTGATTTTTATTTTACAACGAATTGATTAATGAACAGGTTTAGAAAAGTATAGAAGAGGTTAGAAGAGGTTATAAAAACAATATAACAATCAAGCAATAAAACAATTCCATAATAATTAAATAATCAATAATTAAATAATTGCCTTTAACCACCGCCGACATAATAAAAAGAGTGAAAGAACTGGAGATCATCAGTAAGAAGATCACCACGCATCTTTTTACAGGTGAATATCATTCAGCGTTTAAAGGCAAAGGCATGCGCTTTAGGGAAGTGCGTGAATATTATCATGGCGATGATGTCAGGTTTATTGATTGGAATGTGAGTGCGCGTTATGCACATCCTTTCACTAAAGTTTTTGAGGAAGAAAGAGAACTTACGGTTATCCTTTTAATTGATGTAAGCGCCAGTTCATTATTTGGCACGATTCATCAAAATAAAAAGGATATGATTACCGAAATAGGCGCTGTCCTGACTTTCAGCGCCATTAACAATAATGACAAAGTAGGCGTTATATTTTTTAGTGATAAAGTAGAACAATATATTCCTCCAAAAAAGGGAAAAGATCATGCGCTTTATATTGTTCGTGAATTACTAACGGCAAGGCCTAAACGCAGCGGAACCAACATTCGTGAAGCGTTAAATTTCTTTTCAAAGTCGAATCATCAAAAAAGCATTGCTTTTATTATGAGTGATTTTATTGATGACAATTATGAACACGCTTTACGTGTTCTGGGAAAAAGGCATGATGTTATCGGCCTGAAAGTATATGACAAAATGGACAGCCAACTGCCTGATATTGGAATGGCGAAAGTGCAGGATCTGGAAACCGGAAAAGCAGAATGGCTCAACACTTCAGACTCAATGGTAAGGTATAAATACCACCAGAATTTTATTGATCAAAGTGCAGCCACCAAAACCATTTTTAAAAAATCCGGCGCTCAATTATTGCATATCCGCACAGACGAAGATTATGTAAAAATTTTACAACAATTTTTTACAAGAAGAAAAAAAACGCACTAAAAGGATTTGAAGAAAGGAGTTCACGATATAAAGTTCGTTACGGTTTTAATGATTGGCCTTCTGTTTTTATCAAAGCATTCTATTGCCCAATCGCCCACGGTAAAAACAACGGTTGATAAGACAGACATTTTAATCGGCCAGCAAATCCATTACAAGGTTGAAACTTCGATGCCTGATAATACTTACAGGCTAAGTTGGTTTTCTGTTCCCGACAGTTTTGGAAACTTTGTTCCCATTCTTAAAGAGAAGATTGACTCTACTTATTCAAACGGCAATCTCAATTTCAGTCAACAAATAATTATTACAAGTTTTGATTCCGGAAGGCAGGTAATTCCGCCGCTTGACGCTTACTGCTTCTACACTTGAAGGTGATTCTACTTTTAATATTTATACTGATTCTATTCCGATAAACGTTGACTATTCTCCTGCTGACAGCACACTTCCTTTTCACGACATCAAAAACATTATTGAAGTAAAGAAAACATTTCCCTGGTGGATGTGGGCATTAATTGCAGCGGGAGTTATTTTGTTAACACTGCTGATCATCTATTTTGTAAAGAAGTCGAAAAAGAAAAAAGATACGGGAATATTTGAATCAAAACTTTCCCCTTATGATGAAGCGATGCAGATGCTTGATGAATTGCAGAAGGAAAATTTGTTGGAAAAGAATGAGACCAAGGAATATCACATGCGGCTTTCTGATATTTTTAAAAGGTATTTATCCCGAAAAACAAACACCTATCAAATGCATCTTACTACAGATGAATTATTGATTGAATTAAATGAATTGGATCTTTCAAAAGAAAAAATCAGTGGTTTTGCGAACTGCCTGAGATTGGGCAATGCTGTAAAATTTGCAAGGTATATTCCACCGGAATATGAAAATCAGAAATGTTTTTCAGAAACAAAAGAAATGATTACTGATATCAACAATATCGAAAACAAAAAACCATCGAGATGGTATTTGATTATTTCACAAATATCACTTTTGGGCAACCGTGGTTATTGCTACTTTTCCTGCTGATTCCGGTAATGATTTACTGGAAATACAGTAAAGGCAAAAAGCAGGAAGCGGCTATCGGAATCTCTTCCACAAAAGGTTTAGCGGCATCAAGATCATGGAAAAATTCTTTCCAGCAATTTCCGTTTATTTTACGAATGCTTGCTCTTGCCTGCATTATCATTGCCATTGCACGGCCTCAAACAAAATTCGACGAAACCCAAAGAGAAGGAGAAGGCATCGACATCGTTCTTGCGATTGACGTAAGCGGAAGTATGACCGCGCAGGATTTTACGCCTAACCGAATGGAAGCAGCAAAAAAAGTTGCCGAAGAATTTGTAGATGATCGTCCGTCAGACAGAATTGCCGTTGTGATTTTTGCCGGGGAAAGTTTTACCCAATGCCCGCTTACAACTGATCATTATGTTTTAAAAACACAAATTTCGCAAATACGAAATGGTTTGCTGGAGGACGGAACAGCAATTGGTTCAGGACTTGCAACAAGTGTGGATCGGTTAAGAAACAGTAAATCCAAAAGTAAAGTCGTAATTCTTCTAACCGACGGAATGAACAACGGCGGCCTTATTGATCCTTCCACAGCTTTGGAAATTGCGAAGACTTTTCATGTAAAAGTTTACACGATTGGTGTGGGAACAGAAGGTTATGCGCCAACTCCCGTTAACACGCCGCTTGGTATTGTGATGCAAAGCCAAAAGGTTTCCATTGATGAAGGTTTGCTGAAAAATATTGCTAATCAAACCGGCGGACAATATTTCAGGGCAACCGATAACCAAAGCCTTGAAAAGATTTACAGCCAGATAGACAAAATGGAAAAATCAAAAGTGGAGATTACTACATTTCATCATTATTCTGAAAAGTTTTACCCTTTTATTTTCGCCGCTTTGGCATTACTTTTTGTTGAAATTATTTTAAGATATACCTTGTTTAAAAAGTTTCCCCTAATTAGCTAATTAGCTAATTAGCTAATCAGCTAATTATATGCAGGCATTAGTTTATAAATCAACCGGAAGCTGGTATGTGCTCAGGAATGAAGAGGGAGAGGAATTTAATGCGCGCATCAAAGGCAAATTTAAAATTGATGATATCACTTCTACCAACCCGATTGCTGTGGGAGATGTAGTAGATCTCGACAAAGAAGATGGCGAGGAATCAATCGTTATCACAAAAATTCACGACCGCAAAAATTACATCACGCGCCAATCGCCACATAACAAACACATGCATCACATTGTGGCGGCTAATCTTGATCAAAGTATTTTATTGGCTACCTTAAAAGATCCAAAAACTTCTACCGGTTTTATTGATCGTTTTTTGGTTGCTTCTGAAGCGTATCACGTGCCGGCAATTATTGTTTTTAATAAAACCGATTTGCATAAAGCAAAAGAGAAAGAAAGATTTGAAAAAATTAAATCGATCTATGAAAAAATCGGTTACCGGGTTTACGCGATGAGCGTTACTAACGGTGAAGGAGTAGACGAAGTAAAAGAACTTTTGAAAGGAAAAATTACTTTACTCAGTGGCCATTCCGGTGTAGGTAAATCTTCGTTTATCAATACCATTTTTCCTGGTAACATTATAAAAACGCAGGAAGTGAGCGATTGGAGCGGCAAAGGATTGCATACCACCACTTTCGCAGAAATGTTTGATCTTCCTTTTGGTGGAAAAATAATTGATACACCGGGGATGAGAGAATTTGCGATGATGGATATTGAGCCGGAAGAACTTTCACATTATTTCCCTGAAATGAAAGCGCTGATTAATGATTGCAAATTCAATAATTGTATGCATATCGAAGAGCCGGGCTGCGCGGTAAAAAAGGCGGTTGAAGAAAATAAAATTGCCGCAGAACGCTACATCAGTTATTTGAATATTCTCGGGAACGATTGATAATAAGAAATGGTAAGAAAATAAAAATTGCAGTTTTTTGTTGGTTTACTGTCTTAATTCAATCGGCAACTCAATAAGCATTTCGCTCTAAATATTCTGCCACTTCCTCTACGGCTTTATTCACTTTTTCTGTATGACTGAAATTGTGCGGAAGTACTGAAACACCGTTGAAAATGTTGTAATGAAGCGTCAAAAAATTATCCTTGTATTTAAAATCCCAATCAAGAGAATCCGCATCATCCACCTGGTTTAAAAATTTCACTTTGAGTCCATCAGCCAATGATCCGGCTATAGAATAAAATTTGGAAATGCCGCAATTGTCATCAATTACAGCTTCTGTGCCGCCATATTTTGTTTTTAAATGATAACACATAGGTTTGGTTTTTATAAGAGGAATAGAAATTTATTTAATGTTCAAATTTTTTGGCCTTTCTTGCTGCTTTTATCGCGGCTTTATCGCCTGATAAAATTCTTTCAGCGCCAATGTTTTTACCGTTTGTAGGACAACCATATTTTTCATGCCTTCTTAAAATGGAACAGCCTGAAAACATAAAGCCACAAAGAGTAAAAATTATTATTTTTTTCATTGTCCAAAATTCTAAACTATACTAAACCATGCTAAACCTGCTAAACCAATCTAAACCATCTAAACTTCTAAACCATCTAACCTCTCAACTCTTATACCATCCTGCATACATCAAGGTAATTATTAGCAATTCTTTCAATTTCTCCTTTTATCAGTTCTTCTGAAATTTCTTTTACCTTTTTTGCAGGAACACCGGCATAAATACTTCCCGGTTCAACTATGGTATTTTCAAGAACTACGGCGCCGGCAGCAATGATGCTGTTGGTGCCTATTTTAGCATGATCCATAATGATGGCTCCCATCCCGACCAAAACATTATCCTCTATAACGCATCCATGTACGATTGCATTGTGTCCGATGCTCACATTATTTCCGATTATGGTTTTTGATTTCTGATAAGTGCAATGGATAACTGCTCCGTCCTGCACATTTACCTTGTTACCCATTCGAATGGAATTTACATCTCCACGAATGACGGCGTTGAACCAGATGCTGCAATCATCACCCATAATCACGTCTCCGCAAAGTGTTGCATTAGGAGCAATAAAACAATTTTTTCCCCATGAGGGATTGATTCCTTTTACTTCAAATAAAAATGACATGAAAATAAATCTTTGAATTCATCTGCATAGATGAAGATGAACATTGTGAGGAATAAAAAAAAATTATTGAATTAATGCTTTAACCAGGATTCAGGATTTACATTGTTGTTTTCATCCATTAAGATAAAATCAACTTCGCCATTGCCATCATCATTTAACCCTGCTCTACCCATTACCTGGCCTGTTTTAACTTTATCTCCCCGTTGTACGCTGGCAGTTGCAAGATTACTATATACTGTAAAATATTTCCCATGTTTAATAAAAACAACCTGCTTATCATCCATATAATTTACCAAAGTAACTTCTCCATCAAATACAGATTTTACCGATGCGCCCGGCTTTACTCCAATACTAACGCCGGGATTATCGTAATCTATTCCTCCCGGATATTGATTACGGCCAAAATGGGTAATGACGTAGCCGTCAGAAGGCCAGGGAAGTGAGCCTTTGTTTTTTTCAAAACTTGCATTCAATTCCTTATCAGCTTCGCTGCTTACCAATACGCTTCCTGAAGGAATAGATACTTTTGCCGGGCTGGCACTACTGTTGTTATTAGCATCTGCTACTGTTATTTTTTGCGGCGGCTAAACGTTCTTTTTCTTTTCGGGCTGCCTCTGCTTTCGCTCTTTCGATTTCCCGGCGTATCATTGCAGTAATAGCATTCTTCAATTTAGCATCCTGTTTTCGCTTGTCACGCACCTGTGCCAATAGTTCCTTCTGCCGGCCTTTAAGTTTACTCACAATTGTCGCCTTTTCTTCTTTTTGCTTTTGTAGTTTATCCAACTCCTTATCTTTCTCACTCAGCACTTCTTTCTTATCATCTTTCAGCCCCGATAACCTTGTTATCTTATCTTCAAGCAAAGCCTGCGTTTTCAAAATATTTTCCGCCTGCATTTCACGATAATTACGGTATGATTTTAAATAGGCAATCCTCTTGATAGCATCATTAAAATTATTGGCAGAAAAAATAAAATTGAGGAAATCATAATTGCTCCTGTTTTTATAGGCATACACCATGCTCTTGGCATATTCTACTTTTAAAGTATCAAGGATTCTTTTTATTTTATTGATCTCTAACTGCGATAAATAAATATTGTCGCTCAATTTCCTGATCTCGCCACTGATATTGTGAATTACATTATCCTGCAGGTTAAGTTTTTTGTTGATAAGACTAAGCTGGCCCACATTCACCTTGGTTGTTTTTTGAGTTTCAATAAGCGCTTTTTCGGTTTCCTGGATTTCCTTTTTTAATTGCTCCCGCTGTTGCTCAAGCTCATCCTTAGTAGGCTGTTGTGCTGAGGCAGCAAAAGCAACTAAAAAAAAGATAAAAGCTGTTACAATTTTCTTAGGCATGCACCCAAAATTTTTTAAATTATAGATCTATATTTATGCAAGCTGCAATAGGTTTAAAGTAACAATTATTTTGTTTTATAATTTCGTGGAATGGCAAAAGGAAATGATAATTCCTTGTTAAACTCATACTGCTTAAAATCTATTGATACATTAACTTTTGATTTTTCTGAAACATTTATTTCCCTTGAGGTAGCAAAATCAAAGCCGGCATTTTTTTCATAATCCCCATACAATAAGGCGGCAGTTCGGTTCTGGTTTAAATCAACATCATCAAGTTTTATCCTTTCCAAATGATTTGTTCCTGTGGCAAGAGTTATCAGATTTTTAAAATAATCACCGGCTGTTCCGATCAAAATATGATTTCCTGTTTGCCTGTACGAAACAATACTATCACCCACATAAACCGGGTTACCAATGAGAATATCCTGCAACAAACTAAAATTCATTGGTATATGAGCAAAGCTTTCAATGTAACTGAATGGTGCGTACTGAACTGATTTATCAAGTTTATTTAAAATAATAAGGGTATCAGGCGTTATATAAAGACGAAAGGCTTCAATACCCAAAAACGTAGAACTGACAGATATCCATAAAACACTGTCCTTTTTCAGACGGATAAAAGCATTAAAATCCGGCTGCTTTCCATTTTTGTCTTCATACTCAACTTTAGCTTTGGAAGAAAATGTTTTAAAATTGATTCGGTTCCTTTTTAAAACGTCCAGGACTTCCAGCGCGGGAATTTTATTGAACGAACTATCTTTTTTTATCACCGGCGCTTTTAAAACAGTCGTGTCTTTTTTACTGATAGCACTCTGGAGACTTTTGGTAGAATGGCAACCACTGGCAGTATATAACAAGATAAGTCCGGTAAAAATTTTACTCCAGGTCTTCATTCAAACAATTTTAAAATTACACATGACCGGTATGTCCAAATCCTCCTTCGCCTCTTTCTGATTCCTGCAATTCTTTAACCGGTTTAAAAAAAGCTTTTTCAACTTTAGCTACTACCATTTGGGCTATTCTGTCGCCACTGTGGATTGTATGCGCTTCAGAAGATAAATTTATGAGAATGATTTTAATTTCACCGCGGTAATCACTGTCAATCGTTCCGGGAGAATTTAGACAAGTAATTCCATGTTTTATCGCCATTCCGCTTCTTGGCCTCACCTGCACTTCATATCCATCCGGAATTTCAATAAAAAGGCCGGTTGGTATCATCTTTCTCTCCAGCGGTTTTAAAGTAACAGGTTCCGACAACCAAGCCCGAAGATCCAATCCTGCTGAACCGGCAGTAGCATACGCCGGATTAGGATTATCTGAAGAATTTATAATTTTAATTTCAACATTATACATCGCGGCAAAGATAGGGATGGCTGTGAGGAGATGAAAAAATAAATAAAGTGAAAAATTTATTGTTTGGCTATCAACAAAACCGTTGCATATGCAGCAATTCCTTCCTCACGGCCTACAAATCCCATCTTCTCTGAAGTAGTTGCTTTTATCGAAACCTGGTTCTGATTTATTTCCAGAATATCCGCAATTATTTTTTGCATTTCAGGCGAATGAGGTTTTATTTTGGGCAACTCCAAACAAACTGTTGAATCAATATTTCCAAGCTCGTAGCCAGCTTTATTTATTAACCCGTTGCACTTTTTCAGCAAAATCTTGCTATCAATATTTTTATATTTTTCATCTGTATCAGGAAAATGAATGCCTATATCTCCAAGACAGGCAGCGCCGAGCATTGCATCGCAAATCGCATGTAACAACACATCAGCATCACTATGCCCAAGAGCACCTTTATCATGTTCCAGTTTTACACCGCCAATCCATAATTCACGACCGGGAACCAACTGGTGAAAGTCAATTCCAAATCCAATCCTAAAAGCTGTATTTACCTCCATGAATATTTTTTTAGCTAAAATAAAATTTCCGGTTATTTATGGGTTTACTGTTGGTATAAAACAACGACGCCCCAAAAATAGGGGCGTTCGATTATAATTAAGAGTTTTTTTTGTTTTATTCGGATTGAGGCGTTCCCAGGTTGAAAAGAATACTAAACCGTAAAGTATTAGATAACGGATTTCGGTTAACTCCGGTACCGGAAGGAATCAGGTAAGAAAAATTTAACCCAAACACGCTGTAATTCAAACCAGCACCTACTGTAAAATATTGCCTGTCACCCTTTTGAGGATTTTCGTAAAAGTAACCCAATCTCAAAGAGAACTGGTCATTATAAGTATATTCTGTACCAGCAGAAATCTGGAACTCTTTTAATTCCTCACTAAAACCTCCGGGCGCATCACCAAAAGAACTGAACCAACTTCCAACAACACCTTTGTTATGATAAGCGACCAGCCCGGCGGAATCGCCAAGGGCGGGCGGCGTAGGAACCAATAATTTATTTACATCCAGGCCGAAAGTAACTTTACTTGTCTCGTTTACCACATCTACATAAGCTACGCCCAAACCAAGATTAGCAGGAATAAAATCTTTTTCAGATGCGTCGTTGGTATAAGAGATTCTTGATCCAAGATTAGAAATCGCAACACCCCAGTTTAAACCGGAAACCGTTCCACCTTCTGAACCGTCATTAAATAAGGAAATATCACCTGCTACCGCTGTCCCGGTTTTGTAAGTAGAACCGCTGGAAGATTGGCCACTGGCCAAATTGGAATTAATATATCTCAAAGAAATACCTAATCCCAATTTTTCGGAAAGTTTACGCGAATAACCTGCATCTACAGCAAACTCACGAGGCCGATACGTTTGAAGGTCATTACCCTGGTTATCAGTAAACTGAATATTTCCAAGACTAAAATAACGAACCGAAGCTGAAATAGCCTGCACGTCATCAAGTTGGTTATAACCGGCTGCAGATACCAGGTACACATCATTAAGATCAAGCCCCTTTAACCATGGAGTATAAGTTAATGCTATGGCAGATTTATCTTTAGCAAAAGGTATTTTTGAAAGATTCCAAAAAATGGAATTTGCATCAGGAATAGTAGCAACACCTACATCTCCCATTCCACCCGACCGTGCGTCAGGTGATATACGCAAAAAAGGAACAGCAGTAGTTACTACATTTATTGAATTAGCAGTTTGTGCATTTACAGAAACAGTCGCTCCAATCAGCATTATCATTGCAGTCAACTTTAACAAGGCTCTTTTCATGTGAATTTAAAATGTACTGGTTAGGTAGAGTTCTCTTATAAATGTCGGGGTTGAAGATTGTAAAAATAATTTTTTTTTTTAACAGCCAATTAAAATTTCGGTATTAAGTTAGTTTCCTGACCACCGCACAATGAACGCCGCATTAAATTAATTATTGCATTTTGTCAAAGCCTAAAAAGATTTTGGCGGACATTGTTGTATATACAGCCAAATATTAAAGGACAAAATAAATAACAAAAGAAGGCTATTTGTGAAGGCATTGCAAAAAAATTATCAACGCCGTTTTTTCAGGAAATTCGGAAATCAAAACCAAATAAAGTATTTATATTCGCATTAGAAAAAGCCCTTTCACAATAAGAAAGAAAACCTTTCGTTATTTAATCTGCAAAACGAATGTACATGTCAAAATCATTATCCGCCGGTAAATTTACCCTTATAGTACTGGCATCCCTAATAGCTTTACCATCGTGTAAGAACGGAGGTATCTTCGGTAAGAAACCTCAACAATCTTCTGTTACAGGATGGAATTACGATGACAAGAACTTTGGTAATTTCCATGTTTTAAAAGCCAACGAGCAGAAGGCAGGACCGGGACTTGTGTTTATACAAGGCGGTACTTTTGTAATGGGTGCTAAAGAAGAAGATGTAATGGGAGATTGGAATAATGTTCCACGGAGAGTGAGTGTAAATTCATTTTATATAGATCAGACAGAAGTAGCCAACGTACATTATCGTGAATATCTTTATTGGCTTTCAAATACTTTTGATGGCGACACAACCATAATGAGAATGGCCTTACCTGATACATTAGTATGGAGAAGCGAACTTGCCTATAACGAACCATACGTTGAATATTATTTCCGTTATCCTGCATATAATTATTATCCGGTTGTGGGAGTAACCTGGGAACAGGCTCACGATTTTTGTATTTGGAGAACAGACAGGGTAAATGAAAAAATACTGATAGATAAAGGTTATTTAAATAAAAGAGCACCGCTTGCAGAAATGAAAGGAGGCGAGGGAGATGAAACTTTTAATACTGATACCTACATCATGAATCCGGAGCTCATCGATAATAAAACTGCTCCTAAAAAAGGCGCTTTAAAAGATGTAAGTGGCAGGCCGAGAAAAGTGGTAACTCTTGAAGATGGTATTCTCTTGCCAGGTTATCGCCTTCCGACTGAAGCTGAATGGGAATATGCCGCATACGGTATCATTGCGCAAAATCCTAAACCACGTACCAAAGAAAAAAATCATGGTGAAGAAGTTATTTCCAATCAACAGGTTTATTCATGGAGTAAAAATGTAAACGGCCTTCGTGATAACCGTCGTGGTAGCTGGCAGGGTGAATTCTTAGCCAATTTCAAAAGAGGAAGCGGAGACGTAATGGGAGTTGCAGGTGGCTTGAACGACCGTGCAGCGATTCCGGGACCGGTAAAATCTTTTTATCCAAACGGATATGGCTTGTATAATATGAGTGGTAATGTGAGTGAATGGGTAGCAGATGTTTATCGCCCGATGACCTCGATGGATGAAGACGATTTCAACCCTTTCCGTGGTAATAAATTTGAGAGATTTTATAAAGATGAAAACGGGGATTATGTAAGAGATACTTTAGGAAGATTGAAAAAAGAAGTCGTTCCTGACTCTGTTGCTGTTAAACGCCGTAACTATCAAAAAGGTGATGTAATTAATTACCTGGATGGTGACTCTATTTCAAATGTTACTTATGGATATGGCGTTACCACTTTGATAAGCGATAAATCACGTGTTATTAAAGGTGGAAGCTGGAATGATATGCCCTACTGGTTGTCTCCTGGCGCACGTCGTTATATGTCTCAGGATCAATCAAGCAGCACTGTTGGTTTCCGATGTGCAATGACAAGGCTTGGAAGCCCTGAAGGAAATGGATTTAAAGAAGGAAACATCTTTGGTACAAGGAAACAAAACAAAAGTAAAAAGTATTAGTTTTTTTAAATATTAAGTTATAAAAAGCCTTTTATTGAAAAATAAGAGGTTTTTTATTTTTAGCATTTAATGTCTTTAAATACTTTTGCTTCCCCTAAATAAGCTCCAATTCATGTTTGAATTTCATGCGGATAAAAAAAGATATTTTGATATACAGGCACTAAACTCCTTAAAGTATATTCTTCCTTTTATTGAATCAAACTTTACAATTACCAAAGGAATGCGGGTATTGGAAATTGGCTGTGGTGAAGGCGGCGTTTTAAAACCTTTCCTTGATAAAGGCACGTTTTGTGTAGGTGTTGAATTTGATAAGACAAGAATTGAGAATGGCGAAAAGTGGCTTTCAGAAGAGATTGAAAAAGGAAAACTCTCCTTTGTTGTAAAAGATATTTATAACACGACAGTAGAAGCGCTTGGTGGAAAGTTTGACATAATAATCCTGAAAGACGTCATTGAACATATTCATGATCAATCAAAACTATTAGCGCGTTTAAAAGAATTTCTTACAGCTGGAGGAATTATTTTTTTTGGATTCCCGCCGTGGCAAATGCCTTTTGGAGGCCATCAGCAACTTTGCCAAAATTCATTGTCAAAAGTGCCTTACTTTCATTTGCTTCCTAAATCGTTGTACAAAAGCACATTAAAGCTATTTAAAGAACCCGAACATGTTGTCAATGATTTGCTTGAAATAAAGGAAACAGGAATTTCCATCGAAAAATTTGAGAAGATACTAAAGCACAACAATTATAAAATCGTAAAAAAGATCGATTATCTATTCAATCCTATTTATGAATATAAATTCAATATAAAACCCAAAAAGCAAAACCCGTTGATTGCTAAAATTCCATACGTCCGTGATTTTGTCACTACTTGTGTCTATTATATAGTTAAAAATTAAAACGTACTGTAAGTTTCTGAATAAATAAAAAGTCAAAGCGTTTGGGCTTAATGAACATAAAAAATCCCACATTGCTGCAGGATTAAGATAATTTCGAAAATATTTAGTTACATCTTAAACTTCCTTTGCTCCCTCTACCAAAACAGAAGTCTTATTATTCAATACTTCAACAAATCCACCACGGATATTATATTGAGTGGAAGCATTTTTGTCTTTCAGAATTTTCAGTTTCCCGGATTTTAAAGCGCTCACAATCGGCGCATGTTTATCGAGAACTTCAAACATACCTCCAATTCCCGGAAGCTGAACTCCGTAAACTTCACCACTAAAAATCTTTTTATCCGGTGTTAATATTTCTAAAGTCATTTAATATCAAGATTTTAGAAGCAAGTAGCAAGACAGCAACGACGAGCACTCACTTGTGATAATTATTTATTTTCTAAACTATTATATAACCCAAAAGACATTTTTTGAACAGGCTTTACGAGTAAATCGAATTCTGACATCTGCTGCTCAGAAATATAATTAAACTTGTAAGCAAGAATAACTTGAGTTTCTAATTCGAATGATGAACCCAAAGCTATACTGATAAAGTGTTGAAATTCCTTTGAAGAAACTCTTCCACTACCTTCTGCAATATTGGAAGGAATTGAAACAGAACAACGTTGAATCTGAGAAATTAAACCAAACTTTTCTTCCTTTGGAAAAAAATCAGTCAGCTTATAAGTAAATGCAACCAAATCCATAGCTTTTTGCCAAACAAGCAGTTCTTTATAATTATGAATTTTCATGAACTATCTTTAATCATTAAATCCTTTGTCTTGCTACTTACTACTTGCTACTTACTTATCTCATGAATTCGCCGCTTCCATCATTTTTTTGCCCTTTGCAATCGCATCATCAAGGTTGCCCACCAGGTTGAATGCTGCTTCAGGATATTCATCTACCTCTCCATCCATGATTGCATTAAAACCGCGAATTGTATCTTCTATAGAAACCAACACGCCTTTCAAGCCTGTAAATTGTTCTGCCACATGGAACGGTTGAGATAAAAAACGCTGAACTCTTCGCGCACGGCTTACCGTTAATTTATCTTCATCGCTCAACTCATCCAAACCAAGGATGGCGATAATGTCCTGTAATTCTTTATAGCGCTGCAAAGTAAGTTTAACCCGGTTAGCACAGTCATAATGCTCCTCACCAACAATTGCCGGAGTCAAAATTCTTGAAGTAGAATCCAATGGATCAACCGCAGGATAAATTCCAAGGTCAGCAATTTTTCTGCTTAATACTGTTGTTGCATCAAGGTGAGCAAAAGTTGTTGCAGGAGCCGGATCCGTCAAGTCATCCGCAGGTACATAAACCGCCTGAACGGAAGTAATTGATCCATTTCTTGTTGAGGTAATTCTTTCCTGCATCAATCCCATTTCTGTCGCCAATGTCGGTTGATAACCTACTGCGGAAGGCATCCTTCCTAACAACGCAGATACTTCAGAACCGGCCTGTGTGAAGCGGAAAATATTATCTACGAAAAACAAAATATCTTTTCCTCTTCCTGTTCCATCACCATCACGGAAATATTCGGCAACAGTCAATCCACTCAAAGCCACACGTGCTCTTGCTCCCGGAGGTTCATTCATTTGTCCAAAAACAAAAGTTGCTTTTGAATCTTTTAATTCTTCCATATTTACGGCATCAAGATCCCAGCCTCCTTCTTCCATACTGTGAATAAATTTATCACCATATTTCATGATACCTGCTTCAATCATTTCGCGCATCAAATCGTTTCCCTCACGGGTTCTCTCTCCTACTCCTGCAAACACAGACAAACCACTATAAGCTTTCGCAATGTTATTGATGAGTTCCTGGATCAATACGGTTTTTCCTACACCCGCACCACCAAACAAACCAATCTTACCGCCTTTAGCATAAGGCTCAATCAGGTCAATCACTTTAATGCCGGTAAATAAAATTTCGCTGGCTGTACTAAGGTTTTCGAATAAAGGTGGTTTGCTATGTATCGGGCGCCCGTTCTTTTTGCTCACTTGTGGTAATCCGTCGATAGCATCACCGGTAACATTGAACAAACGGCCGTTGATAGCTTCGCCGGTTGGCATTACGATTGGAGAACCAGTGTCCACCACGTCTATTCCGCGTTTCAGGCCTTCAGTTCCATCCATCGCAATACATCTAACGGTGTCTTCACCCAAATGCTGCTGAACTTCCAGAACCAGCTTGTCGCCATTTTCTTTGGTTAATTCCAGTGCATTAAAAATCTCAGGAAGTTTGTTTTCATTTTCAAAATGCACATCGACAACTGCCCCGATGATTTGCTTTATTTTTCCGGTATTTGCCATAAAAATTTTATTAAAAAGTCGTTATTCCAATTTGGCGGCAAAGGTAAGATGAACGGATTAAAAAGACAACTGTGATAAAAGAATATTTCTGTTTTTTTAGAACGGAATTAATTCACCCGCAAAACAAAAATCTTTACTTTTTGTTGATTTACTACAACATAGCAAAATGCGCCTATTTTCTTTTTGCCAATAACCCCCCTGAATGAAAATATTTACCAATAACAGGCAATCCGCGAACTTCTCTCCATTCTACATTTAAAAGAAAGCCAATATATAGTAATATAAGAAAAGTGCCTGAAAGAATGCTTGCCGATAAATCCAGGCACATAAATGCTTAAAAATTTGATGAACAAAAAACAGGAAAACCACAATAATAATATAAGCAACCAATTTTCGCCAAGCATAAGGAATGCGGTAATCTTTTTGCCCCCAAATAAATGAAATGACCATCATACTTCCGTAGCAAATGAAAGTAGCCCAGGCGCACGCCATATATCCAAAATAAGGAATAAAGAAATAGTTTATTAATAAGGTTATGACTGCTCCAATAATTGTTATATAAGCGCCGGCGATTGTTTTGTGCGTAAGCTTATACCAGATAGAAAGATTATAATAAATCCCGAGAAACATATTTGCTAAAAGCAATATAGGCACCACTTTAAGGCCCGTCCAATAGATTTTTAGTTTTTCAGGATCGGTACTTAAAAAATATTTCCAAATGTCCAGGTAAAGGGAAACAAAAAGGAACATTACCGTGATTGTAATCACAAAAAACTTCATTACCCTTGCATATACTTTCTGTGGATTTTTTCCTTCCGCCTGTTTAAAGAAAAAAGGTTCCGCACCCATCCTGAAAGCCTGGATAAAAAGCGTAATGAGAATAGAAAGTTTATAGCATGCAGAATAAATTCCAACCTGGTCTTTGGCCGCAGTAATATCGCTCACCGGCGCCAGCCACGAAAGCATGATGCGATCAAAAACTTCATTGATCATTCCGCCAAAACCTAGCAATGATAAGCGGCATGGAATAGATCATCATTGCGATCCAGATCTTCTTATCGAATTGAAACCTAAAAGAGAAAAACTCTTTCTGCAAAAAGATCAACGCTGAAAATGACGCAATCATGTTAGCGATAATAATGTACCCGACTCCATAATTTGGATTATAAAAGGTTGCAAAAAAACCATTTGGATTTTGTGCTGCCATGCGCGGGCAAACTGACAATAAAAAATAAGTCACAGCGATTTGAAGACAAATCGTTGAAACCCGGATCAAAGCATATTTCCGGGGCCGTTGATCAAGCCTAAGTTTTGCAAAAGGCAAAGTAGCTAACGTGTCAAAAGCTATAATATAGCCCCGCATAGACAATAAATTCAGGGTTGTTATCCAGCCTTAATAAATGCGCAATAGATGACCGCAGAAAAATTAAAAGATGCTCGTAAGTAAAACAGTGGAGGAAACAATTGAAATAATGGAAGTGTTGTAAATATCGCTTTCGAATCGCCTTCTTTGGTTGCAAATCTAAAATAAGCCGTTTCAATCCCATAAGTAAAAATCACGTTCAGAAATGGAATAGCAGCATAAATAATGCTCATATCACCATACCGCGTCACAGTAATTTGGTAGTAAAATAAGGAGTAAGCAGGTAAAAAAGGAATCGCGCCACGATGGAACTAACGCCATACCACACTGTTTGTCCTGCTAATTTTTTTATGTTGCTCAAAAAAGAATGGGTTTAGAAAAGGGCAAATTTAATTTCGGCGAGTACGACCTCACCTACATCGTCAAGGACGAAGTCTTGCTGATTACCACGCAAGACAAGGCCGAAACCGAGCTCGTCACCAAGGCCTACCCCGTGGCCGATCTGGTCATCCCCATTCGCTCCATGATGCGCGGTGGCATGATGGGTGGCGGAATGATGGGAGGCGGGATGATGGGTGGCATGGGTGGCGGCATGGGGGGTGGAATGATGGGTGGCGGCGGCATGGGGGGCGGGATGATGGGTGGCATGGGTGGCGGCATGGGACGCGGCATGTTTTGACAGCCGTCGTTAATCCTGTCTGATCGTCCGCGAACCGCCCTGCTGCCGGCACCGAATTGGCCTGGATCGGCAATGCCGAGACTCGTCGATCAAACAAAGCTATCGGTTGAGTTGGCTTGCGTCGATTGCCGCGACAGCGGAATCCGTCTGCGAGCGGAGCCACGTGGTGCGTCTCTCTTGAAGATCCTTGCGGCACCAAAGCCTTGCAGGATCGTAAGGATAATGATTCTTGCAGAAAATAAATTCGGCCGCGTCTCGATTAAAAATCGGACAGCATTTCTAAAGGCCAAATGGGCGCGCGACTTCGCGTTCTTTAACGAGCGTGGGCCATTTTTACCGCGAAACTGAGCGGTTTTTCCACTCGAACCACATCGTTGTTTTTGGTGGTTCAAATGAAAAGTTCGCAGCTTGCATCGCGCAATCGCGCTGGATATGCGAATGCGGCAGAAGTAGCCTCGACAACGGAGTGATGCTCTTCGAGGCGCTGACCGGCGAGCTGCCGTTCACCGGCTCGGCTGCGGAGATCCTGCAAGCGAAGAGCCGGCGGGAAGGTCCCGCGCCCCACCGATCTCGTGGCGCCGGTGCCCGCGGCGCTCGACGAGGTGGTGAGGAGGCTGCTCGACCCGAGACCGGAGCGGCGACCGGGACCGTCGGAGCTGCTGAGCGCGATCGGCCACGTCGCCGACGACGTGGCAGGTCCCCTCGACGCGGGTCCACCGGCGGCAACCTGCTTCGTCGGTCGCGAGGCGGAGCTGGCGATGCAGCGTCGGTCGAGACGTGCGGGCGGGCGAGTCGATGATGGCGCACATTCGCGGACCCTCGGGCATCGGCAAGACGGAGCTATTGCGCAGCTTTCTCGGCGGCATCCGCGCCGGCGACGACGCCGTCGTGCTCGAGGGGGCCTGTCACCCGCGCGAGTCCCTCGCCTACAAGGCGCTGGATTCCGTGATCGACGATCTCAGCCGCTTCCTGATGCGACTGCCGGACGCCGAAGTGGAGCCGCTGGCTCCGCGTCAGACGGCGAGCCTGCTCAGAGTGTTTCCGTCCTCGGTCGGGTTCCGGTGCTGCAGGCCGGCGCGGGCGGCGCACTGCCGGCCGAGCCCGGTGAGGTTCGGCGCCAGGGCTTCCGCGCCCTGCGCGAGCTGCTGGCGCACCTCGGTACGCGTTGGTTCTTGTTGGTCTGGATCGACGACGCGCAATGGGGAGACCGCGATAGCGCTCTGCTGTTGCGAGAGTCTTTCGGCCGCCCGCAGCGCCGCGATGCCTGCTGCTGCTCTCCTATCGCGGCGTCGAGTCGGCCGACAGCCCGTTGCTTACGGAGCTGCGCGCCGCCAGCGACGAGCCGCGGTGGCGAGAGAGCGAGCTCGAGGTCGGACCCCTCGATCCCAAGGAGATCCGCACGCTGGTCGACGCGCTGCTCGCGGCGCGCCGACCGGCGGACGAGAAATCGCTGCGCGCGGTGGTCGAAGAGTCCGAGGGGTCGCCGTTCTTCGTCGGCGAGCTGGTCCGTTACCTGGCATCGCGCGGCCGCGGCGACTCGCACAGCGCCCTGAGCATCGCCGGGGTGGTCCGCGCGCGTCTGCTGGGACAGTCGGGGCTCGCCCGCGATCTCCTCGAGCTGGTCGCGATCTCCGGCGGACCCATTCCGCTGACTTTCGCCCTGCGGCTCGGCGCGCTGAGCCGCGGTGGGCGCGCGCTGGTGCACGATCTCTGCGCGCAGTGCCTGCTGCGCCTCGAGACGTCGCGCGGCGAGGGCCGCTAGACACCTACCACGACCGCATCCGCGACACCGTTCTGACCATGATGGACGACTCCGCGCGCCGCGGGCGGCACCGCGAGCTCGCCGACGGGCTGCGCGCCCAGCCGTCGCCCGACGCGCAGCTCCTGGTACAGCACTATCTGGGCGCCGGCGAGGAGGGGTTGGCGGGGGAATACGCCGTACCCGCCGCGAGCGCTGCCGAAGCGGCGCTCGCCTTCGACCGCGCCACCGAGCTGTACGGGTTGGCGCTGCGGCTCCGGCATGGGCACGACCCGGACTTCTCGATCCGCATCAAGCGCGCCGAGGCTCTGGCCAGCGCCGGACGCTATGCCGATTCCGGGGAGGTGTACGAGGAAGCGGCGGTCGCCGCGGGCGAAGCCGCTCCGAGCGTGCAGACGAAGTCGATGCTGCGCGGGCGGGCCGCGGAGCAGTATCTCTACGGCGGGTATCTGGCGCGCGGCATGTTGGCGCTGCGCGACGTGCTGCGCGATCTCGGCGAGCCGGTGCCGCCGACGCCCGCCGCCGCGCGGCGGTCCGCCCTGGCCCTGCGGCTGCGCTTCGTGCTGCGCGGCACCCGGTTCCGCCTCCCAATGCCTCGTCCATTCCGGAGGACGCGCTTCGTCCGTCTGGACACCCTCTGGCGCGCCTCCAAAGGGACGGCGATGCTCGACCACTCGCTCTCCGACCTGCTGGTCGTGCGTCATCTCCTCGGCGCGTTGCGCATCGGAGAACCGTCGCGGGCGCTGCGCGCGCTAGGCATGGAGGCCAACATCGAGGCCAGCATCGGCGGCCGTTGGCTGAGCCGCAGAAGCGAGCGCATCCTGGAGACCGCCGCGACTCGCTCGCAACACCGGCGATCCCTACGACGACGCCTGGATTTCCGGATGCCGGGGCACGATCGCCTACTTCTCGGCGCGCTGGGCCGACTGTCGAGCGCACTGCGAGCAGGCGGTCGAGAAGTTCCGCAGCCGTTGTGCCGGCGTCGATTGGGAGATGAACGTCAACTACACCTTCGGCCTGCTCGCCCTCGCCCACCTGGGCCGAATCCGCGAGCTGACGGCGCGTCTGCCGGCGCTGCTCGACGATGCCAAGGCGCGAGGAGATCTCTACGCCCAAACCGTTTTTCGCACCGGCCACACAGTGTTGGTGCCGCTGGCGATGGACGATCCGGAGGGCGCGCTGCAAGCTGCCGACGCCACGCTGGCGTCGTTCCAGAGCGATCACTTCGTGGCGCAACACTTCCACCACCTGATCGCCACCGTGCAGACACACTTGTACGCAGGCGATACACGCGGCGCCTGGGAGCGGCTGGTGAAGGCGTGGAAGTCGCTCGAGGACGCGGGCTTCCTCCACCTCGACTGCCTCAACCTGCAACTGCGCTACCTGCGCGCGACGGCGGCGCTGGCCGCGGCACTCGAAGGCGGCACCCAGCATGACCTCCCCGACCGCTTCGTCCGGCTCGCGCGCGCCGATGCCCGCAAGCTCGCAAAGTCGCGGCTGCCGATCGCGCCCCTCGCCGCCGCGATCGACGGCGGCCTCTCGATTCTGAGACGCGACGTCTCCGCCGCGCGCGCCGCGCTGACAGCGGCTGCCGACGGCTTCGAATCGGCGGGCATGGCGTTGCATCGGGAGGCGGCGCGGATCGTACGCGGAAGCCTCGCCGCCGATGCGCCGTCGCGCGAGGAGCATCGCGCCGGGCTCGCCTGGATGGAGGGCGAGGGAATCCGCAACCCGGCGGCCATGCTGCGCCTGCTGTTTCCCTGCTCCGGCGCCAGTCGGCTTTGAGGGTCAGGGGAAGACGATATCCTCGGCGACCGCCGGGAACACGGACGGCCGCTCGTTGCCCATCCGCAGCGACGAGTCGACGTAGCGGCGCAGGTAGTCCGGGATGTGCGTCGATCGCCATCGCCTTCTGCTTGAAGGCGAGGGTCACGGGCTGGCGCCGGTAGTCCCGGGTCTCGAGCTCGACGAGGGCGGGGTAGTCGACCTGGTTCGCGGCCACGGTGCTGTTCTGTAGATGGAAGACGTTCTCGGCTCCCGTGGCGCCGACCAGGCTGCGGTCGTCCAAA
The DNA here is from genome assembly GCA_963815085.1 of uncultured Chitinophagaceae bacterium. Lineage (GTDB taxonomy): Bacteria > Bacteroidota > Bacteroidia > Chitinophagales > Chitinophagaceae > Ginsengibacter. The sequence goes on along the minus strand of CAWFFT010000038.1, from coordinate 659 downwards.
GAAGAAATGTAGACCACGCTCTCGAGCCATCGATCGTTCGGGCCGGTGGGCTTCGGCACCAGATGGGCGGCGATCACGGTGTGTCGATCGTTCGAGCCGCGCGCCCAGAACCAGCGCTGTACCGTCGCCGCGAGCGACACCGTGCCCAGATTGTGGTCGTGATATCCATGGCCGGAGACGTCGATCTCGATCGTTCCCTCGGGTCCACCCTCGACGACCAGATGTCCGACGCTTCGCGCCCGCGGGGCGTGCACGATCCAGCGGTGGTAGCGGTTCGGATCGTCGCTCGCCTCGTAGAATCGGGTGCGGGGACGCTCCACTCGGACACGGTGCTCTCGAAGGTAAACGCTTCCGGTGACCTTGCGGCCGCTGCCGTCGACCGCGGTGGAAGACAGCTTCAGCTCGAAGATCGGTAGACCATTGCGCCCTTCGCGGCGCCTGACGGAGCTATCGCCGATGGACAGCGTCTGGTCCGAGAACCGCAATTGATTGCGATCGCCGAGAAAGTCGATCTCGATTCCGGGCTGCCCCATGCGGGACACACAGGTGATGACCCCGACGCGGTCGCGTGGGTCCACCGCGGGATCGACGACCCGTGGATCGAAGGGATTCGGCGCCAGAAAGTCGATCGAAACGTGCGTCTGCGTCGCCTGGTCGAG
>CAWFFT010000037.1:0-53940 GCA_963815085.1 uncultured Chitinophagaceae bacterium | reverse complement strand
CAGTGGTGACTACGAGACGGCGCTACAAGAGTATGAGCGCGTCCACAAGTTCAAGGGAGATGATAAGTATCTCCAGGCCTCGGTTCTATTGCGAAGCGCGGAGTGCCAGTTCAATCTCCACAAATTCGCTGCAGCCATCGACACCTATGACCAACTCATCAGCAAGTACGAAGACAGCTTTCTGCTTGCCGAAGGCCTGTATGAAGCTGGCCGCGCCTACATTGCCAATGGCAACTGGCTCAAACTCGAGCTTAGCTACAAGCAGCTACTCGAAGCGCGTCCTGGATATGCGCAACTACCCCAAGTTAAGTTTGCACTCGGGCTCTTTGCGTACCGGGACCAGAACTACGAAAAGGCCCTCGCGTGCTTCGAGGAAGTCTGCCGAATGATCGCGGTCTTTTCTACATGGGCAAGACCCTCGAGGACATGGGCCAGTACATCCTCGCCATCCAGCGCTACCGGCAGGTTTTACGCAAATATCCCGACAGCCCTCTGCGTGATGACGTGGCTTTCAGCATCGCTGAGGCGTTCTATCACAGTAAGCAGAACGAGCTCGCTGTTCGCAGCTATCGCTCGTTTATTGACGAATATTCCGACAGTCCCTTCTTGCCCAACGCACGCTACTCAACTGGGATTTACAAGGAACCAATATTCCTCAAACTACTTTATACAATGCAAACTTTCTGCCGGTTCAGCCGGGTGATGCTATATTAACGTTTCTTGACCAACCTAACCCGGCAATCAGCTATCCGGCTAATCAAGGTAATAGTAATGTAGGGGCCGGCACCTTACCAGGAAGATCAGACTTTGTAGTTGGACCAGACGGTATCAGCAGAGTCGTTTATCCGGGGCTTTGGAAGCTCGGTGAATACCGTACCGACAACAATGGTACATTAGGTCAGCCAAATGCGGCAAGTACGCGTCCTTTCATTATAGCCTATTTCTCAGAGTTCTATTTTATTGGTGCGGAAGCGGCTGTAATGGGCGCAACTACCCAAGCTGGCCAAAGTGCGAGAGACCTGATCAATGTTATCCGGGCACGTGCTGGAATGTGGGATTATGACAATAATGATAATACACCTTTAGTAGAAGATAATAGTGCTGCAATGACCGCTGCTACGCCTGCAACTATTACCATTGATTATATCCTGGCTGAGCGTTCACGCGAATATTATGGAGAGGGCAAGCGTTGGCTGGATTTGGTTCGTACACAACAATGGGCAAATCTTGCCTCTTCTTATCAAATTGCAGGAGTGAACTATGGGGATCATAACGCGCAAACCGTAACCCGTAATATTCAGGATTATCTTTATCTGCGTCCGATTCCACTCGGCCAGTTAAATAATATGCAAATGAGTGCAGCAGATATAGCTGCATACCAAAATCCAGGTTATCAATAGGATAATTATTTTTAAAAACAGGTTTTATAAAAAACCGAAAATCTGTATATTTTTCTCATAATCAAGCAGAAACCGGGAGATGGATTTTCATCTCCCGGTTCTTTTTTCTGAAACCCACAATTGTATGATTTCTTAACTTTGACTGAAACCGGTTTTTCAATAATAGAAATCAAGATTAATATAAAAAATTTATAAAGTCATGAAAAGGATTTTAATAAGCCTGGGAGTTTTGTTTTTGGTTTTTGGCTGTAAGAAACAAGCAGGCAATGCAACCTCTCAAAATCCCCCCCCTTCTAAGATAGATACTATAAGCACTCCTGTGGTGATTAATGCAAGTATAACTCAACAAAACATTTATGGATTTGGAGGAGCAGATATTGTTGACTGGACTGGAGATTTAACGGCTAGCCAAAGAGATACTGCTTTTTCTCCAACCGATGGGATTGGATTAAGCATTGTTCGTGTCAGGGTTCCTGTGGACAGGTCCGGATTTTCACAGGCAAAGGCAACAATAGATGCATGTAAATCATATGGAGGTTCAGCTATAGCTACTGCTTGGTCAGCTCCGGCTTCAATGAAAACCAATAACAATGTAATCGGAGGAACGATTAAAACAGATTCTTATTCAGCTTTCGCTGCTTATCTGAAAGATTTTAATACAGCCGTAGGTGGGTTAGCCGCTATTAGCCCAACCAATGAACCTAATTATAAGGCGACGTATGAGTCAATGGAAATGACAGCTTCTCAAGTGGCGGATTTTGTTGCAGCAGAAGGTGATAGTTGCGGTGCGCCTATCATGGCCCCGGAGCCTTTTAATATGGATGCAACGTATATTAATTCATATTTAAGCAATGCGGATGCAAAATCAAAAACTGCTTTTATTGCCGGACATATTTATGGCGCAATTCCTTATAATTTATCAGTAGATAAACCGGTATGGATGACTGAACACTATACCAATTCCAATATCAGCGGAAATGATTGGCAAAATGCTATGGAGTCTGCTAAAGAAATAAATGATTGTATGGATGCAGGTTGGGGAGCTTATGTATGTTGGTATATAAGAAGAACCTATGGGCCAATAAGTGAAAGCGGTAAGATACAGAAACTGGGCTACATTATGGCACAATATGCAAGATATATACGTCCGGGCTATACGAAAATATCTTGTACTGAAAATCCTTCACCTGGTATTTATGCTACTGCCTATAAGAGTGGTTCAAAAATAGTTGTTGTTATTATTAACCAAAATTCATCCGATGCTTATCTGCCATTGAATCTAAATGATGTATCTGCTCCTGGTTTTACAAAGTACACAACCACAAGTTCATCTAACCTGGTGGCTGATACTATTTCAATTTCAGGAAGTGTTTTTTCTACCACTTTTCCAGCGAAGAGCATATCGACACTGGTATCTGATTAAGATAAACTCTCAGGTTTAGGAAGTTGTAGGAGAAAACTAAAAATTAAAAACAATATTAACGAAGAATTTTTTTTCTTTAATAAGTCTTTAATAAGAATGAATGGGGGATGAACTCTTTCATCCTCTTTTATTTCTTAGTAAAATGAAAATCGCCAATAAAACTTCGTTTACTGTATAAAATAAAAATTTCAAAGTGTCTGTTTATTGCTGTGCTTATGAGGTAATGGGCGATACTCTAATTCTTTAAAACCGTAAGGTAGTGTGTCCGCGGAATTAAAATGGGTTTATTAGCATGAATTAACTGAAAGCTGACAGCCCGTAAAATCCTTCAGATGTTTAAAACGGAGTAATACACTCAGAATCCATGGTTTCTTTGGTAAAAAAAACGATGCTTTCAGCGCATTTAAAAGCAAGAAAATATTATAGCAATAGAGTGAATTTAAAAGAAATAATCTTACTTTAGCCTTATAAATGTAAAATTGACACTTATTAATAAACAGTATTGCTTGCGGTCTCTCTAACTAAGTTTCATCTAAAGTTGCTGTTTTAATATATGCTGATTGAGAATTCGTAAAAAAATATTTGTCAATTTTCAAATTCAATTTATGGGTTTATTAAAAAAAACAAGTGAAATATTTGGGAACATGAAAATCTCCTTATTGATTGTTTGCCTCTTCTCATTCAGCCTTGGTAAAGTGGATGCGCAAAAAACAAAAGGTGCTTTTTATACCGGTGTTTATCCTAATACCTTTAAAATGGCAGGTTATAAGGAAGCCGATATTAATGCAAAAGTTGATAAAGCTTATCATGATTTATTTGAAGGGCCGAACAAAGTTTATTTTGAAGTAGGGGATTCGATGGCTTATGTATCGGATGTAAAAAATCATGATGCAAGAACAGAAGGACTTTCTTATGGAATGATGGTAGCTGTACAGTTGAATAAGAAAGAGGTTTTTGATAGAATTTGGCGATGGAGTAAAAAATATTTGCAAAATTCTTCGGGGCCACGGGAAGGATATTTTGCATGGAGTATTAATCCTGCAACAATGAAAAAAAACTCTGAAGGAATTGCTCCCGATGGTGAATTATATTTTATAACAGATTTACTTTTTGCTTCCAACCGCTGGGGAAATAATACCGGTATTGATTATTACAAAGAGGCCCGGTACATTTTGGATAACATGTGGAAAAAAGATGGCTCCGGCGGCATTTATAATATTATTAATACTGAGCACAAACAAATAACTTTCGGGCCTGAAAAATACAGTCACGGATGGACTGACCCTTCTTATCAGTTACCGGCTTTTTTTGAAGTTTGGGCATTGTATGCAAAGGATGGACATAAACAATTCTACGAAGATTGCGCGGATACTGCCCGCTCTTTTCTGCATAGGGCTTGTAACCCTGTTACGGGGCTTAACTATGATAATACTGAGTTTAGCGGAGCGCCGCGTCCTTCACGTTGGTTGCCGGATGCCTTTCGATACGATTCATGGCGCGTTCCAATGAATATCGCGATGGATTATGTCTGGTTTAGAAAAGATAAAACCTGGCAGGAGGATTATGCAAAACGCATTCAGACTTTCTTCCGTTCCAAAGGCATCGACAAATTTGTAGACCAGTTTAATCCTGATGGTTCAACGCCTGATAGTATTCTACAGGCCGGAGGATTTAAAAAGTTACGGCACTCTCTTGGATTGCTTGCCACAGTGGCGTCTACAGAAATGATCAGAAAGGATAATTTTGATTTTGTACATGCATTGTGGAACGCGAAATTAGAGCCGTACAGTGATGGTTATTTTGACCCTTATTACGATGGCTTGTTATATCTCTTCAGTCTGATGCATTTAAGCGGCAAGTATCAACTCATAAAACCATAAATATTGCAATAATCAACAAGACAAAATTTTTTCATGAACCACTAATAAACAAATGATCTTTAAAATTCGCTAACAAATAATAGTTACTTGGAGATAAAACATTAAAATATTGCTTAGTATGAAAAGAAAAACGATAAAAAACCTTTGTTTACTGATGTTAGTTGGAGGCGGTTTAGCCATTAACCCGGTTTTTGGGCAAACACCTGTGCTCACATTAAACGTAGCAAAATCAGATGCCAGTGTAAGCCCGATGCTGTATGGGTTAATGACCGAAGAAATCAACCATTCCTATGATGGCGGCCTGTATGGAGAATTGATACGCAACAGGGCATTTAAAGACAGTAAAACCGGGCCGGAAGGATGGACGCTTGTAAAGGATAATCCATCAACACAAGCAGAGATGAAATTAATAGGTGCGGAAGAACACGTTCCCAATGACGAACGCCGCAACGCCATAAACGGAGCACTTTCCGCGTGCTTACGGCTTACGGTAGAAAAGGCTGACGGAAGAGTGGGCATTGCCAATGACGGATACTGGGGCATTCCCGTAAAACCATCCACAACCTACAAAGCTTCATTTTATATAAAAGGGACAGACCGCAGAGAACCTCCGCGCTGGTCGTGGGAACCCAAACCCAGCACACCGCCGCTGCCGGTAATTGAAAATAACACCCCCGGCCCGATAACCGTTTCTATTGAAAGCAATGACGGGAAAACAGTATACGCAAAAGGAACTATCAATCTTGAAAAAAGCATTTACTGGAAAAAGTATGAAGTCAACTTAACCACGGCTGCAGATGTTACGCCAACCAAAGAAGCCCGGTTTGTAATTTCTACTGACCGCAAAGGCGTGTATTATTTCAATCTCGTTTCTTTATTTCCGCCAACTTACGACAATCAGGCCAATGGTTTCCGGCGTGACCTGATGCAGATGCTGGTAAATATGCAACCAAAGTTTCTGCGATTTCCCGGCGGGAACTTTTTAGAAGGCCCGACAATAAACGATGCATTTCCGTGGAAGACAACCCTTGGCCCGATTGACAACCGTCCTGGCCACAACGGCTCATGGGGCTATCGCGCCTCAGATGGGATGGGTTTGCTCGAGTTTTTGAAATGGACTGAAGATATGGGTGCAGAACCGCTTTTGGCAGTATATGCAGGATACTCATTGGATGGAGACCATGTAGATGCCGGCCCACTTTTAAAACCATATGTAGATGATGCTTTGGATGAAATAGAATACGTTATAGGTGATACAACCACTTATTGGGGAGCCAAACGCGCGGAAGACGGGCATCCTGAACCATTCAAACTCAAATATGTGGAAATTGGAAATGAAGACTGGTTTGACAGGTCAAACAGTTATGACGGAAGATTCAACCAGTTCAGAAATGCTATAGAAGCAAAATACCCGCAACTAACCTGCATTTCTACCATTCCCGGTACGCAGTATGCTTCCATGCAGGTTACGTCCGGCAAAAAGCCGCTTGTAGTGGATGAACATTATTACCGCAACTCATGGGATATGTGGGAGAATGCTTCTCAATATGATAAGTATGACCGTAACGGGCCAAAGATTTTTGTGGGAGAATGGGCAACAAGAGAAGGCGCGCCCACTACAAATTTAAACGCTGCCTTAGGCGATGCGGCGTGGATGACAGGAATGGAACGTAATTCAGATTTGGTAATTATGTCTTGCTATGCACCACTGTTCGTAAACGTTAGTAAAGATGCTGCTACAGGAAGAAGAGCGTGGCAATGGGATTCAGATTTGATAGGTTATGATGCGCTCAATAGTTATGGTTCGCCATCGTACTACGTACAAAAATTATTCAGTCATTATTTGGGGAATAAAATAGTGCCGGTAACAGCCACCAACATCCCTGAGCAAAACAAACCGCTATCGCCGAGAGATAGTGCTGCAGGCAAAAAGGTGACACAAGTCCCTACGGTATTTTATGCTGCCACAATGAATGACACAACGGGAACCATCTATCTTAAGGTTGTAAACACAACTGCAAAAAAGCAAAGTATAAAAATAAATCTGGATGGAATAGCAAAAGTGAATCCTGCAGGGACATTGATAGTAGTGAAAGGAGATAAGCCGGATGAAACCAATTCAATCACAGAGCCGGAGAATATAGTACCGGTCAGTGAAAACATAAGTGGCATTAAGAAATCTTTTTCAAGAAAGCTTGACCCTTATTCTGTAAGCATTATTGAAATTAAAACAACTGAATAAAAAAGGAATGAAAATTTAAACTTCTTTTTAAAGAAGAAGAATTTAAAAAAACCATGGTCTTTTTATGCGCAATATTGCCGCGGTTGAAGTTTTTGGCAAACCGATAAATAACTAAATATGAAAAAACGAACATTCATAAAAGAAGACATTGTTTGTTCACCAGCAAGCAACTCAATTATTCACCAGCAAGCAACTCAATTAAATCATCTGTAATAAATTAAATTAATTATAGTGAAAAAGAAAAACCGTTTTGTAGTGCTTCTTGCCATCGCACTCATTTTACCTGTTGCCATCACCATGATGGCGATGACTGGCAGAGGAAAAAATAGTATTCCAAATAGGCCGGATGGTCCTTGTGATATCTATGCGGCGGGAAACACACCATGCGTGGCTGCACACAGCAGCACCAGGGCCTTATACAAATCGTATAATGGTCCATTATACCAGGTAATGCGCCAGTCGGACGGCAAAACCCTCGACATAGGTGTAGTAAAGCCGACTGAAGGTGATGCGGGAGGATACGCTAATGCGTCTGCGCAAGATGCGTTTTGCGCAAACACCTATTGTTGGATCACAAAACTCTATGACCAGTCTGGTAGTGGCAATGATCTTACTCAGGCCCCGCATGGGGGCTTCAGCGGTCCTTCTATGGGTGGATTTAATAATCTTCCTGTTGCGGACATGGCGCCAGTTACATTAATGGGTCACAAGGTTTACGGCGTTTTTATTGAGCCTGGAATGGGTCTTCGCCAGGACGATGCTAAGGGAACCGCAGTAGATGATCAGGCTGAGGGTCAGTATTGGGTTGTTAATGGCCATCATTATAACTCTGGCTGCTGCTACGACTATGGCAACGCTGAAATAGATAGCCGTGACGACGGCGATGGTACAATGGAAACTGCCTACTATGGTAATGCCACTCCCTGGTATCATGGACAAGCACCGGGTCCCTGGGTGATGACAGACCAGGAAAACAACCTTGTGGGTTGTGTAAACCCATCTCCGAATGATAAATATTGTGCAGATCTGCCGAGTATTACCTGGCGCTTTGTGACTGCAATGGCGGATGGCGAACCTCACCACTGGAGATCAATGGGCGGAGATGCGCAGGAGGGGGATCTTCATGTAATGTTTGATGGGACTCGTGTTATTAATGACAGAAGCAGTTATGATCCTATGCGTAAGCAGGGAGCTATACTTTTGGGGAACGGGGGTGATAATAGTAATGGGTCTCAAGGTACTTTTTACGAGGGCGCTATGACAGCCGCAGGCACTTTTCCGAGTAAAGAAACCAATCAAAAGATTCAAGCCAATATTGCCGCTGCCAGATACGATATGCAGCCTTTAAGGATCGCTCCGGCAAATGAAACAGAAACGCCCCCGGGATTACAGACATTTTCTCCTAATTCCTCACACAATACTACCGTTACATTCATGAACACAACAGGGGCTCCGGTAACAGGTCTTGTATTGAGCATTGTAACACCCAAAAATTGGAAAGCAGTCATTTTAAATTCTAAAGAAACTTCAAAGAAATTTAGCGAATCTGTTGCACCAGGTAAAAGTGCAAGCGCTACATTCACCATTACATCAGGTCCTCAGGGTTTCAATGGAGACCTTGTGGGCAAGGCTTCATGGAAGAGTAATAATAGCACTCAGCAATCTGAAACAGCAGTAGAGAAAGTACGTAATGTAAGCCCGGTAAAAATTAATGAATTTCGTATTGCTACCGGCTCTCCTGATAACTCGACCAATTCTTTTATTGAACTATATAATGCCGGTAATACGGAAACAGATCTATCGAACTGGACGTTAACGCTTCATCCAACTCAATTGCCCATATTTTCTTCAGTAAAGATACCATCTGGAACAAAACTTCCTGCGCGTGGATTTTACCTATTGGGGCTTTCTAATTCAGGCTTGTCTGTACCCTCAAAAAAAGGCGCTTCATCTGTGTACGTGAGGGCTACAACCGGTATGTCTGCAGGCGATAAAATTCAAATCGGCACCGGCGCAAATAGGGAAACCCGTACTATTACAGGTATCATTACACCACCGGAACCACAGACTACTTCTTCAACATCACCATTTGCCCGTTTTATAGATCCTTCGGCTCCGACCACTATATGGCAACCATTACCCGAAGGCCCGGTAATTACGATACCTCGGGGCTCGACCAATATACCTGTTACTAGTGTTGTTGGCTTCCAGGCGGGACAAAAGATGGCGATAGGTTATGGAGCAACTTATCCTGCAGTTGCACGAGGCCTGGAAAAATATGAGGTAGTTACTATTACCAAAGTTGGTAAGCCAGGCACACAAGCCTACCTTTCAGCAGATGCAAAGGCGGGAAGCTCTAACATCAAAGTTTCTTCTGTTGAAAATATTTCCGTTGGTGATAAAATCAGGTTGGATATCGATAGTAAAGGTCACGGTATTGAGACTGTGACTGTAACCAAAGTAGGTACGAAGTCAGTTCGGGGACCGGGCCGCGGCCCCTTAACAGATAAAGAGGATGCGGGAACGGGTCTGGAATTGGCGCAGCCACTCAAGTTTGATCATTCGGCTAACTTACCTTTCAGTGTGAAAGGAACTGGCATCAGCTTCGAACCAGCAACCGCTTTCACTCACTCAAGTAATGAACCAGTACAGTTTCTTGGAAATATCATTAAGTTGGATAAATCTCTGAGTAATAACCATGACATTAATGATGCGGTAAGAGACGAAAAAGCCGCCACATCAGGTTACCATGACGCCAAAAAGCCCGATCAGTGGTTTGGCGGTCCTGAGCTTTCAGAAAGTGCTGGCAGTATATTACTGCGTGATGGCAGCGGGAATATAGTTGATGGTCTGAACTATGGCGGTATTGTTGATCCATGGCTGGCCGAAGGTTACCAGGGTATTTCCGGATCGGGCCAGAGTGGTAATCATGTACCTTCTCCCGGTGAAGGTAGAAGATTTAGATTTGGGCCTCCAGTTATGCAACCTAACAGAAGCGCCGGGCGCTTTGAGGATGGGTACGATACCGATGATAATCTCCATGATTTCCGGTTGCAGACGACTGTATCGTTAGCTGCACCAGCAGCAGCCGGTTCTGACAATATCAAGTTATCCAGTGTTTCTGACTTTAGGATTGGCCAAAAAGTTTTTATAGATGCTGGTGGCAATAGCGAGACCGGTATTATTGCGACAATTGGTACAGCCGGAGCTACTACTTTAGCTTCACCTGTGGATGCAGGGAATACTTTACTATTGGTAAAAGGTTTAGAGGGTTTTAGTGAGGGTGAGTCCATTTTTATAGGAGAAGGAAGCAGCCGTGAGATGGCCGTTATTTCATCAGTTCATGCAGAACGTCGTAGATTTCGCGCTCCAAACACCAATATATTTGATTCGATTAATGTTAGTATGCCACTGAAATACCCCCATACTAATGGTGCCGCGGTTTCTGGCAGTGGCATTACATTGGCTTCCCCATTAGCAAAAGCGCATGAAACCGGCACTCAGGTTGCCAGCAATATTCCAACGCCCGGAGAACCAAATCAATATGCCAAAAAGCCATAATGAAAAGTATAAAATAAACAGGTAGAATTTTTAAATCTCCACCACTAATCGCAAATGTGACGCTGAGGAAGGCTTTTTAAAAAAAGGAAGAGTAAAAGATGATAAAAAGTGAAGACACGAACAGGTTACAAAAATCCTGGCCCTGGTGGCGCCTGGTTCTAACGGTCTTAAATATCATTGCGCTTTTGCTGAGTCTTATTCTTAGCTGGCATTATCTTTCCGGCGATACTCTCGCTGGTTGCATTGGTGGCAGCTCATGCGAAACTGTGCTTAATAGTCGCTGGGCCCTGTTGGGAGGCGTGCTTCCTGTAAGCAGCCTGGCGGTAGGTACTTATCTTTCTTTATTAGTAGCTGGTTTTTTTATAAGCCGGACTACAGACATCTCTATACGGCGCCTCGCCTGGCGGGTTATGTTGGTATTGGCAGGTTCAATTGCCGGAAGTGCTATTTGGTTTATTATTATCCAAAAATGGGTCATCGGAAATTTTTGCTTGTATTGTATGAGTTTACATAGTACAGGATTGCTAATATCCGCACTCATTATCTGGAGATCGCTCAATGAATTCGATAATCACTTAAACGGTATAAAAATGATAAATACTCCCTCTATTAGGAGTATTTCTGCAGCTAAACCAAGACCTATAGTCCGGCTTTTGCCTGCAACAGTCTTTACTTTATGTGGAGTAGTTTTCGCTGCTCTAATGGCAACAAGCCAGGTGGTTATTAAACCTGAAACTCAATATATAAAAGGTAAATCAAGCATAAATTTACCGGCAATGGATTATCACACTGTTCCGGTAATCGGGTCTCCGGATGCGCCTTACATTGTGATGCTGCTGTTTGATTATGAATGCCCCCATTGTCAGCAAATACATCTTATGCTAAATGAGACTATCCGGCGATATCATGGTGAGTTGGCATTTGCACTTTGCCCGTCTCCATTAAATAGCAGTTGTAACCCATATATTTCAAGGGATGTAGATGAATTTAAAAACTCTTGTGAATTAACCCGGATAAGCCTGGCTGTCTGGGTCGCTGATCGTGATGCTTTCCATGCTTTTGATAACTGGATGTTTACTTTTGACGCGGGCGACAGATGGCATCCGAGAAGCCTGGAAGCCGCCAGGGCTAAAGCAGTTGAGTTGGTTGGGCAGGCAAAGTTTGAAGCAGCGTTGAACGATTCGTGGATCAGCGAGTATTTGCAAACCTGTACCCAAATTTATGGTAAGACTATTCAGAATGGAAAAGGAGGTGTTCCTAAAATGGTTTTGGGTTCTAATTGGGTTATCCCCGAACCGGATAACGAAAATGATCTTTTCCAAATTTTGCAAAAGAGCTTTTCGATACCCAAACCGTGAAGAATTGATGACTTTTATTCATGGAAAGTTTGCATTGAATGAAGTGCATAAAAAATGAAGATAAAAAAAGGAGTGGATAATAATAATTTAAGAAATTGAAAAATACAAATATGAATTTGATAGTAAAAAATAAAAAACAAGTTTTTTTGTTCATTTACTGCATGGCTGCGATGAATTTCAGTTATGCACAAAAATCAATAGTCATCACCAGTCCTGATAAAAACATCAGCGTCAACTGTAATGTTGCAAAAGCTATTTACAGTATCAGTTATAAAGGCGAACTTGTACTTGATAATTCAAGACTGGGTTTGGTAATGGAAGATGCAGACTTCTCAAAAGATTTAAAGCTCATCAAAGCATCAGACTCAAGGACGGTAAAAGAAAATTACACAACCCTTAATGCAAAGAAGAAAAATATTACTTATACTGCAACAGAACGCGTCATTGAAACGGAAACGATATCTGGGAGAAAGATGAACATCATTTTTCGTGTATCAAATGATGGTGTTGCCTTTCGTTACCGATTTCCCGGGAAGTCAACTGATTTAAAACATATCACTTCAGAAGCAACCAGCTTTCATTTCTTTGATGGCACCAGAGCATGGTTGCAGCCTAAAACAGAATCCCAGAGCGGATTTCAACATTCCAATCCTTCTTACGAAGCACATTATGAAATGGATATTCCCACAGGCAAACCTTCTCCGGGCCCGAATGGTTGGGTATATCCGGCCTTATTCAAATATAACAATACGTGGATGTTGATAACTGAAGCCGCATTGGGAAGAACCTATTGCGGAACCGCTTTACAACAAAATTCTCCCAACAATGAATATAAAATAAATTTCCCCGAAGATTCTGAGAGAATACCCGGGCATGCATTGAAGCCTCAGTCAATATTGCCCTGGCAAACACCATGGAGAATTATTGCGATTGGCAGCTTGAAAACCATTATGGAATCTACATTGGGAACTGACCTGGCACTACCAGCAAAAAAAATGCCCGATGATTTTATCAAACCCGGTAAAGCCTCATGGAGCTGGGTAATGGAGAAAGATGACAGTACAATATATAGGGTTCAGAAAAGATACATCGATTTTGCTGCAGATATGAAATGGCAATATTGCTTAATTGATGCGGGCTGGGACAAAACCATCGGCTACGATTCTGTAAGGCTACTTTCTGATTATGCGAAACAAAAAAATGTGGGTATCCTGCTTTGGTACAACTCTGCCGGAAATTGGAATACAGTTCCTTTTACACCACATAGCAAATTGCTAACGCATGAAAGCCGCATACGGGAATTTTCGCGTTTGCAATCAATGGGTATCAAAGGTATCAAAATTGATTTTTTTGGAGGTGACGGCCAATCATTCATTAACTACTACCAGGATATATTAGATGACGCTGCCACTTATCATTTGTTGGTAAATTTTCATGGAGCCACCTTACCAAGAGGCTTGGAACGTACCTATCCAAACCTGATGACGACAGAAGCTGTAGAAGGGTATGAAATGATAACCTTCAGTCAGCAGAATGCCAATATAGCTCCTGCCCACATGGTGATGTGTGCCATGGTGCGAAATGTCTTCGACCCTATGGATTTTACGCCAATGAATTTGTATAAAATTCCGCATATAAAACGTGCTACTACTGCCGCGTTCGAATTGGCAACTTCCGTGTTGTTTTTATCAGGTATTCAGCATTATGCAGAAACGCCTGCCGGCATGTCGCACGTGCCTGAAAAGGTCAAAGATTTTTTAAGAAAGTTGCCTAATCATTGGGATGACGTAAAGTTTATTGATGGCTATCCCGGCAAGCTTTACGTAGTGGCAAGAAAGAGTGGCGATAAATGGTATGTAGCGGCCATCAATGGCGAAAAAACAGAAAAGAATTTATCGCTCGATTTATCTTTTTTGAAGAATAAAAAAGGGCAACTTATTGCTTCAGGAAAGGCAAACGGTGATGAACCTTCTTTCGATTTGAAAAATATATCTATACCTTCTGACGGAAAGTTGGATATTTCTTTGAAAGGCAACGATGGCTTTGTAATGGTATTTTAATGTTTTCGCTTTTGACAAAAACCTGAAAATGTAATGAAGGGCGTATTAATGAATCGATTATCCTTTGTTATGATTCGTAAGCCTTCAGCCAAAACCTGTTTTCAGGGGATGTTGATGTGTGCAGGAAGAATTGAAGAAGTATTAAAATCTTTTTTAAATAAACAATGTAATATGAAAAAAATTATTTCGGCTGTTTTTCTTTTATCGTTTCTGTCATCGAATCTCAAGGCTCAAAATGTGCATAGCGATAATGGTAATGGTACTTATACCAATCCTCTTATCTCTGCAGATTTCCCCGACCCTGATGTGATACGTGTGGGCGATACGTATTACATGGTAAATACGACGATGTTTATTTTTCCGGGAGTTACGGTACTCAAATCAAAAGACCTGGTTAACTGGGAATATTGCAGCAATGCGGTGCCACGTTTTGATTTCAGCAAATGTTATGACCTTGATAGCTGCAATCGTTATGGGCATGGGCAATGGGCGACGAGCATAAAATATCATAACGGCAAATTTTATTTACTCTTTATTACTTTGAATGAAGGCGGCTTCATGTTAACAGCTAACAAAGCCGAAGGGCCATGGCACATTACACATTTGCCCAAAGGTTTTTATGATCCGGGATTATTTTTTGACGATGATGGAAAAGTTTATGTGGCTCAGGGTTACAACAAAATTTCCATCACTGAAGTAAATGAAAGCCTTGTTGCCATTGGACCCGATTCGCTGGTTTATACAGGCGATATTCGCAAAGGGCTTGAAGGAACCCATGTTTATAAAATTAACGGCTACTATTACTTGTATTCAACATATGGTGGAAGGGACGGTATGCAGGTAGCCCTTCGCTCAAAAAATATTTATGGTCCGTATGAACAAAAGTTATTAATCTACGATACTACTAAAGGAATGAATTATGGAATCCATCAAGGCGCTTTAATTCAAACGCAAACCGGTCAATGGTGGACGATTTTGTTTGTTGACAGCGGGCCATTTGGGCGATTTCCTTCATTACAGCCTGTAACGTGGGTTGATGGCTGGCCGATGATTGGCGTAAACGGCAAAGCGGTAATTACTTATAAAAAACCAAACGTTGGTAAAACATATCCTATTAAAGATTTACCAAAATCAGATGAATTCAATGAAAAAAAGTTAGGGATGCAATGGGGATGGAATCATAATCCCGATTCAATGAAATGGTCGCTTACAAAAAGGCCCGGTTATTTACGATTGATGACAGCTACGGTAACATCAGATTTTACAATGGCGCGTAACACCCTTACTCAAAGGCCATTTGCAAAACGAGACCAAAACATTCCGACAGTTGCAACAACAAACCTGGATGTTGGCCAAATGAAAGATGGTGACATTGCCGGGCTTGCAGTTTTCCAGGATCCATATGCGTATATTGCAGTAAAACAAGAAAAAGGCCGGAAATATATTTTGATGGTGAACAACGGGAAGCCAATTGATTCCATTGGTGTAAGTGCTTCAACAATTTATTTGCGCACACTTGCATCCAATTCTACTTCAAAAGCAACTTTCGAATACAGTACCGACAATAAAATATTCAAGCCCTTGGGTGATAAATTGATCATGCGGTTCAGTTTAAAAATATTTACGGGGAATAAATTTTGTTTGTTCAACTATGCAACAAAAAATTTGGGAGGGTTTGTTGACTTTGATTGGTTCAGGGTTAAATAAATATTTAAAAAAAAATAATGAGCTGAATTATGAAAACGGCTCGAAAAGTAGTATTAAAAAGAATTTAAAATAAATAAATAATCAACAATGAAATCTATTCTTTTAATTGCTTCAATGATATTTCTTGGAGCAAAACTGTCCGCTCAGAATCCGCTCATCACTAATATGTATTCGGCAGATCCAACTGCGAGAGTTTTTGGAGATAGCGTATATCTATATCCGTCGCATGATATCCTGGCAACGCCCGGACACGGTCGCGTTGGCTGGTTTTGCATGGAAGATTATCATGTATTTGCCTCCAAAAATTTAGC
Source organism: uncultured Chitinophagaceae bacterium (assembly GCA_963815085.1). Taxonomy (GTDB): domain Bacteria; phylum Bacteroidota; class Bacteroidia; order Chitinophagales; family Chitinophagaceae; genus Ginsengibacter. The sequence goes on along the minus strand of CAWFFT010000037.1, from coordinate 37,998 downwards.
CAACTGGAAAGATGATGGAATCGTTGTTTCTCAAACCACAGTTCCCTGGGCAAAGCCGGACGCCTATAGTATGTGGGCGCCTGATTGTATTAAACGCAACGGCAAATATTATTTTTATTTTCCAACAACGCCAAAAGATTCAAGTTACGGGAGAGGTTTTGCCATTGGTGTAGCGATAGCAGACAAACCTTCCGGCCCATTTGTTCCGCAGGCTGAGCCGATAAAAGGTGTGCATGGAATTGACCCGAATGTTTTTATTGATAAAGACGGGCAGGCCTATTTATATTTTGCCTTGGGAAATATTTATGGCGCAAAGTTGAAAGCCAATATGCTTGAGTTGGATGGGAAACCTCAGGTAATACAAGGTCTCGCATCCGATAAGGGTTTGAAAGAAGGGCCATTTTTATTTGAGCGTAATGGAAAATATTATATGACCTATCCACATGTTGCCGATAAAACAGAACAACTTGAATATGCAGTTAGTGATAGTCCGCTGGGTCCTTTTAAAGTGACGGGTGTAATAATGGATGAAAGGCCGAACTGCTGGACAAACCATCATTCTATCGTGCAAATTAAAAATCAGTGGTATTTGTTTTACCACTCCAACGACCTTTCGCCAAACTTTGATAAAGCGCGTTCTGTAAGAGCAGACAGCCTGTTCTTCAATGAAGATGGAACGATAAAAAAAGTGATTCCAACCTTGCGGGGTATTGGTGTAACTAATGCAACATCACCTATTCAAATTGACCGGTATACTTCTAAAGCAGATGATGGGATTACAGTTGATTTTATTGATACATCGAACACATTTAAAGGATGGAAAACGACATTTACAAAATCCGGTTCATGGATACAATACAACAGCGTTGATTTTGGAAAAAACAAATTAAAATCTGTTATTGTAAAAGCTATGGGCGAATCAGAAGGAACACTACAAATCCATGTTAAAAGTATTGACGGACCGGTTGTGGCAGAAGTAAAAATTCCCAAAAGCGCTAACTGGGAACTTGCGAAAGCTTCTGTGCTAAAATTTGAACGAGGGCTTCAAAATCTTTTCATCGTCTCCAAAGAAAACAAACCAATATCAGTGGATTGGATTAGGTTTCAGTAAACATATGTTTTTGTAAAAATTATTTGATGAAATTAAAATTAAAATGAGTTTTGTTGACCATGGAGGATATGAAGAAACGTTTCTTGAAATGCGTGAGAGCCCTTATAAAAAGCAATAATATTTTCACACAAAAGATGTATGATGCATAAAAAATTTCATTTGTTTTTAGGCTTATTGCTGGTCATATCTTCCGCTGTTGCGCAAATCACACCTGACGGCAATATAAGTCAGGCCGGCACTCACGAATTCAGATACACCAACCCAATTACCCGGGATACATCGCTTTCCATGAGAGACTATTGTATTATCAAAGTGCGCGACAAATGGTATTGTACGGGCACTTCCAATCCAATCTGGACAGGCCCAAATCCGGGAGTGCGCATGTTGGAATCGGACGATCTTATTCATTGGAAACAATCCGGTTGGCTCATAGATGCTTCCAAATTACCTCCTGATTGTCCCTATAATGGCCGGTTTTGGGCCCCGGAAATTCATTTCATTAAAAACAAATACTGGCTTACGGTAAACAGTGGAAAAGTTACAGCAGAAGATCCGAAAGGAATGAAGACGCACAGCATCTGGTTATTTTCTTCGGATAGTGTTACCGGCCCTTATAAATTGGTAAACGGCCCATTAACGCCACAATATAACAATGACGCTACTTTATTTGAAGATGAGGATGGACAAACGTATTTGTATTGCAGCGGCAATGGTTTGTTCCAGGCGAAAATTGATTTGAATACAGGAAAACTTACCACACCCATTCAGAAGTTTCTGGATAAAAAACAACCTGGCTGGCCCGAATGGATGGTGGGCGGAATTGAAGCTCCTTTTGTTACAAAAAAGGATGGTACCTATTTCATGTTCTTTTCAACCTGGACCCGTGGCTATGAAATAGGATTACTTAAATCAAAATCACCCTTGGGGCCATGGGAGTTGGCATCGCCTGAACCCATATTTGGAACAAGAAAAAAAGGTTATCGCCCGGAACTGGCAGCTGGCGGTGGGTATGGGGATTTAAAGTACCAGGATACCGAAGACCCTTATTGCGAAGCTGCGTCAAATACTTTGTTTACAGGGCCTGACGGAAAATTGTGGAGTTCCTGCCATTACCTGATGTACGAAAAGCGTCCTTATCCTTACAGTCAAACATTCAAGCCGTGGGAACTGGTACCGGAGATGGGGATTGAACCTGTATATTTTAAAAACGGCATATTTCATATCAAAGGACCCTCCTGGACACAACAAATCATTAACTATTGATAAAATAAAATTTAAAAACCAATAAACTTTACGCCATGAAAAAATTTCTTTTCAATCTTTTAGCGGCAGTACCTTTTATCGCATTTGGCCAAACAGCCACGATTAAAATCGATGTTAATAGAAAAATCAGCGACATAGATCCGAAGATTTATGGAGTATTTATGGAGCCCATTACAATAAGCGGAAGAAGGGGCTTGCCGGATTCACCAATGGTTAGCACATTGTATGGAAATTTATATGACCCGTCATCGCCTCTTGCAGATGCAGACGGATTCCGTAAAGATTATATCGATGCTATGAAGGAGTTGAAAGTTACCAACATGCGCTGGCCCGGTGGGAACTTCTTAATGGCGTACAATTGGAAAGACGGCATCGGCCCAAAAGACCAACGGCCCAAACGTATAAATCTTGCCTGGGGCGGTATTGATAACAATCATGTAGGCACGGATGAATGGTTTAAATTGAACAAATCAATTGGTAGTGAAAATATACTGGCTGTTAACCTTGGCCTCGGTAGCATACTTGATGCTGCCTATCTTGTTGAATATTGTAATTATAAAGGTGGAACGTATTATTCTGATTTACGTGCAAAGAATGGTCATCCTGCTCCTTATGGTGTGAAGATTTGGGATTTGGGCAATGAAGTGGATGGCCTACCATGGGAAATTGGCCATAAGAATGCAGAAGATTATGTGGAGACCGCAAGAGAAGCTGCAAAAGCCATGATAGCTGTTGATCCCACAATTAAATTTGTAGGTTCAGGTTCATCCTATTATGCAGGCGATTGGCTTCACTGGAACAGAACTGTATTAAATGGTATCGGAGATAAAATCAGTTACCTTTCTATTCACCGGTATTGGGAAGGTGGTTCGACCGACAATTATTATGACTACATAGGAAATGGCGCGATGGACTTTGACGGAAAAATAAAAACAGTTGGTAACCAAATTGAAATCGCAAAGGTTCACAATGATCTCAAAAATCCTATTTATCTTTCTGTCGATGAGTGGGGAGCATTTGCAAGAAGTTTTATGTCGGTGTTGCCTATGGCGCAATGCCTTAATTCTTTCATCCGGCATGCTGATGTTGTAAAAATGGCCAACTTCACTATGCTTACTTCATTACTGTCAAGCGATCCTAAAAAGGGTACTTTTAAATCACCGGTATTTTACACGTTTAAGGCTTTTTCAAACAACTGCCGTGGAGCTTCTGTAGATACTTATGTTGCCTGCGATACATTTGGAACGGCAGAATACAAAGACATTCCATATCTGGACGTTACTACCGTTTATTCAAAAGAAAACAATACCGTTTATATAAATGTGGTTAATCGCGATAAGGATAAAGCAATAAGTACGGATATTGAAAGTAGCGACGTAAACTTTTCCGGCCACGCCGAAGCAAGTATAATTGACACTGATGATTTAAACGCTCCATTTGCTTTTGATAAACAGTCACAGTATGTTCCCGTAAAAAAAGATGTAAAAGTAAATGGCAATAAATTATCCTTTGCATTTCCCGCACATTCATTTACGCAGATAAAAGTGAGTGTGAACGCAAGATAATTTTATGAGGGTAACTGAAAAACCTGGAAACGATTTTACAAAATAAATCGTTTGCCTTCACTATTGCTAAGCAGGCGTTTTAGTCGCTTCAATATAAGCCTTTATGAAAAAGAAAAATTTTGTTTATTTATTCGTTTACTGCACTCGTTGAATCGTAAACATAAGGGAAGCGGTAACAGCCTTTTTTGTGTATAATACTCAGAAATAGTTGGTAAAATCCTCTCTAATCTAATGGAGGCAACGGTTTGGGAGAAGTTTAGTGAAGCCCATTTCACTAAACTTTTTTTGTATAAGAAAAAGTTTAAAAAAAGTGCTCTTGCATTGTATTTTTTCGGCAAAGTATTATCTTCGCCGCCCAAAATGTCGGGGTAGCTCAGCTGGTTAGAGCATCGGATTCATATCCGCCAGAGGGCGGACGTTGATTCAAATCCGCTTCCGATAAAATGGTTCTTTAAAATAAAATGTCGGGGTAGCTCAGCTGGTTAGAGCATCGGATTCATATCCGCCAGAGGGCGGACGTTGATTCAAATCCGCTTCCCGATAAAATGGTTCTTTAAAATAAAATGTCGAGGTAGCTCAGCTGGTTAGAGCATCGGATTCATATCCGCCAGAGGGCGGACGTTGATTCAAATCCGCTTCCCGATAAAATGGTTCTTTAAAATAAAATGGCGGGATAGCTCAGCTGGTTAGAGCATCGGATTCATATCCGCCAGAGGGCGGACGTTGATTCAATTCCGCTTCCCGATAAAATGGTTCTTTAAAATAAAATGTCGGGGTAGCTCAGCTGGTTAGAGCATCGGATTCATAACCCGAAGGTCGGCGGTTCAAGTCCGCTCCCCGATACATTTACCATTTTTTTATCACTCTTTACAAATCCTGCTTGTGAATTATTAATTTTGAATTCTTCCCGGATAAACTTCCAGGGCTTTTTCCAGGCAATCCATCGCTCCGTTTATCGCGTCTACATTTAGTACGTATGCAAGTCTTACTTCTGCTTTGCCTAAGCCTTCCGTTCGATAAAAGCCGGTTCCGGGAGCAAGCATTAGCGTCGCGCCATTGTATTCAAACGAATTAAGCAACCATTGACAAAATACATCAGCATCATCAATGGGCAAAGAAGCCATTGCATAAAATGCACCACCGGGGTTAGGGCAAAAAACGCCCGGCATATTGTTCAGCCTTTTTACAATAGTGTCTCTTCTCCTTTTGTATTCCGCTTTTATTCCTTCAAAATAATCAGAAGGAAGATCAACAGCAGCTTCACCTAATATTTGACCAAAGGAAGGTGGACTTAATCTTGCCTGTGCAAATTTCAGTGCTGTTTGTAATACTTCTTTATTATGAGTAACGAGTGTACCGATCCTTGCTCCACAAGCGCTGTATCGTTTACTGATTGTGTCCAGAAGGATCACATTATCTTCTACTCCTTCCAGTTGCATAGCACTGAAATGGTCGCCGTGATAACAAAATTCGCGGTAAGCTTCATCGGAAAATAAATACAAATTGTGTTTTTTTACGATTCTTTTAAGCACTTCTAATTCTTGCCTGCTGTATAAATAGCCGGTTGGATTGTTAGGGTTGCAAATGAGAATGGCCTTGGTCTTATTGGTAATCAATTGCTCAAACTCTTCTATAGAAGGCAATGCAAAACCTGTTTCAATACTGGAGGTAATTGGCTTAATTGAAATTCCTGCTGAAACTGCAAATCCGTTATAGTTAGCATAAAAAGGTTCGGGGATGATTACTTCATCGCCTACATCAAGACAACTCATAAATCCAAATAAAATAGCTTCGCTTCCGCCTGTCGTTATCATAATCTCATCATGATCAACATGAATGTTTACTGAACTGTAATATTCGACCCATTTATCTCTGATAGCTTTCATTGCCGGCGCTGTGGCTGTATTCTAAGTACTTTAAAATCAGAATTGCGCACCGCCGCGAGGATTTCCGGTGGCGTTTCTATATCCGGTTGCCCTATATTCATCTGAAAAATCTTAATTCCCCTTTTCTTTGCAGCTTCTGCAAATGGAACTAACTTTCGAATAGGAGAGGCAGGCATAATTTTGCCGCGGTTACTTATTGATAACATGGGGCAAAGATAATTGAGTAACTGTAAATTCTTTGGCGTCTGCAAATTTCAGTTCAGATAGCTTTCAAATAGCAGGGAGGATTATTCTGGAATAAAAAAAAACGCAATGCTTAATTTTATTGCATTGCGGCTTTATTAAGTAGCACGTACGGGATTCCCTGCCTGACTGCGCCATGCAGATGCAGACAGGGAACCGGTGATTGCGCCATTTAATGAAGTTGCTTTTTTAACCAGTTTTTTCCAGCGGTAGATTTTAAATATTTTTCTCTGATCCTGGCAGAGCTCCAATCAGGATGTTGTTCACTAAAAATCATTTTCCACGGCAAGTGGCCTTTTGTATACCGGTTCTTGCCAGAGTTATGTTCTTTTAATCTTTTAACAGCGTCCAAAGCCATACCAACGTATGTCGCCTGGTCTTTTAAACTCGATAGAACATAAACTGTTACCATAAACAAAATAGCCTTGAAAAGGTTATCCAAGGCTTTAATATTTTAGTAGCACGTACGGGATTCGAACCCGTGATTCCTCCGTGAAAGGGAGGCGTCTTAACCCCTTGACCAACGCGCCATTTTTTGTTAAGGGACGGCAAAGATAACCTCAGGCAGTTTTGTCGCCAAATAATTTTCATTCTTCGCCTGTAAAATTATTAAAAGATAATTTGGAGATTAGAACTTAGGACAAGGAATGCCTTTAAAGCCGGCAGGTTTTTTTATGTAAATGATGGAAAGTTCCATGCCACCGCGGCTTTGAGAACCGGCTTTTAAACTGGAAACATTTATATCATACGTAGCTCCGATGCGTAAACCTGCAAACTCCAATCCTACATAAGGAATAATAGCATCATTAAAGCGATACCAAAGACCGCCATATACATTTGACGGTTGCTCTGAAGCTTTATCGATCACGGCGGCCAAAGCCCCGCCTACAACTGTTTCAGTAGCTTTATTTTGATATTGGTAAATGCCACTGGTGTGTAAAGTAAGAATGTCTGTAACCGGGAAATACCCCCCTGCGCTGATTGTCGTTCTTGTAGCAATATTCCAGGTAGCATTTTGGAAACTTTCACTCGGCTTGTTGATGTGATACATGGAAGCGCCTACGTAAAAGTTATTCGATTCATCAGTCGACATTGAATATAATAAACCTGCATTTACGTCAAGATAATTGATGTTGAGATTATTGTTTACAAATGTTTCCTGTGTAACCCCGGTAAATCCAAAAGGGGTTAACTGGTCTTCAAATTTAAACTTATTGGCATCAAGTGTTTTTTGCCCATACGTTCCCTGGAAACCAATGCCCAATTGTTTAAACCCATCTTCGTCCAATGATTTATGATATGAAGTAGAGATGCCAAAATAATTGTTGGTGAGAACTCCGCTTCCCGCCTTGTCGGTAAGCGCCAATATGCCAATTCCCCAGCGGTCGTAATCAGGGAGTTTATCTTTTAAAATATCAAAGTCAACACTTATGGTGGAAGTGGTGTAAACGTTGCCAAAAGAGGGCCACTGGTTACGATAGTTTCCTGCAATGCGAACGGTTCCATCAAACTTCCCGGTAAATGCCGGGTTTAGTGTAAGCGGTGAAGCAAAAAATTGCGAAAAATGAGGATCCTGTGCAGTTGTAAACAGTGAAATAGAGATAAAAACATATAAAAAAACAGCAGCTTTTTTCATTTTTTTGAAGAGTTCAGATACTTAAAGATAAGTTAACGTTTTGAGTCTACCTTAGATTATTTAAATCTATATTTAAAGTAAAAATAATTTGAGTATTACACCTGCACTTTTACACCATAGGCTAAGTCACCAGCATCGCCAAGGCCGGGAACAATATAACCTTTGGCTGTAAGTTCATCATCAATATCTCCACACCAGATCGTAGCATTTGGCTCTGCCCGTAACACATATTCCAGGCCTACCGTACAGGCAAGCGCACACGCAATATGTATCTTTGATGGATTGCCTGCTTCTTTTATAAATTGAATGGTTTTTACCAATGAAGCACCTGTGGCAAGCATCGGATCACAAATAATAACAACACGATTTTCCATATCCGGGCAACTAATATATTCAAGACTTATACTAAAAGTTCCGTCAGAATGATGCTTACGATAGGCACTGATAAAAGCATTGTCCGCTTGATCAAAATAATTCAATAAACCAGTATGCATTGGGAGTCCGGCTCTAAGGATAGTTGCCAATACCGGTTGTGTTTTTAGCACTTTGCAAACGGCTGTTCCCAAAGGCGTAGTAATTTCCTTTTCGGTCCATGGTAAAGTTTTACTTATCTCATAAGCGCATACTTCTGCAACCCGCTCCAGGTTTTTTCTGAACCTCAGCCTGTCGTTCTGCACTTCCAGATCTCTCAATTCACAAATCCAGTTGGTCATCAAAGAATGGTCGTCACTTAGATTTTTTACCATTATTACTGTTTAAAGAAGCTTAAAGATAAGAGGAATATTTAAAGTTATAAATTTGGACAAATCTAAAATAAATAGAATAATTCTTTTATGATCTACAATGTGATAGGATTGATGAGTGGAAGTTCTCTCGATGGGCTTGATATTGCTTTTGTGGAGTTTTCGGAAACGGCTGGCAAATGGGATTATAAAATAAATTGTGCGGCATGTATAAGTTATGATGATGAATGGATTGAAAGACTTAAGAATTCTGTCAATCTATCTGCTTTTGACTATCAAATTTTACATACAGATTATGGAAGGTTTCTTGGAGAAAAAGTCAACGGTTTTATCGAACAATTTGCTTTATACCACCAAGTGAATTTAATTGCTTCGCACGGCCACACTACTTTTCATTTTCCGGAAAAAATGATGACACATCAATTGGGAGATGGAGCATCTGTTGCTGCAATAACACAACTTCCGGTCGTTAGCGACCTGCGTTCAATGGATGTTGCTTTTGGTGGGCAGGGTGCACCAATCGTGCCCTTGGGGGAGAAGTTGCTCTTTCCTGATTATCATTTTTTTTTAAATATTGGAGGCATCGCCAACGTTTCAATTGACAGTGAAGCAAAAAATAATGAAGATTTTAATTCTGATAAAAATGAAATAATTGCCTTTGATATTTGCGCAGCTAACCGCATTTTGAATATGCTTGCTGCAGAAAAAGATTTGAATTATGATGAAGATGGAAAAATCGCTTCAGTAGGAAAAGTAAATGAAGACCTTCTGGAAAAATTAAATGCCCTCGAATATTTTTCTCTTCCATCTCCCAAATCGTTGGCTAACAGTTTTGGTATCAATATAATTTTTCCTTTAATCAAAGAGTTTGGCCTTTCAACAGAAAATTCCCTTTGCACTTATGTTGAACATATTGCGTTGCAAATAAAAAATGCGCTGATACCTTATTTTTCAAACAATGACTTGCAACACTTAATGATAACGGGCGGCGGCGCTTTCAATAAATATTTAATTCAAAGAATTGAAGTGCATTTGCAGGAAATCAATTTTAAAGTTTACATTCCAAAAGAAGAGGTGGTAGTTTATAAGGAAGCGTTGATCATGGCTTTATTGGGAACGCTACGCTGGCGTGAACAATACACGGTTTTATCTTCTGTAACAGGAGCATCAGGAAATAGTATTGGCGGCGCTTTATGGCTGGGAACGGAAGCGTGACTATTCTTTTCTTCTATTACAAAATATTTAAGATTTTGTATGTATATATTTAGCTATTTTTCCTTTTTAAACTCTTTATTTATGAAAGGATATATTGCTTTGATTGTCTTTTTTTCAATCTTCTTTCTTGCCTGCAATTCGGGAAATGCTGTAAGAGAAAAAGAAAGCTATAAGGAAACAAAAGCTACTCTGTTGAAAAAGGAAGAAAAGGATCCTGCAGTTTTCATTATGGTTAAAGGGAACAGTAAAAAAAATATTGTTGGTCAAACCGTAGTAAAAGGAACGCTTGTAAATAATGCTTCTGTTGCTACTTTTAAAGATGTGAATATCAAATTGTCTTTCTATTCCAAAACCAATGCGTTGCTTGAAACCGATAAAGAAACTATTTTCGAAATTTTGAATCCGGGTGAATCGCAGGATTTTAAAACAAAATACTTTGCTCCAAAAGGAACGGATAGTGTAGGATTGCAGGTATTGGGCGCAAAAGCGATTGAACCATAAAATGATAGTTTTGAATACAACTAAGGAAAACGTCGACACGCTTTTGAAATTTGCAAGACATATACGGTAGTGTGTTTTGAATGTAGAATAAAATAATTTTCTTTTAACTTGATCATTCCTTTTTCCAGGTGAGCTTTTAAACTAAATTCGTTTTGTCAAAAGCAACTTTATAATCAATCTAACGAAGCTGCATAAATCTCTAATTTCTTTCAATCGTTGCAAATTCCTTGCAAGGCCTGCTTTCAAATTCGCTGAACCGTTTCATTACTAATTGCTGGTTTTCAGTTTTAATTCTATTGATATGGATCAATCTGATTTATTACCATAGATCAATATGAAATATTATCATAGCTCATTGGACGAAGGGTCCGATGCAAGGTAACTTTGTGAAACAAAAAACAAAGGAATGGCAATTAAAAAAACGATAGCAATTGTAGGAGCAACCGGGAAATTAGGACGCGCGATCGTAAATAAATTTGCGTTTACGCCTTACCGTTTATTACTCGTTTCACCGAAAATTAATGAACTGGAAAAGTTAATTGCAACCCTTAACCAACAAGCAACAGTTGCTGAGATTGAGCCGATTGAATGTGTAAAAGATAGCTGCTGGGAAGCCGACATTATTACAATAGCTGTCGCTCCTTCAGAAGAAAAAGAAGTGGCGGAATTAATGAAAGAAGTAGCAACTCAAAAAATAGTAGTGGTTGTTTCTGAAAATGAAAATGAATGCAAAGAACTCGAAAATATTTTGCCGTATTCAAAGATAGTAAAGGCCATTATCAACAGCGAAACAAAGCAGGTTTTTTTAAAAGGAAACAATGAAACAGTAAACGAAGAAATTTCAAAGATTTTTAATGAGGCAGGCTATCACACAATTAGAAACTTCAAACCTGGCAATGGCAAAGCTGGTATAGATACCGCGTCTGGCAAAAATGACAGTTAATTAAACACCATTAAAATAAATTTTAAATAAAACAAAAATCAAAAATTATGTCAACAATTAAATGGAATCTCGATCCGACACACAGTGAAATCACTTTTAAAGTAAAACATTTGATGATCTCAACTGTTACAGGCCAATTCAAAAATTTTAACGTCGAAGGTGAAACAGAGAGCAACGATTTTAATACTGCTGAAAAAATTGAATTTACAGCCGACGTAGATTCAATTGACACCAACAATGAACAACGTGACGCTCATTTAAAATCAGCCGATTTCTTCAAAGCGGAAGAGCATCCTCAAATAAAATTTTCAGGCAAAAAATATGAAGCAAATGGAGATGAAGGAAAGCTTTATGGAGAGGTTACTATCGCAGGAATTACCAAACCAATTACACTGCATGTTGAGTTTGGTGGCATCGTTAAAGATCCATACGGACAAACGAAAGCAGGTTTTACCGTATCAGGGAAATTAAGCCGCAAGGAATTTGGAATTATTTACGGATCAACCGCAGAAACCGGTGGTGTTTTATTAGGGGATGAAATCAAAATCAATGCAGAAATACAACTGGTAAAACAACAGCAACAAAAAGAACAGGAAGCTGCATAAGCATTCCAAAAATCGGTGAGGTTATCATGTTCGCTGAACATGGTAACTTCATCTTTAAATAATTAAAATGGAAAATAAAATTTTAGGATTGCATCATATTACGGCGATAGCCGGAAACGCAAAGCAAAATTTGAATTTTTATACAAAAGTGCTTGGGCAACGGTTTGTAAAGAAGACTGTGAATTTTGATGACCCAGGTACTTATCATTTTTATTTTGGTGATGAAAAAGGAACGCCCGGAAGTATCCTGACTTTTTTCCCGTGGGAAGGGGTTCGCCGCGGTGTGAATGGAGCAGGAATGGCAACAGGAATAGGATATTCAGTTCCTGAAGGAAGCCTGGAATTTTGGAAAGACCGGTTTGAAAGATTTAATGTGAAACAGGAAGAAATTGCAGAAAGGTTTGGAGAAAAATTGCTGCATTTCCAGGATCCGGATGGATTGAAAATTCATTTCATTGAAGCTGAAAATGAAGATAAAAGAAAGCCATGGGAAACCGATGAAATTAAAATTGAAAATGCCACGAAAGGATTTCACAGTGTCACTTTAACTTTAAACAAAGTAGAACCAACCACTCAAATTCTTACTGATATTTTAGGATATAAATTATTAAAGCAGGAAGGAAACCGTTATCGTTTTATTACGGATGCGATTGAAAATGCTTCCATTGTTGATATTATTGAAGCACCGGGTTTGGGCGCCGGAATAAATTCTGCAGGAACCAATCACCACGTTGCTTTCAGGGTGAAAGATGATAAGATTTTAATGGATTACAGGGAAAAGATTTTGAGTAAAGGATTGAACATTACTCCGAAGATTGATCGGGATTATTTTTTCTCTTTGTATTTCCGGGAGCCTGGAGGGGTTTTATTTGAACTGGCTACAGAAAATCCTGGTTTTGATAAAGATGAACCGCTTAATGAATTGGGTACACATCTGAAGTTGCCAAGGCAGTATGAATCTGCAAGAAGTCAAATTGAGAAGGTGTTACCGGCCCTTGATTAAAAGCGCATATGTATAACAGTTATAAAATTAAAAAAATAAAGAAGGAGAATTTAACATGACACGTCTTTCCGAATTCAATAAGTTTACCAGTGAGCTGAAAGAACGGCCCTATCTGATGCCTGTTTTGTTTATCGGCCATGGTTCTCCCATGAATGGAATTGAAGACAATGAATTCAGTCAACGATGGACAGCGATGGCGAAAGGAAATTCCTACGCCATCAGCAGTGCTGGTAGTTTCAGCCCATTGGTTCACCAAAGGCACGCGGATTACCGCGATGGATTTTCCTCAAACTATTCATGATTTCAGTGGATTCCCTCAAGCCTTATTTGACGTGCAATATCCTGCTCCCGGACATCCTCAATTAGCGAAAGAAACCGCATCGTTGCTACATTCTGCTTATGTAGAATTAGATCACGATTGGGGATTGGATCATGGTGCATGGACAGTTGTCAGAAGAATGTATCCTGAAGCCAACATTCCTGTTTTGCAATTAAGTATTGATTATACAAAAGATGCCCAATATCATTTTGATTTGGCTAAAGAATTGCATGCATTAAGGAAAAAAGGAGTATTGATTATCGGAAGCGGAAATATGGTTCATAATCTGAGAATGATTTCATGGGCAAAAATGAATGAACCGGGTTATGGTTACGATTGGGCTTTAAACATGAATGACAAGTTTAAGCAACTCATCTCGGATAGTGATTATAAACCATTAATAAATTATGAAAGCCTGGGATCTGAAAGCCATTTGGCCATTCCAACTCCTGAACATTATTTGCCGTTGATGTATACTTTAGGTTTAAAAGATTCCAATGATAACGTTTCTTTTTTTAATGATAAAGCAGTGGCAGGATCACTGACGATGACTTCGGTTTTAATAGTGAATATGGTGAATAGTGAATGGTGAATGGTGAATGTATTTTTAACCAATAAAATATTTTAGAATTAATGTATAATTTAAAAGTGATTTCTTCAACAGTGAGGCCTGGAAGAAAGGGACCTTTGGTGGCTAATTGGATTTCCGATTTAGCAAAAGAAAATGGAAATTTTAATGTGGAAGTTCTGGATCTTGGAGAAATTAAATTGCCAATGATGGATGAGCCGAATCACCCGGTGATGAAGCAATATAAACACGAACATACAAAATGGTGGAGTGCGAAAATTGATGAAGCGGATGCATTTATTTTTGTTACTGCAGAGTATGATTATAATTATCCGGCGCCGTTAAGAAACGCGCTGGAATATCTTTCGCAGGAATGGAATTATAAACCCGCCGCGATTGTAAGTTATGGTGGTGTTTCTGCAGGAACGAGAGCCGCGAATGCTTTAAAGGCAGATCTTTCAACTTTCAGAATGGTTCCTCTCGCTGAGTCTGTAAACTTTCCTTTTTTTCAACAAAATATAAATGACCAAAATGAATTCCAGGCAAATGAAGTTTCAATAAAGGCGGCTAAAAATATGCTGAAACAATTGGTGCGTTGGACAAAAGGATTGAAAGCCATCAAAGAAGATCATGATTAAATTAAGATTCTTTTTCAATGTTTTAATTTCAAGATATGCGAAGCATAAACAAAATTGATGAGGCCATTAGCGCGCCGGTTGCTGATCTTATTACCTTTCGGGCGCTTCCAACTAATTCAATCGATCATATTGATCCATTCATTTTTTTAAATCACCACGGTTACCAGGTGTATCCAAAAAACAATCATGGATTACCCTTTGGCCCGCATCCGCATCGCGGTTTTGAAACAGTAACTTTTATTGTTCATGGCGACCTGACTCATAAAGACAGTGGCGGATCCGAAAGTATTATCAGAGCGGGCGGTGTACAATGGATGACTGCCGGAAGAGGTTTGATTCATTCTGAAGTTTCTTCACAAGAATTTAAAAAACACGGCGGGGAGCTGGAGCTCTTGCAACTGTGGATTAACCTTCCTGCAAAACTTAAAATGACGGAACCAAAATATGTTGGTTTACAGGAAAACGAAATTCCGAAGGTTAAATGTGATGATGGGAAAGTGACTATTCACGCGGTTTCAGGAAATTGGGAAGGGACAAAAGGCGCATTTAATCCGTTGGTTGATATTCAACTGGCAACAATAAATTTTTCGCAGGGAGGAATCTACCGGACAAGAATAGACGCAGAAAGAAACATTTTCTTGTATGTGATAAAAGGAACTGCAAAAGTGAACGGAAGCGAAGCAAAAATGCACCAATTGGTAGAATTTAATAATGACGGTAGTGATATCGAAATTAAAGCTGTGGAAGAAAGTATTGTTTTGCTGGGCCATGCATTGCCTTTTAATGAACCGATCGTAGCCCAAGGGCCTTTTGTAATGAATACGCCAGAAGAAATACGACAAGCTTACCATGATTATCGCAGTGGGAAATTTGGGAATTGGAGTGAAGATTGACAGTAAACAAACAAATACTTACGATTTTAATTTTCAATAAAGTAAAATGGAATTTGGCCTAATCGCTTTTGCAGACATGCAACCGGAAACCTTGCCGGGAAGAGGCATCAATGCACATCAACGACTAAAAGATCTGTTGGAAGAAATAAAACTGGCGGATGAATTAGGGCTTGATGTTTTTGGCGTTGGTGAACATCACCGCCCTGATTACGCTGTTTCTTCACCAACTGTTGTATTGGGAGCGGCGGCAGCCGTCACTAAAAAAATAAAACTCGCCAGCGCAGTAACAGTATTAAGTTCTGATGATCCGGTTCGCGTTTTTCAGAATTTTTCCACTGTAGATCTTTTGTCCGGTGGGCGGGCAGAGATTATGGCCGGACGAGGCTCCTTCATTGAATCTTTTCCTTTATTTGGTTACGATCTGGAAGATTATGATGAGTTGTTTACCGAAAAGTTAGATCTTCTTTTGAAGTTAAATAAAAGTACAAAAGTATTGTGGCAGGGAAAACACAGAGCTTCAATAAATAATCTCGGAGTTTATCCGCGGCCTTACCAACAATCAATTCCGGTTTGGCTTGCCGCCGGTGGAACGCCTGCATCTGCTGTGCGCGCGGCTACCCTTGGACTTCCTTTGATGCTGGCAATAATTGGGGGCCGGCCCGAACAATTTGTTCCTTTTATTAATCTTTATAAAGAGACTTTTGCCAAAACAGGAAGGGATAAATCGCAACTTCAGTTTGGTGTAAACAATCATTTTTATGTTTCTGAAAATTCTCAAAATGCCGCTAATGAGTTTTATCCTCATTATGCCGAAGTGATGACCCGAATCGGGAGAGAAAGAGGATGGCCGCCACTTTCATGGGAACAATATGATTATTTGCAGATCGCCACAGGGAGCGTTAATGGTGGGGGATGTGCAGGAAGTGACAGAGAAAATTTTATACGAACATGAGCTTTTCGGCAACACACGTTTTCTTGCCCAGGCGAGTGTCGGAAATATACCTCATAAAAAAGTGATGCATTCTATTGAATTATTCGCTACAAAAGTGGTACCGGCGGTAAAGAAAGAAATTGGGGCATAAAAAAACTGCCAAAAGGCAGTTTTAAAACATTTTTTAGTGAATCTGGATTTGCCTTGGTGGTTTTTGTTTCGCTTCTTCTTTTTTAGGGATCACCAGGTGCAATAATCCATTTTCATACTTTGCTTCAATCTTGTCTGCATCAACCACATCCTTAGGTAAAGTAAAACTTCTTTGAAATGACTGAAAACTGAATTCACGGCGTGAATATTTTTCGTTCTCGTTATTATCTTCATGTTGCTCACTTTTTTCGGAAGAAATGGTTAACATGTTTCCGTCAAGCTGGATTTTAAAGTCGTTTTTATTCATGCCGGGTGCAGCTACTTCCACTTCAAAATTGTCTTTCGTTTCCTTGACATTCACTTTTGGAACGGTTGTGTTAGTGTCAGAAAAGTTATTAACGCCCCAGTCGAAGAAATCCCGGTTAAAAAAATCGTCGAACAAAAGGGGCCATTGGTTCATTGAATTTCCGTTTCTTTTAATGATGTTCATGTGTCCTCCTTTTTTATTTGGTTAAAAAATATTTTACTTAAATAGCCGCAAAAAAAATACCGTTATATGATATAGGATTGTTAATGAAATTTTGTCCTGGAAATAGTAAAAAATTGACATTTTGAAGGACAATTTTTCGTTTTTATGAGTAGCAGAAATAGTGGTAAATGCAGGATTAAAAAGCATTCTCAGAAATGAAAAAATAATTTAAAAGTTAGAGTAGTTTTTGTTCAATTTAAACATCATCCGGAACAATATTGGGATATTTGGCAAAATAAAAATAATGGACTCAAATCAAATCCACACTAAGAAAATAATCAAGGCCGGCACCTCTTTAAAAGAGGCAAAGAAAGCGCTAATTATGATTCATGGCCGCGGGGGAAGCGGAGAAGATATTGTTTCTCTCAGCAATTATTTGAATGTAAATGATTACGCTTTGCTGGCGCCACAGGCAAGGGATAATTCCTGGTATCCGTATTCTTTTTTAGCCCCAATTTCTCAAAATGAACCGTGGCTTTCATCTGCTTTATCGCTCATTACAGAAACGTTGGATGAGATTAATGCAGAAGGGATTTCTTCGGAAAATGTCTATTTACTGGGTTTTTCGCAAGGCGCCTGTTTGACGTTGGAATTTGCGGCAAGAAACGGCAGGAAATTTGGAGGCATAGTTGCTTTTACCGGCGGGTTGATAGGTGATAGAATTGATCATGCAAATTATGCAGGTGATTTTAAAAACACTCCTGTTTTTATCGGTAGCAGTAATCCTGATCCACATGTTCCGGTTTCCAGAATTGATGAATCTGTTGAAGTATTAAAAGATATGAATGCGGATGTCACTGCAAAAATTTATCCCGGTATGGGACACACTATTTCAGAAGATGAAATCAGATTAGCAAATGAACTGGTATTTCATTAGTGCTTAAAAAAGATAACACGAAGCTTATCTCGTAAGAAATTTTATTTTGATTCGATTTTGCAGTTAATGATTGCGTATCTAAAACTGAATAAGTGAACAATGATTCTTATTAAAGAAGAGAAGTCTTATAATGGCATAGTTAATTGCTAAAATGATTAATTTTAAAAAAATAAGAGCAATGATAACAGAACTTAAAAAGGTTATTAACAGAGTTGAAAAACTAAATAATGAGGAGCAAAAGCAAATAGCCAAAATGCTTGAGGAAGAGATTAATTGGGATGCTACATTAGAGAAAAGCAAAGAGCAGTTAATAACGCTTGCGCAGGAAGGTATTGAAGAATACAAAAGAGGTAAAACTCAAAAAAAAGATTGGTAATTGAAATCAGTTACTACAAATAGATTTCGAAGTCTTTTGCCAAACTTCCGAAAGATGTTCAACGTCGCGCAAGAGAAGCTTACCAGCTATGGAAAGTTAATCCTCGTCATGCCGGCCTGCATTTTAAAAGAGATCGAGGAGCAACCAGCCGTTTATTCTGTAAGAGTGGGACTTTCCTATCGCGCTCTGGGCGTTAAAGAGGAAGATACAATCATTTGGTTTTGGATTGGTTCTCATGAAGAATATAACAAACTTATTTCTCAAATATAACAGCTTTTAAATCTCATTTATGCAACAACAATGGCCGGTTCTTTCTTACAAAAAAAGTAAATCAACTTTTGAAACACTCCACATGTGGACGCAGATTGTGGGCAAAATAAAGCTGGCCTTTCTGCCGTGGATCAATCATTCATGGCATATAACATTGCATATTACGCCACGAGGATTGACTACAGAAAATATGCCTTACAAAGAGCAAAGTTTTAAAATTGATTTTGATTTTATTGATCATCAATTAAAGATATTGACGAGTACTGGTGAGTATAGGAGTTTTGATTTGCGTGGAATTTCGGTTGCTGACTTTTATAATAAAATCTTTACTCTTTTATCTGAATTACACATTGATATAAAAATAAAACCGGTGCCTGTTGAAATTCCTGATCCAATTCCATTTCAACAGGATAACATTCATGCTTCTTATGATGAGGAAACTGTAAAAGGTTTTCATCAGGCTTTGATTTTAATACAAAAAGTTTTTCTGGAATTCAGAAGTGGCTTCAAAGGAAAAGCGAGCCCGATTCATTTTTTCTGGGGAAGTTTTGATCTCGCGCTTTCATTTTTTTCGGGAAGAAGAGCTCCAAAACATCCGGGTGGCGTTCCTGGTATGCCTGATTGGGTAGCTGAAGAAGCTTACTGTCGCGAAGTAAGCAGTTGCGGATTTTGGACAGGAAACGAAATGCTTCCAGAGCCATCTTTCTATTGCTATTTATACCCTGAACCTGCCGGATATAAAACGGCTCAGGTTCAACCTGAAAAAGCCAATTATAACTCAGCACTTGGCGAATTTATTTTGCCATATTCTACTGTACAGGAATCTAAAGATTCCGAAAATTGTTTATTAGAATTTTTGAGAAGTACCTACGCGGCAGGCGCTGATTTGGCTAAATGGGACAGGGAATTGCTGGAAGATTAAAAGTCAATTGTATTCAACAAAAATTTCATCTTCATAGCACCATAACCATTTTTCTCCCGGTTCTGCCGAAATAACGACAGGATGATGTGTTTCGTGAAAATGCTTTGTCATATGTTTATTAGGCGACTGATCACAACACAAAGTAGCGCCACATGTTTGGCAGGTTCTTAAATGAACCCAGTGGCTTCCTGTTTTTACACATTCATCGCAAACAAGGTCTACCGGTTGTTTGAGGTCTTTTATTTCTTGAATGTGCTCGCAAATTTGTTCTTCTTCCATACCTGATGATTTTGAAAATTTTGTTTAAATAAATTTCCTGCATTTTATTTTACCCGCAAAATATTTTGGAGTAAACATACTTTTAGTGCCAATTTTTATTTTGTTGCAATTGAGGAATAAAATTTGAGATACATTCTGAACTGAGTAACAGGAACGTTTTTCTGTACTTTTCAAAAAAAGAATTTATGGTGAATACAGTGAAAAAAGTAGTCATTGCCGGTGGTGGTTTTGGAGGAATTAACCTGGTAAAAAAAATATGGAATCATCCTCAATTCAAGGTAACAATGGTTGACCTTGATAATTATCATTTCTTCCCGCCATTACTTTACCAGGTAGCTACTGCATTTATTGAACCTTCCAATATCAGTTATCCGTTTCGTCGCATGTTTGAAGGAAAAAATAATATGCGTTTCCACTATGGAGCTTTAAAAAAAGTAAATCCTGCGGAGAACACAATTGAAACGACTACAGGCATTCTTGATTATGATTATCTGGCTTTGGCAATAGGTACTGAAACTAATTTTTTTGGAATGGAAAACGTGAAGCGAAAGGCTTTGCCAATGAAATCCATTGAGAATGCAATCAATCTAAGGAATCATTTGTTGCTCAATATGGAAAAGGCTTCCTTAGCTGATGATCCGCAGGAAAAAGAAAGACATTTGAATATTGTAATTGCAGGTGGAGGTCCTTCAGGCGTTGAACTTGCAGGCATGCTTGCGGAGATGGGACAAACGATTGTGAGAAAAGAATATCCGGAAATTAAAACAGGAAATTCACGGATACATTTGATTGATGCATCCCCTCATTTGCTTGGCCCTATGAGTAAAAAGGCGCAGGATGAAGCGTTTAAAGTATTGAATAATCTGGGCGTGCAAATTCAACTGAATACAATGGTAAAAGATTACGTTGATGGAAATGTAGTACTGGGAAATGGTAATACGATTCCGACCGATTCGCTAATCTGGACTTCAGGTGTGATAGCGCGTGAAGTGCCTGGAATATTACCCGAACAATTGGGTCATGCCAGAAGAATTTTAGTGGACGAATTTAATAAGGTAAAAGGATCTGAAAATATTTTTGCTATTGGGGATTTATGTTTGCAAACTACTGATAAAAATTTTCCTAAAGGCCATCCTCAACTCGCGCAGGTAGCCATCCAACAGGGAGATTTGCTCGGGGAAAATTTAAAAAGAATGGAAGCAAATGAAGAACTGAAACCTTTTCAATATAATGACAAAGGAAGCATGGCAATTATCTCTAAATATGAAGCAGTTGCCGACCTTCCCAAAGTTTCTTTCACCGGATTTTTTGCATGGCTTATCTGGCTTTTCGTTCATATAATACCGTTAGTAGGCTTTAGGAATAAAATCGAGTTGGCCTTTAGCTGGTTCTGGTCTTTTATTACCAACAATCCCACTTTGCGTTTAATTATCCGGCCTAAAAAAAAAGAAGCTTTAGAAATTCAAAATGATACAGTTAATGAAAACAGCAATTATTAATCGGTTTGGGCTGCCCAATGTTTTGGAAATCAAGGAGCTTAAAAAACCGGTTCCAAATGACAACCAGGTTTTAATCAAAATAAAATTTGCGGGAATAAATCCGGTGGACACAAAAGTAAGAGCGGGCACAAGTGGAATTTCAAAACAATTGGAATTACCGGCAATTCTGGGTTTTGATGTAAGCGGAATAATAGAAAGTGTCGGCAAAAATGTCACCGGATTTAAAACCGGTGATGAGGTGTTTGGCTGCATTGGTTTCCCGGCTTTAGGAAAAACGTATGCAGAATTTGCTGTGGCTGATCCGAAGTTGATAACTAAAAAACCTTCTAACATTTCTTTCGAAGAAGCTGCTGCTGTTCCGTTGGCCGGCCTTACTGCTTACCAGGCGATTAATGAACATCTGAAAATTGCTGAAGGACAAAAAGTTTTGATACAAGCAGCGGCCGGTGGCGTTGGCCATTTGGCAGTTCAGTTTGCTAAATTAAATGGTGCTTTTGTTGCAGGAACTGCTTCCGGTGAAAATGAAGATTTTTTAAAGTCTTTGGGCGTAGATCAATTTATTAATTATAAAAAGGAGAAGTTTGAAGATGTTTTCAAAAATGGTGACGCGGTTTTGGATGCCATGGGCGGCGAAATTTTATATCGTTCTTTTTCCTGTGTAAAAAAAGGAGGCCGGCTTGTTTGTCTTCCTTCTTCTACGAAAAACGATGCGAGGGCAATTGAACTGGCGCAGCAGCATGAAGTGCAAATGATTTGGCCGATGATGCATCCCGACGGTGAAGAAATGGCTTTAATTGCCGGTTTACTGGAGCAAAAAAAATTAAAAGTGAAGATTGACAAAATTTTCGGACTTGATCAAATTGTTGAAGCGCATAAAGCGATTGAAACTCATGATACAGACGGAAAAGTTATTGTACAGATCAAATAGAATAAACGTATATTTCAAAAAAATTATTAACTGCAGGTTGAATTTATAAATGATTTTTTATTTGAAATCGTATGAGATAAATTTGTATCCTTTCAATGTAGAGTAAGTAAATTAATGACATTATTATCCATAAGGAAGTTTTTAAAACGGAGTTTCGACAGAATAAATAATGATCGGCTAAAACATAACATTCTCCAGGCAATTCCATTCTGGGTTGCGTCACTAATCGCAGGTTTGTTGGCGGTTGCTTATTCGGCAGCCTTTTCTTTTTTTGAGGGCCAAACTTTCAATGTGCTCCAATATCACAGTTGGGGTATTTTTATTTTAAGCCCGATTTGTTTTTTGATCGCCTGGTGGCTGGTTGTAAAATACGGCCCCTATGCACGGACGAGCGGAATTCCACAGGTGCGCGCTGCTATTGAACTTGATACAACCAACTATGATAAAAAAATAAAAAAGTTATTAAGCCTGAAAATTCTGGTAGTTAAAGTTGTGTCCGGGCTTTTCATGATTCTGGGTGGAGGTGCTGTAGGAAAAGAAGGCCCCGTAATTCAACTATCGGGAATTGTATTCAAGAAGTTTAATGATTGGTTGCCATCGTGGTGGCCTCCGATATCGAAAAGAAATATGATAACCGCCGGTGCCGCTGCCGGACTTGCTGCCGCTTTTAATACGCCTTTGGGAGGAATTGTTTTTGCGATTGAAGAATTGACGAAAACTCACTTCAGTTATTTTAAGACGGCATTGTTTACGGCAGTGATCATTGCGGGTTTAACAGCGCAGGGAATCTTAGGCCCGTATTTGTATTTGGGTTTCCCGGATGTCACTCATATAAAAAATTCTATCGTTTTTGCATTGCTGATCGTTTCAATTCTTACCGGATTGCTGGGAAGTTATATGTCGGTGATTATCCTGCGAATTTTCAGATGGAAAAAATCTTTCAAATTTACTTACCAGCATGTATTGTATGTGGTGGTCTGTGCATTGTTGATGGCAACTATCGCTTATTTTATAGATCCTGCAATTCTCGGTTCAGGCAGAAATATTATGCTAACCACTTTATTCAGCAGTGATAAATACGTTCATTGGTACACCGCTTTTTTCAGAATTGTTGGCCCGATCTTAAGCTTTGGCACTGGTGCTTCTGCTGGTATTTTTGCGCCTTCTATCGCAGCCGGTGCGAGCATTGGCTCGTTTATGGCAGGATTGTTTAATGAATCAGCCTCAAATGCAAATCTGCTTATTCTTTGCGGAATGGTTGGTTTTTTAACCGGAGTTACACGGACCCCCTTTACCTCAGCGATACTTGTATTGGAAATGACTGATCGCCACAGCGTTATCTTTTATCTTTTGATTGCAGGAATGCTGGCAGGACTGGTTTCTTTGTTTGTTGATAAGCATTCATTGTATGATCACTTAAAAGTGCAGACTTTACACGATTTGACTCATGAAAAAGAAAAGCCGGAACTCGAAACGTAGGTGACATAGGGAATCACTTAAATTCTTTAATTGTTTACCAAACTTTTTCTTACTTTTGCAGCCCTTTTAGCATTTTGTGTTTTGGCTAAACCGGATTTCTTATAAAACATATTGCCCACATGGCTCCATAAGTTCCCGTCTGTTCGGGACGCCGGCGAGGGTGTAAAAGTAAAATATATTAACATGCCAAAGGTTAAAACCAACTCCAGCGCCAAGAAGCGCTTTAAAGTAACCGGTTCGGGTGAAATTACTTATCAAAAATCTTTCAAACGTCACATTCTTACAAAAAAAACAACCAAGCGTAAACGCGCTTTACGTAAAAAAGGAATCATCAGCGATGCTAACAGGCCTTTTGTAATGCGGTTGCTAAGGATGAAGTAAAAGATTTCAAACAAACGATAACAATTTCAACAATTAAAAATATTTAAATTATGCCACGTTCATCAAATGCAGTAGCATCAAGGGCAAAAAGAAAAAGAGTTCTTAAAGCCGCAAAAGGTTATTATGGTAAAAGAAAAAACGTTTATACCGTTGCCAAGAATGTAATGGAGAAAGGGCTTACGTATAGTTATGTAGGCCGTAAACTTAAAAAGCGTGAATACCGTACTTTATGGATTGCGCGTATCAATGCAGCCGTAAGAGCTGAAGGAATGACTTATAGCCAGTTTATCCATAAATTAAACGAAAAAAATATTGGCCTTAACAGGAAAGTGCTTGCTGATATGGCAATGAATGAACCTGAAAGTTTTAAGAACCTTATCCAATCAGTAAAATAACTTTTAAACTGATTTTTTATTTTATCAGCCGTTCCCGAAAAGGTGGGAACGGTTTTTTTATTTCACAATTATATCATTCAATTACATTTGTAATTATTTTTAAAATCTTAAAAGTTTTGAATGACTAATAGTTATAAAGACCTTGTAGACCAGACATTTAATTTTCCACAGGAAGGGTTTGATCTAAAGGATGGATATCTCGAATATAATGATGTGGATGTAAAAGCCTTGATTGATAAATATGGGACGCCCCTGAAGTTTACTTATCTGCCAAAAATTGGGATGCAGATCAATAAGGCAAAAAAAATGTTTGCCAACGCTATCAAAAAACATAAGTACGAAGGAAAATACAACTATTGTTATTGCACGAAAAGTTCGCATTTTTCTTTTATTGTAGAGGAAACCTTAAAACATGATATTCATCTTGAAACCTCATATGCTTACGACATTGAGATTATCCAGAAATTATTTGAAAGAAAAAAAATCACAAAAGAAACTTTTATTATTTGCAACGGTTTTAAGCAAAAAAGTTACACAAGCAGAATTGCCCGATTAATAAATTCCGGGTTTAAAAATGTAATCCCGGTTCTTGATAATAAAGATGAGTTGAAAGCTTATCGTAAGTCTGTAAAGGTGCCGTTTAATATCGGTATCCGGGTAGCTGCCGAAGAAGAACCGACTTTTCCTTTTTATACCTCGCGCTTGGGCATACGGTCAAAAGATATACTCGAATTTTATGTAGATGAAATTGAAGGAAATGAAAACCGGTTTCAGTTAAAAATGCTTCATATATTTTTAAATAAAGGAATCAAAGACGACATTTATTACTGGAGCGAATTGAATAAAGTGATCAACCTTTATTGCCAGCTAAGGAAGATTTGCCCTGAACTGGATTCAATCAATATTGGCGGCGGTTTCCCCATAAAACACTCTTTAGGTTTTGATTATGATTACCAGTTCATGATAAATGAAATTGTAAGAAACATAAAAGCCGGTTGCAAAAAAAGCAAAGTTCCGATGCCCAATATTTTTACTGAATTTGGAAGTTATACGGTCGGAGAAAGTATGGCCCATATTTATAGCGTCGTGGGTAACAAACGGCAAAACGACCGGGAAACGTGGTACATGATTGATTCATCTTTTATTACCACTTTGCCTGATACATGGGGAATCGGCGAAAAATTTTTAATGTTGCCGATCAATAAATGGGATAATGAATATCAACGTGTAACGCTCGGAGGAATTACATGCGACAGCCACGATTATTACGATTCTGAAGAACACATTAACGAAGTGTTTTTACCGAAAGTAGGTGAAGGCGAACCTTTGTATGTCGGCTTTTTTCACACCGGCGCCTACCAGGATCAGATTAGCGGTTATGGAGGAATAAAACATTGCCTTATTCCTTCACCAAAATATATTGTGATTGATTATGATAAAAATGGCAAACTGGTAGATTGGGTTTATGCTAAAGAACAAAGCGCTCAAAGCATGTTAAAGATTTTGGGCTATAAATAAAAAAAACAGGAATCTCTCAAATTTGTTTGTTTACTGTTTCTATAAACAAAAAGCCTCCTCAAAAAATGAGGAGGCTTTTGAATGTACATTTTCCACTCAAATTAACTTACTGCTATTTCCTTGGGCATCACTTTTACTTCTTCTTTTTTAGGAAGAGTCAGATACAAAATTCCATTTTCATACTTAGCATTAATAGCCTCAGCATTTATCTTTTCATCAAGAGTAAATGATCTTTTGAAAGAACGGGTGCTGAATTCCCTTTTAATAAATTGCCTGTTTTCTTCTTTTTGTTCTTCTTTCTTTTCAAAAGAAACTGTCAGGATGTTTTTGTCAACAGTTATTTTGAAATCTTCTTTGTTTCTGCCCGGAACGTTAAATTCCAGTTCGTAATTGTCGTTGGTTTCGCTGATGTTTACGGCAGGTAAATTCATGCCGTTGTTGTTGTTTACAGGCAGATCACTCAATAAATTGTCGAGAAAACTATCCAAAGTTTTCAAAGTGGGCTGGTTGAATTTTAAGGTTGTCATAATCTTTATCTTTTTAAAAAGTTCGTTATTCAATTTTGCTGTAAAAGATCAAATAAAATACCAATGGGTTTTAACTGTAATTCTGATAATATATTAAGACAAAAAGTCTTATGAATTAAAAAGCGCCTGACATTATTTCCCAAATCTTTATGAAAATCAATGATTCATAAAAGCTTTAAGTATCGTAAATTTGCATTCTAAAATTTTAAATTTAAACGATATGTATCCAGCAGAAATAGTAATTCCCATGAAAGGGGAATTGACAGAAAATGGTTTTAAAGATTTAGTGACCGCCGAGCAGGTAGAGCAGGCCATCAACCAGGAAGGTACTAGTTTGATAGTAATCAATTCAGTTTGTGGTTGTGCTGCAGGTAAAGCCCGCCCGGGGATTTTGCTTTCTCTTGAAAACGCAGATAAAAAACCGGATCATCTTGCCACCGCTTTTGCCGGTTTTGATTTTGATGCGGTGAACAAAGTGCGCCAACATCTTCTTCCTT
Organism: uncultured Chitinophagaceae bacterium; assembly: GCA_963815085.1. GTDB lineage: Bacteria > Bacteroidota > Bacteroidia > Chitinophagales > Chitinophagaceae > Ginsengibacter. The sequence goes on along the minus strand of CAWFFT010000037.1, from coordinate 11,308 downwards.
ATCCTCCTTCATCTCCTTCGGTTGCCTTGTTTAAAGATGGTAAATTGGTTCATTTTCTTGAAAGACATAACATTGAAGGCGCTTCTGCAGCAATGATTGCCGATAACCTTTCTGCAGCGTACGAAGCTTATTGCTAAATAATAAAATAAAAACCTTCATTACATTTGAAGGTTTTTATTTTAATAACATACTTTTTTAAAAGAGGTGAAAGATTTTTCCAGGGCTAAAATGTAAGCATGTATCCAAATTTATATTTTGTTTTTAAGGATTGGTTTGGTTGGGAAATTAATGCTTTTAAGATCTTTTATACGTTCGGGATTTTCGTAGCAATCGCTTTTATTGTCTCTGCCTATTTTCTTACAAAAGAATTAAAGCGGAAAGAAAAACAAGGCCTTTTACTACCCAGGGAGGAAACTATTACCACGGGCAAACCGGCTACTTTTTTAGAATTATTTATCAATGGATTAGTAGGATTTATTTTTGGATATAAACTAGTAGGTGCCTTTCTTGCAAGCCGCCACGCGGGTATTGATTTGCAACAATATATTTTTTCATCCGAAGGAAGCTGGCTTGGCGGACTTGTAATTGCAGCGGCACTTGTATATTTGAAATACAAGGAAAAGGACAAGCAAAAACTTCCAAAACCTGAAAAAAGAACGATACGCATCTGGCCTCACGACAGGGTGGGAGACATTGTAATCTTTGCCTTGGTTTTTGGAATCATTGGGGCGAAAATTTTTGATAACCTTGAAAACTGGGACCGTTTTATTGCTGATCCGATTGCTAATTTAATTGCTCCCAGCGGACTCACCTTTTATGGAGGTTTGATTTTTGCGACAGTAGCGATTCTGATTTATGCAAGAAAAAAAGGCATTGGTTTGCTTTATTTAATTGACGCGGCTGCGCCTGCTTTGATGATTGCTTATGCAATTGGCAGAATGGGTTGCCAGACTGCTGGGGACGGTGATTGGGGCATTTTTAACAGCGCTTATGTTTCCGATGTTCCGGGACATGTGGTTCCGGCAACACCTCCTGAATTTCAACAACACCTTCAAAAATATTCTACCTATTTCTTAGCTGGAAATGTTACCGATCCGAATGGTGCAACTACCATGGTTACCGACCGCATTGAAACCTCTTTGGATAAAGTGCCGCATAAAAGTTTTCGCGGACCGAAATGGCTTCCTACCTGGATGTTTGCTTTTACCTATCCGCATAATGTAAATGAAGACGGCGTTTTATTGCCGGATTGCCAGGGAAAATATTGCCGTGCATTGCCGCAACCAGTTTTCCCTACTCCGCTTTATGAAATCGTCGCTTGCTTCATTTTGTTTTTCATTTTATGGGCCATCCGAAAAAAGATTAAGGTGCCGGGCGTTCTCTTTTGCATTTATCTTATTATGAATGGGGTTGAAAGATTTTTGATTGAAACTATTCGTGTAAACACCACCTATTCTATTTTTGGAATTCATCCCACACAGGCGGAGTTAATTTCGGCTGCGCTTGTGATCGTTGGTATTATCGGCATCATTTATTTTTCCAGGGCGAAGGAAATCGCTATGGATTAGTTCAAAGCTGATTTTGATATCCAAGAAAAATCATAAATCTGGAATCGCTTCATTTTAAATTGTCGTTTTCTTCCACTCTGCTTTTCAATTCCTTCTAAAATTCCGATTATATTCCCGCTACTTTGAGGATGAAGACATAGTAAGTTGATTCGCAGTTACTCCTTCTGTAATTGCGAAAGATGCAATCATTAAAAAACAAAAAAGCTTCTCCAAATTTATTGAAGAAGCTTTTTAGTTATTTATTCCCGGGGGTTACAGCAGGAAGAAATCAGGAATGCCTTTCGGCACTAGGTTTCATTAGGATAATATATTTTTGATATATACTAAATTCAAAAAAAGTAGAAGTTGACTGATATTGGACTTTGTTGGTTTTTCCTGGATTAAAGGAACTACGTTTTTCAATGGATTTGGATTGTGATTAATGTTGTTAACATCAATCAACTTCTGGAACAAAGATATGCACAGCGTAAAGGGTTCACAATAGAGGTATTGCCCTATTTTACAAAACAGGTTTTTACGGATACGCCCGTATTTTAACGATTATCGTTTATGAGATTCTTACGACTTTCCAGTAGAAAAATACGGTCGTTATAATTTTTGTTGTTGAACTGAAAAAAAAATTTCGTCATTTTTCTATGTTTACGTGAATGATTTCCTTGCAAATAATGACTTTTTACAGCATGAAAAAGAAAATTATTGCCCTACTTTTGTCCACTCGAAAGTATTAGTTGTAAGGAATAGGTATTAAGTTGTAAGTAATAGGTAATAAGTAATAAGTCATGAAAACAATTATTTCAGTAAAAGATCTGAAAAAAAATTATGGAAAATTTGAAGCAGTAAAAGGTATTTCATTTGATGTTTATGAAGGAGAAATATTTGGTTTGCTTGGACCCAACGGCGCAGGTAAATCAACTACTCTGGAAATTATCGAAACACTTCGGGATAAGACTTCCGGCAAAATACTTGTTGACGGTTTAGATCTTGATGATCATCCGGCATCAATAAAAAAAATAATAGGCGTTCAGTTACAAACGTCCGGATTTTATCCGGGACTAAATTTGCTTGAATTGATTGATCTTTTTTGTGGTTTATATAATACAAAAGTAGACTCAACGGAATTACTCGAAATGGTGAACCTGAAGGATAAAGCGAAAAACAAATTCAAAGAAATGAGTGGAGGCCAAAAGCAACGTTTTTCTATCGCAACTACTTTGATCAACAAGCCAAAAATCATTTTCCTTGATGAACCTACTACCGGCCTTGATCCACAGGCACGCCGCAATTTGTGGGAATTGATAAAACGCATCAGGCAGGAAGGGACAACTGTAATTATTACCACACATTACATGGATGAAGCAGAATATTTGTGTGATCGTGTAGCGATAATGGACGAAGGCAAGATCATTGCATTGGAAAGCCCTGACAGTTTGATTGATGATTTGGTTGCTTCAGGATTTGAGAGGCCTAAAGAAACAAAATCAGCCAACCTCGAAGACGTTTTTATTAACCTTACAGGAAAAGATTTCAGGGAGGATTAAACTATATTTGCGCTCTGATTTTTAAATCAAACTGTACAAATTAAAATTAAATGAAAGCCATTTTTCTCCTGTTATTACTACCTTTTTCATACACTTTTGCACAAACAAAAAAGAAGGTTCAAAACAAAACTGAAACTTCGCACACGCAAACTCTAAGCTCTATCGACAGTCTTAGTTATTCAATAGGAGTGCAGGTTGCAGAATATTACAAGCAAACACAAAATGTAGAAAAAGTAAATGCAGAGTATGTAAAAAAAGCATTTAATGATGTATATGAATAATAAACCTTTAACCATTTCGGAAGAAGAAGCCAATATGTTTATACAACAAAAATTACAGGAATTTATGGCGAAAAAAATAAAGGCCGTAAAAGATTCAGGACAACAATTTTTGGCAGAAAATAAAAAGAGACCGGGAGTTGTCACATTGCCTGATGGCATGCAGTATGAAATTATTACGAAAGGAACAGGGCCGACACCAACCGCCCAGGATACAGTAAAAGCAAATTATATCGGTACTTTAATCGATGGTAAAGAATTTGACAACTCTTATAAAAGAGGCGAACCTCTTACCATTCCGGTGACAGGCGTAATTCGCGGATGGACAGAAGCCTTGCAGTTGATGCCGGTGGGAAGTACCTGGAAATTATATGTTCCTTCTGATCTCGCTTATGGCGACAGGGGAGCGGGTGGAGTAATTCCCGGAGGTGCAACATTGATTTTTACAATCGAATTGTTGGATATTGTAAATAAATAAATTTTTATGGTAAAGGATGAAAAACTTCGTTACCCCATAGGAAAAGAAAATGAACAGGAAGCGTACAAAAGGGAATTTAATGAGGAATTGAAAACTTCATTAATCAACGAAATAAAAATGCTTCCATCTTCCTTAGAGTTTGCCATTCAAAATCTCGATGCGTCCCAATTAGAAACTCCTTACAGGCCTGGTGGATGGACGGTTCAGCAATTAGTACATCATATTGCAGACAGTCATATGCATGCTTATATTCGTTTTAAACTCGGTCTTACTGAAAACAATCCGACAGTTAAACCTTATGACCAGGAAGCCTGGGCGATCCTTTCTGATTCAAAAAAAATGCCTGTAAACATTTCAATCACACTACTGTTTTCTTTGCATGCGCGCTGGTCTCAATTAATGGAAGATATGCCTGAAAGTGAATGGCGGCGCACTATTTATCATCCTGGAAGAGAAATTGAATTGACGATGTGGGATCTTCTGAAATCGTATGCCTGGCACAGCCGCCATCATGTAGCACAGATTTTGCAATTGAGGGAAAGAGAGCAGTGGAATTAAAAGAGTAATAACATTATTATGAAGTGGAAAATATTGTCATCAGAATACATAAGCAGGCACAAATATTTTACCGCCCGCAGAGATAAGTGCGAAACCCCTGATGGACATATTGTAGAAGAATATTTTGTGGTAGAATTACCGTTAACGGCCTGCGCGGTGGCGCTTACAGAAGAAGGGGAAGTTTTGATGGTAAAGCAATACAGGCACCCGATTGAAGAAGTGCTTCTTGAAATTCCGGGAGGCTTTGTGGATGAAGGAGAAACTGCCCCTCAGGCGATTGAAAGAGAATTGAAAGAAGAAACGGGTTATGAATTTTCTTCCATTACTTATGTAGGAAAAATTGCCGCAAACCCGGGCGTACTTAATAATTTTACCGAGTTCTATTTGGCGAAAGGCGGAAAAAAAACAAGCGAACAAAAGCTGGACAAAAATGAAGAAGTAGAAGTTGAAAAAATTTCGGTGGCAGAACTAAAAAAACTTTTTCTCGAAAATAAGATCATACAGGCAACGCATAATAATTGCATTTTTTACGCTTTGAGAGAACTGGGTGAACTTTAAATTTCTACTTCCGCAATCAGGAACACACTTCCGCAAATCAAAATCAAATCCTCGGTGGTGGAATTTTTAAGAGCTGTATTTAAGGCCTTGTTTACATCAGAAAAGGTTTTGCCATTTAGAAAAAATTCCTTTGCCATTTTCCGTAAATGATCCTGATCCAATGCCCGTGGATTTTGAGCTTTTGTAAAATAATAAGTAGCTTTCTTTGGCAACAGACAAAGTACTTTTTGAATGTCTTTATCTTTTACCATCCCAAAAATAATGTGGAGATTTTTAAAATTTAACTTAGTCAGTTGAAAGATTAATTGCTTTATTCCATCTTCATTATGTGCTACATCCAGCACCACCGTTGGCTTTTCATGAATTATTTGCCATCTTCCAAAAAGCCCGGTCAGCCTTTTTACGTTGGCCAGGGCATTGAATGTTCTTTCCTTTTTTAAAGAAAAAAGTTTCTTTAAAATATCAGTAGCGGCAAGTACTGTTAGAATATTTTTTTGCTGATAAATTCCATTCAGATCAGATTGCAAATAAATTTTTTCTTTCGTTGCTTCATTGGCAATTTCCAATTCCAATGATGTAGGTCGATAAACCGATGAAACAATTTTGTATTTCTCTTCCGCAAAAAATATTGGTGCGTTCATTTCTTTAGCCTTCTTGTTAAAAACAACTTTTGTTTCAGAAGAAGTTTCACCGACAACAACAGGAATTTTTTCTTTAATAATTCCGGCTTTTTCAAAGGCAATCTTTTCCAGCGTATTTCCCAAAATATCCATGTGATCAAAACTCACATTTGTAATTACCGATAATAAAGGCGTTATTACGTTTGTGCTGTCTAACCTGCCTCCAAGTCCGGTTTCAATGACCGCTACATCAACTTTTTTATGGGCAAAATAATCAAGCGCCATCACAAAAGTGAGTTCGAAAAAAGAAGGTTTTATTTCTTCAGAAATCTCCTTTGTTTTTTCAACAAATTCTACAAGAAAAGTTTCCTCCATCATTTCACCATTTATTTTTATTCTTTCCCTGAAATCTTTTAAATGTGGTGAAGTATAGAGACCGGTTTTATAATCGTTTTTCTGTAGAATGGCTGCCAGCATATGGCTTACGGATCCTTTCCCATTGGTTCCGGCAACGTGAATCGTTTTTATTTTATTCTGTGGCTTTCCTAAAAAGTTGCATAAAGTCAGTGTGTTTTTTAGATCAGCTTTATAAGCTTTTGCCCCGCTCCTGCTGAACATGGGCAACTTGTTATATAGATAATGTATGGATTCCGCGTAGTTCAACTGAATAATTAATTGATTGAAGCGCGCAATTTACACTATGGCAGTAAACAAACAAGTATCAATTATTTTTATTTTGATATCGCTAATCTTAATGAAAGAAGAGAAAGAATTATTGTGAGCGGAGTAAATACAATCCTTTCAAAGCTATTTACTGAAAGAAGATTGCCGATTGTGTTGAGGACAAAAAGTGCAAACATGATCCAAAGTGCTACTCGAAGGACTTTTTTGTTTATTGAAATCTTAAAGAATTGGGCTTTAAGCGAAACCAATAAAATCATAACGAGATTTATACAAACAGACAATACTTCAAATTTTAAAAGTTGGCTTTCGTTTTCAATTCTTCCACCCCATATGAGCTGGTAAGGAATGATATTCATCAATATCAGGAAATGAAAAATAATAAGCAATGAAAGTGAAATTATCAATGCAATAGCAGCAATAAATTCCGATATAATTCTCTTCATTTATAGATAAATGGGTGCAGCCAAAGATATATTGATAAACACTAAATTTTCAATTAATGCCCTCGTCAATAAGTGTGATTTTCAGGGAGAATTGGGGCATAAATATTGTGGCTTTTATATTAATTCAAAAAATATTTTTGTTTTGAATTCAAATGCTCATTTTTAACCCTAAAAAACTATGAATAAAAGTCAAATAAAACTAGACCTTACAGATGTTTCAGTTGCAGCAAACCTTGCGCAGGCTGATAATCCTGTAGCTATGGTAATCTTCGCTCATGGAAGCGCAAGCAGTCATTTAAGCCCAGGAAATAATTTTGTGGCTGATGTGCTTAATCAAAATCATATTTCAACCTTACTGGCCGATTTACTTACGCCTGAAGAGGATAAGATTTATGAAAACCGTTTCAATATTGATTTATTGACTGACAGGCTTATAAGGCTTACAGAGAAAACGTTTGAGCAATTTGCTTTTGATGATTTGCCACTTGGATTTTTTGGTGAAAGTACCGGGGCAGCCTCAGCTTTGGATGCTGCCGCTTTTCTCGGTGACACAATCAAGGCAGTAGTCAGCCGCGGTGGCCGTCCTGAACTGGCAAAAAATCTGAAGAAGGTGAAAGCTCCTACATTGCTTATCGTAGGATCATTAGATACAGAAGTAATTGATCTTAACAAAAAGGCTTATAATCAACTTCCAGGCGACAGGAAAATAGAGATTGTTGATGGCGCTTCTCATTTGTTTGAAGAGTCAGGCACTTTAAATGAAGTAGCAAACCTTGCAGCAGCGTGGTTTGACCTTTATTTATGTAATAATGTAGTGCCGGATCGGATACATTAAACGGTAACCATGCAATATTTTATTGACAGGTACGACGCAGCGATGCAACTGGCAAAAAAGCTGCAGAAATACAAAGAAGTAAATGGAGGGGTTCTTGCCGTTCCGCGTGGGGGAGTGCCTGTCGGTTTCTATATTGCCAAACAACTTCACTTTGACCTCGACTTGTTAATGTCAAAAAAATTAGGACATCCTTACAATGAAGAATTTGCAATTGGAGCCGTAGGAATGGAAGACGAAATTATTGAAGAAACACACGGAATATATTGATGAGGAAGTGTTGAATATTCATACTCAATTGAAGGAACGATACAGGAAATATATGGGAGATAAGAAGCCGGTTGATATTGCCGGCAAAGTGGTGATTGTGGCAGACGACGGAGTAGCTACAGGTAGAACAATTCTTGCCTCTTTAGAAATGCTTAGGCGCAAAAATCCTCATAAACTTATAGTTGCAGTTCCGGTTTCTTCCAGAAATGCTGCCGAAAGAATAGCAAAAGAAGTAGATGAATTTGTTTGCCTTCAAAACGCCGGTTCCTTTTTTAGGAGTTGGAAGTTTTTATAAAGATTTTTCTCAAACCACTGTTCAGGAAGTTATCTCTCTACTCAAAGAATTTAACACAGCAGATAAAGCATGATTATATTCTCTTTCCATTAAGAAGTTTATTCACTTCCTTTTACTTTCATTTGCAGGGTGTAAAGATTTTGTGAGGCAGTAATGAACAAAATGTTTCTTTCTTTGCCTCCAAAAGTGAGATTGGCTGTCCAGTCTGCAGGCACATCGATATGCTCAATTTTTTTTCCTTCTTTATTATATACGGTGACGCCATTTCCTGTGAGATAAATGTTGCCCTCCTCATCCATTGTGACTCCATCAGAACCCTGGTTCACAAATAAAGTCTGATCTTTTAAACTTCCATCATCAGCAATAGTAAATTTGTAAGTCTTGTTTGCCTGGATGTCAGCCACATATAAATATTTGCCATCAGGAGTAGCAATAATGCCGTTTGGTTTCATCATATTATCCACAACCACTACCGGATCGTTTATGCCTTTCAGGTAATACACTTTTTGGCCTTCAATATCCGGTGATTTTCTTTTCCAGTAATCGCGCTGGGTAATAAGGATCAGTAAAATAAATTTTTCCGTCGCTCGTCACAAACACATCGTTTGGGCCATTTAAAAGCTTGCCCTGGTAATTTTTTACCAGCACCGTTACTTTTCCTTGTGGATCAATTGACCACAGTTGGTTATTTTCATCAGCACATGAGAGCAGGTTTCCGTTATTATCAAAACACATTCCGTTTGAACGGCCTGAAGGCGATAAAAAAACGGAAAGTTTTCCGTCCGTATCATACTTCCATATTTTATCATTGGGCTGGTCAGTAAAAAAAACATTTCCGTCTTTGTCTGTTGCCGGGCCTTCTGTGAATTTGAACTGGTTTGAAACCAATTGTAATTTGGCACCATCTGCAATAACAGGGCTTGTTTGCCGGCCATTGTTATTTTGCGCAACGCTTCCTTTTGAATTTGCCATGAGAGAGAAAATTAATAAAAGTTTGAAAATTGATTTCATCATAATTTTTTTCGTTTAAGCATTACTGTTATTATAGGTATTTATTCACAATTTGGTTCTATAAGAAATTCTCTTTTTTCACAATCAATCGCTACCAATTGACCGAAGTGAGGACGATTGACATATACACATCCGCCGTCAATATTAATACAATTTCCTTTTTGTTTCAAAATAAAAGTTAATGGAATTGGTGTGTGCCCATGAATTAATATTCTGTCTTCCAGCGACGGTTGCTGAGGAAAAAAATCCCTTTCCCACAACATTGCTTCTTTATCTTCAAAAATATTTTGCCTGGTAAAGTTAAGGCCTGCATGTACAAAAATATAATTATTTTTTTGAAGGTAAAATTCAGTTTCATGCAGAAAAGATAAATATTCTGCAGGCAAATCATCCAAAGATTTAATGCCAAAACTTTTCATTGTACTTTTCCCCCATTATCAAGCCACAGGCTCAACGCTTTTTTATCCGTTGCGGCCTCCAACATCATTTGTTCGTGATTTCCTCTTAATATTTTAATTTTATAACCGTCTGTACGAAGATTAATGATCAGGTCAATAACACCTTTACTGTCGTCGCCCCTGTCAATATAATCACCAATACAATAAATCTCATCTTCTTTTGTCAGTTGAATTTTATCTTTTAATAATTTTTCAAAAGTCTTTCTGCATCCATGAATATCGCCGATTGCAAATATTCTTTCCATTATCGAAATTTTTTTTAAGTACGAAATAGCAATTAAAGTGCCGAAGGTATTTTATTTACTTCTAAAGCTGCTGAAGCATAGTGAACAAAGGAAATATTAAATATTTTTATTTGATTATGGACAGCCAATATAACAGAGTGATTATAGAAAAAAAGACAATTTTTTTTTGCAGGAAGTTGGGTCCAATTGAAATTTTATTATCTTCGCGCTCCGAAATTATTTATTATTGGATCGGTAGTTCAGTTGGTTAGAATGCCGCCCTGTCACGGCAGAGGTCGCGAGTTCGAGTCCCGTCCGGTCCGCAATAAGTCCGCTTTTTAACGAGGCTTTTTTGTTATGGAATTTTTGTTTACATAATTTAAAGTGAGCTTGAGGCGCTGCGACTGTCTGGTTGTGATTTGCTTTCAAGATTTTTGATAGCTTAGTTCTTTCACATCCTTCTAAATTTGACTTCGCCTTCGATGTATGTTGTGATTTGCTTTCAAGATTTTTGATAACTTAGTTCTTTCACATCCATATCAGAATAGTCACAGAGGGCATATGTTGTTGTGATTTGCTTTCAAGATTTTTGATAGCTTAGTTCTTTCACATCCATTTTGTATTTAGTCACCAACTTCGTCTTGTTGTGATTTGCTTTCAAGATTTTTGATATCTTAGTTCTTTCACATCTATTGCAGATATTACAGTCTAGATCCTCTGTTGTGATTTGCTTTCAATTTTTTATTAGCTTAGTTCTTTCACATCACTTTGATCAGTTAGACAACATGACATTCATAGTTGTGATTTGCTTTCAAGATTTTTAATAGCTTAGTTCTTTCACATCATTCGGATATAATATTTACAATGCTGCAGTGTGTTGTGATTTGCTTTCAATTTTTAATTAGCTTAGTGCTTTCACAACCATAGACGTTATTTAGCCTGTTCCTTCGTATGGTTGTGATTTGCTTTCAATTTTTAATAACTTAGTGCTTTCACAACCTTAATATTTCAGGCAAACTTTAGATGCAGTTGTTGTGATTTGCTTTCAATTTTTAATAGCTTAGTGCTTACACAACCGACAGTACTAATTTGGAAACAGCTACAAGGTGTTGTGATTTGCTTTCAAATTTTTAATAGCTTAGTTCTTTCACATCATCAGAGCTTTTAAGATATAATGACTTAACGGTTGTGATTTGCTTTCAAATTTTTAATAGCTTAGTTCTTTCACATCCTTAAGACATCACTGGCGTTTACACTACCGTGTTGTGATTTGCTTTCAAATTTTTAATAGCTTAGTTCTTTCACATCTAATGCAGCTTAATTTTCAATGCAGCAGTTGTGATTTGCTTTCAAGATATTAATAGCTTAGTGCTTTCACATCTGGCTGATGATCATTCCCCTTTATCTTACGTTGTGATTTGCTTTCAATTTTTTAATAGCTTAGTTCTTTCACATCACAATGTCAGCATGCAGCTTACCCGTTTCAGTTGTGA
>CAWFFT010000036.1:0-27507 GCA_963815085.1 uncultured Chitinophagaceae bacterium | reverse complement strand
AAAGTGCCTGAAAGAATGCTTGCGATAAATCCCGGCACATAATGTTTAAAAATTTGTGAACAAAAAACAGGAAAACCACAATAATAATATAAGCAGAGCAATTTTCGCCACGCATAAGGAATTCGGTAATCTTTTTGCCCCCAAATAAATGAAATCACCATCATACTTCCATAACAAATGAAAGTGGCCCAGGCACACGCCATATATCCAAAATAAGGAATAAAGAAATAATTTATTAATAAAGTTATCGCTGCTCCAATCAATTGTTATGTAAGCTCCGGCAATCGTTTTATGAGTAAGCTTGTACCAGATAGAAAGATTGTAATAAATCCCAAGAAACATATTTGCCAAAAGCAATATCGGCACTACTTTAAGTCCGGTCCAATAGATCTTTAATTTTGCAGGATCTGTACTTAAAAAATATTTCCAGACATCAATGTAAAGTGAAACAACGAGGAACATTGTTGTAATAGTTATCACAAAAAATTTCATTACTCGCGCATATACTTTCTGTGGATTTTTTCCTTCCGCTTGTTTAAAGAAAAAAGGTTCCGCTCCCATTCGAAAAGCCTGGATAAATAAAGTGATAAGGATAGACAATTTATAACAGGCAGAATAAATACCCACCTGGTCTTTAGCCGCTGTAACACTTGTAACGGGTGCCAACCATGAAAGCATAATCCGGTCAAAAGTTTCATTAATCATTCCACCAAATCCGGCAATGATCAAAGGCATTGAATAGATCATCATCGCCGTCCATATTTTTTTATCAAAATGAAACCTGAAAGAAAATAACTCTTTTTGCAAAAAGATTAAAGCTGAAAAAGATGCAATCATATTGGCTATAATGATATAACCTACTCCATAATTCGGATTATAAAATGTACCAAAAAAGCCTGTTGGATTTTTATCAGCCCAACGCGGACAAACTGACAACAAAAAATAAGTCACGGCTATCTGAAGGCAAATAGTTGAAATGCGGATTAAAGCGTACTTCCTTGGACGTTGGTCTAACCTCAATTTGGCAAACGGCAAAGTGGACAACGTATCAAATGCAATGATCAGGGCTGCATAAATAATAAATTCAGGATTATCATCCAGCCTGAGTAAATGAGCAATAAAAGATCTGAAAAAGATTAAAATGCTGGTAAGTAAAACAGTTGTGGTAACGATAGAAATTATTGAAGTATTATAAATTGCCCGAGGATCTTTTTCTTTTGTAGCAAAGCGGAAATAAGCTGTTTCAATTCCATAAGTAAAAATGACATTGAGAAACGGAATGGCGGCATATAAAATACTCATATCGCCATATCGTGCAACAGTTAATTTAGTAGTAAAATAAGGAGTTAGCAGGTAAAATAAAAAGCGCGCAGCAATGGAACTAACGCCGTACCACATGGTTTGTCCTGCTAATTTTTTTATGTTGCTCAAAAAAGAATCGGTTTAGAAAAGGGCAAATTTAATTGTTATACACTTCAAAATTAAAATCGTGCTTATTTGTTGTTTTACTATCAACGATAGGTGGAAAACACATTCTAATCGAAGAAATTGCTAATCTTCTTTCTTCCGGCCTTAATGATTCCTTTTTCTTTCTTCACTTTCACTCGTTTCTCTTTGGAAGCTTTGGTAGGCTTTGTAGGCTTACGTTTTTTTCTTTTGATTAATGCATTGTTCAACAACAAGTGCATTTTGACTATCACTTCTTCTTTATTTCCCAGTTGTGTTCTTTCAGCCTGGCTTTTTACAATCAGAAAACCATCGTTGGTAATCTTATTAGCCAGTTTTTCAAGTATCATTTCTTTTTGCTTATCGGTAAGAATTTCAGAGGAAGCAACATGAAAAAATCCTTCTACCATGGTTTCTACTTTGTTCACGTTTTGGCCACCTTTCCCACCGCTTCTTGCTGTCTTAAATTTGATTTCGTTTAAAACATTTACCATGTGATAAAAATACAAAAATTACAAGTCAGATTTCCATCCTGCCTTTACTTCCAATAAATTCGTATTTTGTACCGGTAATTTTTATAATACAGGAAAAATAGCCATTTTTGCATATAACCATCAGTAAATGAAGTCAAAAGATATATACTCGTCCCTATACGAAAGAAAAATAAATGGCAAAAAATCTTTTGCTGTTTTGATCGATCCGGACAAAGTAAACCACGAAAAACTGGAACGACTTATTCGTCTCTCATTGACTGCAAAAGTCGATTATTTTTTAGTAGGCGGAAGCCTCGTAATTTCCAATTATCTTGATGAATGTGTTCAGTTTATTAAGCGCAATTGTTCCATTCCTGTTTTACTTTTTCCCGGAAGTTCCTCGCAGGTTTCAAAATATGCTGATGCGTTGTTGTATCTTTCTTTGATCAGCGGCAGAAATCCCGAATTATTAATTGGCCAACATGTTGTAAGCGCACCTTCCATCAAAAAAAGTGGCCTTGAAATTATGAGTACAGGATACATGGTAATTGATGGAGGCGCGCCCACTACAGTTTCTTATATTTCAAATGCAACACCTTTGCCGGCTGATAAAAATGAAATTGCCATGTGTACCGCAATGGCAGGAGAAATGCTTGGAATGAAACTGATCTACATGGATGCCGGAAGCGGCGCGAAAATTCCAATAACAGAAAGCATGATTGAACTGGTTTCTAAAAATATTGAAGTGCCTTTAATTATTGGCGGAGGAATAAAAGAACCTGAAAAAGCTTATCTCAATTGTAAAGCCGGCGCAGACGTGATTGTTGTAGGAAACGCGATAGAAAAGGATGAATCATTAATTACCGAAATAGCTTCTGCTGTCCATTCCGTTCCGCTGAAAGTATTAAATTAAATTTTTACTGGGGCCTGAAAACCTGGTTTGAAACAGGTGGAATTTCAGGGATTTTTATCAAGTTGAAGCCATGATTCGTGGCTTTATGACAATCATTGCACGTTGCCGTTAAAAGTGTAAAACTACTGTCGAACCTCGTTTCATTTTTCGCTTTTATTGCTCCAGAGAGACTATCCATCGCAGGATCAATAATACCAATTGATTTTACTTCGGGCCTGTCTGAACAAAATTTTGGAATATCATCTAATGCTTCCTGTATCTCTCCAACTTCAAAATCAGCCAATGGCCAATTTTCATATTTTCCGGCAAACCAAAGTTTTGCATGATGAATTTGAATCTGCGACATGAACTCGCCCAAACCTGGTTTATAAGAATTAGTTCAACTCGATTTGTAAACTATCAATCTTTTTATTTAAGGCAGCAGTATTCGCCGAATGTTGATTGCAGGAAAACAAAACTATCGCTGAAAGGAAAAGTAAATTTTTCATAAGAAAAAATAAACAATGAATGTAGTAATATTTCTTAAAAGAAAAGTTACAAACTCATCATTTCTTTGAATTTCACGGCTTGGCGCCGGCTCACTTCAATTTTTTCACCGCCGGCAAGGTCAAGTAACAGTCCGCCATTGAAATAAGGTTCTATTTTTTCTATCATTCTAAGATTGATAATATGTTTGCGGTTCGCACGAAAAAAAACTTTTTCATCCAATCTTTCTTCCAGCGCATTTAAGGATTTTAAGATAAGTGGTTTATTAGTTCCAAAGAAAACCTTTGCATAATTTCCTACGCTTTCAAAAAGCCTTACTTCTGAAAGTCTTACAAACCAGCAACGCTCTCCGTCTTTCACAAATACCTGGTCATTCTCACTCAAAATACCGCGGTTATTATAGGATAGCATTTCTTCCTCGGTCTTTTGCCGGACTTTTAAAAGAGCTTCTGCCAGCCTTTGAGGTTCAACCGGTTTCATGAGGTAGTCCAGTGCATTTACATCAAAAGCCTTTAAAGCGTACTCATCATAAGCCGTTACAAAAATCACATAAGGCGCTTTGTCCAATTGACTCAAGAGATCAAAGCCACTTTTACCCGGCATTTGAATATCCAAAAAGATTAAATCCGGATTTAAACTTTCTATCTTTTCAATTCCTTCTGAAGCGTTTGCTGCTTCTCCAATAATTTCCACATCCGAAAATTCATCCAGCATTCTCCTTAGCTCACTCCGTGCAAGCCTTTCATCATCAATTAAAATAACTTTTAGCATCTTAAAACTTATTACTTATCACTTAATACTCAACCGGCATTACAATTTTAGACTGCACTTTAGTTCCGGCAATTTCTTCTACTTTAAAATAAGCATGGCCGTTACATAAAAACTTTAGCCTGTCGCGGGTGCTTTTAAAACCGAAACCTTCATTTTCTTTCTTTTCCAGAACGCCCGAATTTTGAACTATTAATTCAAAATCTTTGTTTGTAAATCTTGAAATTATTCTTATCGTTCCACCGTTGATTCTTTTACTGATGCCGTGTTTAATGGCGTTTTCAACCAGGGTTTGCAACATCATTGGTGGAAGCTGTTGCTCCAGCGTATCTTCATCTATATCCATTTCTACTTTTAATCTTTCTTCAAAGCGCATTTGTTCCAAAGCCAGGTAATCTTTTACAATATCAAGTTCTTTATGCAACGGAACTGTTTCCATTTTTTCAACCTGGAGGCTGCTTCTTAAAATGTTTGAAAGTTCAGTAATTGCAGTTCTTGCCCGTTTGGGATTTTCATCAACAAGAGCTCTAATACTGTTCAAAGAATTAAAAATAAAGTGAGGGTTAATGTGTGATTTAATGGTTTTTAGTTCCAGTTCTTTCACCGTTTTTTCAAGGTTCAACCTGTCCACTTCATCTTTACGGTTTCTTTCCAAATAATGCCACACCATATAAAGCAATAACCAAAGAGCAATTAAAATAAAAGTGAAAATAATATCCCACCAAAAGCGGCCACGGTTCTGTTCCTGATAGTTCCATACACCATTGCTGTCCCTGTACCATCCGGTTGTTCTTTTGATGTTCTGAAAAGATTGATAACCTACCGAATCTGCGGGATTGTCCTTTTTAGCCAAATAATACCTGCTTCCTGCAACCCCCAGGTTTTTTTCTTTTTCAACAGCTTCTTTTAAATTTTGATTTTTTTCGTATTGCACTAAAGAATATCCCGTCACAAGCGCCGTCGATTTTGCACCATAATAAGCAAGCAGCCCGGTGAGCAGTACACTTATAATAAATAAGCCAATTACTTTTTGGGTTGAAAAATATATCCAGCCGATTTTTTTAAGAACAAACCGCAGTAAATGAGTAGCAATTATATACCAGCAAAATTCGATAAAAAGGATTGCTAAAAGAAGATGTCTTCTATTCGCTGATTTCCAATAAACATCCTGCATCAAAAAATAAAAGAAAGAAAGATTCAGTAAAGTCCAGCCGCCCCAGCCAAGAAACTGGCACAACCAATATCTGTAAATTCTCTTTTGCATTATGCAAATTTATTTGTAAAAAGCAGCATCAACAGGCAGGACTTGATTAGTGGCGAAAAGTAGCGTTTAAAAGGTGCAAAGATTAATGTAAAAGTAGCTTAATCCATTTTAACTTTAAAAACTTTAGTTTTACAAGGTAGAAAAAAAATTTAATGCAAAACCAAAGTCTAAATAAAGAAAAAGAAGTATTAACCGCCGCCGAAAGAGAATTTGAAAATAACATCCGGCCCGCTGCGATTGAAGAATTTAGTGGCCAGGCACAAATCATCGAAAACTTACGCATTTTTATAAAAGCAGCAAGACAACGGGAAGAAGCCCTTGATCATATTTTATTTCATGGCCCTCCGGGGCTTGGAAAAACAACGCTAAGCCGCATCGTTTCAAATGAACTGGGGGTAAATATTAAGGAAACCAGCGGGCCGGTTATTGAAAAACCCGGAGACCTTGCCGGTTTACTCACCAACCTTGAAACAAACGATGTTTTATTTATTGATGAAATTCATCGATTAAGCAATGTGGTTGAAGAATATTTGTATGCCGCAATGGAAGATTACCGGATTGATATTATGATCGACACCGGACCAAACGCAAGAAGTGTTCAGATTAATTTGAATCCGTTTACCTTAATCGGCGCAACCACACGAAGTGGTTTATTGACAGCACCCTTGCTTTCAAGATTTGGCATTAAATCAAGGTTGGAGTATTATGATACCGCAACTTTACAAAAGATCATTTTACGTTCCGCTTCTATTTTAAAAACAAAAATCACTTCAGATGCTGCAACAGAAATCGCCGGAAGAAGCCGCGGAACGCCAAGAATTGCGAATGGATTATTAAGAAGAGTTCGTGATTTTGCGCAAGTTCTTTCTAACGGAGTGATTGATTTAAGAATTACGCAACATGCATTAAAAGCTTTGAACGTGGATGAATATGGATTGGATGAGATGGACAACAGAATTTTAAGTACTATCATTGAAAAATTCAAAGGTGGCCCTGTTGGCATAACAACGATTGCAACCGCTGTTGGCGAAGAATCCGGAACATTGGAAGAAGTGTATGAACCTTTTTTAATACAGGAAGGTTTTATAATGCGAACCTCACGGGGAAGAGAAGTTACAGAAAAAGCATATAAGCATCTTGGAAAAATTCCTCATAGAAATAATAAAGGGCCGGAACTGTTTTCATAGAGAAAAAACTTCCGGTAAACGAACTTATATGCACGATTTCTATTTAGAATAATCTGTGAAAATTCGTTTAACCGGCAGCAAAAAAATCTATCTTCGTTACATGCCAAATTACAGAGAAAATTTATTAAAAAAGTTCAGGGAAGAATACCAACAACTTAACGAAGAGCAGAAGAAAGCAGTAGATACAATCGAAGGGCCGGTGATGGTAATTGCCGGTCCCGGAACAGGAAAAACACAAATCCTGGCTGCAAGAATTGGCAAAATTTTGTTAGACACTGACGCGATTCCCCAAAATATTTTATGCCTTACTTATACTGACGCCGGCGCTATTGCCATGCGCAAAAGATTATTGCAATTTATTGGCCCTGATGCTTATAAAGTAAACATTTATACATTCCACGGTTTTTGTAATGAAGTGATACAACAAAATTTATCACTCTTTGAAAAGCCTGCGCTTAATCCTGTTTCTGACCTTGAAAAAGTTCAGCTTTACAAAACGCTTATTGACAATCTGCCAAAAAATAATCCTTTAAAAAGATACCGGGGTGATGTTTATTATGAAATAAAAAACCTCCAGAAGTTATTTTCAGCAATGAAAAGAGAAGGATGGACGCCAGCATACCTTATTGAAAGGATTGATGTTTATTTGGAAAAGATCAAAGACGACGAAACTTATAAATATAAAAGAGCTTCAAAAAAATATGAAAAAGAAGTTGGCGATTATAAACCGCGACTATTTTAACGAAGTAGAGCGGATGAAAAAGCTGTGTGCTGCAGTAAATGAATTTGATAATTTTCAAACACTGATGAAGCAACAGAATCTTTATGATTTTGACGATATGATCAATTGGGTTATTTCCGTTTTCAAAGAAAATAAAAACGTGTTAGCCGATTACCAGGAAAGATTTCAATATGTATTAGTGGACGAATACCAGGATACAAGCGGAACACAGAATGAAATTGTAAAACTGTTGATCGATTTTTGGGATGAGCCCAATGTTTTTGTCGTTGGTGATGATGATCAAAGTATTTATCGTTTCCAGGGCGCAAACGTCGAGAACATGGAAAATTTTGCCCAAAGTTACGAAGGGCTTTTGAAGATTGTCCTCACCAATAATTACCGATCTACAAAACCCATTCTCGATGTTTCAAAATCTTTGATCGACAGAAATGCGGAGAGGCTAATTCATAAATTTCCCGGGCTTACCAAAGAACTAAAGTGTTCAAAAGAAGAACTACAAAAATTAATTGATAGTCCTGCAATTATTGAATACAACAGCATAAAAGATGAAATGGCTGATGTAACGAACAAGATTGAAAACCTTATCACTGAAGGAATTGAGCCAGGAAAGATCGCGGTTATTTATAAAGAAAATAATTACGGAGAGCAGTTGATGAAATATTTCAGGCTGAAAAACATTCCCTATTATTCAAAAAAAAGCATCAATATTCTTGATGACCCTTTTGCTAAAAAAATAATTCAGATCTTAAGATATCTTACTGCTGAGCACGACATTCCTTTTGGAGGCGATGAACTTTTATTTGGCATTTTGCATTTTGATTTTTATAAAATTCCACCGATAGAAATTGCCAAACTTACGGTAGAAGTAAACAGTAAAAATTATAGTGGCCAACGTACTTCCCTCAGGAAATTATTGTTTGAAAAAGCCAACGCAATTGCCAAAGATCTTTTTGATACTGGTATTAATCCTGCTTTAATAGATTTCAGCAAAAAGCTGGAACAACTTATTGCAGACGTGGCGAACGTACCGTTACAAACGCTTATTGAAAAAGTAATTTCTGAGGCCGGCGTGCTTTCATACATCATGAAAAATAAAGATAAAATCAGGCTGCTACAGATTCTTACCGGCTTTTTTGATTTTGTAAAAGAGGCAACAGCACGCAATCCTTCTTTGGATTTGAAAGGTTTGATGGAAGTAATTGAGCTGATGAAAAAAGAAAAATTGCCTTTACCTCTTATTCAATATTCGGGAAATAGCGCCGGCGTAAACCTGTTAACCGCGCATGGTTCAAAAGGATTGGAATTTGAACATGTCTTTATCACAGGAATGAATGCACATTTGTGGGAGAAGAAAAATAATCCTAATGATGGTTACAAACTTCCTGACACATTATTTTCTTCTCTTCCTTCAGGAAGTGCAGAGGAAGAATTAAGGAGGTTATTTTATGTGGCGATTACAAGAGCGGAAAAAAATTTATGCATCTCTTATGTCAAATTGCGTCCGGATGGAAAAGATGCAGAGCATTCAATGTTTATCGCAGAAATAATAGAAGGCAGCGATTTAAAAATTAATTCCATCAAAATCCCTGAAGAAGAATTGATGGAATTTGAAATTCTGAATTACATTCCACAAGCGCCTGAAATTGATAAAAGTGAAGATGATTTTATCAATTCCGTTCTCGAAAAGTACGTGATGAACGTAACTTCCCTGAACAATTATCTTGACTGCCCGCTCGGTTTTTATTACAAAAACCTGATCCGGATTCCTGCAGGAAAATCAGAAACACTCGAATTCGGAAGTGCCGTGCATTATGCATTGCAGAAGCTTTTCGAAGAAATGCAAAAAAGCGAGCAACAACAATTTCCTCCTAAAGAAAAGATGATAGAGCATTTTAAGTGGTACCTGAAAAGGCATCGTGAAAATTTCACTCCCGAATCTTTTTCAAGAAGAATGGAACAGGGAGAAATTGTTTTGGGCGATTATTACGATGAATACATTCCCGTTTGCAACAAAATAGTAGCTGTAGAAAGAAACATTAAAAATGTAGTGAATGGAATTCCTATAAAAGGAAAAATTGACAAAATGGAATTCAGCGGCAAAGAAGTGAATGTGGTGGATTACAAAACCGGCGATGTAAACAGCGATTATACAAAGAAAAAATTACTGGCACCAAATGCCGATAATCCTCTTGGCGGAGATTATTGGCGACAAGCTGTGTTCTATAAAATTTTAATCGATAATATGGACGGAAAAGACTGGAAAGTGGTAAGTGCAGAATTTGATTTTGTAGAACCGGATAAATCAAAAGGATTTCAAAAAAGAAAAATTTATATTGAACCTTCAGACATTACAACAGTAAAGCAACAATTAACCGAAGTTTGGAATAAAATACAGGCGAGAGATTTTTATACAGGCTGCGGAAAAGAAGATTGCACCTGGTGCAATTTTGTAAAAGAAAATGAAATTCATATCGCACTGCATGATATAATTGAAGAAGAACAGGAGATTTAATTTTAATTTAGGATGCAGAAAAATCAATATCCGTTCAAAGCATTTAAGTTTGCTTTTCTGAAATGAAGATTTATAATTCCATAATAATTTTAGCGGCGGCGGCTTTTTGTTATTTTCTTTCTGTTTTGGGAAGCGGATGTGCTCAAATTGGAATGCCAACCGGAGGGCCACGAGATTCCACTCCTCCCGTTTTATTAAATGCAACGCCACCCAACCGGACACTTCATTTTACAGCAAACAGGATCGTTTTAACTTTTGATGAATATATACATTTACAGGATCTTCAAAAAAATTTGTTAGTGACTCCTGAACCTAAGATAACACCTAATGTAACTTCAAAATTAAAAACCGTTAGCATAAAGATCCGTGACACACTTCAACCAAATACTACCTATAGTTTTCAGTTAGGCGATGCGATACAGGATATAAATGAGAACAATCCTTTGCATGATTACACTTATGTTTTTTCTACAGGCTCTTATATTGATTCACTCACTTTTAATGGAAGCGTAATTCTTGCTGAAACAGGAAAAGCAGATAGCACTTTGCTTGCTCTGTTATATAAAAATTTAGATGATTCCGCTGTTTATAAAGAGAAGCCCAGATATGTTACAAGGCTTGATTCTTCTGGAAATTTTCATTTTAAATACCTTGCCCCCGGCATTTATCATTTATATGCTTTATCCGCTGAAGGGGGACAAAAAATGTATAATAACCCTTCACAACTTTTTGCCTTTGCTGATAGCGCTATTCATATTTCAACTGATGTGAAGCCGGTAAAATTGTATGCTTATTCAGAACAAAAAAATGTAAAACCGGTTTCAAAAGCCGCACTGACGGCTAAGAAAGCTGCTGAAAAAATATTAAAATATACTACCTCTGCTTCAGGAGGTTCTCAGGATTTGCTAGCTCCTCTTACTCTTACTTTTCCTGTTCCATTAAAAAACTTTGATTCTTCCAAAATAAAATTGACAGATACGTTATTCAATCCAATTCCGGCTACCTCTGTTTCGATAGATACTTCTCAAAGGGAAATTACTATCAACAATAACTGGAAAGAAGACACTAAATATAAGCTATTGATTGAAAAAGATTTTGCTATAGATACTTTAGGAGATGAACTTTTGAAACCTGATACCATTAGCTTTAAAACAAAAGCCGAGAATGAATACGGAAGCATAAAATTAAATTTTACCAATTTAGATAAAATTGCGCACCCGGTTTTGCAATTTGTAAAGGACAATAAAATAGTAGATTCTTTCAAATTAACTTCTCAAACCTTCACCAGGAAATTGTTTGAACCTGGTGAATATGAACTAAGAATCCTGGACGATAAAAATGACAACGGAACGTGGGATCCAGGTAATTATCAACTTAAAAAACAACCTGAAATAGTTACTCCGATTCCTAAAAAACTTTCTATCCGGGCTGATTGGGACAATGAAGCAGACATTATTTTGTAAAGTTTTGACTACCGCAAATCAGTTTTTTAAAAAATAAAAAACGTCTTAATTGTTGGTTTACTTGCAGATGCTTCGTTTCAAATCACACTTGTAATTCTTAATTTTGCAGAATGACCTTTTCCTCCTCTCTTTTAGAAAATGCGGTAAATGAATTTGCAAAATTACCCGGTATTGGTAAAAAAACTGCTTTGCGCCTGGTTCTTTATCTTTTAAAAAAAGAAGTAAATGATGTTAAAGGCTTCAGTGATGTTATTTTAAAAATGAGGGAAGAAATTCACTTTTGTTCCCGCTGCAAAAATATTGCGGATAAAGAATTATGTAACATTTGCGAAAATCGTAGCCGCCACCAACAGATTATCTGCGTGGTTGAAAATATTCGTGATGTAATTGCTATTGAAAGTACCCAACAATACAACGGTCTTTATCATGTACTCGGTGGAATCATTTCTCCTTTAGATGGCATAGGGCCTGATCAGTTAGAAATTGACTCCCTGGTAAAACGGGTAAACGAAGAAAAAACCGAAGAACTTGTTTTTGCTTTAAGCCCTAATATTCAAGGTGATACTACCATCTATTATATTAGTAAAAGATTAAAAGACGCTGCTGTAAAAATTACTACCATTTCGCGCGGTATTTCCTTTGGCGGCGAACTTGAATATGCAGATGAAATGACACTGGCAAGAAGCATTTCAAACAGAATGCCTATAGAAAATTACGTAGGCAATAACAAATGGTAAATATTTATTAACCTCGTATTTATTAATTTACTAAATCGGGCATAATTAATTATCTTGCAATTCCATGCAAACTGAAATATTTTGAGCAATATTATCAAAACAGATTATAAGCCGGTTATCGGATTTTCATCCGGTGATATTAATGGAATCGGGCCGGAATTGCTTATAAAAACGCTCTCAGATAACCGAATTCATGAACTTTTTACGCCTGTCATCTTTGCCAGTAATAAAGTCATTAATTTCTATAGGAAAAGTATCCCCGACGTTAATTTCAACTTTACAAGTTTAAAGGATTTTAGTAAGATCAATTCAAAACAAGTTAATATTTATAACTGCTGGGATGAGGACGTGGTAATAAACCCCGGAGAGTTGAACGAAACAGGAGGACAATATGCGGTAAAAAGCCTGATGGCTGCAAGTGAAGCTCTTAAGAATGGACAAATAGAAGCTTTGGTTACCGCGCCCATACATAAAAAAAATGTACACAACCAGGATTTTCCATATACCGGTCACACTCCTTTTTTCAAAGATTATTTCCAACAAAGAGATGTGGTGATGTTGTTAGCGGCTGGTGATTTCAGGGTGGGATTGGTCACAGAACATGTAGCATTGAAAGATGTGGCTCAATTTATTACAAAGGAAAATATTTTAAGTAAGATCAACATTTTATATGCTTCTCTTAAGAGAGATTTCAATATAGAAAAGCCTAAAATTGCAGTGCTTGCATTAAACCCGCATGCAGGAGATGAAGGTCTGATTGGAACAGAAGAAATGGAAATTATCAGGCCGGCTGTTGTGGAAGCGAAGCATTATAACATGATCGTATCAGGACCATTTAGTGCAGATGCATTTTTTGCCCGGGGATATCAAAATCGTTTTGATGCGGTTTTGGCAATGTATCACGACCAGGGTCTGATTCCTTTAAAATCACTGGCTTTTGGAGAAGGATTAAATTATACTGCGGGATTACCTGTAGTAAGGACCAGCCCTGATCACGGAACAGCCTTGGATATTGCCGGAAAAAATAAAGCCGATGCAGCTTCATTTACTGCAGCAACTTTTGGAGCATTGGATATCCTGAAAAACCAGGCATTTTTCGATGAAAATCACAAAAATCCTTTGAAAAAAATGAGCGGTTCCGTAATAGCGGGCGGCCCGGATGAATAAATTAGAAAAACCAAAAACAAAATAACTGCAATTCTTTTTCGTTATATAAAAATTGATGCTATTTTGTTTTTAAGATAAACAAAAGTATACATTTGTAAAAGGTTTCTTTTTTAACCCACCATTGCATGGAGAATATAATTTTTAGCAGCGGATTAGCCTTCTTAATTACATTCTTTTCTATCCCCGTAATAATTGAAGTTGCGAAAGATAAAAAGCTGTTTGATGTACCAGGTGAAAGAAAAGTACATAATATGGTTATTCCCACTTTAGGTGGCTTAGGAATTTTTGCAGGTTTCATTTTCGCGACACTCATAGGCGTTCCTCCTTCCGAAACTTCAGTTCTTCAATATTTCATGGCAGCAATTATGATCATCTTTTTTATGGGAATAAAAGATGACATCCTGATTCTTACCGCTACAAAAAAGTTCGTGGGACAGTTAATTGCTGCGGGGATTATTATAAAGTTTGGAGGAATAGAAATAAAAGATCTTTATGGTATTCTTGGTATTCACGCCCTTCCTCCTACAGCCGCTTTTTTAATATCGCTTTTTACAATAGTGGTCATCACTAATTCATTTAATTTGATTGATGGAGTGGATGGATTGGCAGGAAGCCTTGGTTTACTTACTTCCATCATCTTCGGTATTTATTTTTATTATTCAGGGCAAACATTATATGCAATAATGGCTTTGTCACTTGCAGGAAGTCTTGTAGGTTTTTTAATTTATAACTTCAGTCCTGCCAGAATATTTATGGGTGATACCGGCTCGTTGCTGATTGGATTGATCAATTCAATACTTGTCATCAAATTTATCGAAGTTGCCTCTAATCCTGCTTCGGTACTTCCTTTAGA
Source organism: uncultured Chitinophagaceae bacterium (assembly GCA_963815085.1). Lineage (GTDB taxonomy): Bacteria > Bacteroidota > Bacteroidia > Chitinophagales > Chitinophagaceae > Ginsengibacter. The sequence continues at coordinate 13,496 of CAWFFT010000036.1, read as the reverse complement.
TTCTGCACCAGCATTGGCGTTTGCCATTTTAATAGTACCTCTTTTTGATACACTTAGAGTGGTAAGTGTAAGAATTATCAATCGCCGTTCACCTTTTTGCCCTGACAGAAATCATATTCACCATTTTTTATTGGATATGGGACTAAGACATCCAACTATTGCTTTAGCTTGTTCGGCAACCAATCTTCTCTTAATTGTAATGGCATACGTTTTACGTTTTACCGGAACTGCATTTGTAATGTTGTCATTGGCAACCACTTCTACTGTATTAGCAGCAGTTATTATTTATAACAGGCCAAAAAGGAAAATTATCGTTACTAATGGTCATCTTCATGAAAAACCTTTAATAACCTCACATAAATTTTTTACTATTGCCGAAGAAGCAGTAGAACAAGATTAATCTTTCCCGGTTTCCCTTTTATCATTTCGTTTTCATAAATTTGTGCACTTTTATAAAGCCAATTTTGGCGCAAGCAGCATTTATAAAATCTTGAGATATGTTAGAAGAGACAACAGGAATAATTGACGAAGCAACAGTTTCAATGAAAAAAGCTACCGAACATTTTGAAACTGAATTAGTAAAAATAAGAGCAGGAAAAGCAAGTCCGTCAATGTTGGATGGTATTACTGTTGACTATTACGGAACCCCTACACCAATTAACCAGGCTGGTAATCTGAGCGCTATTGATGCGCGAACCCTTACTATACAACCATGGGAAAAAAATATGCTTCAGCCAATTGAAAGAGCGATCATTGCTGCAAACATTGGAGTAAACCCGCAAAATGATGGAAATATCATTCGTTTATTTTTGCCCCCTTTAACTGAAGAACGAAGAAAAGAATTTGTAAAAAGAAGTAATGCTGAAGGCGAACAGGCTAAAATAGCGATTCGTAATATCCGACGCGATGCTATAGAACAAGTGAAGAAATTGCAAAAAGATGGCTTAAGTGAAGATGAGGCAAAAGAAGCGGAAGATGAAATTCAATCAATTACCGACACCCATATTACACTTATTGAAAAACACCTTGCTGTTAAAGAAAAAGAAATTATGTCGGTTTAAATCAGTGTTTCATGCTAAAGGAACAATTACTTATATTGATAACCGCGCCTCTGTATGTAATTGTAATCGGAGTAGAAATAATTATAAGTAACCTTAATTTAAAAAAATATTACAGTTTAAAGGATACATTGATGAATCTGTATCTGTGTATTCTAAACGGAGGAATTGACCTTTTGTTTCGCACTGTTTATTTATTTATACTTATTATAATTTACCAATTCCATTTTACCAGCTTTTCGCATAATCCTTTTATTTATTGGTTTTTGCTTTTTATTTCCGAAGATCTTGCTTTTTACTTTGAACATCGTGTTGATCATTTTTGCAGAATATTTTGGGCAGTACATGTTACCCATCATTCTTCGGAAGAATTCAATTTAACAACCGGTTTTCGCTCTTCCGTTTTACAACCACTTTATCGCTTTATTTATTTTATTCCACTCGTTTTGCTGGGATTCAAACCATTGGATATTGTGTTCATGTATTCGCTTACTCAGATTTACGGGATTTTAGTTCATACGCAATACGTGAATAAAATGCCTTCGTGGTTTGAAACTCTGTTTGTGAGTCCGGCTCATCACCGTGTTCATCATGCGAGCAACATTCGTTACCTGGATAAAAACCTGGGAATGGTGCTGATTATTTGGGATAAAATTTTTGGCACATTCCAGGAAGAAGTAAAAGAAGATCCGGTTAAATATGGATTAACCAAGCCTATAGCTGAACCTTATCACCTCACGAATATTATCTTTCATGAATGGAAAGATATTTCACATGATCTACAACAAAAGATTCCTTTTTCCATAAAATTAAAATACCTTTTTATGCCTCCAGGCTGGAGCCATGATGGAAGAACCAAAACAGCTAAAGAACTTAGAAAGGAATTGTACAACGTTGAAAAAAATTATATTCCTTCCAAACGCTATTTTACAAGGATTTTTAAATTTAAATAAATAAATAAGTACATTTATTTAAATATTTGATTCAATACGATTAAATCGAACTTTACCTTTCTTTTATTTTTCACCTCAAATTTTCAAAACTATGAGCTTTATTAAGGACTTCAAAGCATTTGCTTTTAAGGGCAATGTCGTGGATCTGGCAATTGCCGTAATTATAGGTGCTGCTTTTAGCGCTATCGTTTCTTCATTGGTAAAGGATATTATTACACCGCTGATTCTCACTCCCGCTCTCGATGCAGTTGGTGCCAAAAATATTGCTGAACTAAAGTGGGGTGAAGTAACTTATGGTAATTTTTTAGCCGCTGTAATTAACTTTACTATCATCGCCCTGATTTTATTTGTAGTTATTAAAAAGATCGTTCATTTTCAAAAGAAAGAGATAGAAAAGCCGACGCCACCTCCGGTATTATCTACGACTGATAAATTATTAACAGAGATAAAAGAAGAACTTCAAAAAAGGTAATTTTATTCAATAAATTTGCTATCCCAATGATCTTTTCATTGGGATTTTTTTTACCTTGATGAAAATGAAACAAACGTTTTGTTTCGAATTACTTTTAAATGAATAAAGAAATTTATCAAATAAAATTACCACAGTTTGAAGGCCCCTTCGACTTGCTCTTGTTTTTTATTGAACGTGACGAACTGGATATTTACAACATTCCAATTTCAAAAATCACCAACGATTTTCTGGATTATATACATCACAGTGAAACACTGAATATCGAACTAAGCAGCGAGTTTATTTTATTCATCAGCACCTTGATGCGCATCAAGGCAAAAATGCTTATTCCACGAAAAGAACTGGATGCACAGGGAAATGAAATTGATCCAAGACAGGAACTGGTTGATAAAATCCTGGAATACAAAAGGTTCAAAGAGGCTTCTCAAAAAATGAGCGAAATGGAAGCGCTCAGGATGCTGATGGCCAAACGTGGAAATATACAGGAAGAACTGGCCCTTATTGGCGAAGAAGCGGGTGAAGGAACCGAAATACAAACGGTCACTTTATTTAAACTGATGAAGGCTTTTGAAAAAGTGGCTCAACGACTGCTGGACAAAAGAAACCGGCCGGTTCACACTGTTATTAGCTACAACTATACGATGGAAGGAACCAGGAAATATATACTGGATGTTATTAAAGCTGAAAAATCTATTTCCTTCGAAAAAATATTTGACAAATGCGATGACCGCATCCACGCAATATTCCTTTTCCTCAATATCCTGGAACTGGTTCAATTGAATTACATGAATATCATTACCGGCAACGGCATCAATAATTTCATAATTGAATATAACGAGAACCGTCCTGAAGATGAACCTTCGGAAAACGAGAAAAATGAACAATCATAAAGTCTGCATTTAAATCGAATGGTAAATAAAAACTTTCGTTTTTTCTTCGTTTACTATTCTTACTTTTCTATTCTTGCTGCCAACGCAAACATTGGCAAGGAGCAGCAAGCGTCTCTGTCGTTCAATTCTTTCGTTCATTGGTAAAGTTTTTCAGGTTAAAATTGAAAAATCAAAACTGTCCTGTTTAGGTTCCAAATCCTAAAAAAAGAACCACTTTCAGTTTTTCGAATTACCATTCAAATAGAATTTTACACCATTCATAATGGAAATATGCATCTTAATGTACTATGTTTTGCATAGTACCTACTTTTAACTATATCTTTGTTATGTAATTAAAACAAAAACAATTAAAACAAAAGAAAATGAAAACAGTAATAAGCAATAAAGCAGCAGAAGCTCTTGAAGTTGCAAAACGTGTCAACTATTCCTTTCAGGTATTATTGGTTGGATTATTTATCCCCTTCTCATTTGTATTCGGAATAAGCTACAAAATGCCTGACACTAAAAGTGAAAGCAGCATTAGCATAAGCAAACAAAGCCAGGTTAATCATGTCGATAACACTGTAGATCTTGGAAAAGTGTTATCCGAAAAAAACAGCTAAGGAAATTAAATCAATCCCTCAATCAAAAAACAAAAAAAATGAAAAAGATATTTAGTAACCTACCAGGAGAAGCTCTTGAAGTTGCAAATCAAATGCTATATTCCTTAAAAGTATTATTGATAGGATTATTTATTCCATTCACTTTTGTTTTGGGAATATCTTACAACCGGCATACAGTAGCTGAAAAAAGTGAAATTAATATGAATAAGGAAAATGTAGCGGCAAGTAATAATACAGTTGACTTTATAAAAGTATTACCTAATCAAAACGCTTGATCCTTTCATAAAAACATGTTTGCCGGTATCGCGAAGCGTATATTCTAAAGTCCAAACGTAGATGCCGGCATCCTGGGGTTCACTTTTGATCGTCCCGTCCCATTTTTGAGTCCAGTCGTGTGATTCAAAAACCAATTGACCGTAGCGGTTATACACTTTGAAATCAAGATTATCCGCCTTAAAAGCATTTAGCGGATATAAAAAATCATTTAATCCATCACCGTTAGGCGTAAACGCATTCGGTACAGCAATGTAACAGCTTTTCAAAACCCGGATACTATTAACAGCTGTATCGAAACAACCCAAATCGTTTTGAACAACCAAAGAAACAGGATAATTATGTTCTGTCAGTAAAATTGGATATTTCTGAGGAAAAGGATCTTTGATTTCGCTTGTATTGCCGTTTTGAAAGTTCCAGTAATAAGTAACAATATTTCCGATACTTTCATTTTTAAAAAATGCAGAATCTTCGGGACATAAAATATTAGTTGTTTCAAATGCGGCTTTCAGTTCGTTGTCCAAATTCACTTCTTTGGTAGTAGTATCACTACAAAAACCATTTGAAACTTGTAGAGTTATACTTTTCGTTCCAAAAGAACTGAAGTAAGAAATGGGATTTTGCAACGTGCTTTCACCATTATAATCCAGTTGCCATAACCATTGGTTGATTCCATTCGATCCTGCATTTTTAAATTGCACCGTATCATACCTGCAACCTTTATTTATTGAATAAGTAAAGTCAGCAGAAACCGTATCTTTCAACGTAAAATTTATTGATGATCCGGCCGGCGTTTCCTGGGCACATTCATCAATTAAAGTGTTTCCATCATTACCTTTTTTTAAAATGATTTGATAAGTCCCTCCATTCACAATTGGCGCAGAAAAATTAACAGTAATAGTTTTTGTTGCCTGAGCTACGCAATAAGTTGATGCACTTATCACGTTAACCGCCGTTGGTCCTGTTACAATAAAATCACTACCATCTTTTGAAACTGAGCTACATAAAATATTTTTTTTAAATACAAGTTGCAGAGATTGCGGCGCACAATTTGGTGTTACCAAACTATCCATGGGAGTTGGCGCAAGCGGTAAAATCTGTAAAGGCAAAAAACTGCCCACAGGAATAGTTGCATCACAATTATCTAAAAGCGTATTTTGGTCGGATCCGTTTTTTATAGTAATTGTATAATTTCCGACAGGAAGAGGATTACTTAAATCGAGTTCCAGCGAATCCATATCAAATGCATCACAAAAAGATTTTGCAGAAGTTATATTGGCAACAGCAGGAGAAATGGCAAAATCACTTCCGTCAATGGCAAGGCTGCTGCATTTCATTTTTTTGTTTGTCTTTATAAAAATCTTTGAGGCATCACATGAACTGCTGATACTTTGCAAAGCGGGTTTAATTGTATCAGTAATACTTGCGGTTCCTCCTCCAAAACTTAACTCGTATCCCTTTTCCGACGCGCGAAATTTTGTAAAATGACTGACCAATAAAAGATAGTTGTGATTCACTTTTAATGTAGGCATCGAGCTGAAAGTTGGATAACTGGTGCCGGCGCAATTATTTAAAGTTCTTCCGGCTGATGATGCACCGGTCAATCCCGTATTTCCTGACCAGTTGCAGGATACAAATAAAGAATTGTCTGTATAAACATCACTTGGATTATGGCCGGTTATATCAAATAACTGCCAGTCATAATCATCATTTAAATCAACCGGAGTAATTAAAAAACCCAATGTTCCCGAAGAGAAACAGGTGAACTTGTACCAAAAAGGATTTGTATCAGTTAGATCTGCACTCGAGGAACATGGACCGGGGACGGCTCTTCCCCCACAATAAGGAACGGTTGTCTGAGAAAAAACACTTGTGCCACAAACCGGAAACGCGGTAGAAGGATTTTGTCCCAAAGCAGTGCACGTCGTTTGAGCCTTGGCTAATGAAACAAAAAAAAACAACAATAAAAGAAAGGTTACGGATTTCAAATAGACAATTTTATTGCATCAAAAATATCCTTTTGTCACAAATCGCAGCTATAGAATTGTAAATATCGGCAAACATTGACTTTGGATGACAGCAAACAAATAAATAACAGGAATTTGTATTTTGTTTAGTACAATAGTGTTTTGAAGAGTTCTAACTATTTCGATCTGATATCAGACAGCAAAAAAACGAGGTTAGAAATTTATTGTAAAAATTCGTTTACTTCGTGTAAAAAGTTCAAATAAAGTTCACTTATTCCTCTAATTCGACTTTAAAATTATATGAAAAATTTTTTAGAAAGAGCTTCAACTATTCAACAAAGAATAAATGAACTGACTGAAAGAAATCCAACAGGCGGCTTATTCGGATCAAAAGCTTTCATTGAAAAAAATAATACCATCGCTTCATGGATGAAAGAGGCAGGACTCGAAACAAGAGTTGACAACATGGGAAACATCCGGGGAAAATTAAAAAGCAAATCTGCTAACCCGAAAACATTTGTAATCGGATCTCATTTTGATGGATCTGTAAGTGCAGATAAATATGATGGTATTTTAGGCGTTCTTGCTGGCATTGAAGTGATTGATAATTTGCATGCTCAGCAAATCGAACCACCTTTTAACGTTGAATTAATTGCCTTTGCTGAAGAAGAAGGCGTACGGTTCAACCATAACTATTTAGGAAGTAAAGTTATAGCCGGAACATTTAAAAATAAATTTCTTGAGCTTAAAGACAAAGATGGCGTTTCGCTTTCAGAGGTTTTAAAATCGCTCAACTTTTCTTCTGAAAAAATTAAAGAAGATGCCCTCAGCTCTGAAGAGCTTTTGGGTTATTTTGAAATGCATGTTGAACAGGGGTGCGTCCTGGCGGATGCGAATGTTCCTTTTGGGATTGCCACTTCAATTTATGGACAAAAAAGAATTGAGCTAAAATTCAGTGGTAAAGATGGCCACGCAGGAAGTACTCCGATGGAAAAAAGACAGGATGCTTTGGCTGCCGCGGCAAAGTTTATTTTATCAGTAGAAAAGTACGCCAAACGCGAAAACAGAAACCTAATCGCGACTGTCGGTAAACTAACAGTTCATGATTCGGCAACTAATAAAATTGCAGGAACAGTAACTTGTACTTTAGATCTGAGAAGCAATGATGCTGAGTTATTATCCGAAGCGTATGAAAGCATTAACTTTTCCTGTGAAAAGATATGTGATAAGAGAAAAATTTATTTTGAATGGAATCTGGTACAGGAAACAGATCCGGCTATATGTAATAAAAAATTAAGAAAATTATTAGCGAATTCGATTTCTGAAAAAAACATTCCATTCATTTATATGGAAAGTGGTGCGATATATGATGCAGCTATAATGGCGAAAGTGACGCCTGCATGCCTTTTGTTATTAAGAACTTTCAGAAATAATAATGGCAATTCCGACGGGGAAGAGAAAGAAAAAAATATCGCTTTCTCATTGGAAATTGCAGATAATTTTATCAAACAGCTAATTTCATCTTCTGAAAAATCCTTCAGAAAAAAAGAAAAATAATGACAATCGCCGATTTTGATCATTTACCCGAAAGTGAAAAAAAAGAACTGCTCCGAATGTGTTGCGGCTCAACCGCCTGGATCAAAAAAATGCTCAGCATTTTCCCGGTTAATGATTTAGTTGACCTCCTGGAATATGCAGAAGAAGAATGGTACGACTGCAATCCTGCAGATTGGCTTGAAGCTTTTCAAACTCATATAAAAATTGGAGATGTAGAATCTCTCAAAAAAAATAAAGCAAAAAATGCAGACTGGCCTCTAAAAGAGCAGGAAGGCGTATTAAACAGCCCTCCGGATGTGCTTGACGAATTAGCAAAAGCCAATGAAATGTATGAAGAAAACTTTGGCTATAACTACATTGTTGCGGCCACCGGAAAATCTGCAAGAGATATGATTGATAATTTATTCCATCGGTTAGATAATGATCCCCATGACGAACTAATCATTGCTGCTGCTGAACAAAATAAGATTACGCAACTGCGTTTGCAGAAATTATTTTCCTGAAAATAAAAATTGTCGGTATTTGTTTAATTACTGCAACTTAATTTATTCCAAAAAATGGAATTGGAGATGCTTCATTTTCGTCGCCGGTTTGTTTTCTATCGAAGAGTTTATAGCACTAATAAGCGTTTCGCCGTTAGTTATTTCTGTCAATACCGGCACGGTCCATATTGCATGTGCTACACAAACACCGGTAATCGTTATATATGCGCTCACAAATCCCCAACACACCCCATGGAAGGCGGCTTCTTCGGTTTTATACTATTCTGTAAAAGAAGAATTGCGAAGCAAGAACCAGGTACTAAGTTATGTTACTGAAAATGTAATGAATAAAAGAGTTGCACCTCCTTCTCCTTCAGAAATTTTAAATGAAGCCGGAAAACTTTTAACACCCGCGCATCAGGCTTTGTAGTAAACAAACAGAAAAATTGAATTCCTGTTTCAATTTTTCAACAGTTACAGTATAAAAAAACCGTCTCAATTGTTGAGACGGTTTAAAAAGTTGGTTAAAAGGTTCTTTTACTCATCGGGGTTTTGCAACGTTACCGGTTGCAAACGATAAGCATTTACATAGCGGCCATTCTGCTGAGCAGGCACCCAGTTAGGCCCGTTTCTTATAGCATTTACTGCAACTTCCGCAAGTTTTGAGCCTTTCATGGTTGTCGCCTGAACATCGCTAACCTTTCCTGTCTTGTCAACTATAAATCTCACTACACAAGTTCCATAGTCAGATGGAGAAAATTCGTCAATACGTGATTGAATAGCACGGCTCACATAACGAGACCATGCTTGCAGGCCTCCAGGGAAAGTAGCTTCAATTTCCACCTTTGTAAAGACCTTATCGGGGTCTTCTTTCTTTTCAGCAGGAGGCGCTACTACATTGCTTCCTTTAAGATCACTTGGAGGAGCAACTATACCAAGATCCTTAGTACCTTCCACAGTTTTTATATCCACTTTTGCCTCTTCAATCTGTTTTACTTCCGGTGGTGGCTTGATCACTTCTTCATCTTTTACCACTTTAGGTGGAGTAAATTTAACCGTAGCAACCGGCGGCGGCGGTATCGTTTTTGGAGGTGGCGGAGGTGGTGGTGGCGGTTCATTCGGCTTAATTTTCTGTAAGGTAGTTTCAGTTGTATTTAACTTAACGTCATTTTCATTGCTCTTTAATTTATTGGCAATTGCAGAGCCAATAAGAAAAAGCAAAATCACTGCTATAGTACCAATTAATGCAATAGTGATTCGCTTATTGTAAGTTTTCCTAAGATCGTAGGCTCCATATTCTTTATTCCTTCCATCAAAAAGGATATCAAGAATATCTGCTTTCAATATTTGATTACGTTCCATTGTTTTAATATTTTAATTTTTTCACTGGTATTGTTTAAATTACTTGATACCGCTTGCCTGCTCTGTCTGCTGAATTTTACTGTATTCGTCCGGCGTTGGATCTACCATTGCATACCGGGAATATCATTAATATCCATTTCGTCCAGAATATCTACCGCATTTTTATAAGTAGCATCTTTGTCGGGTTTAATGATAATAAAAAGATCAGCGGCAGGTGTTGATTTCTTTTTCTTAAGAATAATATCCCTTACGTTTTTATATCCTGTCGTTTGCATCGTTGCCGGATCATTACCAAAATAATAATAGATTACGTTTTGTTTTCCCAGCAATAAGGTCAATGAACCCGACTCTTTTACTTTGGTATCATGATCCTGGGATCTTTAGTATCCTTAGGCATGTTCAGGTTCATAGAAGTTGCCTGTGATACCGTTGTAGTAAAAATAAAGAATGTAATCAGCAAAAAACCAAGATCAACCATAGGAGTAAGATCAACACGGGTAGATTGCTTTTTACTTTTTTTGACACCCGGCCCTTTTTTACTACTCTCTTTAACTTCCATTTCTGCCATAGTAATATATTTTTAATGTTAAAATATTATTTTTAAATGCTTCATCTTGCGGCTTTTTGCCACTCACTTGATCCTCAAGGTTTTTCTTATACAATTCGCTTCCTTCAGGAACATTTTTTGAAGAGGTAACAAGATAATATTTATATTGATCATTCTTTTTGAAGGCATCAATAACCTGCGAAAAAGTAGGGTACTTTGCAGCATCATCACCTTTTATAAGATAGTTCAACGATTGTCCCATTCTGGCGTTAACAGCAGCAGATATCCAGGACTATTAATTCGTTATTCGTACTATCAACCGGAATACCCGGCAAATTTGCTCCTTTTAGTTGTTCAGGCTTTAACTGGTCAAACTGTTTTAGTTGGCTGATAGGCCCTGCCACATAAGGAGCATTAATAAAATCTTTTTTATCCTGGGCAGAGAAACTTATATTTCTTTCCTTGCCTAATTCGTCAAGAACATCACCTTTCATTGCGGGGTCCATAGTTAAGAAGACCTTGTTGTCCTTACTGATGACTACCGTCAGGAAATCTTTCTGTGGCGCTACTTTATTTGAAACAGAAGCGGGCGTAACTACTTTTACTGCATCTTCAGGTTTAAACTTGGCTGCAAGTATGAAAAAGGTTAACAATAAAAAGGCTACATCGCACATTGGGGTCATATCTACACTGGTACTTCCACGTTTTATTTTTGCTCTTCCCATTGGTTATTTGTTTTATAATTATAAGATTCAATCTTTCAAAAATTCCACAAATTATTTGTATAAAGAAGCGAAACTTTGTGTTAATGTGAAGCCTGATTCGTCAATACCATAAGTAATAGCGTCAATTTTTGTAGTAAAGATGTTGTAAGTAATGATTGCAAAAGCGGAAGTACCGATACCTAAAGCCGTATTGTACAATGCTTCTGCAATACCAATTGATAAAGTACGGGCTGCATCGCCACCGCCAGATTCACCCAAAGCGCCAAATGCACGAATCATACCAACAACCGTTCCCAGCAAGCCAATTAAAGTTGATACAGATGCAAGAGTAGAAAGAAACACCAGGTTCTTTTCCAACATAGGTAATTCAAGCGCTGTAGCTTCTTCAATCTCCTTTTGAATGGCAAGTACTTTCTGATCAGTATCTAATTCGGTATCAGTAATCATTTGCTTGTATTTGCGCAAGCCAGCTTTCATTACATTTCCTACTGATCCTTTTTGTTTGTCGCATTCTGCAATAGCAGCATCTACTTTTTTATCAGCAAGGAAAAATTGAACTTTTCTTATAAATTCAGCATTGGAAATTTTCCGGCAGCTTTAGCTACGGTTAAAGATCTTTCAATTACAAATGTGAATACAATCAGAAAACACCCAATAAGTACCGGTACAATAATACCCCCTTCATACATTCTGGGAAAATCACTTTTTGGGCCAAGCTGGTTAGGCCAGAAACCACCATTAGGATCCGGATTTGTAAAATTGCTATCCGCTCCAATAACATAGCGCCAGATTACGTAACCGGCTATCACACAAATAATAGGTGCTAACAAAGAAATGATGTTATTTGATTTTTTAGCCTGCACCGAGGTGGTAGCGTTTACTGGTGCGTTTGCAGGAGTCTTTAAATCTGCCATGTTGGTTTAGTTTTTAAATGTTTAAGTTTATTAATTGTTAAAGATTTTGATTATGCAATTGTAAAGAAAAATTAAATTAAAATCGCAATTTCCGTTAAAAATATTTTGCAGTGGCGCACAAGTTAGTAAAATATTTGAAAGTTAATAAGCAATCATTAATTATTAAAAAATAAAAGTTACTACTTGCAACTGAAACGTTAAAATAAACACGCATTAAAAATAAAAAAAGCTTCTACAAATAAAAAAAAGCTTATAGAAGCTACCTTCCTTTACCCGGAAAGGAAATAAAAAAAAGATTAGTTATTCATACCGAAGCGCTACAATCGGATCGAGTCTTGCAGCTTTTACCGCAGGATATAAGCCGGCAAAAAGGCCTACGGCTGAACAAACGACAATCCCGATAACCACCCATACCCAAGGAACTACAAACCCCGTATGCAAAAACAATCCCACTACATTTCCAACAATAACGCCTAAAATAATTCCTAAAACAGCGCCAATAAGACTAATAAAAATTGATTCAAATAAAAATTGTGCACGGATACTTTTACTCTTTCCGCCTATTGCTTTTATTAGCCCTATTTCCCTTGTTCTTTCACTTACAGCAACAAGCATAATGTTCATGAGGCCTATGGCAGCGCCTATTAATGTAATCAACCCTATAAATGCTGCAGCCGTTGTGATAGAGCCAAGGGCAGTTTTAAAAACTTCAGCAATGGTATCACTTTTAAAAATATAAAAATTATTCTCTTCGTCTATTGCCAGTTTTCTTATTGGCCTGAAAGTTCCTTTCGCTTCGGCAATTGCGGCATCCATTTCATTGATGTTATTGACCATAATACCTATGTTGTAAGAAATACCATCAGTCGGAAAAAGACGACGAATATTGTTATAAGTTGTAAGCACGATGTTATCTGCATTAAAAAATGCACTGGAGCCTTTGTCTTTCAAAACGCCTATCACCCTGTATTTTATTCCATCTGCCTTTATCGTTTGGTCTAACGCTTTTAAAGTATTATCCCCATACAGTTTTTGAGCAACGCTGTTGCCAAGAATACAAACACTTCTACCACTTTGAACATCCAGTTGATTCATGTTTCTACCTGCGGCTAATGTATAACCATTTTCAATAAGATAATTTTCGTCCCCACCCGTCATTCCAATATTTGGATTCGTCTTTATTTTGTCGTTCATTACAATCACACTTTGGGGCCCATCCAGCGAAATAGAAACGCGGGCAGGAAATGAGTAACGCTCTTTAAAAATTTTTGCTTCCTGGTAAGTAATTAATTTTCTTTCATTAGATTTTTTTTCTTTTAGCGCGCGTGTATTGGTTTTTTTAACCTGCCTTCCTCCGCCCATCCTGATGTTTACATCACGATACAAAATGCTGAAAGTATTAGCGCCCATCACGGCAAAATTTTCTTCAAGACTTTGATTCATTGAGGCAATGGCAGTAATAATTCCAACAAGAGCCATAATCCCAAAGGCAATGATAGCTACCGTAATTCCGGTGCGCAATTTATTACTCCTGACTGTTCGAAAAGCGAGTGAGAGAGAATCTTTTAGTTGCATGCCTTTGTAAAATTGAAACAGGTTAAATCAAACCGGCTGTGAAGTTACAATATCAAAACAATTTTTGAATTACCACTCCTGTATTATATCAGCAAAATAAAAATTGTTTGAATTTATGG
>CAWFFT010000035.1:0-147068 GCA_963815085.1 uncultured Chitinophagaceae bacterium | reverse complement strand
TTTATTCTGAAAGGCTTTTTTATTTTATGGAATTGTTATTCTTTTCCGGTTAATTTAGAAAGTAGTTTCTCGAGAAGTGGAGTTTGCCCCTGTAAAATTTTTTTTCTTGCTTCTTCAAAACCAAACCAGTCGGCTTTATCTACTTCGGGAAAAGATTGTTTTTTACCTGTTTTTGGTGGCCATTCCATTTCAAATAAATTACTTTTTATGTGCTCAGCTTCAAAATTGCCCTCTGCGGCCCAAGCATAAATTATTTTTCCCGGGTTTTGTTTTACTTTAGCTAGCGGGATAAATTTTTCAGGTGAAATATCAATTGAAATACCTGTTTCTTCTTTCGTTTCTCTTATTGCGGCTGCCAAATAATCTTCATTTTCTTCAACTTCCCCTTTAGGGATAGACCATGAACCGATATCTTTATTTTTCCAAAATGGGCCGCCCGGATGGACCAAAAAGAACTCGGGTTCTTTCTTCTTAAAACGATATAACAACAATCCTGCACTTGTTTTCATTTATTTCTTTTAGCAGTAAACACACAATTAGCGCTTATTTTTATTCTCACTTTCTTTCCATCACCAATTCAATAAGTACACCATTTGTTTCTTTGGGATGCAAGAAACAAACCAATTTGTTGTCGGCTCCTTCTTTAGGTTTTTCATTCAATAAAGTAAAACCTTCATTTTGAAGCCGCTCCATTTCAGCGTCAATATCTTCTACCTCAAAAGCGATATGATGAAGTCCTTCCCCTTTTTTTGCAATAAATTTATTAATTACACTTTCTTCTGAAACTGCTTCAAGCAACTCGATTTTATTTTCACCTAAAGAAAAAAACGCGGTATTTACTTGTTCACTGTCAACAGATTCAGTTTTATAACATTTAGTGTTTAATATCTTCTCAAAAACAGGAATGGAAACTGCTAATTCTTTCACTGCAATTCCTACATGTTCAATTTTTTTCATAAAATGTTTTTTTCAAAAGTAAACCAACACTTTTGTTTACTCAAAATGAAGTGTAAAGCCTTTAAAGTAAATTTTGTCTAAAAATTAAATGCTCCAGTTTCCCATTTATCTTGATAATAATGCTACCACTCGGGTTGATAAGCGGGTACTGGAAAGCGATGATTCCTTTTTTCACGAAATATTTTGGAAATGCTGCAAGCCATAGTCATAGTTTTGGCTGGCAGGCAGAAGAAGCTGTAGATATATGCACGAGAGCAGGTGGCGCAATTGATAAATGCAGAACCGAATGAAATTGTTTTTACTTCAGGAGCTACTGAATCTGATAATCTTGCCTTGAAAGGAGTTTTTGAAATGTACAGCCTCAAAAGGAAATCATATTATCACTGTAAAAACAGAACATAAAGCGGTTTTGGATTCCTGCAAACATCTTGAAAAATTAGGTGCGGAAGTTACTTACCTGGATGTTAACAGCGAAGGTTTGATTAATATAAATGAACTGGAAGATTCTATCAAAGCCAAACACGATTTTAATTTCCATCATGTATGGAAATAATGAAATTGGTGTGATACAACCGATAAAAGAAATAAGCGCGATTGCAAAAAATAAAGGCGTTCTTTTTTTTACCGATGCAACGCAGGCAGTTGGAAAAATTCCGGTTGATGTAATAAAAGATGGGATTGATCTGATGGCATTTTCTGCTCATAAAATTTATGGGCCAAAAGGCGTTGGAGCTTTATATGTACGCAGAAAAAATCCGCGGGTAAGAATCGCTGCTCAAATGGATGGAGGCGGCCATGAAAGAGGAATGCGAAGCGGCACTTTAAATGTACCGGGAATTGTAGGGTTTGGAAAAGCTTGTGAATTATGTAAAATAGAAATGAAAAAGGATGCAGAAAAAACTGCGCTATTACGAAACAAATTGGAAAATGAATTATTGCAAATTGAAGGAACGCAGGTAAATGGAAGCCGTGTTCATCGTTTGCCCAATACAACTAACATGAGTTTTAAAAACGTAGACAGTACGGATCTGATGATGAAATTCAGTAAAAACATAGCTTTGAGTTCAGGCTCGGCCTGCACATCTGCAACTCAAAGCCCGTCATTTGTTTTGAAAGCGCTTGGCTTAAGTGATGAAATGGCTTTTTCATCATTAAGATTTGGCTTGGGAAGATTTACTACAGAAGAAGAAATTGACTTTACAATTCAGCAATTCCAACACCACTTAATTTCCAAATAAAGTTTTGAAATTTGAATGTTAAATATATCGAGGAATCACCTTCATTGCATTGATAAAGTTATAAACCGTGGTATCTTTGCATAACAAATTTAAATAATTAATAGCGTACTATGATCTATATAAGCGAAAAGGCAAAAGAAAGAGTAACAAAATTAATGGAAGAAAAAAACTTTTCTCCAGATGAATATTTTTTGCGAGTAAGTGTACAAAGCGGTGGTTGCTCAGGATTGAGTTATAAAATGGATTTTGAAAATGAATTGAAACCTAAAGACCAGGAATTCGAGGATAAAGGAATTAAGCTCGTTACAGATCTTAAAAGTTTTTTATATCTTGTAAATACTACCCTTGAATTTAGCGACGGGCTTAATGGAAAGGATTTTTCTTTAATAACCCAAATGCAAGCCGGAGCTGCGCTTGTGGTGAAAGTTTTAGCGTGTAATTTTTTAATGAATATAAAACTGGTTTTCATGGCTTTTATTTAGAAATTGACCGCTCAATAAAAAAAAATCCCCTGTTTCAGGGGAATTTGTAGCAGTTCGTTTCAGCAAAGGTTCAGTTCGTTTTGATATCTAAATATTAATATTAAAAACGTCTGAAAGATTGCCTTTCTAATAATAATTCCTCAGATTTTAATAAGAATTTATAATTGAAAACAATTAAAAAAGATTATCAAGCAATACGATAATACAATAAAGACAAGGATGCTTTTAAAAACGCTGCTTTATTTCCTTTTTTTTATAAAAAATAAACAAAAAACACTTTTATGTCTTATTGTTGAATTTTTTTCTGCAACTTGGCATATTTACAGAATGAAATTATTATTTTTCTTCTCTTAAATTGCAGATTTATTAGGAATGATATCAATTGCCAAAAAAGAGTTCTACCAGTTTTTTAGTAGCCTGACGGGTTATATTACTATCATCTTATTTTTACTGGTAAATGCCGTGTATCTTTTTGTTTTGAAGGACAGTAATATTTTCGATTATGGATATGCGACACTTAGTTCCTTTTTTGATCTTGCTCCATGGATTTTTATTTTTTTAATTCCAGCGTTAGGTATGAGGAGTTTTTCAGATGAATTTAAATCCGGCACCTTTGAAACTTTAAAAACAAGCCCGCTTAACTAAATGGCAAATTGTTTTTGGAAAATACTTTGCTATCATTGCTGTCATAATAATCGCTTTAATTCCCACAATTCTTTATGTTATTACCATCCAATCTTTATCGTCGTCAGGAGGTATTGATACCGGCGCCATCACAGGCTCTTATATAGGTTTATTTTTGCTCGCTTCTGTCTTTGCGTCAATTACTACCTGGTGCTCAAGCCTTACATCAAATGCTGTTATTGCATTTTTACTAAGTGCGTTTGCATGCATCGTTTTATATTTTGGTTTTACTGCCATCAGTAAATTACCTGTATTTACCGGCAATGCCGATTATTATATTGAAATGCTCGGCATAGATTTTCACTACCAGAGTATAAGCCGCGGAGTACTTGATACCCGTGATATTATTTATTTTTTAAGTGTAATATTTATTTTTCTTTTTGCCACCCAAAAAAATCTAATCAAAAAATAAGATCCATCAATAATGAAATTATCGGGAAATAAAAAATGGTGGTGGCTCATAATCATAGTTGCAATTGTATTGATCAATTATCTCTCTTCATTTTTTCATAAACGTATTGATCTGACAAATGAAAAACGTTTTACCATTTCAACTCCTGTAAAAAAAGTTCTTCGAAATATAGATCAGAAAATGGAAATCTATATTTTTCTAAGAGGCGATATACCTGCCGGTTTTAGAAAATTGTCTGTTTCTGCACAGGAACTTTTGCAGGAATTCCAGGAGTATTCAAATGGAAATATTCATTATAAAGTAATTTCTGCAGATGAAAAAATTCCGGGTACAGAAAAAACTTATGCAGATACACTTTCATCCCTTGGCCTTGTACCAATTAATTTAAAAGTGCAGTTAAAAGAGGGTGAACAGTCACAATATATTTATCCCTCGGCGATAGTTAGTTATCAAAATAAATTACAACCTGTAAACTTATATTCCGGCTCCAATAATTTTATAACACCACCAGAACTTAATAGTGCAGAGGCTTTGCTTGAATATGATTTTGCAAATGGTATCGAAAAAGTTATAAATAATCAAAAACCTATGGTGGCTTATGCCGTAGGAAATGGCGAGCCAACAGGTCCGGAAACTTACGACCTTGTTGAAAATGTTTTGAAAAAAAACTATTCGCTTTTTATGATGGATCTGGCAAAAGAACCTGTTGTGCCGGATACTTTTAAATTACTAATAATTGTAAAACCAACGCTGACTTTTACCACTGCTGAAAAATTAAAAATAGATCAGTATGTAATGCATGGCGGAAAATTATTGTGCTTTATTGACAGGTTGAATGCAGAAGTTGATAGTCTTCAAATGAAAAACCAGGTTATCGCTTACGATAGAAATTTGGATCTTGAAGATCTTTTTTTCAAATATGGAATACGCATTAATCCTGATCTTTTAATGGATCTCCAATGTGATTTTTTACCTTTTAGTGTTAATGGAAAAGATCAGTTTGAATTTTTGCATTGGAATTATTTTCCATTGTTTGAATCAAAACAAAATAGTGTGATCAATAAAAATTTAGGCCTTGTTGAAGGCAAATTTGTGAATACGATTGACACCGTGAGTGCGCCTGGTATTAAGAAAACAATTTTGTTAAGTTCATCTTCTAATTCAAGAAGTATTGAAACGCCCGCATTAATAAGCGGTGCTGAAAACCGTAATGCGCCTGAAGATGCAGCTTTTAATAAGAAGAATCTTATAGCCGGAGTTTTGCTGGAAGGAAAGTTTACTTCTTTATTTAAAAACCGGCTGAGTCGTCAGCAAATGGATTCTTTGGATTTTTATGGTTCGCCTTTTCAAAGTGAAAACATAGAAAGTAATAAAATGATTATAGTGGCTGATGGGGATATTGTTTTAAACGGGACTTATAAAGAAAAACTTTTGCCAATGGGTGTAAATCCTTATACTGTCGGAACGCAGTATGAATATCAGTTTGCGAACAGGCAATTTGTAGATAATTGTATTCAGTACCTGGTGAATAATGCAGGCCTGTCAGAAGCAAAATCAAAAGATTATAAACTTCGTTTACTCGATCCCAAAAAAACAACTGAGGAACGTAGCTATTGGGAAATCCTGAATCTTGTTTTACCGGTACTTGTTATTATTATTTTCGGATTTATTTATCAATGGATCAGGAAAAGAAAATATACTTCAACAAAATCTGTGTAAGCAGTAAAGCAACAAATAATTAATGTTTTCATTTTCGCGTGAGCTGCAAAACTCTCAATTCTTAAATCCATATTTACGTACTTTACATTTTTATCTTTAGTTGGAAATACAAATAAATGATGACAGCTACAGAATGGAGTTATCTTATTTTTTTAATTGTTTTATTTGTTTCGATAATTTTTGATCTCGGATTATTGAGTAAAAGGGCAAAATCAATTTCAATTAAGCACGCATTTTATCAAACAGTATTTTGGGTGATTTTGGCATTTTTCTTTTTTGTTTTTGTATGGATTGAAGATGGCCAATTGACAAGTCTTGAATACATGAGTGCTTATTTGATGGAATGGGGTTTGAGCATTGATAATATTTTTGTGTTTATACTTATTTTTTCTTACTTCAATATTCCTGCAATTCATGTTAACCGGGTTTTACTTTTAGGTATTTTGCTTGCAATATTTTTACGTGTTATTTTTATTACTGCAGGAATTGTTTTGGTACAGCAGTTTTATTGGATATTATATATTTTCGGAGCGATATTGGTCTATACCGGAATTAAAATGTTTTTTGTTGATACGGAATCGGATTTTGATCCCGAGCAAAATTCTGTATATAAAATCCTGAAAAAAGTATTGCCGATTTCACAAGATCATACGAGCGGAAGATTTACACAAAGGATTAATGGTAAAAAACATTATACGCTGCTTTTTGTTGTGATGATTATGCTTGCCGCCACTGATATACTTTTTGCCTTTGACTCAATTCCTGCTGTATTCGCGATTACTCAAAATAAAATGGTAATTTATACATCAAATATTTTTGCTGTTTTGGGTTTGCGTTCGTTATTTTTTCTATTAAAAAATTCAATTGAAAAGTTTAAATATTTGAAAGAAGGCATTGCGATTATTCTTGTTTTTATCGGTGTTAAAATGTTAATTGAATATTTTGGAATTCATTTGCACATTGCCTTTTCGCTTTTGGTGATTGTAATTTGTCTCGGAGGGGCTGTTTTATTTTCTATTTTTAAAAACAAACAACATACTTGAACGTAGCCATCCATTATACGATAGATGAAATTGCCGAAATATGCAAAGGGAAATGGAAGCACAGGAACGATTCTTTTTCCAACCTTGCCTATCTTTCATTAGATACCCGAAAAATTTCTTATCCTTCTGAAACAGTTTTTTTTGCCATAAAAAATAAACTTCGAAACGCGAATTTGTTTTTTGAAAATGTGTATCAAAAAGGTGTTCGCAATTTTGTAACGGATGAAGAAAGTTTAGATGTTACACAATTTCCGAAGGCTAATATTATTTTGGTAAATAATACAATTGTGGCTTTGCAAAAGTTGGCTATTTACCATAGGAACCGATTTTCAAAAAAACAGCTAAAAGTTATTGGTATCACAGGAAGTAATGGTAAAACAATTGTGAAAGAATGGCTGAATCAACTTCTTGAAAAAGAGTTTTCAATTGTACGAAGTCCTAAAAGTTTTAATTCTCAAATAGGTGTGCCACTTAGTGTTTTGAATATTTCTTCAACGAATGATCTTGCAATCTTTGAAGCAGGCATTTCCCAACCGGGGGAAATGAAAAATCTTGAAAAAATTATACAACCTGCTATTGGCATTTTTACCAACATTGGTAATGCGCATGATGAAGGTTTTAAAAACAAACAACAGAAAATTCAAGAAAAGCTTTTGCTTTTTCAGCATGCTGATTATTTGATTTTTTGCAGTGATGATGAAATTCTTAAGCATGAAATAAAATTGTTTCATAAAAAAAATGAGCAGTTAAAATTATTTTCCTGGGGAAAAGAAAGTAATAATACTTTGCAAATAAAGGAAATAAAAAAGGGCGATTCAGCTTGTGTTATAAACGCACTTTATAAAAGAAAAAAAATTCAAATTAAAATTTCTTTTACTGATGATGCTTCAATTCAAAATGCAATTCATTGCTGGTGTGTTCAGTTAATTTTAAAAATGAATGAAGCAGAACAAGAAAAAAAATTTGATTCACTTTATCCAATTGAAATGCGCCTGGAACTGAAATCCGGCATTAATGGTTGTGATATTATAAATGATAGTTACAGCAACGATATTTATTCTTTAGGAATTGCTCTTGATTTTTTAAACCAACAGAAACAACATAAAACGAGAACGGTAATTTTTTCAGACATTATACAATCAGGAATTGAGCCGGCAAAATTATACAAGCAGATTGCTTCACTTTTGCAACAAAAAAACATTGATAAATTTTACGGAATAGGACCTGATATTTTTTCAGAAGAAAAAGCTTTTTCGCGACTAAAGAGTAAATCTTTTTTTAAAACTACAGATGAATTTTTGAAAAATATTTTTCTCTCTTCTTTTCATGATGAAACGATTCTAATTAAAGGCGCGCGCCGCTTTGAATTTGAAAAGATTGCACATTTGTTTGAACAGAAAGTACACCAGACAGTGCTTTCTATTAATTTGAATTCTATTGTTCATAATCTTAAAAAGTATAAAGAAAAACTGGAGCCATCTACCAAAATTATGGTGATGGTTAAAGCCTTTGGCTATGGAAGCGGTAGTTATGAAATTGCTTCTGTATTGGAATATAACCGCGTCGATTATCTGGCAGTAGCATACGTAGATGAAGGAATTGAATTAAGAAATGCCGGAATTTCTTTGCCTACTATGGTAATGAATACCGACAGTACCACATTTGATGCTGTTGTAAATTATAACCTGGAACCTGAAATATTTTCTTTCGGGTTATTAAAAGAATTTACACAGTTTTTAAAGAAATCGGATATAGAAAATTATCCTGTTCATTTGAAAATAGATACAGGAATGCACAGACTTGGATTTATGGAAAACGAAATTGACGGACTTGCAAAACAATTATCTGATAATCATTATATAAAAATAAAAAGCGTTTTCTCGCATTTTGCCGCAAGTGAAGATCTGGCGGAAGATGATTTTACGCTCCTGCAGTTTAATCTTTTTAAACGCTGTTATGAAAAGCTCGCAAAAAATTTAAACTATCAATTTGACAAACATATTGACAACACTTCGGGAATAAGCCGCCATCCGGAATTTCAGTTAGATATGGTTCGGCTGGGAATTGGCTTGTATGGAATTGATTCAAATAAAAGGATGCAAAAAAATCTAAAAAATGTTTCAACGTTAACGACGACCATTTCGCAGATAAAAAAAGTGAAAGCCGGAGAAACAGTTGGCTATGGAAGAAAAGCAAAAGTTACAAAAGACAGCATAATCGCGATTGTAAGAATTGGATACGCCGATGGTTATCCGAGGAGATTAGGAAATGGAAATGGCAAAATGATGATAAGAAATAAAATGGTTCCAACGATCGGCAATATTTGCATGGATATGACGATGATAGATATTTCAGGCATAAAAGATGTAAAGGAAGGGGATGAAGTGATAGTTTTTGGGGAATCGCTTTCTTTGCAATCCCTGGCTCAGTGGGCTGAAACAATTCCTTATGAAATAATGACCGGAATTTCACAGAGGGTAAAACGGATTTATTTTGAAGAATAAGATTAATCGATTAATGAAAGAATTATAGATAAAAATTTTTTAGTTGAAAAAGAGAAATATTTTTTTAATTATTGCGCTAATTATTATCGCTGACCAGGCTTTAAAAATTTATATAAAAACTCATTACCATCCTGGTGAGTCACATCCTGTTTTAGGAAATTGGTTTCAATTGTATTTTATTGAAAATGCAGGAATGGCATATGGCTGGAAATTTGGTGGAGGATTTGGAAAAATAGCGCTTACGCTATTCCGGTTGACGGCTGTTATTTTCGGTGTTTTCTATTTAAAAAATATCATTGAAAAAAAATATCATCCCGGCTATATTATTTGTGTTGCGCTTGTTTTTGCAGGGGCGCTGGGTAATTTACTAGACAGTTTATTTTATGGCCTTATTTTCGACAGGAGCAGTTTTAATACAGATGGTATAGCTAATATTTTTCCTGCACATGGATATGCTTCATTTTTGCATGGTAATGTAGTAGATATGTTGTATTTGCCTATATTTCATATCGATAAACTTCCCGGTTGGATTCCTTTTTTAGGAGGAAAACCATTTTCCTTTTTTAATTACATTTTTAATATTGCTGATGCTTCTGTTTCAATCGGTGTTATTGGAATTCTTCTCTTCAGGAAGCATTTTTTTAAACACAATACTGATGCAAACGATTCAACCGAAATCGTTCCGATTGGCGAATAATTAACGTATTATAACCACCTCATCTACCAATTTTATTATCTTTGCCTGCTAAAATCCTTAAGTGAAAAAGAGAAGTGTTTTTTTAATTATCCTCCTTATTGTAGTTGCTGACCAGGCTCTGAAAATATTTATAAAAACTCATTATCATCTCGGTGAATCGCACCTGGTATTTGGGAATTGGTTCCAGTTGTATTTCATCGAAAATGAAGGGATGGCTTATGGATGGAAGTTTGGCGGAGAATTTGGCAAAATCGCTCTTACTTTGTTTCGCCTTGCAGCGGTGATTTTTGGCGTTTACTACATTAAAAAAATTGTTGAAAGAAAATATAATTCTGCATTTATTGTTTGTGTGGCGTTAATATTTGCTGGTGCAGTGGGCAACCTGATTGATAGTATGTTTTACGGGTTGATATTTGAAAGCAGTACTGCTTTCCCTTATAATGTTGCTCACATTTTACCTGCTCATGGCTATGCAGGTTTTTTGCATGGCAGAGTGGTGGATATGCTTTATTTTCCGATTATAAACACACATTTTCCTTCGTGGTTTCCAATCTGGGGTGGCCAGCCTTTTACATTTTTTAGCCCTATTTTCAATATTGCTGACGCCTCTATTTCCGTTGGTATTATTGCCATTTTTGTATTTCAAAAAAGATTTTTCAATAGTCCAAACGCACGCCCTTCCCTTGAAACTGAAAAATTGATAAATGATGAAGTACATGTTTCTTAATCTGGGTAATTCACTTTAAATTTAGTGCATGAAACTTTTCAAACTTTCTATTTTTGCGTTGCTAACTGCAATGATGCTTATTTCGTGTAGCAAAGAATACAGTTCGGAACACATGAGAGCGTCAACCGGCAATTGGAAATTCGCTAATGGTGGATTGAACTATTCGGGTTATTTAGATACGATTTATCAAATAAAAGGAATAGGAATTAACGTGCTTTATATCCTTGGTAAAACTGAAGATGGCAGTCAATCGTTTCAATTAAAATTGTATGGTGATTCGATAGTACCGGGCACTTATTATGCTTCACAATACCAGTCTTCATTTAATTATAGCGTTCCTTCTAAAACAATTTACAGTGCCAATTCACTGACAGGCGAATTTGTTGTAAACTTAGATGTACTTGATTCAACAAAACTTCAAGGAACATTTTCAGGAAGCGTAAAGGATAGTACGAACAACTTAATACAAATTACAAATGGGGAGTTTTCTACTTATTAGTTTATAAATTCAAATAGAAATTCCTTATATTTCTTTTGTTTACTAATAAACTAAAATTGGGTCTTAAAAGGTTTTGATCAATTTATTTTGAACAACATTTCCATTAAAGCTCGCTCTTAAAATATATATCCCGGTTGGTAAATTATACAGATCATCCAGAGTCTGCTGGGAATTACCCATATAAAGTTGTACGGTTTTCTTCTTAACTATATTCCCAAAAATATCACTCAGGTTAAATTCTATAATACCCTGCGAAGGAACATATACATTCATCTTCACACTATTTTTAAATGGATTTACAGTACTAATCGTAAACGCACTATGAGTATTATAAACAGACGTAATTTTAGAATATTTGTAGTCACTGCCGTTTTTATTTAAAAGTTTTAACCTGTAGAAAGCTGTATTTACTATTTTTTGGGGATCGGTAAAAGTATAAGTTGCATTACCTGGTTTATTTAATGCCGTTTCTTTTCCTACGCTCACAAAATGAATCCCATCAAAACTCTTTTCAATCTGATAAGACAAAAGATTACTTTCATTTTCTGAGGTCCATGTTAAAACCGATTTATCATTTACGAGCGTACCTGTAAAATTTAGTAGCGAAACATCCAAAATTGCGCAGGTAGAACTAAAAACTTTTAAAAACATCTTTTGACTGTTATAAACTGAACAATTTGGATTATCTAAATTGTCTGAAGTAGTTCCTACTTTCACACGGAAATAAGTAGCACTGTCGCTTGCGGTGGGAACAAAAAGGGTGTCAACATGATAAACGTACAAACCATTTTCAAGACTTGGCACTTTTGAGCTTCCTGCATTAACTGGCGTCCAGGTAACGCCATCAGGGCTTGTTTCCCAACGATAAAATTGGTAGTTGTCAAAATAACTTTTTACAGTATCGCTTAAAGAAATTGGCCAGCCAGCACATGCCGACGCTGTATCACTTGGATTCATAGAAAGATTAGGGTAGCATGTTACGAGTTTAATATCATCAAGAACCCAGTCGTTTCCCCCTCCGCCTGCTGCATTATTTTTTATGGAAATAGTGAAACTGGTTTCAGTTGGGCCGGTTTTGTACATAAACCCTCTTTTCTGCCAGGTATTATCATGTGGGATATCGCCTGTTGTGTAATAATCCACACCATTTACGCCAAAAGAAAGATTTGGTAAAACACCGGGTGTGTGAGTGGCTGTGCTGTTAGAATCTATACCACAAACCCCACAAAGATTTCGAACCCAGGCAGAGAATTCGTAATTGGTATTGGGGCAAACGTTACTTATCGTTTGCCTAAAGGCTTCCCCGGTAGGAAAAGCTGCGTTTACTACTAACATATATCCCCCTTGTGTGCCGGGAGCTACAGGTGGGTTGCCAGCCGCAGTATTAGTTGCTCCTGTATGATCCCCAATTATATCCCAAAAGCCATTAAAAACACGATGAGAATTTGAGGTTGGGCTATATGGCCCACTATTGTCTGTGGTACCATCCGCACTTGTGTTATTCGCGATAGAATAATAACCATCACCTGGTGCGTTTGCACCCAGGTTTATTTTTGTATATCCGGGTACTATTGCAGGCAGCGTCCGGTTTTGAATAATGCCAGAACCAAATGAGCTATCAGCGGTAAAACTGGCGCTGGAGAAATTAGTGCATAGCCCTGAATTTTGAATAATTTTTACACCTCCATAATCAAAACGGTAAGTTCTTTTTGTTCCAGATGTATCAAAATAATAATTTCCTGTAAGATGAATCGTATCTCCAAAAGCGGCAGTTACTTGTAGCTGGTACGCAACAATAAATAAAGTAGTTCCGTAAAATTTAGGTTTATTGCCTGGATTTACTTTTCCTCCTCCGCTTGTTGAACCAAAACTGCCTGATGTAGGATTGGTAGCGCCTGTACCTATATTTACCCGAATTCTCGGGGTAGTTCCACTCACATACAAACCCAAATCGTCACCCGTGGCATCAGTATAAGGCCCGCGAAAGGTAAGTCCTTCATTGGTAACTATTTTAAGTGAATTACTAATATAACTAGTACCTGTGGGAATAGTATCTATATAATAAAGCGAATTAGTTGTTGCATCCACTTTTAGGAGCGCATGAACCTCAATGATATCACCATTTTCGAGCGTACCACCAGTAGAATTTCGGGTAACATTTTGATAGCTGTAACTAAAAGTAAGCTTTTGTGATCTTATTGAAGAGGGAGCAAAAAATAAGCATGAAAATAAAAAGACGAAGTTAAGAGTAAAAAACATGCTTTTACCCAAACGCAATTTATTCCGTTTAAAACCCTCAAAAAAACCCATGATAAAGTTTAAAGGGTAAATATTTTTCATACAAAAACTTTTTAAACAGCTAAAAATTATCAATTATTAATCTTTATAACGCTTTTACATTCCTTTTATTTTTTTAAACGCTTAAAAAGACTGAATCAAATAGTTATTTGTTTTGTTATAAAATATTTGATACATATACACGTTTTAAATTTTTAATATCATTGAATCTTTAATATCATTGAAAAAATCGATCCCCGTGAAAAAAAAATTAATTCTGTTTCTGAGTTTGTTTTTCTTTTTGTTAAATACCGGTTATTGTCAAAATGAACCTTTTTCAGTAAGAACGGTAAATACTGGATACCAATTAAATTCTGCCTGGGAACTCACTTACGGACCCGATGATTCTTTGTGGGTTACCGAGAACAGTGCTTACCTGGTCGACAGAATCGATCCACAAACCGGTGGTAAGAGTCAATTAATTGATTTGAGCAGTAAAAGAGATTTTGCAACTAACGCTGCTAACTGGCCTCAAGGTGGTTTAATGGGATTAGCCTTGCATCCATCTATGTATACCGAATGGCCGAATCCAAGCAAACCCTGGGTTTATTTGGCGTATGTCTATCATTATGTGGGCTACTTTAAAGCTAAAAATACACAGGATAGCGGCTGCTTTTTTAAAACGAAAATAGTGAGATATACTTATGATCGTGCGACACATTCTCTTTCAAGTCCCGTAACTATCATACAAAATTTAAACGGAAGCACCGACCATAACTCAGGAAGATTAACAATAGGAAATGTAGGTGGTACTTCCTATTTGTTTTATACAATAGGAGATATGGGAACAGGACAATTTAAAAATCTTCATCGTGTAAATCGTGCTCAGTTACGAGATACTTTGGAAGGAAAAGTTCTAAGATTTAATCTTGATGCCATAGGATCTGCAAGTAATCCGCAAAACTGGATTCCGAATGATAATCCTTTTGTGGATGCAAATGGCAATTCAACGGCAGTGTGGAGTTATGGACATAGGAATGCACAAGGCCTGGCCTTTGGGAGTAATGGAGTCTTATACAGCAGTGAGCAACAGGATATGAGCGATGATGAAGTAAATATAATCGAAGAGGGCCGTGATTATGGATGGCCGTTGGTTTCCGGCTATAGTGACGGTAATTACGATGGTTATAAATTAGCCAATATGAACGTAATAAGTGAAGAACAGGATTCTATTGACTATAATCTTCGCGCGCCTGTTTATACATTATATACTACTGCTAATCCGGGACCATTATATGGAACCAATAATTCTACCTGGCCTACGGTAGCTTGTTCCAGCCTTGAAGTGTACGAAAATTATGTTATTCCGGGTTGGAACCGGTCTTTATTAGTACCTTCTTTAAAAGCCGGCCAGGTATTTCGATTAAAGATTTCTTCAGATGGCATGTCAGTTACTGGTATGACAAGCATAAATGACATGAATTTGTATAATAAAGCCCGCCTTCGGGATCTTTGTGTTTCTCCCGATGGGTTAAAAATTTATGTTTCCTGTGATATGTCATCTCAAACTTCCAGTTACAAAGGGAAAATTTTAGAATACAGTTATACCGGTCCTTTGGGTGTTTTGTCTATTGCACCTGATTCGGTAAACCTTCCTCCGACTAATACAAAAATTGAAGTATATCCTAACCCGGCAAAAAATATTCTCTTTGTAAAAAGCTTAAAAAATCAAACGAGCCCATTACACTATTCCATTTTTGATATGAATGGGAAAGTAATGTTGAAAGGCACTAGTAATGTGAATAATTTCGGAATTAATATACAATCGCTTAAAGTTGGAATGTATGTCTTCAAACTTTATAACGCTTATTTTGTAAATATTTCCTCCACGAAAATTATCGTAAAATAACAGCTTTTGTACGGAAAAAAGGTAGCAAACAAACAAATTGCATTATTTTTATTTTCGAAGACATTACGTCCTTCTTCCATTTGTGTTAGTAGATGCATTACCACAAGAAAATTTCCTGAGGCATTAAATTCTACAAATCCGTCAAATTTGAATAATCAATGATTAAATTTCTGCTGGCACATTTTTTATACGTTTCTTTACCACGATATTGTGGGTTTAAAAAAAAAAACTATGCCTACAAAAAAGAACAGGGCCGCGATAAGATCGCAAAGAGGAAGATAAAAAAGCCTTTCAGCCGCAAAGCCAAAAACCGCGAAGCAATTCAAAGTAAATATTTTGAATGAAAGATTAATGGAAAAAAGGTGCTTTGAGGGCACCTTTTTGGTTTTTATAATTTTAATTTTTGGGTAATTCACCCACCATATTTGCGGGATTTACCCATTCATCAAATTCTTCAGGGGTAACATACCCTAATTTTACTGCCATTTCTTTTAAAGTTGTATTTTCTTTATGTGCTTTTTGAGCAATTTCCGCAGCTTTATAATACCCAATCTTTGTATTGAGCGCTGTCACAAGCATCAGAGAATTATCAACATGCTTTTTGATATTTTCTTTGATTGGTTCAATTCCTTTTGCACAGTTCTCATTGAAACTATTGCAACCATCGCCAATCAACCGGGCACTATGTAAAAAGTTATAGATCATTACCGGTTTAAAAACATTTAATTCAAAATGGCCGGTGGCGCCACCAATAGTTATTGCGACATCATTTCCCATTACCTGTGCAGCAATCATTGTTAATGCTTCACATTGAGTCGGATTTACTTTGCCGGGCATGATAGAGGAACCGGGTTCATTTTCCGGAATACTTATTTCTCCGATTCCGCTTCGTGGCCCTGATGATAACATCCTGATATCATTCGCTATTTTCATCAGGCTTACAGCAACGGTTTTCAAAGCGCCATGAGTTTCAACAATTGCATCATGCGCTGCCAAAGATTCAAATTTATTTGTGGCAGTAACAAAAGGAAGTCCGGTAAGTTCAGCTATTGTTTCCGCTACATTTTTTGCATAACCTTTCGGGGTATTGATTCCTGTTCCTACAGCCGTACCGCCGAGCGCAAGTTCACTTAAATGGGGTAAAGTGTTTTTTATCGCTTTTATTCCATGATCTAACTGTGACGCATACCCGCTAAATTCCTGCCCAAGTGTTAATGGAGTTGCATCCATAAAATGAGTACGTCCAATCTTTACTATCTGCATAAATTCTTTTGATTTTTTGTCAAAAGTATTTTTAAGATTTTCTAATGCAGGTAAAGTAAGATCATTTAAAATTTTATAGGCAGCAATATGCATGGCAGTGGGGAACGTATCATTGCTCGATTGTGATTTATTTACATCATCATTAGGATGTAGAAATTTTTCTTTGTCTGAAAGTTTTCCTCCATTTAAAACATGGCCACGATAAGCGATCACTTCATTCACATTCATATTACTTTGTGTACCACTTCCTGTTTGCCACACAACTAAAGGAAATTGGTCGTTTAATTTTCCCTCAAGAATTTCGTCACAAACTTTTGTAACCACGTCCAGTTTTTCTTTTGGCAAAACACCGGCGTCAAAGTTCGTTATTGCTGCTGCTTTTTTCAGATATGCAAATGCCTGAATAATCTCTTTCGGCATTTTATTAATGTCTTGTGCAATTTTAAAATTTTCAACGCTTCTTTCGGTTTGAGCGCCGTAATACGCGTTGGCCGGCACTTTTACTTCTCCCATTGTATCCTTTTCTGTTCTGTAGTCCATGATAATTTCTATTAGATGTTAAGAGTGTATTGCAAATTTAATTGAATGTGGGGAGACAGGAGAAAGCGATTTCGTGGTCGATAAAAAAATGGTTTAACAGAACAACAACCTATTATTTAAAGACCGGTTTTCTTTTTTCAAGAAAGGCAGCAGTACCTTCTTTTTTGTCTTCGCTCGAAAACACTTCGCCAAAAAGTTTTGCTTCTTTGTTAAAACCTTCCTTGTTGAAATAAGAATTTACTGCTTCTATTACTTTAGAAATGGCTAAAGGAGATTTTGCAAGAATGCTTTTTAAAATTTCTTTTGTTTTTGGAAGAAGGTTTTCCGGCGTTTCTACATAATTGACAAGACCAAGACTCTTTGCCTCTTCAGCACCAATCATATTTCCAGTCATCATTAATTCCATCGCTTTGCCTTTACCAATCAGCATCGTTAGACGCTGAGTACCTCCGTAACCCGGAATCAATCCCAGGTTTACTTCCGGCTGTCCAAATTTTGCGTTGGTACTTGCTAACCGGAAGTGGCATGCCATTGCCAATTCACAACCACCCCCAAGCGCAAAGCCATTGATCGCCGCAATTACAGGCTTTGGACAATTTTCAATTTTGAAAAAAACATCCTGTCCTTTTTTTGATAGCATTTCACCTTCTGTATCTTTTACTTCTGTGAATTCTGAAATATCTGCTCCTGCGACAAAGGCTTTTTCTCCGGCTCCTGTTATGATTACACCCTTAATATTTTTCTCGTTATAAATGTGATCCATTGCATTACTTAACTCTTCTAAAACAGTTTTATTTAATGCATTTAATTTATCAGGACGATTAATGGTGATGAAAAAAATATTATTTTCTAACTCGGTTTTTATAGTTCTGTAATTCATCTTTTATAATTAAAAACTGCGGTGATCCTTCACCCAATCTTTTATGTAATTGGCGATATCAGAAGTGGAAGTACCTGGAGCGAATAATTTTCCAACACCTAATTCATTCAGATGTTCCATGTCATCTTTTGGAATAATTCCTCCACCGGTAAGTAAAACATCATCCATTCCTTTTTGGTTCATCAATGATAATATTTTGGGGAAAATCATGTTGTGGGCACCCGTTAAAATACTAACACCAATTGCATCCACGTCTTCCTGCAACGCGGCATTAACAACCATTTCAGGTGTTTGTCTGAGGCCGGTATAAATCACTTCCATTCCTGCATCGCGAAGAGAAGTAGCAATTACTTTTGCTCCACGGTCGTGGCCGTCAAGACCAACTTTTGCCACCAGCACGCGAATGGGTCTTTGCTTATGAGAAGGATCTTTTGCTGACATTGATTACCTCATTAATGATAAAGTGTGTTCTATTCTTTTTAGCGTTTCTTCTTTGCCAATCGTTGCTGCAATATCAAAAACACCTGGTCCAAACTTTCCTCCTACCAACATTACCCTGAACGGCAACATTAACTCTCCCGGCTTTAATCGGCTTGCCGCCGCAAGTTCTTTGAAGGAATGCTCGATGTCATTTACGTTCCACGAATCCATAAGTGAATAAGTGCGGACCAATTCTGCGAAAAACTGCATTTTGCTTTCATTCCATTTCGGAAGAATAGAAGCGGTATCAATTTCTTTCGGTGCTGCAAAAAAGAAACTTGCCTGCGGCAAAAAATCAGTAAGTAATGTACATCTTTCTTTTACAAGGTTTATAATATGATTTAACTTTTGCTCATCATCAACGGTAATTCCATTCTCTTCAAAAACTTTTCTTACATCGGGTTGCAATCTCTCAAAATCTGATGTTTTTATCCATTCATGATTGAACCATTTTGCTTTTTCAAAATCAAATTTTGCACCGTGAGCATGTACTCTTTCCATAGAAAATTGTTCGATCATTTCTTGCAAAGAAAATATTTCCTGCTCTGTTCCGTCATTCCACCCAAGTAATGCAAGCATATTTATAAATGCTTCATGCATAAATCCGAGTTCTTTAAAACCCTTTACCAGTCCGTTTTTTGGATCATTCCATTCCCTTGCAAAAACAGGGAAGCCTAATCTTTCTCCGTCTCTTTTACTCAATTTCCCGTTTCCATCAGGTTTTAATATTAACGGAAGATGTGCCCAGTGCGGCATGTGTTTTTCCCATCCGAAATATTCCCATAATAAAACGTGAACCGGTGCACTTGGTAACCATTCTTCCCCGCGAAGTGCGTGAGTGATTTTCATTAAATAATCGTCCACTACCACCGCTAAATGATAAGTTGGCATTCCATCCGCTTTCAGCAATACTTTGTCATCGACGCCATCTGTCGGCATTTCAATTTCTCCGCGAATCATGTCGTGAAAATGAACATATTCATTTCGCGGCATTTTAATTCTTATTACATGCGGGAAATTTATTTTTAATAATTCTTCAGTTTCTTCCGGAGGCAAAGAAAGAGAATTACGCATGTTGAACCGATTTTGGAAATTATACTGAATATTAAATTCCCCTTTTGCTTTCATAGTTTCACGAAGGCTTTCAATCTCTTCCGGAGTGTCAAAAGCATAATAGGCATGTCCTGATTCAACTAACTTTTCTGCATATTCCCGGTAAATATTTTTCCTTTCGCTTTGCCTGTACGGCCCGTAATCTCCGCCTTTATGCGGCCCTTCATCAGGAAGAATATTGCACCAGCTAAGGCAATCAATTATGTATTGTTCCGCTCCTTCAACGTAACGGGTTTGATCCGTATCTTCTACTCTTAAAATAAAATTACCATGGTGTTTTTTGGCAAATAAATAATTATATAATGCAGTGCGAACGCCCCCAAGATGCAATCCGCCTGTTGGACTTGGCGCAAATCTTACTCTTACTTTACTCATTTTGCAAAGATAATTGTTTGCTTTTATCCGCTTCGCAACAGTAAGCCAACTAATTCAACGGATTTTTATTTTGATATGAATTTTACAATCAAATTTTCAATACTTTTTTTATAATTCCCTTGCATCTTTCTGACTTATATTTGTTCTAATCAATTTTTTAACCTTATGAAGTTATTTACTTTATTCCTGTTACTTATTTCTTCCTCACTTTTTGCGCAGCAAAATCTGAATGATACGCTTCCTCTTGACCCAAATATAAAGATTGGTAAGTTGAGCAACGGCCTTACCTACTACATAAAACAAAATAAGAAACCAGAACAAAAAGTAGAATTGCGGCTTGTAGTAAACGCCGGTTCTATTCTTGAAGATAAAAATCAGCAAGGACTTGCACATTTGAGCGAACACATGGCTTTTAACGGAACTACACATTTTAAAAAGAATGACATTATTTCGTTTCTTCAATCTATTGGTGTTGGTTTTGGAAACGATCTAAATGCTTACACGGGGTTTGATGAAACGGTTTATATTCTTCCTATCCCTACAGACAAGCCTTCCAACATTGATAAAGGATTCCAGATATTGGAAGATTGGGCGCATAATGTTACAGACAAAGATGAGGATATTGACGACGAAAGGCCCATCGTATTAGAAGAAAGCCGCCTCGGAAAAGGCGCACAGGACAGGATCAACAGGAAAATTTATCCGCTTGAATTTGCGAATTCGTTATATGCTAATCGTCTTCCGATTGGTATCGACAGTATAGTGAAAAATGCACCTTATGATACACTTAGAAGTTTTTATCACGATTGGTATCGCCCGGATTTGATGGCAGTGATTGTTGTAGGGGACATTGATCCGGCCAAAGCTGAATCTCTTATAAAAAAGTATTTTGGACCGAATAAAAATCCCGAAAATGAAAGGCCAAGAATACATCCGGAAGTTCCGCCGTATAAAAAAAGCATTGCGAAAGTAGTAACTGATAAAGAAGCAACCAGCTTTGTTTACCGTGTTTTTTATTCGCCGCATCAAGTTAAGCCGGACATTACGCTTGGGGATTATAAAAAAGATTTGATAAAAGACATTTTTTCTGATCTTTTAAATCAAAGATTGCGCGAATTAACTCAAAAGGAAAACCCTCCATTTGTATACGCTGCTTCCGGCTTTAGTTCTGAAGCGCGCGGCTATGAATCTTTCGTAGCCTATATCGGCACGGGCAATAGCGATAGCCTTACAGGGTTGAAAGCTTTTGAAGAAGAGTTGGAACGAGTGAAAAAATTTGGTTTTACCGAGGACGAACTGAAAAGATCGAAAGCAGATATGCTTAATTTTATTGAAAGGGCATACAATGAAAGGAATAAAACTGAATCCGCAGATTATATTGAAGAATACATCCGCAATTTTTTGACAAAAGAACCAATTCCCGGAATTGCCAATGAACAAAAATATTATAAAGAATTATTGCCTCAGATCACACTTGAAGATGTAAACGCAGTAGTCAATAAACTTAGTGAAAATTCAAATCAGTTCATTGCTCTTTCAGGACCTGAAATAAAAGACAGCAGCAGTTTACCGACAGACGTTCAAATTCTTGCTGTAAATGATGAAGTACAAAAAGAGGATCTGAAACCTTATTTAGAAAAAGCGATTCAATCTTCGTTATTAACTGAAATTCCAACTCCTGGAAAAATTGTAAGCACGAAAAAGAATTCAGTTTTAGGAACTACCGATTTTACTTTAAGCAATGGAGTAACAGTCACTTTTAAACATACTGATTTTAAGAACGATCAGCTTTTAATGAGTGCCATCAGACCCGGCGGGAAAAATAATTATGGACTAGATGATAAATACAATGCTGAATATATGATTTCTGTTATCAACAGCATGGGCGTTGGAAATTTTTCACCAGTGGATTTGAAAAAAGCGTTAAGTGGAAAAACAGTAAGTGTAACACCAACTTTATCGCAAGTGTCAAGCGGCTTTAGCGGAAGCTGTTCTGTAAAAGATGCTGAATCAATGATGCAACTTATTTATTTGTACGCTACATCCCCACGCGTTGATACAAGTTTATTCAAATCTTTTATTCAAAAAAATAAAGCTCAGTTAGTTTATTTAAGTGCAAATCCTCAAGTTGGTTTTATCGATTCACTATATAAAGCGATGTATAATGATAATCCTTTGGCTCCAATCGCTGTTCCAAAAGTTGAATATTTTGATGCATTAAATCTTAACAGGATCATGCAGATGTACAAAGAAAATTTTGGGGATGAAAATCAAATGCATTTCACTTTTACCGGAAGTATTTCTGAAGATTCTATAAAACCCTTGTTGACAAAATATATTGCAAGCCTTCCGGCAACAAATAAGAAATTTAATTACGTCGATAATAAATTGCGCCTTGCTAAAGGCAATATTGATGTGAATGTTTATAAAGGAAAAGAACCAAAGGCACTGATATTAAGGATTTACAGCGGCGAAGTTCCTTATTCTGAAGAATTGAATTTAAAAGCAGAAGCGATAAGCGAAGTTTTAAATATTCGTATTGACCAGGATTTGAGAGAAAAAATTAAGGCAATTTATGGTGGAGGAACAGAAGTGCAGTTCCAAAAAATACCTTACCAGCATTATGCATTTTTTCTCACCTTGCCCACGGGCCCTGAAAAAGTGGATACCCTTTTAAAAGCATCCACTGATGAAATTGAAAGTATTATTGAGCATGGTCCTTCAAAAGAAGATTTGGATAAAGTGAAGAAGCAATGGAAAGAACAGCATAAAGTAAACATCAAAGAAAACAGTATCTGGCTTGCTGAATTGCAGCGTTTTTATTTCCCTGGAGGTAACCCTGATTATTTTATTAATTATGATAAATATGTAGATGCGCTTACGCCCAAAGAAATTCAGAATGCTGCGAAATTATTGCTATCTACTAACAATGTGATAACCGGCGTTTTGCGCCCTGGAAAAGGGGATTGAAATAATTGTATCAAGCGATAAATAATGAATATTGAAGAGTTAAGAGATTTCACTTTGTCACTAAAGGACGTAGAGGAATGTTTTCCGTTTGGAGAAGATACGTTGGTATTTAAAACCAATAATAAAATTTTCCTGCTCGTTTCTTTATCGGTTGTGCCACTGCAGTTTAATGTAAAATGCAATCCGGAAAAGGCTGTTGAGCTTCGTGAAATGTATCCGTCAGTAATTCCCGGATATCATATGAATAAAAAACACTGGAATACGATAGTGGTAGATGGTTCGATTCCGCGAAATGAATTGAAAGAGTTTATAAAAGATTCTTATGGGCTTGTAGCAAAAAATGGAAAAAATAAAAAAAGAGTTTGAATTCAGATAAAATAAAAATTACCAAAAGAAGTTTGGTTACTGCTTTTTAAAAATATCACAAATCCTGCCCCGGCTTAGTGGTATAAAAATTCCTCTGTTTTTTTGATTTACTTTTGTCCGCAGTAATTGTTTACTTTTTTAGCGCAGCATGAAAATTTTAGACTGGTATATTATAAAGAAATTTTTTATCACTTTTTTCTTTTGCCTCGTTGCGTTAACCTTCATCGTAGTAATTGTAGATTTAAGCGAAAAAACGGATGATTTTGCGAAGACGGGCTTGACTTACAAGCAAATTATCACGCAATACTATTTCGGTTTTCTTCCGCATATTGAAGCGATGCTTTTCCCGCTTTTTATTTTTATTGCGGTAATATTTTTTACTTCCGGAATGGCCAATCGTTCCGAGATCATTGCTTCTTTAAGTACCGGGATTACTTTTGGAAGATTCCTTCGCCCTTATTTTGTTGGTGGATTTATATTTACCGCTTTCCTTTGGTGGTGTAATCAGTATGTGCTCCCGCCGGCGAATGAAAAATGGGCAAATTTTAATGCAAAATATATAGATTATAATTATGGCGGTTATGTCAATACTTCCACCTTAAGTAATAAATATTTTAAGCTCGATTCATTTTCGTATGCTGGTCTCCGTTATTATGATACGACAAGCAAAACAGGAAGTAATTTTTTTATTCAAAGATTTAATAAAACAAACCTCGTTTATAACCTGAGAGCACTTACAATAAAATGGGATACATCAAAAAATAAATGGATGCTCAGTAATGTGGTGATACGAACGATACACGGATTGCATCAACAAGTGAAGGATACTACTGAGATGCATATGAATTTTAATTTTAAACCACGGGATCTTCAGCGTGATGAATACATGAAAGATAGGATGACAACACCCGAATTGAACCAGTTTATCAAACTGGAAAAAATTCGCGGCTCTGGCGATGTGAATGCTTTATTACTTGAAAAGAACAATCGAAATGCAATACCGGTATCGGTTTTTATATTAACGATAATCGGCGCCTGCATAGCTTCAAGAAAGATCCGTGGTGGAAGCGGCTTTCATTTGGCAATAGGATTCCTGATTTGTGTGCTTTATATTCTTGTGGGAAGATTTGCGTCTGTGTTTGCATTAAAAGGAAATTTTAATCCGGTAATTGCTGCATGGCTCCCCAATATAGTTTTTGGAGCGCTTGCCTGGTATCTTTACAGGCAGGCTGCAGGTATAAAATGATCTGAATCATATCAGCATGAGTAATATTTCTTTTGTTAAAAACCGCTTCGGGAGTTAACTTTATCGCGGTTGAAATTTTTATTAAAAATTGAATCAAAATATCAATTATTTTATATTATGGGAGTAATTCAAGACAAGTTTAGAGCAAAAGCAGATATTGTTTCTGCAGAAGTAAAAGATATAGTAAAGAATTATGGTGACCGGATTATCGGGGAGGTAAAATTATCGCAGATTTACCAGGGAATGCGCGGAATCACAGGTTTGGTGACGGAAACTTCTCTTCTGGATTCACATGATGGAATTCGCTTTCGTGGTTATTCTATTCCTGAATTAAAAGAAAAACTTCCAACTGCAGAAGGAGGAAGTGAACCACTGCCTGAAGGGATTTTTTATTTAATGCTGGTAGGAGAATTGCCTACTGAAACTGATGTGCAAAACATGAGTAATCTTTGGCAACGCAGAAGCCATGTTCCAAATTTTGTTTTGGATACGATTGAATCACTGCCCGAAACTGCTCACCCTATGACACAATTTGTAGTAGGAATAATGGCGCTTCAAACTGAAAGCCATTTTACAAAAAAGTATGCAGAGGGAATGAGCAAGCATGATTATTGGGCTCCGGTTTTTGATGATGCAATGGATCTCATCGCAAGACTCCCAAGAATTGCCGCTTATATTTATAGACGCAAATACAAAAATGGTAAGCATATCCAACCGAATGGTTTGTTGGATTGGGCTGGCAATTTTGCACATATGCTTGGCTATGAGGACGAAGGTTTTAAAGAACTAATGCGCCTTTATATGACAATCCATTCGGATCATGAAGGTGGTAATGTTTCTGCGCATACAACACATCTTGTCGGTTCTGCATTAAGCGATCCTTATCTTGCCTTTGCGGCAGGAATGAACGGACTCGCAGGCCCTTTACACGGGCTAGCTAACCAGGAAGTAATTAAATGGATATTTGAAATGCAGAAAGAACTTGACAGCGATCTTCCTACAAAAGAACAGATAGAAGCTTATGTGAGAAAAACACTTTCTGAAGGAAAAGTAGTTCCAGGTTATGGACATGCTGTTTTAAGAAGAACTGATCCACGTTTTGAAGCGCAAATGGAATTTGGTAAAAAACATATGCCTGATGACAAACTGGTGCAAACCGTCTGGAACATATATGATGTTGTTCCACCAATTTTGCAATCTCTGGGTAAAATAAAAAATCCATGGCCAAATGTAGATGCACATAGCGGAGCTTTGTTAGTGCATTATGGGATGGAAGAATATGAGTTTTATACAGTTATGTTTGGGGTCGCAAGATCGCTGGGTGTTTTAGCTAGCCTTTGCTGGGACAGGGCTTTAGGCTATCCGCTTGAAAGGCCAAAATCAGTTTCGAACCGGCTTGTAAAGCTTTGGCTTGAAGGGAAGGGTGAAATCTGGGGCGATTAATAAAAGAATTTTATTTGTATTTTTTACTTTTTATATTTGCCGCCGCAGAAAAAAGTTTTTTGCGGCGGTTTTTTTTAATGGGGGATTAGCTCAGTTGGTAGAGTGCTTGCATGGCATGCAATAGGTCACCGGTTCGAATCCGGTATCCTCCACTTCTTTTGGTATCCTGTTTCTTTTTAAAAGAAAAACCTTTCAAATTTATTCGTTTACTGTCCTTTCCTTTTTATTTAAAAACCCATTTCTAAGATTAAACTTTCAATGTAAACTTTCATCTAAAAAGTTAAATGCTTTAACGATGAAAAGATTACTTTTTATAAGCCTGATAATTTTAAGCTTTGTTTTTCTTTCAGGATGCAAACCTTCGAGGCTTGTTGTTCGGCAAAGACCTTTTGAACCTCATTATGTTCAGCCAGTAGCGCCGGGCCCCAATTATATTTGGCACAATGGAGAATGGATAAGACATGGTAATGCTTATGTTTACCATAAAGGTTTTTGGATGAAAGCTCCTCCAAATCATAGAAATTATATAGCAGGCCACTGGCAAAGAAGAAGAACAGGATGGATTTGGATTGGCGGCCATTGGTATTAAATTAACCTGGCCTGATTTACATTTGAACTACTTATATTCATATTTATTTTAAAAATCAAACCCTTGAAGTCATGGTAAAAAAATCCCTTTTAGCCGCATGTTTGTTTCTTTCATTACATGCCTTTTCGCAAAGAAAATTTAACCCAAATGCTGATCATGAAAATTTTTTCAGAATTGGTGCCAAGGCCGGCGTTAATATCAATAAAATAAATGGGCAATCTTATAAAGATGGATTCAATTATAATTATTTATTAGGGGGCTTTATGCAGTTCAATTTTTCAAGAACTTTTGGCTTTCAACCGGAAGTTAATTTTGTTCAATCTTCTTCTGAATTTTCCACCAGCACCAGTAATGTGTATGATGATATTTTTAGGGTTGGCAGCCAAAGAAAAGCGAAACTTGATTACTTGAAAATTCCTTTACTATTGAATATAAATGTAGGTCCAAGTAAAAGAGTAAAACTGCAGTTAGGCCCGCAGTTTGGCGAATTATTGCATCAAAGCGTAGACAGCCTGAATACCAATCAGAATATATTTAAGAACGGTGATTTGGCTGCTGTTGGTGGTCTGTGGATCCAACTTCCCTTTGTAAATATCGGGGGCAGATACGAAGTAGGACTTAACAATATCAATGACATTGATAATTCAGAAAAATGGAGAAGTCAGGCATTTACCATATTTGTAGGAGTTACATTCTAATTTTATCTTTCTATTGAAAAGTAAAACCCGTTTCGCTAACGGGTTTTTTTGTAAATTCAATGCAAATTATTTTTAATGAACCAAATAGCGCTTGAGAATTTATTTTTTATTGATATCGAAACGGTTTCTGAAAAGGAACATTTTCAGCTTTTAGATGATGTTTGGAAAGAACTGTGGGAGGAGAAAATATCAAGAAGCTTGCCATCAGGCACAACTCCTGAAGAATTTTATCCTATGCGAGCTGCAATCCTTGCTGAATTTGCAAAAGTTGCGTGTATTAGCTTCGGTTATTTCAAAAAACAAGATAACGAATCGCAATTGCGAATAAAATCTTTGTGCTCTGACAATGAAGAGGAACTTTTAAAGAATTTCGTAACAACTCTGAGCCAATTGCACAATAACCATCAACATTGGATTTTCAGTGGCCATAATATTAAAGAATTTGACGTGCCGTTTTTATGTAGAAGAATGTTGATCAATAATATTCCTATTCCTCACTACATTGATTTTCAAAATATGAAACCCTGGGATACGCCGGTTTTAGATACATTGCATTTATGGCGTTTTGGCGATTACAAACATTATACCTCTTTAAAATTATTAGCGGCGGTTCTGGGCGTTCCATCTCCAAAAGATGATATTGATGGAAGTCAGGTTGGAGATGTTTATTGGAAAGAAAAAGATTTAAATCGTATTTCGGTTTACTGTGAAAAAGATGTTGCAACGGTTGCCAATGTTATTTTGCGATTTAAAGGCTTGCCATTATTGAAGGAAGAACAGGTTGTGTTTGTAGATCGCGTTCTTAAAGAGAATAAAAATGTCTGAAATTTCTTTGTTTACCGTTTCTATTGTGAAAGGTATAAAAAAAGCCACCAAAATTGACGGCTCATTTATTCGTTACTAAAATTATTATTAAGATATTTTTTCAACCTGCATGTAGCTCAATTCTACCGGTGTGGCACGGCCAAATATCTTTACCTGGACTTTTAATTTTTTCTTTTCGTCGGTTACTTCTTCAATTACACCATTAAAATCATTGAACGGTCCATCAATAATTTTAATGGTTTCACCAACGATAAACGGCTCGCTCATTGTCATTCCGCCGGCATCAGCCATTTCATCAACTTTACCAAGCATTTTGTTTACTTCTGATTTTCGCAGGCTGATAATTTCACCTTTAGAACCTTTTCCATCAGTTAAGAAATGCATTACATTCGTAGTATTGCTAAGATGCTGTACCATTTCACCGCTAAGTTTTCCGTCCACTACTTCTATCATTACATATCCGGGATAAAAGTTCCTTTCCCTCATCACTTTTTTACCATTTACTACTTTATAAACTTTTTCCACCGGAAGAAAGATTTGTAGGATGTCTTTATCCCATCCTTGCCTCACAATATCTTTATCAAGATATTCCTTTACTTTCCTTTCTTTTCCACTCACCACTCTCAACACATACCATTTGGTATCCCTGTCAGGAGCCGCAGGTGTTGTGTCTTGCGCAACCTCTTCGTTTGTCTTATCTTGATTTTCTTCTGTCATGATTACTTAAATAAAGAATAAATAAATTTTAGAACGCCATTCGACACAAAGTCCATTAAAGCTACAATAGCAGTAATGATAATAGTTGCAGCTAACACGATCATAGTTGATTGCTGTAATTCTTCCCAGGTTGGCCAGGTTACTTTATGCATCAATTCTTTATAGGAATCGCGAATGTATAATGCAACTTTATTCATAAAAATTAATTTGAAAATTTGAAAATTTGAAAATTTGAAAACGAATAATTAGCATTAGCTAATCAGCACATTATCGAATTATCACATTTACTCGCACGGGCACAAGGATTCGAACCCTGATCAAAGGTTTTGGAGACCTCTATTCTACCATTGAACTATGCCCGTAAATCCTTTAAAGCCTTACTTCTGAAGTAATAAACGCTTTATTTTAAAGAACATTTTAAAAAGCAAAGTACTTAAGCTGCCGCCCAAGTACTTTTGCAAATTTATTAAAACCATTTCAAACTTCTCCCGCAAGGGATTATGCCGAAATATTTATTTTATAATTTCTGTCACCTGGCCAGCTCCTACTGTACGGCCACCTTCACGAATCGCGAATTTCAAACCTTTTTCCATTGCGATTGGTTGAATAAGTTTTACAGTGAGTGAAGTGTTATCACCAGGCATTACCATTTCTGTTCCTGCTGGTAATTCTACTTCTCCTGTTACGTCAGTTGTACGGAAGTAAAACTGAGGACGGTATTTGTTGAAGAATGGAGTATGACGTCCACCTTCTTCTTTGCTCAATACGTAAACCTCACCTTTAAATTCTGTATGCGGAGTGATTGAACCTGGTTTGCAAAGAACCATACCACGGCGGATTTGGCTCTTTTCAATACCACGAAGCAATAAACCTGCATTATCACCAGCTTCACCCTGGTCAAGTAATTTTTTAAACATTTCAACACCAGTTACTGTAGAAGTCAATGGTTTTTCCATCAAACCAACAATTTCAACTGGTTCACCCACTTTAATACGTCCTCTTTCAATACGACCTGTAGCAACTGTACCACGACCTGTAATTGAGAATACATCTTCTACAGACATAAGGAATGGCTGATCAACCGGGCGCGGAGGCAATGGAATGTAAGTATCAACTGCATCCATCAACTCAGTAATTTTTGCAACCCATTTGTCATCACCAGCCAAAGCTCCTGTTGCAGAACCCTGAATGATTGGTGTGTTATCTCCGTCAAAACCGTAAGAAGTCAACAACTCACGAATTTCCATTTCCACCAATTCCAACAATTCAGGATCATCCACCAAATCAACTTTGTTCATGAAAACAACGATACGTGGCACACCTACCTGGCGAGCCAAAAGAATGTGCTCTTTTGTTTGTGGCATAGGACCGTCAGTAGCCGCAACCACCAAAATCGCACCGTCCATCTGTGCAGCACCTGTAATCATGTTTTTTACATAATCCGCATGGCCGGGACAATCTACGTGTGCATAGTGTCGGTTGGTCGTTGCATATTCAACGTGTGCTGTATTAATAGTGATACCCCTTTCTTTTTCTTCAGGAGCAC
Organism: uncultured Chitinophagaceae bacterium; assembly: GCA_963815085.1. Lineage (GTDB taxonomy): Bacteria > Bacteroidota > Bacteroidia > Chitinophagales > Chitinophagaceae > Ginsengibacter. The sequence goes on along the minus strand of CAWFFT010000035.1, from coordinate 116,869 downwards.
CATCAATATCTGCATAATTCTTTTTCTCCGCTAAACCTTGTTTAGACAAAATATCGGTTATAGCGGCTGTGAGGGTAGTTTTTCCATGATCAACGTGGCCGATAGTGCCAATGTTAACGTGGGGTTTATCCCTTTTGAAATTCTCTTTTGCCATTTTGTTTGTTTTTAATTTTTATTTTAAAAATTTAAATCCACTATTCATTTAAAAATGAATATTATTTTTTTGAGCGGAAGACGAGTCTCGAACTCGCGACCTATAGCTTGGAAGGCTATCGCTCTACCAATTGAGCTACTTCCGCTTTTTAATTTCTTAAGTTGGTTCCATGGTGTCAATTCTCAAAAAGAGCTGTTGATGAGAATTGAACTCACGACCTCTTCCTTACCAAGGAAGTGCTCTACCCCTGAGCTACAACAGCTTGAAAGAAGTCAAACCTATTCTATTTCAAAAAACTTAATTCTCTTAAGATGAGAATTGAACTTTCGACCTTCCCGATTTTTCATCGGGATGCTCTACCCCTGAGCTACAATCCCGAACCCTTCGGGAAAAGAAGTCAAACCTATTCTATTTCAAAAAACTTTTGTGGGCAGAGTAGGGTTCGAACCTACGTACTCGTGAGAGAACAGATTTACAGTCTGTCGCCTTTAACCACTCGGCCATCTGCCCAAATTAATCTCAGAAACCGTTTTTTTGTATTGGATCTGACACTAATAATATTCTCAATTTTAAGAGCCAGTGGAGGGATTCGAACCCCCGACCAGCTGATTACAAATCAGCTGCTCTGGCCAACTGAGCTACACTGGCAATTGCCGAATTACAGCCTTAAAATGAACTTTCCACAAAAAACCCTCCCAAAGGGTTATTTTTTGGGAAGGCAAAGGTAATGGAAAATGTTTAATGGAAAAATTTTGAAAAGAAAAATTTATTGCAAATGAAAATACAATTTTTATGGGCTTTTCAATTGAAAAAAACACTGGAAATAAGAAAGCCTCCGCGGTAAACGGAGGCTTTCTATTTAGTAGTGATTCTGGTGCTAAGCCACCATTTTTTCTTTTTTTCTTTTTATCTGATTAATTACAGAATCGAGGGCTATGTCAAAACTTTCTTCAAAAGATTTTGAACAGTGTTTTACAAATAAATCGTGTTTCGGAACATGTACTCTTATTTCTGCAACCTTGTCCTTGATATTGTGTGCTACATTATCCAGCTTTAAAAAAACATCCACCTTCGTTATTCGTTCATGAAATTGAGAAAGTTTTGCAACTTTTTTTTCAATGAAAGCTACCAATTTTGAATCTGCTACAAAGTGCAGACTTTGAATGTTTACGTTCATAGTAGTCGTATATTTATTAAGTGAGGAATAAAATGTATGGGATAAAAAACAGAGGTGTTCAAGTCGCACAATTTTCAAAATAAAACAAATTTTTACCGCTATGAAGTTACATTTTACCACCGGTTTTTCAAAGATTTTTTGATTATTTTTTTAAGTTATTCATGATTTTGGGTGGGCTTTCTTATGAACTTCTTTTAATTTCTCAATCGTATTGTGCGTATAGATTTGAGTGGCTGCAAGGCTGCTATGGCCAAGCAATTCTTTGATTGCATTTATTTCTGCGCCATTGTTGGTTAGATGAGTGGCAAAAGTGTGGCGCAACACATGAGGGCTTTTCCTCTGATTAGTAGATACTTCGCCAAGGTAATTCTTTACAATATTATATACATATTTTGGATTTAGAGGCTTTCCCTTTTTGCTTACCAAAAGTTCCTGCAAAATAAGTTCAGGAAATTCATGTCCTTTTTCTACAATATATTCATCAACGATTCGAAGTAACTGATTGTTTACAGGTATTATTCTTTCCTTATTTCCTTTTCCTAGTACTTTGATAGTACCGGAATTTTTATTGATATCACTTTCCTTTAAATTAATTAATTCGCTGCGGCGCACGCCCGTTTGGTATAGAATTTCAAATATTAAATAGTTAGTCTTCCCTTCAAAACTTTCGGGGAAATAGTCATGGCTCAACAATGTTTGTATCGATTTTTCATCAACAAAAGAAGGAAGCCGTTTACTGACTTTTACAGATGAAATGGTGCTAACGGGCTTACAGTTATTCTTTTTAATCTTAACTGGTACTTGAAAAAAGTTTTAAGCGAAGAAATTTTACGGTTAATACTTTTGGAAGCAACTTTATTTTCTTTTAGAGAAGCGAGCCACGTACGAACAATTGAAGGATTTACTTCATTTACTGCTGTAATTTTATATTCCAAAAGAATAAAATCAAAAAAAGCCGCGCAGGTCATTTTCATAAGAAATGATTGTATTCTTTGAATACCTTTTTTGAAAAGCGAGGTAATCTGAAAATTCTTGTATAGGAGAGGTTTCTGTATTAGGCATAAAAAATCCGGTAAGTGTAAAGTTACTAACTTAAACTTACCGGAAACAATATACTAAAAGTAGATTTGCTACTTAAACTTCTATTTTACCGCTGGCAATTTGTTGCTTGTAAACTGCCTTCAAAACCTGGCCACGCCTTTTTACTGAAGGTTTGGTGTAAGATTGACGATCGCGAAGTTCTAAAAGAGTACGACTCTTCTCGAATTTTTTCTTATATTTTTTTAGCGCTTTATCAATATTTTCGCAATCTTTTGAATCAATTATCAACATAAATTTTTACGGTTTTTTTTAAGGAGTGCGAAGATAAAAGAATTTTTTAAAATACCGAATTTAAAAAGCAGTAATTTTCTTAAAAAATAAAAATCTTCTTCATGTTTACAGGCATCATAAAAGATTTGGGCGAAATTAAAGACATTTCAACAGCCGGTTCAAACCGCACTTTTCTAATTGAAAGTTCTTTAACCCAGCAATTAAAAGTGGATGAAAGTATTGCTCATAACGGTGTTTGCCTTACGGTTGAAGAAATCAACAATTCTATTTACAGGGTAACAGCAATTGAAGAAACACTCAAAAAAACAAATGCCGGTCAATGGAAAAAAGGTGATTTGATTAACCTGGAGCAAGCAATGCAATTAAGTGACCGGCTGGATGGACATATTGTCCAGGGACATGTAGATGGAACCGCAATTTGCATGAATAAAGTGCAAAAAGAGGGAAGTACAGAGTTTACTTTTAAATTCGATAGTTCTTTCGCATCCCTCATTATTGAAAAAGGTTCTATTTGTGTGAACGGTGTTAGTCTTACTGCGTTTAAAGTTACTGAAGATCAATTTACAGTGGCCATTATTCCTTATACTCTCGCTCACACAAGTTTTCAATATCTTAAAGAAAAGGAGTGGGTAAACCTTGAGTTTGATTTGTTGGGAAAATATGTAGCGAGAATATTAAAGGTTAAGTTCGAAAAATAAAAATTCTATTTAAAAGCTGGTTTACTATGGATTCGCTTTGCTTGTCATTCTGATTATTGGAATGATCATTTCCTCCATGCTGATTCCACCATGCTGAAAAGTGTTACGGTAGTAATTGGCAAAGTGATTATAATTGTTCGGGTAGCATAGATATCCGTCCTGCTTCGCAAAAATGTAGGAAGAATTTACATTAGGAACCGGTAAACCAGCTTGCCGCGGATCGCGAAATGCCAGCACTTCCTTGGGGTCATAATTTAAATTACGACCGTGTTTATACCTAAGATTGGCTGTTGTTTGCTTATCGCCAACAACTTTTTGTGGTGTATTTACTCTCACACTTCCATGGTCGGTTGCTACTATCAGAGTCATTTTTTTATCCGCTATTTTTTTCAAAGCCTGGTGCAAAGGAGAGTGCTCAAACCATGAAGCAGTAAGGCTTCTGTAACTTACTTCGTCTGCAGCCAGTTCTTTTAATACTTCCATTTCGGTTCGTGCATGGCTGAGCATATCCACAAAATTGTAGACAATTATATTAATATCGTTTGTAAGATAATTATGAATATTATCAACCAGTTTTTGGGCATCCTGGTGATTTGTGATTTTTGTGTAAGAATATTTCCAGTCGTCTTTACGAAGCCGTTTTAGCTGCGCCTGGAAAAAAGTTTCTTCAAACAAATTCTTACCGCCTTCTTCATCATCATTTTTCCATTCTATTGGAAATTGTTTTTCAATTTCTACAGGAAGCAAGCCGGCAAAAATTGCATTACGGCTATATTGCGTGGCAGTAGGCAAAATGGAATAAAAAGTTTCTTCTTCCTGTATTCTGAAATTTTCAGTAAACAAAGGTTGTACGGCTTTCCATTGGTCGAACCTTAAATTATCAATTAACACAAAAAAAGCAGGAGTTCCTTTTTCTACATGTGGAAAAACCTTGAACTTCATGAGTGAGTTGCTCATAATAGGTGTATCTGCAGCAGGATTGGTAACCCAATCCGAATAATGTTTTGAAATGTATTTGTAAAATTCAAGATTGGCCTCGTTTTTTTGCGATTGTAAGATTTCACGCATTTCAGGGCTGTCGCTTTTTTTCATTTCAAGCTCCCAGTAAACAAGCTTTTTATAAATATCCATCCATCCATTATAGTCGGGATTGTCGTTAACGGCCATGAATAAATCCCTGAATTGTTGCTGATATGCAGATGTAGTTTTTTCGGCAACGAGTCTTTTATTATCAATAATCTTTTTCAGTGAAAGCCAAACCTGGTTTGGGTTTACAGGCTTAATAAGATAATCTGTTATTTGTGAACCAATCGCTTCATCCATCAGGTTCTCTGTCTCATTTTTAGTAATTAGAACAATTGGAATCTGTGAATTGATCTCTTTCACTTTTTGCAATGTTTCGAGACCGGTTATACCCGGCATGCTTTCATCAAGAAGTACTACATCCACGAAATTTTCCTTCACGTAGTCTATTGCATCATGTCCGTTACTTAATGATTTTACATCGTATCCTTTATGCTCCAGGAACATAATTTGCGACTTTAAACTTTCCATCTCATCATCTACCCATAAAATTTTTGCTCTGTTCATTTATTTATATTTATTCCAGCTCTTCAATGTAGTTACTTTTATCTTTCGACTGATTGATACAAATATAATTTATTCCCCTCCCAAAATTTATCTTTGCCGGCGATCCAAATGTTTTTAACAATTTCTAAGAAATGGCATTTAGAAAAATAATTAATGACCCGGTTTATGGCTTTATAACTATCGATGACGAACTTATCTACAATATTATTTCTCATCCTTATTATCAACGACTGCGTCGAATTCATCAAATGGCATTTGCAGAATTGGTTTATCCGGGCGCGGTTCATTCCAGGCTTCAGCATTCTTTAGGTGCCTATCATCTAATGTGTAATGCGCTTCACGAACTTAAAAGTAAAGGCGTGATAATTTCATTTGAAGAAGAACAGGCTGCCAAAATTGCAATATTATTACATGATATCGGACATGGACCTTATTCTCATGCACTCGAAAATATACTTTTAAAAAATGTAAGTCACGAGGAGATTTCTTTATTGCTCATGGAAAAAATGAATAAAGAATTTTCTGGTGCGATGCAGATATCGATTGATATATTTAAGAACAAGTATCAAAAAAAATTCTTTCACCAGTTGATGAGCGGCCAATTGGATGTCGATAGAATGGATTACCTAATCAGGGATAGTTTTTTTACAGGAGTGACAGAAGGTGTAATTGGATATGACCGGATAATAAAAATGTTAACCGTTCATGAAGGGGAGTTAATGATAGAGGAAAAAGGAATTTATTCGATAGAAAAGTTTTTGGTTTCGCGAAGGTTTATGTATTGGCAGGTTTATTTGCATAAAACAGTTTTATGTGCCGAAAAAATGTTGGGAAAAATTATCGAACGTGCAAGAGAAATCGATGCAACTTCTCCCTCCGCCGTTTTCAATGTTTTCTTAAACAACAAATATAAAGGTGAAAGCATCGAAGATTATATTGAAGATTTTTGTGCTTTGGATGATTATGACATTTTGTTTTCGATAAAGTCCTGGGTAGATCATCCGGATAAAATTTTATCAATCCTTTGTAAAAGCCTGGTGAACCGTCATTTATTAAAAGTAAAATATTTTGCACAACCGGTATCGGACAAAATGCTTGAGCAAAAGTCAAATTTGGCTAAAGAGTATTTGCAGATAAACAACGAAGAAGTGGCATATTTAGTCTTTACAGGAGAAAGTGAAATAAAAACATATAACGACAGGGTTGAGCATATCAATATCCTGTATAAAGACGGTACTATAAAGGATATTTCAGGAGTGGATAATGCACTCATAAATCAAAGTTTATCAGGCACGGTAAAAAAATTTTACATTTGTTTTATAAACTTCGATCTCTCATAATAGTTTAATTTTAAGTTTTTATTTTAAAATCACCCCGGACGATGCAGTTTACCGCAAAACAAATAGCCGAATTAATAAAAGGAACAATAGAAGGAGATCCGGAAGTGGCGGTTTCGTCTTTTGGTAAATTGGAAGAAGCAACGGAAGGGCAGCTTGCTTTTTTAGCTAACCCAAAATATGAAGAGTTTCTTTATTCCACCAAAGCATCAGTTATTATTATAAACAGTTCTTTGGAAGTTGAAAAAAAGTTGAGGGCAACCCTGATACGTGTTCCTGATGCCTATTCTTCGTTCGCTGTTGTTTTAACAGCTTATTCCCAAATGGCAAAAGCGCATCTTACAGGCATACAGGAGCCATCTTATATTTCATCATCAGCCACTTTAGGTGAAAATGTATTTGTAGGCGCATTTGCATATTTAGGTAATGACGTTACGATCGGTAAGGATGTGAAAATTTATCCCCAGGTTTTTTTAGGAGATAAAGTGACTATTGGCGATAATACTATTTTATATCCGGGTGTTAAGATTCATCATGATTGTGAGATCGGAAAAAATGTTTCTATTCATGCAGGCTGTGTTATCGGAGGAGATGGATTTGGTTATGCGCCACAAAAAGACGGAAGCTTTAAAAAGGTTCCTCAAATTGGAAATGTGGTGATTGAAGATAATGTAGAAATTGGAGCTAACACTACTATTGACCGTTCCACAATTGGTTCAACTACTATTAAAGAAGGAGCGAAGCTGGATAATCTGATCCAGGTTGCACATAATGTGGAAATAGGAATAAATACTGTAATTGCAGCTCAGTCAGGTATCAGTGGAAGTACAAAGATTGGCAAAAATGTTATGATTGGGGGGCAGGCAGGAATTGTAGGACATATTCAAATTGCTGATGGAAGCAAAATCAATGCACAGAGTGGCGTGGGGAAATCTATTAAAAAACCCAATACAGCAGTTACCGGTTCGCCGGCTTACGATTATAGCCAGGCACTTCGCAGCCAGATAATCAGCAGAAATCTTCCCGAACTCGAAAAACGAATTAAAAACCTGGAAGAATTGGTAGAGCAATTAAAAAAAGAAAAGATAAGTGACTAATCTCTAAATTTTATTTTAAATCTCGTAGATAAATTAAAGAATTTCTTTTCATACTTTCGTGCCCATGGAACAACCGTTTAATTCTAAAGAGATTTATTTTCAGCATACACTTAAAGAGCAAGTTTCCATTTCAGGCGCCGGAATCCATACCGGCCAGTCTGTCACTATAAATATCAGACCTGCTGACCCAGGAACAGGTATAAATTTTCAAAGGGTTGATCTTCCCGGTAAACCAATAGTAAAAGCGGATGTTGATAATGTGATAGAAACAAACAGGAGCACAACAATTGAAGCAAATGGTGCAAGAATTGGTACGATAGAACATTTAATGGCTGCTCTCATGGGAATGCAGGTGGATAACGCATTAATCGAAATAAATGGTGAGGAAGTGCCTATTTTAGATGGAAGTTCACAGGTTTTTATCGACCACCTGGCAAAAGCCGGGTTAAAAAAGCAAAATGCCGAAAAGGTATATTATAAAATACAGCACAACATCACTTTTGTAGACGAAGCCAAAAAAGTAGAGATGGTAGCTTTGCCTTATAACGGTTATCGAATCAATACGCTTATTGATTTTAATTCTCCCATTCTTGGCACACAACACGCGGACCTTAACGACCTTAAAAATTTTAAGAACGAGGTGGCTCCAAGCCGAACGTTTTGTTTTTTTCACGAATTAGAACAATTGATAGCCAACGATCTGATAAAAGGGGGCGACATTAATAATGCGATTGTAGTAGTTGATAAGCCGGTGGATGATGAACAAGTAAAGCGAATTTCAAAAGTGTTCCATAAAGATGATGTTAAAGTAAGTGAGGCAGGTATTTTAAATAATCTTACGCTTCGTTTTCCCAATGAACCTGCAAGGCATAAATTGTTGGATGTGGTAGGGGATTTGGCGCTCGTCGGGTATCCGTTTAAAGCGCATATTATTGCCAACCGGCCCGGACATTCGTCCAATATTAAATTTGCCAAAAAAATTAAAGAGCACATTAAGAAATACAAATACCGTCAGGATATTCCGAAGTATGACCCTAATGTGCCACCTATTTTAGATATCCACGACATTGAAAGAACGCTCCCCCACCGTTATCCATTTTTGATGGTTGATAAAATCATTGAACTTACTGATAAACATGTGGTGGCTATAAAAAATGTGACTTATAACGAACCTTTTTTCCAGGGACATTTTCCGGGAAATTCTGTAATGCCGGGAGTTCTGCTGGCTGAAGCACTTGCCCAAACCGGAGGCTTCATTGCCATACCACAAAACTCAAAAGATAAATATGATACCTATTTTCTGAAGATAGATAATTGTAAATTCAAACAAAAAGTTGTTCCGGGTGACACTTTAATTTTAAAAATGGAACTGTTACATCCCATTCGCCGTGGTATCTGCGAAATGAAGGGAACTGTTTATGTAGGCGACAAAGTTGTAACAGAAGCTGTTTTAATTGCTCAAATAGTAAAACGTCCTAATCCTTAATATGATAAGCCCTCTTGCACATATCCATCCAAATGCAAAATTAGGTAAGGATATTATTGTAGATCCTTTTGCAGTAATTGAAGATGATGTAATCATTGGAGATGGAACCCATGTAATGTCTCATGTCGTTATTATGAAAAAGGTTTCCATTGGAAAATCATGCAAAATTTTTCCGGGCGCCGTTATTGGCGCTATTCCCCAGGACCTTAAATTTAATGGAGAAGATACGATTGTTGAAGTAGGTGATAATACCACGATAAGAGAATGCGTTACGATAAATCGCGGCACAAAGGACAAATGGAAAACCGTTGTTGGAAGCAATTGCCTTCTGATGGCATATTCGCATATAGCACATGATTGTATTCTTGGTAATCATGTTATCATTGCTAACTCAGTTCAATTAGCCGGCCATGTTGAAATTGGGGATCATGCAATAATTGGCGGAATGGCTGCCGCAATTCAATTTTCAAAAATTGGTGCACATACATATATTGCCGGAGGTACAGAAGTGATAAAAGATGTTCCTCCTTACATAAAAGCCGGCCGTTCGCCTTTGTGTTATGTAGGTGTAAATTCTATAGGATTACAACGTCGCGGTTTTACGTCCGAAAGAATAAACAGTATTTCTGAGATATACCGTAACATTTACCTCCGTGGCTTAAACATAAGCCAGGCGACCCAAATTATAGAAAAAGAATTGCCCGATTCTGATGAAAAATCAGAAATCCTAAAGTTTATAAAAGACAGTAAACGTGGCATATTAAAAATTTCTTTCAAAGAGGGAATGGATGAAAATTAGCCTTACCAAGCTTGGCAAACGCTATAACAGGGATTGGATTTTCCGGAACCTGGATTTTGAATTTGAAGCAGGAAAACATTATGCGATAACAGGCCCAAATGGTTCAGGCAAATCCACCTTACTACAAATAATTTCTGGCTCTTCTATTTTTAATGAAGGCAATATTTTTTATTTTGAAAATGGAAAGCCATTTCAATCCGAAAAAGTCTTTCAAAAAGTTTCTTACGCTGCTCCTTACCTCGATGTGGTGGAAGAAATGACACTCAGTGAATTTTTTTCTTTTCATGATAATATGAAAGGATGGGTTGAAGGACTGGAAACTGAAAAGATAATTTCTTTATCTGCCTTACGAAATGCCGCTCATAAACAGATAAGATACTTCAGCAGTGGAATGAAGCAACGGGTGAAACTTGCCCAGGCAATTTTCAGCAATGTGCCCGTGGTTTTGCTCGATGAACCACTCACCAACCTCGATGAGGAAGGTGTTTCATTATACCATGATCTTATTGAAAAGTATTGCCAAAACCGTTTACTCATCATAAGCAGTAATGATAAAAAAGAATATTCTTTTTGCAATGAAATTGTGGATATGAGAAATTACAAGTAATTATTTTACCAGTAAATCCACAAATAAAAACGCTTTTTAGCAGGTGAAATGAGTTTTACAGCAAACCAACAAATACTATCTATTTTATTTCTCAAAACTTAATCAATAAAATGCAGTTTCTTTTCCATCACAAAATGCGGGATTGAAATTTCTAAAAATTCTTTTCCGGTTACGTTATAGCCGAGTTTTTTATAAAATCCAATCGCTGTTTTTCTCGCGTGCATCATAATTTTTTTATAACCTGCGTCACGCGCTACGTTTTCTGCAAAATTCATCATACTGGCACCTATGCCTTTTCCCTGCAAATTATTTTGCACCGCCATTTGCCTAAGCCGACAAGTATGTTTGTCTATTTTTTTTAGTATACAGCAACCAAGCATCTTGTCTTCTTCAAATGCACCAATCAGGATATCGTGTTTCTCTCTTTCCAACTCATCTTTATGAAAAGAAAGCTTTAATGGTTTGCGCAAAATCTCATAACGCAAATGCACCATTTGATCATATTCCGGACTGCCGTGATCTATTTGTTTAATAGGCATAAATGAATTCAGATATATTTTTATAACAGGCAATAAAAATACAGGTTTTATCATTCACTTACTCTTTAAAAGCAAAAAAAAAGAGTAAATACTTTTAATATTTTTTGTTCAAAAAAAAAGAGTTGGTTTTCCGGATCAAAAAAAGATGTGATATAAAAATCGTTTGCTGTTTGGGAAATAGAAAATAAATTATTTTTAATTGATTGAACTTTCAATAAGCATTTTATTGAAATAGTTATTATTTTTTTTTATCACAAAAAGTATATTTTTGTGCCCATATTAACTAAACTTTACAATCATGCAAGACGTTGCAACAAGAGTTAAAAAAATCATTGTTGACAAGTTAGGAGTTGACGAAGCTGAGGTAACACCTGAAGCATCATTCACTAACGATTTAGGTGCCGACAGTTTGGACACCGTGGAACTAATCATGGAATTTGAAAAAGAATTTAATATTTCAATTCCTGATGAACAAGCGGAAACCATCACCACCGTAGGACAGGCAGTAGCATACCTCGAAGAGCATGCTAAGTAATCATCTTATTTTAACTTTGCAGGCAAGCTTATGGAATTAAAAAGAGTAGTAGTAACCGGATTGGGAGCCATAACGCCTTTAGGTAAAAACGTTCCGGAATATTGGGAAGGTTTGATTAAAGGTGTTTCTGGCGCTGATTATATTCAGCAATTTGATTGCGCGAAATTTAAAACCAGGTTTGCCTGTGAAGTTAAAAATTTTGAACCCACAGAATATTTAGATAAAAAGGAAGCACGCAAACTTGACAGGTTTACTCAATTTGCTTTAATAGCAAGCGATGAGGCTGTAAAAGATGCAGGTATTTCAAAAGAAAATGTTGACCCTGACAGGGTTGGTGTTATTTTCGCCAGCGGCATCGGTGGTATTACTACCTTCCAGGATGATGTAATGGAATTTGCGCGCGGCGACGGTACTCCGCGTTTCAATCCCTTCTTTATTCCCAAAATGATATTGGATATTGCCGCAGGTCAAATCTCAATGCGATTTGGTTTTCGCGGTCCTAATTTTGCCGTTGTAAGTGCTTGTGCAAGCAGTACCAATGCTATAATAGATGCTTTTGATACCATTCGTTTAGGAAAAGCTGATATAATTCTGACAGGAGGTAGTGAAGCTGTAATCTCTGAATCAGGAGTTGGAGGCTTTAACGCTATGAAAGCCTTGAGTGAAAGAAATGATGACCCTAAAACGGCTTCACGGCCATTTGATAAGGACCGGGATGGCTTTGTAATGGGCGAAGCTGCCGGTGTATTGGTAGTTGAAGAATTAGAACATGCATTGGCAAGAGGTGCTAAAATATATTGTGAAATTGCCGGGGGTGGCGCTACTGCGGATGCTTACCATATTACAGCTCCCCATCCGGACGGATTGGGTGCCAAAAATGTAATGCGTAAAGCGTTGGATGAAGCTCAAATGGAACCGGAAGATATTGATTACATTAATGTTCACGGCACCTCCACACCTTTGGGAGATATAGCTGAAACAAAAGCTATTCTGGAGGTTTTTGGGGAAAGCGCACATAATTTAAATATAAGTTCTACAAAATCCATGACAGGACATTGCCTGGGTGCTGCCGGGGTAATAGAAGCGCTTGCATGCATTCTTGCTATTACAAAAAATGTGATCCCTCCAACGATTAATCATTTTACTGATGATCCCGCATTTGATCCCAAACTTAATTTTACTTTTAATAAAGCCCAGCAAAGGGAAGTAAATGCAGCTTTGAGTAATACTTTTGGTTTTGGTGGTCATAATGCTTCTATTATACTTAAGAAGTATAAGCCTTAAGGTCATGTTCTGCTTTTGTATGCAAGATTATATTAACATTCGTATGTTTTCTTGAACTCCTCTAATTTAATCGTTGTTTAGGGATTAAATTATTTATAATCAATTCTTTCTTTACAATTTTATTATCTTCGTTAATTACCAATTTTTGTATTGGTTATTAAAAAGTGGACTTAGATTATGAACCGATTTAAAATCATTAAAAAACAATGGAACAACTTCTCCCCATAATAGTAGGTGCTGTAGCATTAATTGCCGGCATTTTTCTGGGAAAAATATTATTCGCAAAAAACACAAAACAACTCTTAGAAAACGCAAAAGAACAAGCTCAACAAATTATTTCTGATGCACAGTCAAAGGCTGAAACTATTAAAAAGGAAAAGCAACTGGAAGCCAAGGAACATTTTGTGCAATTAAAAGCGGAGCATGAAAAGGCGGTAATTCAGCGAAATCAGAAATTAAATGATGCAGAAAACCGCTTTAAACAAAAAGAGCAGTCACTCAATCAAAAAGACCAGAACGTTGAAAGAATAATCAAGGAAAATGAGGTTATAAAGCAAAACCTTAACCGGCAGATTGAAGTGGTTAATATTAAGCGTACAGAGCTTGAAAAACACCAGGAAGAACACATTAAAAGACTCGAGAAAGTTTCAGGATTATCTGTCGATGAAGCAAAAGCTCAACTGATAGAAACCTTGAAAAACGAAGCGAATTCCCAGGCATTAAGTATCCAACAGGAAATTCTCGATGATGCAAAACTTCGCGCGAATAAAGAGGCGCGAAAAATCATCATTCAAACCATTCAACGAACCGCCGCCGAGCAGGCGATTGAAAACGCCATTACCGTTTTCAATCTCGAAAGTGATGAAATCAAAGGCTCAATTATTGGCAGGGAAGGAAGAAATATACGCGCGATTGAAGCTGCCACAGGTGTTGATCTTATAGTTGACGACACGCCGGAAGCTATCATTCTTTCGTGCTTTGATCCTCTTCGCCGCGAAATTGCGCGTCTTTCTTTGCAACGTTTGGTAGCGGACGGACGTATCCATCCGGCACGTATTGAAGAAGTAGTGGAAAAAACACGCAAACAAATTGAAGACCAGATTATGGAAATCGGTGAAAGAACGGTCATTGAATTGGGAATTCACGGGCTTCATAAAGAGTTAATAAGGATTGTGGGTAAAATGCGTTTCCGTTCTTCTTATGGTCAGAACTTATTAATGCATAGCCGCGAGGTTGCCAATCTTTGCGGAATAATGGCTGCCGAATTGGGAATGAATGCTAAACTCGCTAAACGGGCAGGCTTGCTCCACGATATAGGCAAAGTACCTGATGAAGAAACAGAATTAAGCCACGCATTACTGGGAATGAAATTGGCAGAAAAATATGGTGAAAACCCCGCAGTTTGTAATGCTATTGGTGCCCATCATGATGAGGTGGAAATGGAATATGTGATTTCACCCGTTGTCCAGGCTTGCGACTCAATGAGTGGTGCAAGGCCGGGAGCCCGTCGTGAAATAATGCAACAATATCTGCAAAGAATAAAGGACCTCGAAAACCTGGCACTTACTTACCAGGGAGTTGAAAAAGCCTATGCAATACAAGCAGGCCGCGAATTAAGGGTTATTGTAGAATCTGAAAAAGTGACAGATTCAGAAAGTGATAAATTAAGTTTTGAGATCGCTCAAAAAATTCAAACTGAAATGATTTATCCCGGCCAGATAAAAGTAACAGTCATCAGGGAAAAAAGAGCGGTAAACGTAGCCCGCTAAGTAATGCATGTTTAAAATCGTTAACAGCCTTAAAATTTGCAATAAAAGAATTTTAGGATGCAGGATTTTATCAAAATTGCCTTACATTTGCACTCCTAAAATTAAAAGACATGAATGCCGTTGCATTTGTTCACGATCAGTTGACAACAAAGAAAGAATTCCCGAAATTTAAAGCGGGCGATAATATTACTGTAAACTATAGAATTCAGGAAGGTAATAAAGAAAGAATCCAAAGTTTTAAAGGCGACGTGGTAAAACGCCAGGGTGAAGGCGGAACCGCTACTTTTACTGTACGTAAAATAAGTGATGGTGTTGGTGTTGAACGTTTATTCCCGGTTTTTTCTCCAAGCATTGAAAGTATTAAACTACATAAAGTAGGTAAAGTTCGGCGCTCCAAATTGTATTTTCTTCGTGAAAGAAGCGGTAAAAGTGCGAGGATCAAAGAAAAAAGAATTAGATAATATTGTAGAATATGTTAAAAAAACCGGAAAATATTTCTTTTCCGGTTTTTTTATTTTATACTTGTATTTTAATAACACCTACGATATAAGAGAATTTTGACCTCACCATTTTTATAAAGATGAAAAAAATACTCATCAGCGCTTTCTCATTATCCGTGTTATTAATTTCATGCGCACGCGGTATTACTCCTTACGAAGCAGCGCACGGCAAAGCAAAATGTGGACGATATTTGAAGTAACTTATTCATTCTGATGATTTCGGGTTTACTGTAAGTCAAAATTAATAATCTTATCTTTGCCTTCTAACTTTTACTACAATGACACTTTTATTGTTTAAACCTGAATTTTTACTTTCAATGCCTGGTGGTACTGAATGGATATTGATTTTGCTGGTAGTTTTATTATTTTTTGGCGGTAAAAAAATCCCTGATTTGATGCGTGGAATTGGCCGTGGAGTGCGTGAATTTAATGATGCAAAGGAAAGTGTAAAAAAAGAACTTGATGAAGGAATGAATGAAAAAGATAGCAAAACTCCTGCACCTGAACAACGTGAAGTGGTAAAAGAAAGTGAACGTTCCAAGTAGATTTTTCAACAAATTTTATCATAGAGGTTGAGATGCACATCTCCAGGATGAACATCTGAACCTTTTTTATTAAAACTTACTCAATTGTTTTCATACCAAAATATTTCTAATTTCCATGAACAATTAAAAGAAGAGAAAAATCAACTGCTTAGATGCAGTTGAATATTATTTGGGAAGAATAAAAGGCAATAAACTTAATGCAGTCGTTGATTTTTATGAGAATGAAGCGGTAGAAAGATCACAATTTTTGGATGAAAAAAGAAAGGCTGGTAAAGCGATAGGCAAGTTGCACGGAGTAATTGTGACTATTAAAGACGTCATTGCCTATAAAGACCATATATTGTCTGCTTCCTCAAAAATGTTGAAAGATTTTGTATCAATTTATAATGCTACTGTTGTAAAAAAATTGCTGGAAGAAGATGCAATCATTATCGGAAACTGCAATTGTGATGAATTTGCAATGGGCAACACAAATGAAAATTCTTTTTATGGCAGAGTAAAGAACGCTTTAGATGAAAATAAAGTTTCAGGAGGTTCATCAGGTGGTTCTGCAGTAGCTGTTCAGGCTGGTTTGTGTATGGTAAGCCTCGGCAGTGATACCGGCGGTTCGGTGAGGCAGCCAGCAGATTTTTGTGGAATTGTAGGTATGAAACCTTCTTATGGAACTGTATCAAGACATGGATTGATAGCTTATGCTTCGTCTTTCGACCAGATTGGAGTTTTTGCTAATAATGTGGAAGATGTTGCAAAAGTTTTGGAAGTAATAAGTGGCCCGGATGAATTTGATAGTACAGTAAAGCAACAAAAAACAGTTAAAATTAATTTGGATGATAAGACTGAAGAAGATTTACCAAAAAAATTACGAATCGCTCTGTTTAAAAATGCTATGGAGCATGAAAGTCTTGATCCGGAAATAAAGAAAGGTATCTATCAATTAATTAAAAATTTAAGAAAAGACGGTTATACTGTAGAAGAAATTGATTTTGACTTTATAGATTATATTGTTCCTGCTTATTACGTTCTTACCACAGCAGAAGCTTCGTCTAACCTTTCCCGTTATGATGGTGTCAGATATGGTTATCGTGATGAAAACAATACCAAAGATATCACCACTTTTTATAAAATGAACAGAGGTAAAGGGTTTGGTAAAGAAGTGAAAAAACGTATAATGCTCGGCACATTTGTGTTGAGCGAAGGATATTATGATGCTTATTTTACAAAAGCTCAGCAAGTTAGAAATTTGCTTGTTACGCGTACCAAAGAAATTTTTAACAATTTTGATGCTGTGCTTTTACCTACTGTTCCAACTACAGCGTTTGAGGCAGGAAGTATAGAAAAAGACCCGATTGCAGCGTATTTAGCGGATATCTTTACGGTCTATGCTAATCTTACCGGCATTCCGGGCATTTCTTTACCCTTATTCAAACATTCAAACGGAATGCCTTTTGGTGTACAACTCCTAGCCAATAAGTACGATGAAGTAACTTTGTTGGAGTTGTCAAAAGCGCTTTTCAAAAATTACAAAAGTTATTGATCGTGAAAAGGATCTCATCTTTTTTATTTTTTCTTTTCATACTGCTGCAACCTTTTTTTATTACCGCGCAGACTGTTAAATCTTTGCAATTAAGCCCTGATACTTCAATTACAAAAACATATGTGGATACTTCAACAGAAGATAAAGTGATAACTGAAGTAATTGAATCAAAAAAAGTAAAGAAAGACAAGGCAGAATATCTGAACCAGGTTACGAAATATGGTTTTAAAGATCTCTTTAAAAATTATTCTTACAATCCTTCTATACCATATGCTTCGCAGGTGAATCCGTTTGCCGAAAATTACATGCAGGATTATTTAAAAGCGCATGAAGGTTATTTATTAAAGCTTAGAAAAACCGGCCGCCCTTATTTCAATTTTATTGATGGCGTTCTTACTCAATATGGTTTGCCAAAAGAATTAAAATACCTGGCTGTAATAGAAAGTGATTTAAAATCAACTGCACTTTCTCCCAAAGGAGCACGGGGTCCATGGCAGTTTATGCCATCTACGGCCCGGGGCTTTGGCTTGGTGGTAAATGAAAATGAAGATGACAGGACGGACTATTTTAAAAGTACCAATGCTGCCGCAAAATATTTACTCTCTTTATATAAAGATCTAAAGGATTGGCTTTTGGTAATTGCGGCTTATAACGGTGGCGAAGGAAGAGTTTACAGTGCAATAAAAAAAAGCGGAAGTCGTAATTTTTGGGATTTGCAATATGATTTGCCGGAAGAATCACGCAATCATGTCAAAAAATTTATTGCCACTCATTATATTATGGAGACAGGAAACACAGATGGGAATGTGGCTAATTCTGATTTTAATTATTCTGATCTTTCTGCAAATGGGAGCAGCACTATAACTGCTCAACTTACAGATGCAGAGAAAAATGATGTTGATTCTGCCGAAGTTTCAGGCAGATATATAGCAGAAGTGATTGCTAAGAACATTTCGATGAGTATTGCTGATTTTAATCATTATAATCCCGGATTTAATAATGTGCTTTCTACCGGTAATGAATACAAACTGCAACTGCCTTCTGAAAAGATGGAAGAGTTTAAAGACAAAAAATTTCAGATCTTGAATGAAAGTGTTGATCGATTGTTACAAAACGTTAAAGCAGATGCGGAAGCAGGAGATAAGCCAAAATAGTTTTTGAATTCCAGTAAACAAAGAAATAAAAGGCATTTTTATTTTCCCAATGGAAACAACTGGCTATTCCAGTGCCTTTTTCATTCCTTCGATTTTAACAGCACATTCCTCAAATTCTTTTTCAGGGCCACTTTTCCAGGTAATTGCTGAGCCGACCGGAATTGATAAATAACGGTTTTTTTGATTGTAAAGAATGCTTCGGATCACCACATTAAAATCAAAATCTCCTTCAGGAGAAATATAGCCTACACTTCCGGAAAACAAGCCTCTTTTTGTTTTCTCATATTTTTCTATCAGTTCCAAAACTCTTTTTTTTGGCGCACCCGTCATGGATCCCATGGGGAAAGTAGCACGAATGATTTCGCTTAATAAAATGTTTTCGTCAAGAGTTCCTTCAATTGTTGAAATCATTTGATGAACCTGTGGGAAAGAATAAATTCCAAGAAATTCTTTTACACTTACAGATCCTTCCATGCAGATTTTACTCAAATCATTACGCACAAGATCAACAACCATAATATTTTCTGCACGTTCTTTTTGATTGTTTTGTAGTTCATATTTTTCCTCCTCATCAGCTACTTTTGACCTTTTGGATGTGCCTTTTATCGGTTGAGAAAAGATTGTGTCGTTTATTTTTTTTAGAAACCTTTCAGGGCTTGCACACATCAGGTATTTTTCATTTGATTTGTAAAAAGCGGAGAATGGGTTTGGAGAAATGTCACTTAGTTTTTGAAAGACGGCAACCGGGTCAATGCACACTTTTTCTGCAAAAAATTCCTGGCAAAAACATATTTCGTAGCAATCCCCACGCAAAATATGTTGCTGAAGTTTTTTTACAGTATCTAAATATTCTTTTTTTGAAAACTTACTTCTTATTACAGGTTTATTATAGATGGTTTCTGCAGAAGCGGTTGAATTTACATCGTTAAAAATAGTTTTTGAATCAATGGATTTATCTACGCCAATAGCAACAGTGTTCTGGGTTATAATAAAAACGATTTCAGGGATAAAAAAATAAAAATCTTCAAAACCGATATGGTCTTCGTTTGCAGAGTAAAGACCTTCTATCTGATTTTTAAGATCATAACTAAAATGTCCGAATATCCAATCGGTGGTGTCTTTTTTAAATTTATCAAGTTCTTTTAAGCCAGTTGCTTCATTAGAAGCCAATGAAGTAACAATGCCAAAGCCGGCAATGCATTCAAAGCTTTTATCAAAATCATAATTATGATTGTCCAGAAAACAAAAATTGCTGAACCTTTTTCCAAAGCTCAGCAATTGACTTTTAAATTTATAAAAATCATGTATTGGATATGAAGTAAATCTTCTATTCAAAATCTTTTGTCAAAACGCATAATATCATTTAGAAATCATCGTCATCGTCAAACAGGTCGTCATCCTCGTCAAATAAATCAAGCGATTTAAAATCCTCATCTACATCAAAATCATCTTCTTTTCCTTTTTTCGGAGTCTTTTTGCCTTTTGATTTTGGTATATCAAATTCTTCAAAATCAGGATCAAAATCATCTTCCTCATCTACTTTTTCCCAATCATCTTCAATATCTACATCTTCATCATCATCATCGTCATCACGCTTCTTTTTTGAAGAAGAAACCGATGCTTTCTTTTTGGGAATTTCATCATCGTCATCCAAATCATCATCGTCTTCATCAGACTTTGAACTTTTTTTTGAGGAAGCTTTAGGAGCGTCTTTTACAGTTTTTTTGGGTGGAAATTTTTTTTCCTTTTCAGATTTTGCTTTCATAATTCTCCAAGGATTTTTATGTAAATTTTCAATATCATTTTCAATTATCCAAAAATAATCAATACTTTTTTAAAAATTATTGGTCAATCATGGTGCCACAATAAGTTGATCAGTATCCGGCCCGTTTGAAATATATTTTACAGGTATTTTTAAAGTTGAATTAATAAAATCGATATAAGTACTCATCTCCTGCGGCAGATTTTTAGAATTTTTTATACCAGTAATATCGCTTTTCCAACCTGTAAATTCTTTATACACTGGTTTGATATCAATACCATCCATTTGAAAAGGCACCTGGGAAGTTTCTTTTCCGTTTACTGCATATTCGGTACAAATTTTTAGGACTTCGAGCGTATCAAGAACATCTGCTTTTGTCATTACCAATTGTGTAACGCCATTAATCATGCAGGCAAAATTAAGTGCCACCAAATCAATCCATCCACACCTGCGAGGCCTTCCGGTAGTGCTGCCAAATTCATTGCCGTTTTTCCTTATCAGTTCACCTGTTTCATCGTGTAATTCTGTAGGAAACGGTCCGCTTCCGACACGTGTACAATACGCTTTAGTAATACCAATCACTTCTTTTACTTTTTGCGGCGCAATTCCTAAACCGCTACAAACGCCGGCAGTAATCGTATTGGAAGAGGTAACAAATGGGAATGTTCCAAAATCAACATCAAGCATGCTTCCCTGCGCGCCCTCAGCAAGAACTTTTTTCCCTGATTGTATCACATCATTAATAAAATATTCACCGTTGACTATTTTTAAAGTCTTCAAAAATTCAAGAGATTCAAAAAATTCGTTTTCTGCTTCGGATAGATTTTCATCAAAAGAAAAAGTAGCAAGCATTTGCTGATGTTTCTTTTTCAAGTCATTATATTTTTTATTGAAATCTCCGGCAAGAAGATCACCGACACGCAAGCCGTTTCTGCCGGTTTTATCCATATAGGCAGGGCTGATACCTTTTAAAGTCGAACCTATTTTATCTCTTCCCTTTGCTGCTTCGCTTGCACGGTCGAGTGCCCGATGTGTCGGTAAAATTAAATGGGTTCTTTCACTGATATACAAAGACTTCCTATAATCAATTCCGAAAGCTTCTACAGATTCACATTCTTTTTTCAAGGTAATCGCGTCAAGAACTACCCCACTGCCGATAAGGTTAATTTTATCTTCATGAAAGATTCCTGAAGGAATCTGGTGAAGAACAATTTTTTTACCATCTACATATAACGTGTGGCCTGCATTTGGGCCACCCTGGAATCTTGCCACCATATCATATTTAGGAGCAAAATAATCTACAATTTTTCCTTTCCCTTCATCGCCCCACTGGAGCCCGAGAATAACATCAACCATTTTTTTACACAGATTTAATCATCAATTTTTAGAACGCGGTAAAAGTATAATTAAAAACAGAAATGAGGATGAATTTATG
Organism: uncultured Chitinophagaceae bacterium; assembly: GCA_963815085.1. Taxonomy (GTDB): domain Bacteria; phylum Bacteroidota; class Bacteroidia; order Chitinophagales; family Chitinophagaceae; genus Ginsengibacter. The sequence goes on along the minus strand of CAWFFT010000035.1, from coordinate 95,535 downwards.
AAAAAATCTGGGAGATATTTATTTTCAAAAATGAGGGGATAGTAAACTAACAAATTCACCTGAAATTTATTTTGAGAATTTGTTTTCACAAATAAAAAAGCGCGATTAAAGGCGCTTTTTACGATCTTATGAAGAAAACTCATTTATGCTACTTTAAGCAAACTTAATTTGCTGGTACTAAACTTACGTGTGGCGTATTCTTTTGTGATATTAAATGATTTCACTTTTTGCGAAGGAAGTTCATACATCGCGTCAGTCAAAATACTTTCGCAAATACTTCTTAATCCTCTTGCGCCTAATTTATACTCCATTGCTTTCTCAACCATAAAATCATAAACTTCATCTTCAATTACCAGGTTAATTCCTTCCAACTCAAACAATTTTTTGTATTGTTTAATGAGTGAATTTTTTGGCTCTGTAAGAATATTTCTCAAAGTGGAAGTATCAAGCGGATTTAGGTAAGTGATCACCGGAAGCCTTCCGAGCAACTCAGGTATGAGGCCGAAAGATTTAAGATCCTGTGCATTTACAAACTGCAATAAGTTTTTGCGTTGGTATTCCTGCAACTCTTTATTGACGCTAAAGCCGATTGCGTTAGTGTTTATTCTTCGGCCAATTAACCTATCTACTCCATCAAATGCGCCTCCGCAAATAAAGAGAATGTTGCTGGTGTTTATTTTTATCAGTTTTTGCTCAGGATGTTTCCGTCCTCCTTGTGGTGGAACGAGAACTTCTGTCCCTTCCAATAATTTTAATAAACCCTGCTGAACACCTTCACCACTTACATCGCGGGTAATGCTTGGATTATCACTTTTGCGGGCGATCTTGTCGATTTCATCAATATAGACGATTCCCTTTTGCGCAGCATTTACATCAAAATTGCAAACCTGTAGCAAACGGCTTAAAATACTTTCCACATCTTCACCCACATATCCTGCTTCCGTAAAAACAGTCGCGTCCACGATGGCGAAAGGAACATTTAAAATGCGCGCAATGGTTTTCGCTAATAACGTTTTTCCGGTACCGGTTTCGCCAACCATGATGATGTTGCTTTTTTCTATTTCAACATCATTATCCAGTTTTTGATTCAGTCTTTTGTAATGGTTGTAAACGGCAACAGACAGTACTTTTTTTGCATCGTCCTGCCCGATCACATATTCATCGAGGAACTTTTTAAGTTCCATCGGTTTTTTTACTGAAAGTTTATAGTTGGAACCATTTGCATTTTCCTGTGAAGGAACAATTTCCTGCATGATAATTTCCTGTGCGTGCTCAATACAATTTTCGCAAATGTGTCCTTCCTGCCCCGCAATCAGGATCTTAACTTCATCACGGTTACGTCCGCAAAATGAGCAATGTAAAGTTTGTTGTTTAGCCATTAGGTAACAGATGATTTATAAGGGAACGTTCTATTCCCAATTTTGTTTTATTACATGACAGCAAAAACTGCCAAAATGATGCATTATAATTTTTTTAGGATACCATCCACAATTCCATATTTTTTACTTTCATCAGCATCCATCCAGTAATCGCGGTCAAAATCTTCCATGATCTTATCAACAGACTGCCCACAATTATCAGCTAATATTTTGGCACCCAAATCCTTTGCTTTTTGAATTTGCACAGCCATAATTTCTAAATCAGCACTTGTGCCTTGCCCGCCTCCGCTTGGCTGATGGATCATCACTTCGCCGTGAGGGAAAATAAATCGTTTTCCTTTTTGTCCGCCGCTTAATAAAATACTTCCCATGCTCGCTGCCATTCCCATACAAACTGTACTTACAGGAGAGGAAATCATTTGCATGGTATCATAAATAACCATCCCGCTGGTAATCACTCCTCCCGGGCTGTTGATATAAAATGTAATTTCTTTTCCCGGATCCATTGCTTCAAGGTAAAGAAGACGGTTGGTAATTTCTCTTGCACTTTTATCATGAACCTCGCCCCAAAGAAATACTTTTCTTTGTTCAAGGAATTTTTTATCAAACACCATTCCACCCATCATCTTTTCTATTGGACTTTCAGGCATTTCAACTTCAGGTTCTTCTTCCTGGTCAAAGCGTGTCAAATTATTTTTATAAAAATTCATATCCTTTATTTTTATGTAAATCTATTTTTTTTCTTTTCTTGCATTCGTGACCAAAACCTCATCAATCAAGCCATAATCTTTTGCTTCAGGAGCCGTCATCCAAAAATCGCGATTGCTGTCTTTGGCAACTTTTTCCTCACTTTGCCCGGTATGGTTACTCAGAATTTCATACAATTCGTGTTTAATCTTTCTTACTTCATTCACGGTAATGGCCACGTCAGATGCCTGGCCTGCGGCGCCGGCACTTGGCTGGTGCATCATTATCCTTGAATGCTTCAATGCGCTTCTTTTGCCCGGTGCGCCGGCTGCCATTAAAACGGCTGCCATACTTGCGGCAATGCCTGTACAAATGGTAGATACATCGGGATTTACAAACTGCATGGTATCATATAAACCTAAACCGGCATAAACACCTCCGCCCGGAGAATTAATATATAGTTGAACGTCTCTTGTTCTGTCGGTACTTTCTAAAAAAAGCAATTGAGCGGTGATGATGTTTGCTACTTCATCATTAACCGGATATCCTAAAAAGATAATCCTGTCCATCATTAAACGGCTGTAAACATCCATTACCGCGACGTTCATCGGCCTCTCTTCAATAATGTTGGGAGTAAGGTTACTTACATTATGTTTGATATATCCATCAAGTGTATTACTACTTATGCCTCTGTGTTTTACAGCATATTTTTCAAATTCTTTTCCTGTATTCATAAATTAAATTTAAGGTAAAAACAATTTACTGCCGGTGAAGTTCCAAATATTATGCTAACAAAAAAAATAAGACAAAAGGACAGGAAGAAATTAGTTATAAGTGGTAAGTTATGAGTTGGGTAGCAGTAAATGAACAAATAATAAGAATTCTTATTTTGCCTGGCTTTTATCCAGACTCTCTAAACCTAAACAGCCTTCTGTCTGCGAATTTTATTGGGGAAAAGAATTGAGTAAAATTGCACCATCTTCAAACAAACAATTAATAACGATTCTTGTTTTGACTCAACTCTCAACTCAAAACTATCAATGATGGTGATGATTTTCCTGCATCTTCAAAAAGTCTTCTGAAGAAATTTCTTTTTCTTCAGGCGTTACCTGCGATTCGAGCCAGTTAAATAATTTCTCAGTGATGAGGCGACGGTAAGAAGCATCCACTTGCTTTTCGTCTTTCATCATCCGGTCAACATAACTATCAAGCCATGAAGTGTCCTCACCCATATTCATTTGACCCAAATAACGACCGATCTCTTCCTTCATGCTATTGCGCAATTCTTCCGGCGTTACTTCTAAATTATTGTCCTTGATTATTTTATCACTGATTAAAGTCCATTTAAGCTGGTCTTTAAATTTCGGAAACTCTTCCTCAACTTCCTCTTTGGATTTTTGCTTTTCACCGCCAATTTCCAACCAGCGTTTTAAGAAAGATTCAGGAAATTCCACCGGGGTATCAATTAAAGTGTGATACAATTGGTCCTGAACCTGGTTGTGACCCGCAGCATCCCACTGCTTTTGAATTTCTTCCTCAATGGCTTTGCGAAATTCTTCTTCAGACTTTATTTCTTTATCAGGAAAAACCAATTTGAAAAAATCTTCATTCAGTTCTTTCTTTTCTACCAAACCGATTTTGGTAATGCTCATTTTGAAATACTTTTCAATTGATGAAGCATCTTCTTTATCCAGGCCAAGATCAGACAAAATCCATTCTCTTTCTTTTTCAGGGAAAGCATCTTTTAACTGCAGAACAATAGATTCATCCACTTTTTTGCCCTGCAATTTCTGCTGGTAATCTTCAGAAAAATATTTTAATAAAATAGAATTGTCTTTGGAAATTCCTCCTTCAATCACATTTCCATCCGCATCACTTTCTTCAAATAAAACATTCAAAACGTTTTCAGGAGAAGAAACGGTCTCAGCATCTTTCAGATCGCCATTTTTGGTAATCAACTTTTCAATTTCTTCATCAACCATTTCAGGAGTGACCTTCACTTTATAAAATGTTGGTTTTGCTTTTGAAAGAGCATCCAAAGTGATTTCCGGTTTTAAACCAATCTCAAAAGGAAAATCATATTCTTCCGGCTTGTTCATGTCAAGTTTGCGCAAATCACTTTCCAACGGTAAAGGATTAGCAAACATTTCAGGCTTTTCCTTCACCAAATAATCCTGCAATTCTTTTTCAACAGTCTTAATTACTTCATCATAAAAGATAGAAGCACCGTACATTTTTTTTACCATTCCTGCAGGCACCATTCCTTTTCTAAAACCCGGGATATTTGCTTTTTTACTGTAACTTTTTATTGCTTTTTCAAATGCCGGAAGATAATCTTCTTTAGAAACCTTAACTGTAAGTTTATCGTGGAGATTACCGAGATTTTCTTTTGTTACACTTGCCATTACTCTAAATTTAAAAAACCGTTTATCACGGTTTGTTCTTTTCTTTTGAAGAAAAAATAGTTGAAGAAAGTGCGCATGGAGGGACTCGAACCCCCACACCTTGCGGCATCAGATCCTAAGTCTGACGTGTCTACCAATTTCACCACATGCGCTTTTGGGGCGGCAAAAGTAATGGTTTTTTTGATAAAATGAATAACTAGGGTATAAGAAAAATATTTTAAAAGAATTATTAATTAAAGGGTTACAAAAGGCGATGAGTTGAAATTAACAAGAAGACTTTGTAGCCTATTTTAACAGAATTAAAACATTGTAGAAGACGCTGCCGTATTTTTTTAAATGCCTGAAAAAAAATCTGGCGTAAATTCGTAACAGATGGAAACTACCCTGGATATCCCAAAATATACGATGAACGAAGAAGAAGAAAAGAAAGAAATTCTTCGTAAATATCGTGCTTTGCTCCGTGCACTGAAAACCAAATTAAAACCCGGAAACAAAGAGCAGATAAGGATTGCGTTCGAAATGGCAGCCGAAGCTCACAAAACCATGCGCCGCAAAAGTGGTGAGCCTTATATTTTACATCCTTTGGCTGTAGCCATGATTTGTGTCGAAGAAATTGGTCTCGGTGTTCGTAGTACGATCTGTGCTTTGCTTCATGATACAGTTGAAGATTCTGATATAACGCTCGACATGGTGTCAAGGGAATTTGGCCCTGAAATAGCTAAAATTGTTGATGGGCTTACTAAAATTTCAAATGTTCTTGACGCCAATTCTTCGCAACAGGCCGAGAATTTTAAGAAGATTTTACTCACTCTCACTGATGATCCGAGAGTGATTTTAATAAAACTTGCTGACCGGCTGCATAATATGCGCACACTTGGAAGCATGAAGCGCGAGAAGCAATTGAAAATAGCTTCTGAAACGGTGTATGTTTACGCACCACTGGCGCATCGGATGGGCCTTTATAATATTAAAACGGAGATGGAAGACCTGTCGATGAAATATATGGAACCTGACAGCTACCGTTATATCGCTGAAAAGCTTGCTAATACTAAAAGAGAACGTACCCGCTACATCAATGATTTTATTCGCCCGATAAAAGAAAAGCTGAAACAGGGAAATTTTGATTTTGAAATTTATGGTCGCCCGAAAAGCATTCATTCCATCTGGAACAAAATGAAAAAGAAAGGCGTTTCATTTGATGAAGTGTATGATCTCTTTGCAATCAGGATTATTTTAAATTCTTCCCCGGAGCGTGAAAAAGAAGATTGCTGGAAAGTGTACAGCCTTGTAACAGATGAGTATAATCCTTCAACACAGCGTCTTCGGGATTGGCTGAGCAATCCTAAAAGCAATGGTTATGAAGCGCTACACACAACTGTAATGGGCCCTCATGGAAAATGGGTAGAAGTGCAAATACGAACTAAAAGAATGAATGACATTGCGGAAAAAGGATTGGCTGCACACTGGAAATACAAAGAAGGTACAACTGATGAAAACCGTTTCGACAAATGGTTTCAGCAAATACGGGATATGCTTGCTGCACCTGACACCAATTCTGTAGATTTTTTGCAGGATTTCAAAACTTCTTTTTTAGCAGAAGAAATTTATGTCTATTCTCCCAAAGGCGATATAAAAATGTTGCCAAGCGGTGCTTCTGCGCTTGACTTTGCTTTCGCGGTTCATACGGCGGTTGGAGAAAAATGTATTGGCGCTAAAGTGAACCACAAACTGGTGCCGATTGGTTATAAACTTCGCAGTGGCGACCAGGTAGAGATTATCACTTCTACCAAACAAAATCCAAAAGCCGAATGGCTGAAAATAGTAGTCACCAGCAAGGCGCGCTCTAAAATAAAAGATTCATTAAAAGAAGAGAAAAGAAAAATTGCTGAAGATGGCAAAGTAATTCTTCAAAAGAAATTGGAATCAATAGGTGTGCCGATGAGCCAGGGGAACCTTGATGAGATTACGGAGTTTTATAAGCTTAATTCGCATTTGGATCTGTTATATGATATTGCAATTAAAAAAATCGATCTGAGGGAATTAAAGGACTTCCAGGTTTATGCTGATAAACTTTCCCAACCTAAGATTATCAAGCAGCCGGAAGAAAAGCACGAGCCTTCTTCAAAAAAAGATAAAAAAGATAATGAACTGATCATCTTTGGCGAGAGCAGCGATAAAATTATGTACACGCTTGCCAACTGCTGCAAACCCATTCCCGGTGATGATGTTTTTGGGTTTATCACACAAGGAGAGGGATTAAAAATTCACCGGACAAACTGTCCCAATGCTGCACGGCTTTTATCCAACTATGGACACCGTGTAGTAAAAACGAAGTGGGTTAAAAACAAAGAGATTTCCTTCCTTACTGGTATCAGGATCGTAGGCTTGGATGATGTCGGTGTTATTAATAAAATTACCAACCTGATCAGTGGAACGTTAAAGATAAATATTAACGCGCTCACTATTGAAGCCAAAGAGGGTTTGTTTGAAGGTAACGTGAGAGTGTATGTTCATGATAAAGATGAACTGGATGATTTGGTGATTGCCCTGAAAGCTTTGCCAGGCATTGAAAGTGTGGAAAGATACGATACTGAATAGATTCCTTTAGCCAGTAAACAAATTTATTTCTACAATTCCTTATTCTTCTTTACTCCTTCGCGTGAACAGCAAAACGCCAATTGGCTGGGATTTTTATTTTCCAATTTTTTCTTTGAGTAATTTTCTTATTTGCTGTAGATCTTCTTTTGGAAATGCGTTTTTTGGAATTAAGAAAAACGCCCGGCTGTTGAAATATAAATGAAAGAAATTAGTGCTTTCAACAAAACTTGAAAAGTCTTTCCACGGCCAGCTACGGCTGCCTCTGTCGTTTTCAAGAAACATGTGTTGGTCTTCAAAACTAACCCGGAATTTGTCTTTGAAAGTTGCCGCTTTTCTGTAAATAATAATCGGAAGTACGAACCAGAATGCGAGCATCAAAGCAAACCAAAGTGTAGAACTAAGCAGGAAAGCAAGTGGATCTACCTTTCCCATGAAATAAAGAACAGCAGAAGAGATGGCAAAAATATTTACAATGATGATCATGATTTTTATTTCATTTCTGCTGAAAAAATGAAAACGTAATGCCTGCAAAACTTTGGGGCGGCTGTAAGAAAAGAAGGAAGATGTCATTTCAAACAAATGTACAATGACTGATGAAAGTTGCAATTATTTTCTTAATGCAGATCGGTTTTTAATAAAAATATTTAATCTACTTTTATTTGCAGCGATAAAGCAACTACCTCCTGAAAAGGACGCGGCTTTCATGTTTCAGTTAGATTTAAATAACTGATTTCAGCGGAGACTAAGGGATTCGAACCCTTGATACAGTTTCCCGTATACACACTTTCCAGGCGTGCTCCTTCAACCACTCGGACAAGTCTCCATTTTTGAAAAAGGAGTGCAAATTTACAAATTAATGTGAGTATCGCCACGCGATTGAAAAAACAACGGTTGATTCCTGAAGTATTGGACAATACTAATTTTGCCCTTCCTCATCCGACAGAACTGTGTTGTCCTTCTCATCCAATGTAGTAGGCTTCCCCGGCCAATGAAGTTTAAGAAAAAGTAGTCCCACCAAAAACAATATAATACTCCACCATAAGCCTGCGTGTAACTCTTCCAAAACAACATGCGGGTTTCCCGCTGCCGGAACAAAAGCCGGGATGTTGGCTATCAAAATAATAACGCCATATATGGTTAACATCCCACCTACAAAAAACCATATTGACAATCCATGTTCTTCGTGCATAATAAATAGTTTTTACCAAAATATAATTTGTAATATAATAAAAGCAACAAGTACGGCACCTGCCCAAAAAATCGGACGCTTGAATAACGGGATACCACGTTCCGAAGGCAATTCTGTACAACCTCTTACTAAACCAACTAATTGTTCGTCAGTTTTAGGTTTGGTAGCCAAACTAACAAATACTGTTACCAACACGCATATTATCCATGACCAAAGAGCCCGGTACATGTCTTCTGCCATAGCTTTTGCATCAGCGGAGCCTGTTATAACAGCGAGCGCGCGCGGGTCTATTCGTACCCATGCCCACATACCAACAGAAGATACCGTACCTGCAAGTAATCCCCAGAAGCCTCCTGCCGCGGTTGCTCTTTTCCACAACATTCCCAAAATAACGGTACCAAATAAAGGTGCAATGAAAAAGCTGAATAACGCCTGAACGTAATCCATAATACTTGCCGCATTTTCCACTAAATAAGCCGTGCCAATGCTGATAAGAACACCAACGAAAGTAGCCCAGCGGCCCATTTTTACATAATGCTTATCGGTAGCTTCTTTCTTCGTAATGCTAAAATGAAGCGGTTTATAAATGTCATAAGTCCAGACGGTTGAGAAGGCCGTGACATTCCCTGCCATGCCCGACATGAAGCCTGCAATTAGCGCAGTAATTCCTAATCCCAATAATCCAGGTCCTAAATAACGCGCCATCATCAGAGGAAGGATTTCATTATAACTTTGCGCTCCGGTTGCCGCTGCCTGCGCCTGGCCAACTAAACCGGGCATGACAGCCAAACCAATTAAGCCGGGCAAAATTACAATTAATGGAACCAGCATTTTAAATCCTGAACCAATAATAGGCGCCATCTTTGCCGATCGCAAATCTTTTGCAGATAATACCCTTTGCACTACCAAAAAATCTGTAGTCCAGTATCCAAATGAAATAACAAACCCTAAACCAAACACAATTCCGATCCACTGAATGCCCATGGGGTTATCATTAAAATGCCCTAACGACCTCCACATATGCGTATAATCGCCATGAGGAAGATTTTGATGTATCCTGTTAACCATTCCTTTCCAGCCGCCAACCTCTACAAGGCCGAGAATAGGCACCAGCAAGGCTCCTGCCCAAATAAGCACAAACTGCAATACTTCATTGAAAATGGCAGAAAGTAAACCGCCAAGCACAACGTAAACCATTACGGTAATAGAAGATACCCAGATGCTGAAATTTAAATTCCACCCAAGAATAACTTTCATTACCAGGGCCATCGCAAACATGTTTACTCCACTCATGAGTACGGTCATAAAACCAAAAGAAATGGCGGATAACATGCTTGAACTTTTGCCAAAACGCAATTTTAAATAACCCGGTACGGAGTGTGTCTTGGAAATATAATAGAATGGCATCATTATAATTCCCAAAAAAAGCATAGCGGGAATAGCACCAATCCAATACCAGTGAGCGGCTAAAATTCCATATTGGTAGGCAGACGCCGCCCAGCCCATCAGTTCCAGGGAACCAAGATTCGCAGAAATAAAAGCCAAACCGGCAATCCACATGGTCATCTTTCTGCCGGCAAGAAAAAAGTCGTCACCGGTTTTAGTGTATTTTACCAGGTAGTACCCGATTCCTAATACAATCAGAAAATAAATAATGATGATGAGCAAATCTGCCCAGTTTAACGAAATTAATCCACCATCAAGCAAGTAGTTGTTAAAGAGATTAGGCATGGTAATTATTTTTATTTTTTATTGTTGAATATAGAATTCCGGTTAAATTTTATTGTTCAATCTTATATAGCATTTTCGTCTTTTAGCTTATTGAAGCATCATTCCACCTTAATTCATTTTTAAAATTATGGATATTTGTTTGTTCACTGATGAGCACACATTCAATTCCTGCCATATCAGCAAAATCCTCCAAATGTTCTGCAGTTAAGTTTTGACTAAAGCATGTATGATGAGCTCCTCCGGCTAATATCCATGCAGCGCAACCTGTTGCCATATCGGGTTTCGGTTTCCACAAAACTCTTGCAACAGGCAGTTTTGGCAAATCATGCACGGGTGCTACAGCTACTACTTCGTTCACCAATAAACGAAAACGATTTCCCATGTCAATCACAGAAGCATTCAGCGCTTCTCCGCCACTAACGTTGAAGACTAAACGCACAGGATCAGCTTTACCACCAATACCTAATGGATGAATTTCACAGGAAGGTTTTCCATGAGCAATTGAGGGGCAGATTTCAAGCATATGAGAACCTAGGACCATTTGATTATCAGGGTTAAAATGATAAGTATAATCTTCCATGAATGAGTTGCCTCCTTTTAGTCCGCTGCCCATTACTTTCATCGCACGCACCAATGCAGCCGTTTTCCAATCACCTTCAGCAGCAAAACCATAACCTGCTGCCATCATACGCTGTGCTGCAATGCCAGGCAACTGAGTCATTCCATGAAGGTCTTCAAAAGTATCGGTAAAACCTTTAAAATTTCCTTTTTCAAGGAAATATTTTAATCCCAATTCAATCCGTGCTGCATCTATTAATGACTGGTGTTTTTCGTTTCCTTTTTTCAAACTCTCCGCCAGGGTATAATTGTCCTGGTATTCCTGTAAGAGTTTGTCAACATCAGCATCAGAAACTTCGTTTATTGTTTTTACCAAATCGCCAATACCGTGGGTATTTACAGAATATCCAAATTTCATTTCGGCTTCTACTTTATCGCCGTCCGTAACTGCTACATAACGCATATTATCGCCAAAGCGAACAAATTTTGCTCCCTGCCAATCATGCCAGCCGGCAGCAGCGCGTGCCCAAACATTGATACCATCCAACACTTTTGTATCCTGCCAATGACCAACGATCACTTTTCTTCGTATACGCATACGTGTCATAATGAATCCAAATTCCCTGTCACCGTGAGCGCTTTGATTCAGATTCATAAAATCCATATCAATATCGTTCCATGGAATATCACTGTTGAATTGAGTGTGCAAATGACACAGCGGTTTTTGTAAAATCTTCAATCCGCCAATCCACATTTTTGCAGGAGAAAAAGTATGCATCCAGGCAATGATGCCAATACAATTCTTTGTTGTGTTAGCTTCCATGCAGGTATTATAAATCTCTTCTGGTGTTTTTACAGTTGGTTTCCATACAACCGTAACGGGTATACGCAAATCCTCATTAAATGATTTTGCAATAATCTGAGAATGTTCCGCTACTTTATTAAGCGTTTCTTCTCCATACAAATGCTGGCTTCCTGTAACAAACCACACTTCAAGACTCTTAAGATTCACCATCGATTAATATTTATCTTTTGTTTTAAAAATTATGCATTCGATACTAACTGAACATCATTTTATTTTTCAAGAAACTACTCCTAATGAAAAAAATATTTTTTTCAAATTCCTTTTTTCAAAATTATTCCGGTGAAAGACGCAGCAACAAACTTCCATGCGCATTTACCATTCCCTCAAATTTATTTTTATAAATGCCTAAATCTTTTCTCTTCCAGGCATCTCGTATTCCTGCTTTTTTAAAGGAATTGATTTCCTTGAAGGAAAACGAAATTGTTTGTGGTTCGTTCTTTAAATTAAAAAGGGCAATATTTATTTGTTTACTGTTTAACACGTGCGAAATCCAGATGGCTTTAGCGCTATCCTGGTAAATACATTGAGGATGTTCTGCATTTTGGTCAACAGCAATTACTTCATCGTTTGATAAAAGGCTATCATCAAAAGGCCGGTCTTCCGGAAGGTTTCCTCCCATCATCAAAGGGGATTGATAGATACACCAGAAGGTAAAATGTGTGCGCAATTCGTCATTTGTAAAACGGCTATAGCGTTCAGGGCCGACAGGTCCACGTTTTGAGAGCTTCCCAATCTGTAGCATATCACAGTCGGGCCAGTGGCCAGGGCCGCCTGTTCCCTGCCATTGTTTTGCATAATTCATCATCCCGAGAATTTCTTTCCAGTTATCCCAGAAGTCATCAGCCATACGCCACATATTAGCATGAGCCATTACGTGTGTTGAATCTTTTACAGGAGTAGCCCCCGGTGATAAACTTAATACAATCGGCCTTCCACAATTTTCTATAGCTTTTTTGTAACCTTCTATTTCAGCTTTATGATAAGGCCTGGATATATCATCTACTTTGATAAAATCAACGCCCCATGAGGCATATAATTGGAGTAGGGAGTTGAGATATTCCTGTGCGCCCTTCTTTTTCATATCAAGCCCATACATATGATTCAGCCAGGGACAAATTGAAGCTGTATCAGCGATTTGATCAGCAGTAATTCCATCAGTCCCAAACACTTTTGTTTTTGCCCAAACCGCTTGCCTTGGAATACCCCGCATGACGTGAATTCCAAATTTTAATCCAAGTGAATGCACATAATCTGCCAGCGGTTTAAATCCTTTATCAGGAAAAGCAGAAGGAAACTTATTAACATTTGGTAATAATCTCCCGTACTTATCCATACTTAACCATGGAATATATGCACCGTCTCTAAGCCTGCTTTGAAAAGGATTGCCAATAGTACTTCCGGGAGGATTATCATAAGCCCAAAGAAAATCAACAACAATATATTGCCAGCCGTGTTGCTTTAAATGCTTCGCCATGTAATCAGCATTTGCTTTTACTTCATCTTCATGCACTGCAGAACCAAAACAATTATAGCTGTTCCAGCCCATGGGTGGTGTGGCAGCAAGCATTTGTGCCTGAAGGTTAGAAGCAAAAATTGCAATCAATATGGTTAAAAATATTTTCATTTACTGCTGACCATAATAACTGTCTGGCCCGTGTTTACGTTCATAATGTTTTTTTATCAGCGCATCCTTTAATCTCAATGCATCTGCTTTAATCGATTCTGTTAAGTAGGCCATCTTTGCTATTTCTTCCAGAACCGCACTGTTATAAACTGCTTTTGCAGCCGTTTTACCCCATGTGAAAGGCGCATGATTTCCTACTAACATCATTTCGACTTCCTCGTAGTTCAATGATTTTTCTTTCAATGCATTCATAATCTGAAAGCCGGTCTGGTACTCATAATCTCCCTTGATCATATCATCTTGCATTGGCGGTGCACAAGGAACATCGCATGTTATATGATCTGCATGAGTTGTTCCATAAATGGGAATATCGCGCTGGCTTTGCGCCCAGGCAGTCGCATAAGTAGAATGCGTGTGTACGATACCGTTAATCTTCTCCCAGTGTTTGTATAAAACAGCATGTGTTTTTGTATCAGAGGATGGCCTTAAATTTCCTTCAACAATTTTCGAATCAAAATCAACAATCACCATTTTTTCAGGCGTCAATTCTTCATAAGGAACGCCACTTGGCTTGATAGCAAATACACCGAGATCTCTATCAGCAGCGCTTACATTACCAAAAGTAAATACTACCAGTCCTAATTTTGGTAATTGCATATTCGCTTTGTAAGCGTCCTGTTGAATGTGTTCGTATTTGCTCACTTTCTCAAATTGTTTGTTGTTCTATAAATTGGCCTAATTGCTGATATTTCAAATACCGTTTGGCGTATATTTCTACTTTCTCTTTGTTAGGGAAATATTCTTTATCAAAGCCACGTCCCATTGCATTCATCGCATCTTCCACTTTCTCATAGATACCTGCTGCCGTTGCTGCAAACATGGCGGCACCAGTTGCGCAGGTTTGTTCTGAGCGGTGAATTTTTATCGGCATATTCATTACATCAGCCATTGTTTGCATAATGTAAGGTGACTTCATGGCAACTCCTCCAATGCCTATTAACCCTTTTACCGGAACACCTTGTTCAATAAACCTTTCTACTATCGCCTTGGCGCCAAAGCAAGTTCCTTCCACCAAGGCTTTAAAAAAGCGCGGTGCATCGGTACCTAAAGATAACCCGCTTACAGCAGCTTTCAACAATTGATTCGCGTCTGGTGTACGTCTTCCATTTAACCAATCAACCGATAATTCATCGTTTTCACCTAAAGGCAGTTTCTGTGCTTCCTCTGAAAGTCTGGTAATTATTTTTCCGGATGTTTCTTCAATAAGTTTGTCAGCGGTTTCAGAATCAATAACCGAAGAACCAGGAATTAAATTTATTAATGGCCACATCAAAAGATTTTTGAACCATGCGTAGGTATCTCCAAAAGCCGATTGGCCCGCTTCCATTCCCATCATTCCAGGAATAACAGAACCCGGCACCTGCCCACAAATTCCATTCACCAGAGTGTCTTTTACTTCATCTATAGGAGCAACCAGCATGTCGCAGGTTGAAGTGCCCATTACTTTGCTTAAATAGTAGGGTTCTATTTGTCCTCCTACCGCTCCCATGTGTGCATCAAAAGCACCTACGCCTACAGTTACATTTGTTGACAAACCTAATCTTTCGGCCCATTCAACTGATAAATTACCCACCGGTTCATCGGCAGCATATGTTTTTGTGAAAAGCCTTGATGTAAAATCATTTAATAATGGATCGATTGAAGAAAAGAATTCATTGGCAGGTAATCCTCCAAATTCTCCTGCCCACAACGCTTTATGGCCTGCCGAACAAACCCCGCGTTTCATTTCATTTATATCATTTCCTCCTGTTAATAAAAAGGGAATCCAATCGCAATGTTCCACAAACGAATAGCAGACAGTCCTTACCTCTTCATCCACCCGCAGTAAATGAAGTAATTTTGCCCAAAACCATTCTGACGAATAAATACCACCGACATACTTTAAATAATTTATGTCAAATTTCTTTGCCTGCTCATTAATTTCTGTAGCTTCTGCAGTAGCGGTATGATCTTTCCAGAGAATAAACATCGCATTAGGATTCTTTTCAAAATGCGGCAGCAAAGCCAAAGGTGTTCCGGTTTTATCAACCGCAACTGGTGTAGAACCAGTTGTATCTACTGAAATAGCGACAATATTTGAAGCTACGTCTTTGCCTGCTTTCTTAACGCAATCGCTTATGGTTGCTTCCAGTCCTTCGATATAATCAAAAGGATGTTGACGGAATTGATTTTTTGAAGGATTACAATATAAGCCCTCTTTCCAGCGGGGATATTGAAATACTGATGCTGTGACTTCATCACCGTTCAAAGCATTTACAATTACTGACCGCACAGAATCGGTTCCGTAGTCAACACCAATGACAAATTTCTGCTCCATTTTTTATTTTAAAATTTCCTTAAGATCAAGTATGTTTAAAAAAACGACGTAAAGAAAGAAAAGTAATTTCTGTCTGTAAAAACCGTTAATTGTCAAATGTACAATTATTAATAAAAGTTCATTCTTTTTTTCTGTTTTTTTTTAAACCCTGCCTTGTTTGATTCTTTAAACTACTTTTGTATTTTATTTCTGCTTACAAAAAATCAAGTTAATGGAGCTCAAACGCTATAACCGACAGAACAGAATGCTTGTTGCTGTAGATTGTATCATTTTTGGATTTGAAGAGCAGGATATAAAACTGTTGCTGATAAAAAGAGGCTTTCAACCTGCAAAAGGAAGATGGAGTTTAATGGGAGGATTTGTTCAACCAGGCGAAAGTTTTGAAGCTGCGGCACAAAGAGTTTTAAAACAATTAACCGGGCTTGAAAATGTATATCTCGAGCAATTATTTGCCTTTGGTGATCCAAATAGAGATCCTTTGGAACGTACCGCCTCTATTGCTTATTTCGCTTTAATAGATATTTCCAAATACGAGAAACAGTTAAGCGGCGATTTTCATGCAGAATGGGTTTCTTTAAATAAAATTCCTTCACTGATATTTGATCATAGGCAAATGATCCAGATGGGCAAAGAAAAATTAAGGTATAAGGCTGCCTTTCATCCTGTACTTTTCGAATTGCTACCTGCGAAATTCACATTACCTCAATTGCAGAATTTATATGAAAGCGTTTATGAATCGATGCTGGACAAAAGAAATTTCAGCAGGAAAATTTTATCGACGGGGTTGTTGATAAAACAAAAACAAAAGGATAAGGAAGGCTCAAAAAAGGGAGCCTTTTATTACAAGCTTGACAAGAAAAAATACCGGCGCCTGTTCAATTCGTTTTTAAAGTTTGTACCTGAACCTGGTAAAATAAAATAGCTCTCAACTCTTTTTTCTTTTCCTTATTATTTCAATTCCAATACCACGACTGATTTAGGAGGAATGCTAACTACCAGTTCCTCATCTTCTTTTTTGGCATTTGAAAATTTGGCAACTTTTACCTTACCAGGGTTTTCAAATGAATTATAGTCATTAAAATTTTCAGAAGTAAGAATATTCCCGGTTACATTATTCCATTTTGTTCCTTCAAAAGAAGTATGAACAGTTATGGTTTTTGAAGGATCAATATTCACTAATGAAATATGGATAGCGCCTGTTGAATCTTTTGAAGCTGATGCATTTACAGCAGGGAGATGATCGTTTCCTGAAACATAATCAGGGGAAGAAAGCTGAACAGGAATTAACTTTGCATCCTGGTGGACTTTATACATACCAAACACATAATAAGTAGGAGTCAGCACCATCTTCGCTCCTTTGGTAAGCACCAGTGATTGCAACACGTTCACGGTTTGAGCAAGATTCCCCATCCTTACCCTGTCGCTGTGATTATTAAAAATATTTAGGGTAGAAGCAGCGGCTAAAGCATCACGCAGACTATTTTGCTGGTAAAGAAACGCAGGATTGGTTCCCGGCTCTACATCTGTCCAAACACCCCATTCATCTACTGCCATTGCCACTTTTTTCTCAGGGTCATATTTATCCATAACCGCTTCTTCGTCCTCGATAACTTTTTTCATTTCAAGGGCTCTTTTCAAAGTCCCAAAGTATTCGTCTTCACCGAACTTGGTAGCCGAACCTTTGTGGCCCCAATTTCCCGTAGGAATGGTGTAATAGTGAACAGAAACACCCCACATCAGATCATGAGGAATATTTTTCATTAATACATCCATCCAATGTGTATCATTACCATTCGGGCCGCTCGCTATTTTATTTAAAGGAGCGCCCGGATAATCGTGGCAAAAAGTAGCATAACGCCTGTAAAAATCCACATATTCCTCCGGCGTCATATTTCCACCGCAACCCCAGCTTTCATTTCCCACACCCCAGAAAGGAACATACCACGGCTTATCACGACCGTTTTCTTTGCGCAGTTTGGTGATAGAACTTTCAAGCGGTGAATTCAAATATTCAACCCATTGTGACATTTCTTTTACTGTGCCACTTCCCACGTTGCCTGCCACATAAGCCTGGCATCCAATAAGGTCGCACAATTCCATAAACTCGTGCGTACCAAAATTATTATTTTCGGTGACGCCGCCCCAACTGCTATTAACTGTTTGTGGCCTTTTATCCTTCGGCCCAATGCCGTCCATCCAATGATATTGATCGGCAAAACAACCGCCAGGCCACCGCAACAGAGGAACATCAATTGCTTTTAATGCGTTTACAATATCCAGCCTGATACCATCTTTATTAGGAATGGGAGAATTTTTTCCTACCCAAAACCCATCATAAATATCCCTGCCAAGATGTTCCGAAAACATTCCGTAAATGTTTTTCGAAATTATTTCTTTTGCAGCATCTGTTTGTACAGTTAATGTGGCACTTGATTGGGAAAAAGCAGTGTTCATCAAAGCACTCATCACAACAAAGAGGAGCAGGAATCGATTGATACGCATATTAAACTGTTTATTTGAAAAATTATTTTTTTATTTTTTGCGGCGGCTTCTTTTGTGTTAAGAAGATTTGCAATAACGTTATTGTTGTCAAAAATACAGTTATTTTTTATTGGGCAAATAATCATGATTATTTGCCATTCATTTAAAAAAACAACCCAAAATAAAAACTTAATAAAAAAGTTTGTTTACTCAATATCTGTATTACATTTCATCATATTCATTGTTCAAATCAAAATAAAAGTCACAGCGCTCGTTATCTACTGATTTAATTTGACTTTATAAACTGTTACCTCATGGTATTTTTCACCAGGTCTTAAAATGGTATTCGGGAAATTAGGTTTGTTTGGAGAATCAGGGTAGTGTTGGGTTTCAAGAGTTAATGCTGAATGTTTGGTTATTGGATTCCCATCATGGTTCTTAAACCTTCCATCTAAGAAATTACCGGTATAAAATTGAATGCCAGGTTGCGTAGTGTACACTTCCAGGCTGCGGCCACTAGTAGAATCGGAAACCTCTGCCGCTTTTTGAAGAGAAGTAGAATCTTGCCGGTTCAATACAAAATTATGATCGTAACCTCCTTTTACTGAATCTATATCGAGGCCAACCTTTTTAGGAGTGGTAAAATCGAACGGAGTTCCTTTTACAGATTTTATTTCTCCTGTTGGGATTAAAGTATTGTCAACAGGTGTGTATTTATCGGCATCAATCAATAGCGTTTCATCTAGAATTGAGTTTTTTACATTTCCTGATAAGTTAAAATAACTGTGGTTGGTCATGTTCAGTGGTGTTGGCTTATCAGTTTGTGCATCATACTCAATTTTTAAACCGTCATCATTGCTTAATGTATAAGTAACCTGAACTTTCAGATTTCCCGGAAAGCCCTCTTCGCCATCTTTACTTTCATAATTTAATACAACAGATGGAATGCTATCTGAAGGAACAGAAGCATCCCACACCACTTTATCAAATCCTTTCGGCCCCCCGTGTAAAGTATTTTTTCCATCATTAGCCGGAAGTTGGTAGGCAGTATTATCCAATGTAAATTTTGCATTGCCAATTCTGTTTGCGTAACGGCCAATTGTAGCTCCAAAGTAAGGCGGCATTTGCAAATAAGGTTTTAAGCTGTCGAAGCCCACAACTACACTTGAGTAGTTTCCATTCTTATCGGGAACAATAAAAGAAGTAATGGTAGCTCCATAATTTGTTATAGTTACAGTATCGCCTTTCTCATTAACCAAAGTAAAAAGATAAACTGGCTTCCCGTCAAATTCACCCCAGGAAGTTTTGGTTACACCTGCCTTCACAACAGGCTTTTTTTCACTTCCCGCAGAATTGTTACAGGAAGAAGTTAATAAAAACAATGACACAACTGCTGTTAAACCCCTTAAAATTTTCATGATTCGTACTTAATTTTAGAAAGATAAATAATTAATTTCCCCTACACTTTTCTTCAAATTTCAAAGCAATTTAGAAAAGATTTTCTTATTACTCCACCAAATTTTTTTTTAAGTGTACAAATGACAGCAAATAAACAAATTCAGGTTATTCTTATTTTATCATCTGATGTTTCCCTTAACCCATTCCTGCTACAGGTTTCCGCATAATTATAGTTAACTTTAGAATCCCCAAAAAATCATACAATGGAAAAGATAAAAAAAGAAGATATCAAACAGGAAGTATTTGACCTTTATGATGCTTATGCACACAACCGGCTCAGCAGGCGTGATTTTATGCAAAAACTTTCGATCTATGCCGTAGGCGGCCTTACCGTAACATCGCTGATGAGTTTCCTGATGCCAGATTATAAAAATACATTGCACGTAAAGGCCGATGATCCCCGCATTACATCTGAATACGTTAACTACGATTCTCCGCAAGGTGGAGGAAATATCAAAGCATTATTATCGAAGCCTGCGAATGCACAAAAAAAATTGGGTGGCGTTGTGGTGGTTCACGAAAACCGCGGTTTGAATCCTTACATTGAAGATGTGGCTAAAAGAGCGGCACTTGCAGGTTTCATCAGCATCGCACCCGATGCACTGACACCGCTTGGAGGCTATCCGGGCAATGATGATGAAGGCCGCGAAATGCAAAGCAAACTCGATAAGAATTCAATGTTGGAAGATTTTATCTCGGCTTACAATTATCTGAAAAATGATAAAGATTGTAACGGTAAAGTGGGCGTAGTAGGTTTTTGTTTTGGCGGTTGGATTGCCAATATGATGGCGGTGCGGCTACCGGATTTGTCTGCTGCCGTTCCTTTTTACGGAACCCAACCCGATGCTGCTGACGTACCTAAAATTGAGGCGCCATTGCTCCTGCATTATGCCGCGCTTGACAACCGGGTAACCAGCGGCTGGCCTGACTACGAAGCAGAATTAAAAGCGAATCATAAACAATTTACTGCCTATATTTATCCAAATGTGAATCACGGCTTTCATAATGACACGACACCAAGATATGATAAAGCTGCGGCTGAACTTGCGTGGCAAAGGACGATCGAATTTTTTGATGAGAAATTGAAGTAGTCGTTAGTGTCGTTTCCTCAAAAAAGATTTTATCTTACACGACCGCGCCCGGACTTATGCCAAACTCTTCCTTCCCGGGCGCAAAGGTTATTCCATATTTGCCCAATTCGTAATCAGATAAACCAGCATCTGCAAGGCAACATGATCGGCAATCAGGTGCGGTTTTAAAAAGCATGCGACCAAATGCCAAAAAACTGCGACGAATAACCACCCGACCTTTTAAACCCCCGATTCAATAACGCATCTTAAATACATTGAATCACTTTTAAAAATTAAAATCATGAAAAAATTCTTAACAATCATTCTGGCAGCAGCAGGAACTATAAGTTTCGGATCTGCACAATCCTTTGATCATAAAAGCGTCGCTTATAATGATCATCAAAAAATAATCAATGATCATGCACGCCCTTCCATTGCAGTTAAAAGCACTACTCATAGTTACAAGGGGCCTTATTATTCTCAGAAAGAAAAAGGAGCAAAATTTGGAAAGATCAATCGCGAGTTTGATCAAAAAATGGCTTTTGTAAAACACGATCGTCGTGTAAGCAAAAGGGAAAATGACAGGCAAATTCAGATGTTGCAAGCTCGACGTCAAAAAGCAATAAGCAAAGTGAAATTCCAATATGCCAAAAATGATCATAAAGCCATTAACAGAAATTTTGGCCATCAGGAACACAAATGGTAAACCACCATTAAAATCAAATTCCAAAATAAATTGAGGCCGTTTTTTACGGCCTTTATTTTTAAAAACAAGTTTGTAAGTAAACAAACAAATTAGCCCGATTTTTAATTTATTAAACACCACGTTTTCAAAAAATCATCTGCTTAAAAAAAATTAATTTTGCACAAAAATTTTTAAAGATGAGTAAAGGACCGGTTTCACAATTTATAGAACACAATTATCAGCCATTTTAATGCGGCTTCTTTGATGGATGCAGCAAAGGATTATGAAGCACATTTAAATGAAGGAGGAAAAATGTTGGTGTCGCTTGCAGGCGCCATGAGTACAGCAGAATTAGGAATTTCTTTTGCAGAAATGATACAGCCAGGATAAAGTGGCAATCATCAGTTGCACCGGCGCCAATTTGGAAGAAGATATCATGAATTTGGTGGCGCACACTCACTATAAAAGAGTTCCGGAATACCGGCATTTAACACCGAAAGAAGAGTGGGATCTTTTGGAAAATCATTACAATCGCGTTACTGATACGTGCATTCCTGAAGAAGAAGCTTTTAGAAGATTGCAGCAGCATATTTTTAAAATTTGGAAAGATGCTGAAGAAGCGGGAGAAAGATTTTTTCCGCACGAATACATGTACAAAATGTTGTTGAGTGGGGTACTGGAAGAGTATTATGAAATTGATCCGAAGAATAGCTGGATGCTTGCAGCCGCAGAAAAAAATATACCAATTGTGGTGCCGGGTTGGGAAGATAGTACGATGGGAAATATTTTTGCTTCTTATGTTATTAAAGGCGAACTGAAAGCAAGCACCATGAAAAGCGGTATTGAATACATGGCGCAATTAACGGAATGGTATCGTGAATTATCAACCGGAAAAGGTCTTGGATTTTTCCAGATTGGTGGTGGCATTGCAGGGGATTTTCCAATTTGTGTTGTGCCAATGATGTACCAGGATTTGGAATGGGAAGATGTCCCTTTCTGGAGTTATTTCTGCCAGATATCAGATTCAACAACCTCTTATGGTTCTTATTCAGGAGCGGTTCCTAATGAAAAAATCACATGGGGGAAATTGGATATAAATACGCCGAAATTTATTATTGAAAGTGACGCTACCATTGTAGCGCCGCTGATTTTCGCTTGGGTTTTAGGGCAATAATTAGCTAATTTAGCTAATTAGCCAATCAGCTAATTAAGAACAATGTTTGCCAAAAAAAATTTTTCACCACAACAGGTTGGCATCGTCACCTCTTTACCAATAAGTGGTTTGGCATCGGTTGTCATTTACTTATTTACAGATGAATGGGAACCTTCACTTTTGCTTTTTATTGTATTGTTTGTTATCTCTTATTTAATCATTTTCAATACTGTCAAGAGATTTATTTATCGTAAAATAAAACTGATTTATAAACTCATCTATCAAACCAAAGCAAGCAAGAAAGAAGAGTTTTATTACAAAAATATTTTACCACAAAGTTCGATCGACGAAGTGAGTGAAGATGTAGAACAATGGGCAGTTCAGCATAAAGAAGAATTGGAAGTATTAAGGAAGAATGAAGTTTTCCGTAAAGAATTTTTGCTGAATCTTTCACATGAACTGAAGACACCCATTTTCGCCATACAAGGTTATGTGGATACCTTATTGAACGGCGCTTTATTTAATAATGAAGTGAATTCAGTAAATTTTTGGAAAATGCTTCTAAAAATGTGGACCGCCTTGTAAATTTGTTAGCAGATCTTGACCAGATCACGAAACTGGAAAGTGGTGAATTGTTGTTGCTGAAAGAGAACTTCGTTATCCAGGATCTGATAAAAGAAGTTTTTGAATCCCTTTCAATAAAGACGAGGGAAAATAATATTAAATGTTTTATAAAAACGGGCTGCGAACTGCCACTTACAGTGTATGCAGATAAAGAAAAGATTCGCATGGTGATCATCAATCTGGTGGACAATGCGCTGAAATATGGCAAACAAAATGGAACGATTGAAGCCAGCGCTTATAAAGTGGACGGAAAGAAAATTTTGGTTGAAATTACAGATAACGGCTATGGAATTGCGGAAGAACACTTGTCTAGAATCTTCGAAAGATTTTATCGTACCGATCTTGCGCGTGCACGCAAAGCAGGTGGCAGTGGCTTAGGCTTATCAATTGTAAAACATATTGTTGAAGCACATGAAGAAACTATTCACGTAAGAAGCAAAATTGATGTAGGAACTACTTTTGGTTTTTTATTGCCATCCGCAAAAGCAACAGTGAATGCAAAACAAATTTTTCCTGTCAGTAAATCAATAAATAATTAAGATTTTTCTTTACCGCTGCTGCCTGGATCATTTTCATAAAGATTTTCTGAAAAGCCATTTGCCCATTTCCCGGAACGTTACTTTTTTACCATATAATAAAATGCCCGTGCGGTAAATTTTTGCCGCCAGCATAGTAGTAAATATAAAGCCAGCAACCAGTGACAACATCGAAACAACAATTTGCCAGGCCGGAACATTTCCTGACGGAATCCGCGCCATCATTACAATTGGCGAAGAAAAAGGGATCATACTTCCCCAAACGGCAATCGGCGCATCAGGTTTTCCAACGGCGGTTGACATGATCACAAACGATAGAATGATCGGCATCGTGATCGGCAACATTAATGATTGCGCTTCCTGCGGATCTTCATTCACCACGCTTCCTACCGCTGCAAATAATGAGGCATAAAAAAGATATCCTCCGATAAAATAAAACAAGAAACAAGGAATGATCAGTCCCCAGTTGGCGGATAAAAATGTATTTCGTGCATTTAAAAAATTAGCTGCTGCGGAACTGTTGGCAGCAGCACCCATTGTCATGTTCATTGCTTGTGCATGTTGCAAGCGTTCAGGCAGAAAAAAAGAAGCAGAAACTGAAGATAAAAGAATAATTAATAACAATCCAGATCAATAATTGTGTAAGGCCTACAGCAGCTATTCCTAAAATCTTTCCCGATCATTAATTGAAACGGCCTTACAGAACTGATGATCACTTCCGCAATACGGTTCATTTTTTCTTCCATTACACCACGCATTACCGCCGCACCGTAAATAAATAAAGTAATATATATCAGGAAGCCGCTTCCATAGCCAATTCCATAAGAAAGTGCCGCATTTGATTTTTCTGATTTATTTCCCTGCTTTACCATTGTGCGAAAATTATACATCCTGTCTTCATCAATATTATTAATAGAATCAAGAGATTTTTTTATCAATATTATTTTTTAAAAATGCTTGGTTCCTGATGGCAGTATTATCTGGTCTTTCAATTTTTCTTCTGCGTCTAAGCCTAACTGTTTGGTTGAAATTAAAGCGATGGAATCATGTGCCGGAATTATAATCATTTGGAATTTTTAAAAAAGCCGAATATCCTTTTTCTTTAAATTATCAGCATTTACATCAGAAGGAAATTCGTAAGTGATCAGATCGCTGCTTTGGAAACTGTTTTTAAAAATTCCGTTACTGTCTGACACCGCTACCTTTTGCTTTTCATGGCTGGTAGCTGAAAAATAAGCGGACGCAAAAATAAATCCTATAAAAAATAAAGGAAGCAAAATGGTGGAGAGAATAAATGTCCTGTTTCTTACTCTTGTTAAATATTCTCTTTTAATTACCAGCCAGATCTTATTCATTGATAATTCCTTGTTAAGAGTTTAGTATTTAATTGGTTAATTGATGTTGACTTTTCGCTTTTCAATTCCTGTACCTGCTTTATAAAAATATCATTCAATGAAGGCAACACTTCATTGAAAGAAACGATGGACGCCTGGTGATGTTAAAAATTCCTGTAAAACGTTGGCGGGTTTATTTCCATCTTTAATTTTTACATTTAAAAAATTGTCTCTTGAACTTATTACTTCAAAAGAATTACTCATAAATTGTTCAGGCAATTCATCAAAACCTACTTTGAAAATGTGTTCTTTAAAATCGTCTTTTACCTGGCTCACACTTCCGTCAAGTATCTTTTTGCCTTTATTTACCAACACAATATGATCGCAAATTTCTTCTACCTGTTCCATCCGGTGAGTACTGAAAATAATAGTGGTTCCATTTTGCGCCAGCTTAAAAATTTCGTCTTTTATCAGGTTGCTGTTTACAGGATCAAGGCCGCTGAAAGGTTCATCAAAATTAACAGTTTGGGTTCGTGAAGAACCGTGGTTACAAACTGTAATTTTTGCCCCATTCCTTTACTCAGGTCATTTACTTTTTTGTTCCACCAGCTTTGCATTTCAAATTTTACAAACCATTCTTTTATTTTTTTCATGGCATCCCGCCGGCTCATTCCTTTTAATTGCGCGAGGTACAAAGCCTGTTCGCCAATCTTCATTTTTTTATAGAGTCCTCTCTCTTCCGGCATGTAGCCGATTTTTGGAATATCTTCGACCGGATTAAATTTTTTTCCTTCAAAATAAATTTGGCCACTGTCAGGATAAAAAATTCCTGTTATCATCCTCAGCAAAGTCGTTTTACCGGCGCCATTCGGGCCAAGCAAACCAAATATGCTTCCTTCAGGGATTGAAAAACTAATATCATCTACCGCTTTTTGCGTAGCGTAATATTTTTTTAGATTTTGTAATTCCAGTATTGCCATTGCTGTTTTTTGAAATGAAAATATTTTTGTAGCTGGAAATTAGTAGTTACGAAGATATTAAACACAGGCTAAAGGTTCATAATTTTTTATATGAAGTTTTTATGAACGGTAAAATGTTGTGCAGTAAAGCAACAAATTTATGCAAGAATTTTTATTTTATCTCTGTACAACAGCCATGCAACTCTTTCGCCATCCATTGCCGCACTTACAATTCCTCCGGCATATCCTGCACCTTCGCCACAGGGAAATAAATTTTTTATCTGCGGATGATGCAACAATTTTTCATCGCGTGGAATTCTTACCGGAGAAGAAGTACGGCTTTCAGTAGCTACCAAAACGGCTTCATTGGTAAAATATCCATTGTGTTTATTTTTTGCGGACATTTTTTTGGCAAATAACCGAAAAGCAGTTTTTAACCTGTCATTTATAAATGAAGGCAATACCTCTTTTAATAAAGCTGATTCAATTCCCGGCAAATAAGAACATTTTGGTAATGAAGATGAAAATTTATCTTCTAGTAAAATCAACCATTCTTTGCGCCGGCGCCACAAATTTTCCACCTCCTATTGCAAACGCTTTTTGTTCAACTCTTTTTGAAATTCCATCATCAGCAAAGGAGATGAAAAATCAATATCTTTTGTAATTTCTTAAAAATATTTTTTACATCTTCAATCTCCAACTGCACTACCATGCCGCTGTTGGCAAAAGGATTGTTTCTTTTTGAAGGGCTCCATCCATTTACAACCAATTCATTTTCGATTGGTAGAAGCCGGAGCAATAATTCCCCCGGGGCACATGCAAAAAGAAAAAACGCCTCTTCCTTCTACTTGTTCCACCAGGCTGTAAGAAGCAGGAGGAAGAAAAGCTTTTTGGGCGATTATTTGCTCCGTATTGTATAGAATTAATCAATTCCTGCGGATGTTCAATTCTTACACCTAATGCAAAAGGCTTGGCAGTTATTTCTATATTTTTTTTATCAAGCAATATAAAAATATCTCTTGCAGAATGGCCTGTGGCAAGGATAAAAGAATCGCCTTCAAAATATCGCCATCCGAAGTTTTTACGGCTTTTATTTTGTCTTTTTCAATTACAAAATCAATTACTTTTTTTTCAAAATGAAATTCTCCGCCACAATCTAAAATTTGTTTGCGCATTGCAGTTATAATAGCGGGAAGTTTGTTGGTGCCGATATGCGGATGTGCATCATACAAAATATTTTCACCTGCGCCAAAATGAACAAAAAGATTTAATATCCGGTTGATATCACCGCGCTTTGAACTGCGCGTATATAATTTCCCATCGCTGTAAGTGCCGGCGCCTCCTTCTCCAAAACAATAATTGCTTTCAGGATTGATAATACCTTCTTTGTTTAAAACAGCAAGGTCTCTTCGCCTTGCTCTTACTTCTTTTCCTCTTTCAACAATTACCGGTTTTATCCATTTTCGAGAAGCTGTAAAGCTGCAAAAATTCCTGCCGGCCCACCGCCAATGATCACTACTTTTTTAGCAGATTTATTTACGTCTTTAAAATCAAATTGTTGTAAAGCTCTTTTCTGAAAAGGTTCGTTGATAAATGCATTGACTGTGAGGTTAATCCAAACAATTTTTCCTCTTGCATCAATGGATTTTTTTAGAATTTGGTAACCGGAAACAGCAGTTAATTTTGTGCCTGAAATTTTGGCAATCTGCTCAAGTATAATGCTTTCATTTTCTGCTTCTGACGGCAGAATTTTGAGGGTAATTTTTTGTTGCATAAAATTAGTGCCAGGTGTTTATCCTGAAAACTTTTTCATTTAAAACGGAAGATCATCAATTGCATCTTCAGAAGAAGATGTAAAGGTATCTAAAGGTTCAAAATATTCATTGTCAGAGTCGGAATTGCTTGCCTGGTTTTAAAACTTGCTCAATACGCCATGCGTCAAGATTATTGAAATAAGAAACGCGTCCGTCTTTTTCCCATTTACTTCCACGAATGTTGAAATGCACTTTTATTTCATCACCCACATTTACGCGATCGATAATACTGGTGCGGTCTTGCACACATTGAAACTTGATATAGTTGGTGATTAGTTTGCCATTGATGTCTTCTGATTTTTCTACAACAAACTCCCGTGTTTTAAATGATTCGGTTCGCTGGGTAGTATCAAATTTTATTAGTAGTTTCCCTGTTAATTCATAACTCATAGTAATTCAAATTTTTTTTAAAGGTAAATCCATTCGCGGTAAAGATGACGTATTGAAGGAGATATATCAAAAAATGTTTTGCACATTTAAATAAAATTTTTAAAATTAATTTTTGGGGCATTATTACTGTGAAAAAAGTTTTTTTAAATGTCCAAAAAAAGGGGGATTTGTGTGTGAAATCAATGTAGCATTGCCTTTTAAAATCCGGCACAATTTGGAAATAAATTGTATTTCATTTTTGAAAAAAGAAAATTAATTTTCGATGTAAAAAAACATAGAATAAAAAATTTTTTTTTCAACAAATTCTTTTGATATTCGCTTTGTTGTTGATTGAAATTTTTACAAATTATTTTGTATCAATTTTCAATAATCCCTCAGAAGAACTTTTCTAAAACAAATAAAACGGCTTAAGGAAAATAATGGATAATGCTTGCGAAACAGTTTGGAGTAATTGTCTCAATATTATAAAAGATATAGTTGAGTGGCAGCATTACAAAACATGGTTCGAACCAATCAAACCTGTGCTGCTTAAAGAAAATATTTTGACCATCCAGGTTCCCAGCCAGTTTTTTTATGAGTATATTGAGGAACATTATGTAAACCTTCTGGCAAAAACACTGAAAAGAGAATTAGGGAAAAATGCAAGGCTGGAATACCGGATTATGATGGATAGTGGCAACAGCAAAAACAAACCGGTAACGATGGATGTGCCAGGACATGGTTACAAGTCGTATTCAAACAATGAAATGGATTTTCCTTTAGTCATAACCAATCCTGTTAAGAACCCTTTTGTAATTCCGGGACTTAAAAAGATGCAGATTGATCCGCAGCTAAATCCATCTTATACATTTGATTCTTACATAGAAGGTAATTGCAATCGTGTTGCACGGCGGGCCGGAAAAACAGTAGCGGAAAAACCTGGCTCTACTTCTTTTAATCCTTTGGTAATTTATGGTGGTGTTGGTCTGGGAAAAACACATTTGGCACAAGCTATCGGAAATGAAGTAAAGAATCTGCATAACAATAAAGTAGTTTTGTATGTGAGCTCTGAAAAATTCATTAACCAGTTTGTGGATCACGGAAGAAATAATGCCATCAATGATTTTATTCATTTTTACCAGCTCATTGATGTTCTTATTATAGATGATGTTCAGTTTTTTAACCGTGCTGAAAAATCGCAGGATGCTTTTTTTGCCATCTTTAATCATCTGCATCAAAGTGGTAAACAATTAATACTTACTACCGATAAGCCACCTAAAGATTTGGAAGGTGTTCAGGAAAGATTGCTTAGCCGTTTTCGCTGGGGATTGAGTGCCGATCTGCAGATTCCGGATTATGAAACCAAGATCGAGATTCTTGAAAGGAAAATGAAGAATGACGGGCTTGAAATGCCGAAGGAAGTCGTAAAATATATTGCTTATAATATTCAAAATAATATTCGTGAACTTGAAGGCGCTTTGATTTCCCTGTTGGCACAATCTTCGCTGAATAAGAGAGAAATTGACCTCGATTTGGCTAAAAAAGTTTTACGAAATTTCATCAAATCCTCTTCAAAAGAGATTACTATAGATACCATTCAAAAAATGGTATGCGATTATTTTGATGTGCCTTACGAAAAACTTCTTCAGAAAACAAGGAAACGAGAAATTGTTCAGGCGCGGCAAATCACCATGTTTCTTGCCAAAGCTTTTACCAAAAACTCTTTGAAAACGATCGGTGAGCATTTTGGAGGCCGCGATCATACTACTGTAATTCACAGTTGCCAAACTGTGAAAGACCTTATGGATACTGATGTTTTATTTAAAGAAAGCGTAATTGAACTTCAGCAGAAAGTTCAATTGGCAGCCATGTAGAAATATTTTTGGTACCAAACTTTCTGCCAACTCATTTGTTATGTCGTGCAATAAAACAAGAATTGATTTTATTTGCCTGTTTGCTGCAAAACAGCTGCTTCATTATTTCTCAAACTTCTCTATATCTTATAATTTATAAAAACACTAATCGATGATATCAAAAAAAGATGGTAGCATGTTTATTACTGGTCTTTGCAACCGGGTTTTCTTCATTTGCCCAGGTAAAAAAAGAAAACACGAGCGTTAAGATCAACATTGAAAAAGACACGGTTATCAATTACAAAAAACCTCAAAAATCTGTAACGGAAGGTTCTGTAACTGTTGAAGGAAAACAGATCAATTATAACGCGGTAGCAGGAACCTTGATCTTAAAAAATGATCTTGATACGCCAACTTTAAGTATGTCTTATGTTGCTTATTTTCAAAATGATGAAAAAGATAACTCCCAAAGGCCAATTACTTTTATTTATAATGGCGGACCGGGAAGCGCTACCATCTGGCTGCACATGGGCGCCTGGGGACCACAAAGAGTATTTATAAATGATACTTCACGTACAAAAGCGCCATACAAAACAGTCAATAATGATTACAGTCTTTTAGATGTAAGCGATTTGTTTTTATTGACGCGCCTGGAACAGGTTTCGGTGAAGTGATCACCAAGGCAAAGGGAGGAGCAGGCGACCGAAAAGATTTTTTTGGCATTGACCAGGATGCGAGAACTTTTAGAGATTTCATCACTCAATTCCTTTCTGAATACAACCGCTGGAATTCTCCTAAATATCTTTTTGGCGAAAGTTATGGGACGTTCAGATCTGCCGTGGTAGCCAATCTTCTGCAAAATGCAGGTGTGGGCCTTAACGGCGTAATCTTGCTTTCACAATTACTTACCTACGGAAACATGAGCGATATTGCAAGTTCTAATCCCGGCGACGACCAGGCCTATGAACTGGCTTTGCCATCTTTGGCTGCAACAGCCTGGTATCATCACAAATTGCCCAATCAGCCTGAAAATTTAGAACCGTTTTTAAAAGAAGTAGAGCATTTTGCAATGAATGAATATACAGTTGCTCTCAATAAAGGCGCGACGATCGATTCAACATCATACAATGAAATAGTACAGAAATTGCACAATTATACGGGACTACCGGAAACGTATATACGAAAAGCAAACCTGAGAGTGAGCGGCCCACGGTTTGAACAAGCGCTTCTGGGTGATGAAAACAAAGTTACAGGCCGGCTGGATTCCAGGTTTTCGGGAAGCGCCTTCGATCCATTAAGTGAGACTTCTGAATATGATCCGATGGATTCCTACATTGATGCGGCCTTCACAGCTACTTTTAATAATTATGTAAGGACCGAATTGAAATTTGGAAAGGGAATGAAATATAAAAATCATGGCAATGTCGGGCCGTGGGATATGAAACGTAGTGGCTATGTAGGTTTCCCAAATGTAATGAACGATCTTGCTCATGCGATGATATATAATCCGGATCTGAAAGTGATGCTTGAACATGGGTTATTTTGATTTGGGAACTCCTTTTTATGAAGGCGTTTATGAAATGCAACATCTTCCGATGCCGGCTTCTTTGCAAAAAAATATTCGAATTTGATTATTATTATTCAGGTCATATGGTTTACCTCCATCCTGAATCGCTTAAAAAACTACATGATAATGTAGCGAAATTTATCACTTCATCCTATTAGCAGAACTGTTGATTTCATATTTCAAAAAGCAAAAAGCCCGGATTAATTTCCGGGCTTTTTGCTAAATAAAAATCTTTATTATTTGTTAGTTTACTATTCATCAATAATCATAATCTCTTCTTGCTGCATTCCATCTTATACCGATATTGAAAATGCTGGAAGTAGGCAATGACGTGTATTTTCGGAAAAGAAGCATTACCATCTATAAAAAGATTTTCTTTTAATTCATAAGATAAAGTGAGAGAAGCATTAAAGCATTTTACCTCGCGGCCATCGCCAATATAATAACCAAAATCTTTTGAACGCGAAGTGTACAATTCAAACGGATTGCTTCCGAAATTCTGACCTAAACTATCCAGTCCTTGTTTATAATAAATGGCCCGTGCATCTATGTACCATTTAGCCGCAGGCTGATATTTTAAAATACCTACCCATTCCTGGAAATTAGCGCCCAAGGGATGCGCCAGCGGCTGATTGTAATGGGTATAATTGGCTACAGAATCATTATGCGAATAAGTGAAAGGCCTTACACGATTGCTTTCCAACTGGAGATCGAGATTTTTTATGCTGAATGCATCAACGTATTTTGCACCGAGCTGGTAACCGTACTTATTGGCCCAATAACCATTATTTTTTAAAATTTCATGAACATGGAATTCATCCAAAAGTAATTGTCCGTAAAACTGGAAATGATGCGCTGCATTGGCTTTAAAATCAATTCCGGCAACAGCATTATCCGGGCTTCCGATCGTTCCTTCAACATGACGAAGGAAAATAACCGGATTCAGGTATTCAAAATCAAACCTGTTTTTTCTGCCAAAAATTACGCCTTCAAATAAACCAACATTCAAAGATTTTCCGATGTTCATACTTAAATGATGCATTGCCGCATATTTTCGGTCCAATAGATTATCGCCTGATTTTGTGTATTGAGGCATTAATTCCATGAACAAATTTTCGTAATCAAACTTCCATATCTTTGTATTCAATTTCAGAAATAAATAGCTGTCGCCAAAATCACTCAGGAAAAGGCTTCTGTAACCATTGCCGATAAAATTTTTATCATAACCAAATTGCACATCAATATATTTGGTGATGTTAAAAGTGAGATAACCTCTTCCGTCAAAATAATCGAAACCGTTGCTTTTAAAATGTTTGTAAAAGCCAACACCTGGAACTGCCCTGTATTCCGATACATAATTTTCAAAGAAAGAAGGGCCGCGTTCCTGGTTATCGGTTATAGTGGTTGAAAAACCTATTTTATTGGCAATTCGTCCGCGTAAAGTCACCCCCCGTTTATTATAATAAAGACTTTGGGAATTTCCTGATTCTCCACCAACCTGCAAGTCCAATTACCGGATTTACGGCAAGAAAAAAATCTTTAGTATTTACTTCCAGCAAGTTCGGTTTGGTAACATAAAAAGTATTCCAGATCGATTTTTTGCTCAAAAAACTTTCTTTGGAACCGCTTACCCATTCAGAATTATCCATCAGAATTGAATGAAGATTGTGCTCATCAACAGAAGTTAAATTAGTTTTTAGAATCCGGTAGCTTATTTACACTATCAATGTATTCAGCTTCTTCTACCACTGATCTTCGGCTGTAGGGTTTTAGAGTTGAAAAATTAAGTTCGGTATTTTGATCCTGCTTTTATTTCCAGCCGGTCAATCATGTGGTATTCTTTGGAACCTTCAGGAAGATAAGTGGTTTGGGCAAAAATAGTAAGCGGGTAAAAAAATACCAGCAGAGTGATAACTCTTTTTATATTTTGCATTGAGTTGGATATTAATTATTAATTTTCAAGATATGCAAAATTATCTTTTAAAACAGATATCTGTCGTCAATGAAAATAATATTTCTGAAAAGGATGTTTATATAAAAAACGGGCGGATTGAAAGAATAGGAAAATCAGTAAATGTAAAAGAAAGAGTTGTTAGAAATAAATGGTGCAGGAAAACATTTGTTTCCCGGCGCTATTGATGACCAGGTTCATTTTCGCGAGCCCGGTTTAACCCATAAAGCAGATATTTATTCAGAAAGCAAAGCGGCAGTGGCAGGCGGCGTTACTTCTTTTATGGAAATGCCAAACACCATTCCCAATGCGCTTACAGGCGATTTGCTCGAAGATAAATATGCGATTGCCAAACAAAATTCGCTGGCCAATTATTCTTTCTTCATGGGCGTTAGCAATGATAATGCAGACGAAGTTTTGAAAATGAACAAAAGAAAAAATGAAGTTTGCGGCGTAAAAATTTTTATGGGTTCCAGCACGGGAAATATGTTGGTGGATAGTGAACCGGCGCTTGCATAAAATTTTCAGTGAAAGTGAATTGTTGATTGCCACTCATTGTGAAGATGAAAAAATAATCAAGGAAAATTACAAAAATCTGAAAGCAATAAAACCGGTTCTTGTCACCTTCTGACCATCCAGTTATTCGTGATGTTGATGCTTGTTATACTTCATCTTCATTTGCTTTTCGCTTGCAAAAAAATACAACAGCCGGTTACATATTCTTCATATTACAACAGAAAAAGAACTGGAATTATTTACCAACGAAATTCCATTAAAAGAAAAAAGAATTACGGCTGAAGTGTGCGTTCATCATCTTCATTTTACTGCTGATGATTATGAAAGATTGGGTTATTTAATAAAATGTAATCCTGCAATAAAAGCTGCAGAAAATAAAGAAGCGTTATGGAAAGGCTTACTGGATAATCGTTTGGATGTAATAGCAACCGACCATGCGCCGCACACGTTGGAAGAAAAACAAGGCCCTTATGAACATGCACATTCAGGTTTGCCGTTGGTGCAACATCCAATGTTATTGATGTTATCATTATTATAAAGAAGGAAGGATTTCTTTGGAAAAAATTGCAGAAAAAATGAGCCATGCCGTTGCGGAATGTTTTCAAATAAAAGATCGCGGATATGTACGGGAAGGATATTTTGCTGATTTGGTTATTGCTGATTTGAATCAAACAACCACTGTAAAAAAAGAAAATCTTTTATATAAATGTGGCTGGAGTCCGCTGGAAGGTTTCACTTTTCCTGCGGCTATTACGCATACTTTTGTAAATGGAAATTGTGTTTATCTAACAGGATAATAAACCCGGTTATGGAAATTCCTTTTTGATGAATCTATTAAAGGACAACGCTTACAATTTAACCGGAATTAAAAACCAATTACGCTTTAAGGATGGAAACAGATAAAACCACGCTAAATGACCTTTCGATTTTTAATCATGAAGATGAATTTTCTGTTTTCAATAAATTAAATCTTACACGCACAACCGGTGGCCGGGAAAAACTTCGCTACATTTTCAATCATTCTTTAGATGATATTGATTCGATAAAAGACGTTCAGAAAACTTTACAGTTAATTCTTGAAAAGCAGGATCAGTGGCCACTTTCAGTAAGTAATGGTTCAGTTTTAATGATCTATAAATTTTATGAAAGCTCCATTGACGATCCTCCAAAAAGGCCTTCGCCGGTATCAGCTTATTTTTATAAACTGCTTCATGGGCCGGATTTTTCTTTGATAAAATATTCGATGGGCCATGCCTTTGATTTTATAAAAGGAATGCAACAAATAGTAAGTACTTTTTTGAATGATGAGGCACCATCGAACTTAAAAAGAGTTTTACAAAAAGCCGAAGTGCTGATTAAAAAGCACCAGTTCCAAAACCTTTCTACCAAAGAAAAGGCATCAGATTTTTTTAATCATGAAATGCTTTCGTTTGCTTATTTTATCCGTTACCATTATAAGCAATATTTTTTTGAGTTAATTGATATTTATTCTCAATTAGATGCGTGGTACGGGATGGCGATGGCAGTAAAAGAACTTAAATTGACATTTCCTGTTTTCATTTCTTCTGATGAACCGGTTTTGAAAGCACAGCAATTGTATCATATTTTATTACCGGAACCCGTTGCTTACGATGTGGAATTAAATCAAAATAATAATTTTATTTTTCTCACCGGAGCAAATATGGCCGGGAAAAGCACTTTTATAAAGGCAGTGGGAAGTGCGGTTTTTTTAGCGCATATCGGGATGGGCATTCCTGCAGAAAATATGCAGCTTTCTTTATTTGACGGCTTACTCAGCAACATCAATGTGGAAGATAATATTTCAAAAGGAGAAAGTTTTTTTTATAATGAAGTGCAACGCGTAAAAAAGACAATCATGAAAGTCAATGATAAAAGAAAATGGCTAATCCTAATAGATGAATTATTTAAAGGAACCAATGTGGAAGATGCGATGAAATGCAGTACAGTTGTCATTGAGGGGCTCATTAAAATAAAACGGTCGCTATTTATTTTATCCACTCATTTGTATGAGATAAGTGAAAATTTAAAAGGCTATCCTAATATCGATTTCAAATATTTTGAAACAGAAGTAACTGGATGATAAACTCATCTTTAATTATCATTTAAAAAATGGTGTAAGTAATGACCGTCTTGGGATACCTGATCCTCAAAAAAGAAAAAGTAATTGACCTACTTGAAAATTTGTGATAGCAAAGATTTTTAACTCTGCAAATTGATTCGCAATTTTTTTCAGTAATTTCATTGCTATCAATTTTTTATTTCATGTTAGTCAAAACTTTCGGAAGTGCTGTTTATGGGGTTGAAGCAATCACAATTACAGTAGAAGTAAATGTAAGTTCCGGAAAATACACCACCATTGTTGGCCTTGCTGATAATGCAGTGAAGGAAAGCCTGGAACGAATGGAAAGCGCTATCAAAGCCAATGGCTATCATTTCCCCCGAATAAAAGTTGTTGTAAATCTTGCGCCCGCGGATATTCGTAAAAGCGGTACTGCGTTTGATTTGCCAATAGCGATGGCCACTTTAGGTGCAAGCGAACAATTGGAAAATGCAGAAAAACTTACTGATTATGTAATCATGGGCGAGTTAAGTTTAGATGGAACGGTTCGGCCGATAAAAGGCGCACTTCCGATTGCGATACAGGCAAGAAAAGAAAATTTTAAAGGATTGATTCTTCCAAAAGAAAATGCGCGTGAAGCGGCGATGGTAAACAAGTTGAATGTGTATGGTGTAAATCATATTAATGATGTGATTGATTTTTTTATAGATGAAAATTCTTTGCAGCCAACAATTGTAAATACGCGCGAAGAATTTGCCAATGCACAAAGTGATTTTGAAATAGATTTTTGTGATGTAAAAGGACAGGAAAATATAAAACGCGCTTTGGAAATTGCAGCAGCAGGCGGACATAATGCCATTTTAATCGGGCCGCCCGGCGCCGGAAAAACCATGCTGGCAAAGCGTTTGCCAACGATTCTTCCACCGCTTACTTTGCAGGAAGCATTGGAAACTACTAAAATTCATAGTGTTGCTGGTAAACTTCCTGAAGATGCTACTTTAATTTCAAAACGACCTTTTCGTTCGCCGCATCATACCATTTCGGATGTGGCATTGGTTGGTGGCGGAGGAATGCCGCAACCGGGAGAAATTTCTTTAGCG
Source organism: uncultured Chitinophagaceae bacterium (assembly GCA_963815085.1). Lineage (GTDB taxonomy): Bacteria > Bacteroidota > Bacteroidia > Chitinophagales > Chitinophagaceae > Ginsengibacter. Next base: position 58,572 of record CAWFFT010000035.1, on the reverse strand, counting down.
CATAACGGTGTTTTATTTTTAGATGAATTGCCTGAATTTAAAAGAACGGTTTTGGAAGTAATGCGCCAGCCAATGGAAGAAAGAAGAGTTACTATTTCGCGGGCAAAAGTGGCGCTTGATTTTCCTTCCAGTTTTATGCTGATTGCTTCTATGAATCCTTGTCCGTGTGGCTATTACAATCATCCTGAAAAAGAATGCAGTTGCCCGCCCGGCGCTGTACAAAAATATTTGAATAAAATTTCCGGGCCTTTGCTTGATCAGGATTGATTTGCATGTAGAAGTTACTCCTGTTGCCTTTAGTGAATTATCATCTACTCAAAATTTTGAAAAAAGTGAAAGCATTCGTGAACGGGTAATCCGTGCAAGAGAAAAACAGGCAGAACGTTATAAAGATAATCCTGGAGTTTATTGCAATGCACAAATGAGCAGCAAAATGTTGAAAGAAATTTGTGTTATTTCACCAGCAGGCGCCAATCTTTTAAAAATTGCAATGGAAAAACTAAATCTTTCTGCCCGCGCTTATGACCGGATTTTAAAAGTGAGCAGAACCATCGCTGACCTTGCAGGAAGTGATGATATAAAACCGGAACATCTCGCCGAAGCGATTCAATACAGGAGTTTGGATAGAGAAGGATGGGCGGGGTGAGAAAATGTCTGAATTAGGATTTTTGGGATTAGAAGATTGTAGGATTATGAGATATGAAGAATTAACGCATAAGATAATTGGCTGTGCAATGAAAGTTCATAGCGCATTAGGCAATGGGTTCCAGGAGGTGATTTATCAGAGAGCTTTAGCTATTGAAATGGAAAAACAAGGCCTTGGATTTCAGCGTGAAATGACGATGACAATTTATTATGAAGGAATTAATATCGGAACAAGACGGGTCGATTTCTTCGTTGAAGAGAACATAATGGTTGAAATAAAAGCAATTGTTCTATTGGAGGACGTTCATTTAGCACAGGCGATGAATTACTGCCAGGCTTACCATCTACCAATTGGCCTACTTATCAATTTTGGAAGTAAAAGCCTGCAATTTAAAAGGGTTTACAATTTAACCCATCCTGAAAACCGGATTATAGAAAATCTTAAAATCAACTAATCTTAAAAACCCTAATTCAGACACTTAATGCGTCATACAAAACCTCCACGGATGCAACGCCTTTCGCCTGTTCCGTCTTTTACCTGGTGGCGGCAACTTGTCCCGGAGCAGCAATGATCACCTTTTCTTTATTTCTTACTGCAGGAAATAAAACAACTCCCAATCTTCATGGACAATCATAATGTTCTTTTTCATAACCAAAAGAACCCGCCATGCCGCAACATCCTGAAGGAATCGCTTCCACAGAATAATTTTCCGGCAACGACATCATTTTTACAGAAGGCGCCACGGAAGACAATGCTTTTTGCTGGCAATGCCCATGAAGTTTTATGTGGCGCTTTTCGGTAGTAAACGAACTTTTTTTGATGTTTCCTGTTTCGATCTCGCGCGCAATAAATTCATCTATTGTAAAAACATTTTTTGATAATTCCTTTGCTGCGGCAAAATTTTCATCATCCGCCAAATCAATATATTCATCCCTGAAAGTAAGTATGGCGCTTGGTTCTATGCCAATTAACGGAGTTTCTGCTGTAACGATTTTGCTGAAAATGGCAATATTTTTATTAGCGATTTTTTTTGCTTCTCTCACAAGCCCTTTCGACATCCAGGCTCTTCCGCTTTCTTCATGTTCAGGAATGATTACTTCATAACCCAATTTTTCTAACAACAAAATCGCCTTTAATTCCAATTTCTGTATCGTTATAATTGGTAAATTCATCACAGAATAAATAAACTTTTTTATTTTTCGGCATTTGACCATTACCGTTACTCTTATTTTTTCTTTTCTCGTACCATTTTTTCAGCGTTGTTTTATACAAAGTTGGCATCGAACGTTTTGTCGCAAATCCTGAAAATTGTTTTACAATATTACTTATTGCCGGAGCTGGTCACCATCAAATTATAAATGCCCGGCGCTATTGAACCTAATTTTGCCGATTTATTAAAATTAGCAATGAGTTTTGAACGAAAAGGAACTCCGTTGGCATCATAATAATGTTGAAGAAATTCTGCTTTTAATTTGGCCATATCCACATTGGAAGGGCATTCCGATTTGCAACCTTTGCAACTCAGGCACAAATCCATTACTTCATAAATTTCTTTATGATCGAAACCGATTCATTTTTGTTGAACTGGTAAGAAATTCCCTTAAAATATTGGCTCTTGCCCTTGTGGTATCTTTTTCATTTTTTGTAGCCATATATGAAGGGCACATCGTGCCGCCGGATAGATGAGTTTTACGGCAATCGCCCGTGCCATTGCATTGCTCAGCATGTTGCAATACATCCTGGTTGTAAAAACGGAATACCGTTTTAAATTCAGGAGTTTTTTGCCCCGGGGTATACCGCAGCATTGTATTCATTGGCGGCGTATCGACAATTTTATTCGGATTAAAAATATTATCCGGATCCCAGGTACGCTTTATGTCTTTAAATAATTCATAATTTTTTTCACCTACCATTTGTTTGATAAATTCGCCGCGAAGCCTGCCATCACCATGTTCGCCACTTAAAGAACCTTTGTATTTTTTTACCAATGTCCGCAATTTCCTGCGCAATAATCCTGAAAAGATGATTGCCTTCTGCGGTTTTTAAATTAATGATAGGACGCAAATGCAATTCGCCTGAACCGGCATGTGCATAATGAACAGCATGCAAATCATATTTCTTTAAAATTTTATTGAAGTCTTCAATATAAGCCGGAAGGTCGGCAGTATCTACCGCAGTATCTTCAATCACCGGAACGGCTTTTTCATCGCCGGGAATATTTCCCAACAAACCAAGTCCTGCTTTGCGAAACGTCCATATTTTTTTTGTATCTTCGCCAAATAATAAAGGAAAATGATATCCCAAACCCGCGGCACGCATTTCACTTTCACATTCATCAGCAATCTGCGTAATATCCGTCACGCGTAGGCCCTGAAAATTCTATTACCAAAATCGCTTCCGGATCTCCTTTTACAAAAAAACGGTTTTTGCTTTGCTCAATATTATCTTTTGTGCATTCCAGAATATAATGATCGATCAATTCACTGGCGAGTGGCTTGTGTTTTAAAGCAATCAAATTTCCCCGTAAAGCATCATCAATTGAATTAAAATGAACACACAACAAACCTGTTTCTTTTGGCGGAAGTGGCACCACATTCAATTTTATTTCAGTAATAAAAGCAAGTGTTCCTTCTGAACCGGCAATTAATTTGCAAAAATTAAAATCTTCTTTTCCTGCAACAAAAGGAGCTGTTTCCAACAAAATGTCCAATGCATAACCGGTGTTTCTTCTTTCAACACTTTTCTTCGGAAATTCTTTTCTTATTTCCTGCTGGTTGTCATAATTGCTCAGGAGGCTTCTTACATTTTTGTAAATAGAAGCTTCCAAAGTATCGCCTTCGCATTTTTGATGAAATTCATCCAGGCTTACTGCTTTAAAAACAGCTTCACTTCCATCACTCAGCAACGCATTCACTTCCAGCAAATGTTCTCTTGTGCTTCTGTAAACAACTGAATTGGAACCGCAGGAATTATTGCCTACCATTCCACCAATCATTGCACGATTGGCTGTTGATGTTTCAGGGCCAAAATATAAACCATACGGTTTTAAAAACATATTTAGTTCATCTCTTATGACGCCAGGCTGCACACGAACCCATTGTTCTTCTTTATTTACCTCAATTATTTTTGTAAAATATTTTGAAACATCTACTACAATTCCATTACCAACCACTTGCCCGGCAAGTGAAGTGCCGGCTGTTCTTGGGATTAATGAAGTATGATTTGATTTCGCAAAAGCAATTAATTTTTTGAGATCGTCAACCGATTTTGGTATCGCTACTGCCAAAGGCTTTTCCTGGTAAGCGGAAGCATCAGTCGCATACAACATCCTCATCGTATCATCTGTAAAAAATTCTCCTTCTAACTGGCCTGATAATTCTTTCAAGCGGTTTTCCATAAACAAATTTTTATAAAATTGTAAAGCTAAAACGTTTTAAACAGGCATAGACATTTTTAGTAAAATTTTTGAATCTTTATATGGAAAAAAGGAGCAGCTACTTCCACTGTAAAGTATTGATCAGATGTTTCATATCCTGTTGCAAAAAAGCGTTTACCGGACGAAGTGAATCTTCATTGGGCGTGGCGTCAAAATATAAAGCGCCTCTCAGAAAATGATGAGTACTATCGGTAAGGAAAAATTGTTTTGCAGTAGCCACATTGCCTGACACTTTAAAAAAAACGCCGGTGATATTGTTCGGATGTATGCATAAGGCTGTCTTCAATCGAATAAGCTTTTACATCGTTTTTATAAGTAAGATTGTAAGCATCATTCACCATTTTTTCAAAACTGTTTACTCCTACAGAATCGCGATAAGTGCCATCAGAATTTTTTATTTTATAAACAGAAGTTCCTCCAATTTTTTTGTAGCTAATGAAGATGGTTCCGTTGAAAGTTGGAAACTCAATATTGATCCAATAAGGATTTTTTGCGCCTTCAGCAAAATAAGATGAATCCTTTGCTATTCGTGCATATACCGGGTATTCGAAAGTATAAGGATATCCAGGCTCATTGAAAGTGGTATATTGCTTTTTAGGGAAATCAATTTTAAAATATCCTTCTTTTTTTGAAGTGTAATTTGAATTGCAACTTAAACACAGTAAACAAACAAAAATGAAATAAAATATACGCAGCATCCGGCAATTTTGTTCCAAGATAAGATGATTTATTTTTCCTGTTTTCTGTTTTAAAGTAAGTTTCACTTTTGCAATGCGGTTTTTATTGATCTCAAGTACAGTAAAAATATAATTGTTGGTTTCAAACTGTTGATTTACGTTAGGAAATTCTCCTGCGATTTCCAGTATGAGTCCTGCCAGCGAATCACTTTCTCCACGAAGCAGATCAAAAGTATGCGTCGGAATATTGCAAGATTCTGCAAAGATCATTGATCATTGTTTTACCTTCAAAAACATAATTATAATCATCGATCTTTTTATTTCCACTTTGTTCATCATCAAACTCATCCTGTATATCACCAATAATTTCTTCCATAATATCTTCTAAAGTGATGATTCCGGAAGTGCCACCAAACTCATCCACTACAACGGCCATGTGTATACGCTTATTTCTGAAATCCTGCAAAAGATCTTCTATTAATTTTTGTTCATGAACATAAAAGACAGGTCTCATCAAAGGATGCCAGTCAAGTTCCTCCTGATTCAAATGCGGCAATAAATCTTTTGTATGAAGTATTCCAACGATCTCATCAAGGTTATTTTTATAAACCGGCACCCTTGAATAAGAATATTCTTTTACTTTATTTAATAAAGTGCTACATGAAACAGAAGCTTCAATACCGCTCACATCCAGCCGTGGGCCGCATGGTTTGTTTAACAGTGGTATTGCTGAATTTTCGGATTCCTTTTAAAATTTGTTTTTCTTCGCTGGAAGCTTTATTGTCAGGCAAAAGATCAATCGCATCATCAAGTTGCGAATCTTCTTTGAGATTATTGCCTGAATGAAATACTCTTTCGACAGAAGTATTAAAAGCTACCAAGTCGTAAACTTATTTTGTTAAGGATGCTGTTAAATATTTCAACGATCAAAGAAGCGGTTGAAGCAAACCATATCTTGTGATGGGTGGCCCAAACTTTTGGAAGCACCTGGCAAAATAAAACCAATATGGCCGTAATAGCAACTACTTTGATAAGGAAATTGATAATGATATGCAATCCAAGTGCGATCGATCCATTGATCTAAGAGCAGGTTAGAAATTAAAATAATTCCGATATTCACAAAGCTGCTTGCTATAAGCAGCGAGGCCATTAGTGCTTTTGGATTTTCCAGCAAAGACACAATTCTTTTATAGGAAGGTTGCTGGCGGGTTTTAAGCATATTGATATCCTTCAGTGTCAAGGAAAAGAATGCTATTTCTGATCCAGAAAAAAGAAAAGATAAAACAAAAAGCACCAGTAATACAAAGAACAGGATAGTAGCTGGCAGATGCAGGTGTAATGGCTATAATTGTAAGCAATTGATTACTATTTGATGACCAATTATAATCTAAATAAAGATTTAATTAAAAATAGTTTGAACCTTATGCGTGTTTAAGAATCTTTTTGAGTATCGCCATCTTCAGCGTCATGTTCTCATCCAAATGCTCATGCGTTTCTTCAGGGTTCATGTCAGATCGTTTGTCGAGCATAATCAGATTATCAGCGATAATTTCTGTGGCTACTTTTTTATTATGGTCCCTGTCTTCCCAATACCTTGTTTTTAAACGGCCTTCAATATAAACCAGGCTGCTCTTATGTAAATATTTTTGAGCAAGTTCCGCAAGCCCGCGCCAAAGCACAATATTATGCCATTCGGTTTGAGAAATCAGTTTACCATTTTTGTCTTTGTAGGTTTCTGTGGTCGCTAATGGAAATTTTGATACAGGAATATTACCTTCAAGATATTGAATGTCAGGATCCTTACCGAGGTTACCAATTAACATCACTTTATTAACTCCACGCATAACACTGTTTTTCTCCATTAAAAAACTAAATTCAATTTAAAGATACATTTTTATCTGCTAAATAAGACGCTATAAATTTCGGAAAAGGAAGTGATTTCAACTGCTTTCGGCTTACCAGGAAAGTATTCATTATTTCGCAATGGTTTCTTTATTTCTATATGGATAAACTGTCCTGTAATAAGTTGGTGAGTAAGCTTTTGAGTTTTTTTTGTTGAGATAGATTTAATCTGTAAAATCCGGCTCGATTTAAAATCTTTATTATTTCTTTGTTTACTGTCAACGTTCTTTCATCAAGCAGCTTTTTTGTTTCAATTAACATGAATTCATACAAATTTTGCCAAATGTCTTTCCCGGTTCTTTTATGCACATAAAACTGGTTTTCATATTCAACCACCAAATAATTAAAAAATCTTTCTTTTAGCTTAATGGTTTTTGTATTTACCGGAAGAACCAACACTTTGTTTTTTAAAAAAGCTACACATTTATTTTGCAACGGGCATTCAAAACATAACGGCAGCAGACGGGTTTGCAAACAACGGCCCCAAAATCCATTAAAGCCTGGTTGTATTTTCCTGGTTGTTTTTTATCAAGAAGTGATTGAGCAAGATCGCGCATAAAACTTTTTACCTTCTGTTGTATTGATTGGAATTTCTTTTCCGAAAAACCTTGATAAAACGCTGAAAACATTTCCATCTAAAACGGCAAAAGGCTGGTTGTATGCAAATGAAGCAATTGCCGATGCCGTATAAGTTCCGATTCCTTTTAAAGCGAGAATGTCTTCATATTTATCAGGAAATTCTCCATCCAATTCGTGGTGAATGAATTTCGCCGTCGCTATTAAATTCTTGCATCTTGAATAATAACCAAGCCCTTCCCATAATTTATAAACTTTTTTTTCAGAAGCGGTTGCCAGGGATTCTAATATCAGGAAACGCTGCTATAAAGCGATTGTAATATTCCAATCCCTGTTGCACTCTTGTTTGCTGCAAAATAATTTCGCTTATCCAGATGCGGTACGGATTTGTTTCTCCTTTCCAGGGCATCTGTCTTTTATTTTCAGTTTCGTTCCATTCCAGGAGTGTGGTTGGAAAGAATTTGTGACTTTGCATTTTAAAGCGAAATAACTAATATTTTAATTGATTTTAATTATACAAAAATGGTCATTGTGGATAAAAATCAAAAAAAAAAACATACACAAAAGATATTATAGCAGGTTATTACAATAAAGATTGTTAAATTTGTCTTACCTGGTTGAAGCATCTTTATAACACATTTTAATTTTCATCTAACTAAAAAAGAGTTTAAAATGAGAAAAGCAGATTTAATTAACCGGATATCAGAAAATACGGGAATAGCAAAAGTAGATGTTCTCGTAACACTTGAAAATTTATTTAAGGAAGTAAAGAAATCACTTGGTGAAGGTGAAAATATTTACATCAGGGGCTTTGGTAGTTTTATTACCAAAAAAAGAGCTGCGAAAATAGGCCGTAATATCAAAAAAAATACAGCAGTAGAAATTCCTGAACACTATATTCCCGCCTTTAAGCCTTCAAAAGAATTTGTTGAGCAAATTAAAGAAAAGAATCTTCCCTAAAAGCCCGTAATATATTAACTTTGCACCCTGAAAAAAATCCAGATTTAGATTTGAATAAACGAATCATTTTAGCAGGAGCAGGTGTTGTTTTGGTATTCGTACTTTTTTTCTTTGGAAAAACAGCTACCACAAAAAAGGAAATGCCTTCGATGGCAAAGGCTGAAACCCCTCAATTTAATATTAAAGATACCTTAACGCCGACAAGCAACAACTGTCTGCCAATCAATTGCTGTACGTCACCAAAATTGAAAACAATATTAGCCGAGGCGATCTAAAACACCAGGGCGTAAATCAATATACCAATCTTGCCAATTTTTGGAAAGATTCTGCCGGAAAATTTGTGCCTTATGCCTATTATTTAAGCGAAGCCGCCAAGTTGGATAATTCAGAAAAAAAACTCACCTTTGCAGCCCGATTGATTTTAGAGAACATGAAAAGGGAGGATAACCCTGCTCAAAAAGTTTGGGAAGCGCAAACTGCAGCTTCACTTTTTGAAAAGGCACTGAAGCTGGATCCTGATAATAATGATCTTAAAGTTGGATTGGGAAGTTGTTATGTTTATGGTGAAGGAATGATTGGTAACGCGCAGCAGACAATGAAAGGAATACAACAATTGCTGGAGGTAGTAGAGAAAGATTCCAATAATATGCAGGCGCAATTGGTTTTAGGAATCGGAGGTGTTATTTCAAACCAGTACAACAAAGCCATTGAAAGGTTGAAAAAGGTAGTGGATTTTGATCCGCATAATCTTGAAGCTGTTTCCTGGCTTGCCGATGCTTATGCCGCTGCAGGTGACAAGCAGAATGCAATAAAATGGTATGAACAGAGTGAACATCTGGTAAATAACCCGGCGTTCACCAAGGAAATTGATGCGCGAATAAAAGTTTTGAAAGAAAACCAATAATTGTTAGCAGATGTAACAATGACAAATAAAATACAATTTTTATTTGTCTTTATTATAAAATTATTAAAAAAACTATTTATGCCTTGCGGTAAAAAAAGAAAACGCCATAAAATCGCTACTCACAAGCGTAAAAAGCGTTTAAGAAAGAATCGTCATAAGAAGAGGTAATTATTTACTTACTTTTACTTTCGCATGCCGGTAAACCCGGCTTTATCCTTTTCCTTCTGTTTGTTTTAAAACTGATTAAAGAATTTAAGTTTGAACAAGGAACTTATTATAAATGCTGCCCCACAGGCAGTTGAAATAGCCTTACTTGAGGATAAAAAGCTTGTGGAAATGCATAATGAAAATGCAAATTCAAGCTTTGGCGTTGGCGATTTGTATTTAGGGAAAGTAAAAAAATTAATACCCGGTCTTAATGCCGCTTTTATTGATGTAGGTTTTGAAAAAGATGCTTTTTTGCATTATTCAGATCTAAGCCCTTATATCCGTTCTATTTTAAAATTCACAAAAATGGCGATGAATGATAATTCGCCGTCGGGATTGAATTTTGAAAACTTCCAGGTAGAACCGGAAATCGTAAAGACCGGAAAAATAGCGGAAGTTTTAAGCGGGAAGCCTAATATTCTTGTACAGATTTTAAAAGAACCAATTGCTGCCAAAGGTCCGCGGCTGAGTTGTGAAATTTCATTACCCGGCCGCTATGTGGTTCTTACTCCCTTTCAATGATATCATTGCTGTTTCAAGGAAAATCCATTCTTCTGACGAAAGAAAAAGATTGCAAAAGATTATTGAGGCTGTAAAACCAAAAAACTTTGGAGTAATTGTTCGTACTGCTGCGGAAGGCAAACCTGCCAGTGAACTTCATGAAGATTTATTAGGCCTTACCGCCACATGGAAAAATATTCAAAAAAATCTGAAAGACGCAGTTCCTCCTACCAAGATTTTGGCAGAAGAAGGTAAAACAAACAGCATTCTCCGGGATCTGCTTACAGAAGATTTTAATAAAATAGTTGTAAATGATAAAAATATTTACAATGATACCAAAATGTATCTTCAAAGGATAGCTCCTGACAAAATAGACATTCTTTCTTTTCACAGTAACGGTTCGCCCGTCTTTGATTCTTATGGGGTAACCCGGCAGGTGAAAGCTTCCTTTGGCAAAACTGTGAACCTTCCCAGCGGTGCTTATCTTATTATTGAACACACAGAAGCGTTGCATGTAATTGATGTCAACAGCGGATATAAAAGTGTAGGCAATAACCAGGAACAAAATGCCCTGGAAACCAATCTTGAAGCAGCCGCAGAAATTTCAAGGCAATTAAGATTAAGAGATATTGGAGGAATTATCGTGGTTGATTTCATTGATATGAAACTTCCTGAAAACAAAAAGAAATTAGCAGAGCAAATGGATCTTTTCATGCGGAAAGACAGGGCAAAACACGCCGTACTTCCTTTAAGTAAATTCGGATTGATGCAGATAACAAGGCAGCGTATGAAGGCCGAAACCAACATCAATACAATGGAATTGTGCCCGAGTTGTGGCGGCACGGGCAAAGTTTCTTCAACGCTTGTACTTGAAGATGAAATAGAAAAAAATCTTAGCTATCTGATTATGCAAAAGCATAAAGGGCTAAGTATTGAAGTTCATCCTATAATGTACGCTTATCTTACCAAAGGCTTCCCTTCAAGAAGAATGAAATGGAGCATGAAGTTTAAAGAAAAAATAAGAGTGCGTCCCAACTCAAATTATCATCTCACCGAATTTCACTTTTTTGATAAGAGCAATGAAGAAATAAAATTACAGTTGTAATTTTCAACATTTTATTTCTCTGAAATAAATTTCCCCGTCTTTACCTCTCTCTGCTTTTCTTTCAGGATCCACGATTTGAACTGGCTGCCCATAATTGTCCTTCTGAAGCGGATATTTACTTTGGCTTTTTTATTATTCAGGCGTTAGTTTTGTGAAAAAGGTATTTCTTCACCTTCTTAAGCAAAAAAATTATGGCTTATCAACCCGATGCAAACAGGTATGAAAAAATTAATTACCGCACGTGTGGAAACAGTGGCGTTAAATTGCCTTTAATTTCACTGGGGTTGTGGCACAACTTCGGAGAAACAGATGATTATGAAAATTGTCGCAATATTTTGCATACTGCTTTTGATAATGGGATTTGTCATTTTGACTTAGCCAATAATTATGGGCCTCCTCCGGGTGCAGCGGAATCAACATTCGGTAAAATTTTTAAACAGGATTTTAAGGCTTACCGTGATGAATTAATTATTTCATCGAAAGCGGGATATTTAATGTGGGACGGGCCTTATGGTGATTGGGGTTCAAAAAAATATCTGGTTGCAAGTCTTGACCAAAGCCTCAAAAGGATGGGGCTGGAATATGTAGATATTTTCTATCATCATCGTCCTGATCCTCAAACGCCGCTGGAAGAAACAATGATAGCGCTTGATCTTATCGTTCGACAGGGAAAAGCTTTATATGTGGGAATTTCCAATTATCGGCCTCACGAAGCAAAAAAAGCGATTGAAATGTTGCGGCGGTTGGGAACACCATGCCTCATCGTTCAGCCAAGGTATTCTATGTTTGACCGTTGGGTTGAAGACGGTTTACTGGATGTTTTGGAAGAAGAAAAGATAGGCTGCATTACTTTTTCTTCATTGGCGCAAGGCTTACTCACCAACAAATATCTTAATGGAATTCCGGAAGATTCACGAGCAGGCCGCCACCTTGAAAATGGCGCTATAACTGAATTACAAATAACTGAAGAAAAGCTTAGTAAGGTAAAACAACTAAACGAAGTGGCAGCAAACAGGAATCAATCCCTGGCACAAATGGCGCTTGCATGGGTTTTAAAAGACGAGAGAATAACTTCTGTGATACTTGGTGCAAGTAAAGCCAGGCAGGTTACAGAAGGTATTGAAGCTACTAAGAATACAAACTTCTCTAAAGAAGAACTGGACAAAATTGAATTTATTTTACGCCAGTAGTTGCAAGGTTGCTTTACTGTTCGATTCAAAATGATCTTTCCGTTTATTAGTTCGCTTTCCTTCATCTCCCGTTTTACCTAAAATAAATGTGGTATTTCATTACAAATTACAATTTAAAATTTTTATGAAACCCATTAGAGCCGGATGAAGTTTTTACAGCTTATAGTTTACGCAAAAAAAATCTTAATTATTTATCGGTTTACTATCACAATATATTTTTAGCTTAATAAAACAACATAAAGATGGAAAAGATCAAATGGGGAATAATCGGCTGTGGTGATGTGACAGAAGTTAAAAGTGGGCCTGCATTTAATAAAGTAAATAATTCTTCATTGGTGGCGGTAATGCGCAGAGATGGTGCAAAGGCAAAAGATTATGCAGAGCGACATGGCGTTCCAAAATGGTATACTGATGCAAATGAACTAATCAATGACCCGGAAGTAAATGCGATATACATTGCCACACCGCCTTCGTCTCATGAAGAATATGCCCTGGCTGCTATAAATGCAGAGAAACCTGTTTATATTGAAAAACCTGTAACATTAAATTATGCTTCTGCCAATATGATTACTAAAGTTGCGGAAGAGAAAAATATAAAATTATCAATTGCGCATTACAGGCGCGGCCAACCGCTTTTTAATAAGGTAAAAGAACTGCTGAAAGAAAAAACAATTGGTGAAGTTCGTTTTGTAAAACTTGAGTTTTATAAATCGCAATTGGATAAAGAATCGCTAAAAGATGCCTGGCGTATAAATCCTGAAATATCTGGTGGTGGGCTGTTTCATGATCTTGCGCCGCACCAGTTGGACCTCATGTATTGGTTTTTTGGAGAGGTAGAAAAAGCATCCGGTTATTCAGGCAACCAGGCAAAAAATTACAACGCCGATGATATTGTTTGTGGAAATATCTTGTTCAAATCCGGTGTGATCTTCAACGGTCTTTGGTGTTTTAATGTGGCACCCGAAGATGAAAAAGATTTTTGCGAAATTTATGGATCGGAAGGGAAATTATCGTTCCCGATCTTTGAACATAGAAAAATTGAGGTCTATAAAAATGGCCAAAAAGATATTATTCCATTCGTTCCTATTGAACATGTTCAACAACCTTTAATAGAAAAAGTGGTAAATTTTTTTTTAGACAAAGGGCCAAATCCATGTAGCGGTGAAGATGCGGCAAAAGTGATGAAATTAATGGATGAATTTACTGAGAAATAAAAGGCGTTTTTTGAAGCAACGCAACTTGACGTATAATTTTATACACTGCGCAATTGCCCAGACGGAATCGCTACTAGGAAATTTCCTTTAGTTGGTAAATAGAAATTCCGGATATTCATTTGTTTACTGCTATGGAATAATGCAATTCTTATCTTCGTGGCAAAATGTACAAGCTAGTTCGGAATATATTGTTTTGGTTCGATGCAGAAGATGTACATTATTTTGCAATGAACATGCTGTCTTTATTTTGCAATATTCCTTTCATTAAAAGTATTTTAAAGAATGAATTCACTCCGCATAATCCAAACCTTTCAAAAGAAATTTTCGGGTTAACTTTTTCAAATCCTGTTGGCCTTGCTGCTGGTTTTGATAAAAATGCAAAGTACCTTAATGAACTGGAAACATTAGGTTTTGGTTTTGTTGAAATAGGAACGGTCACGCCTTTACCTCAAGCTGGAAATCCTAAACCGCGCTTGTTTCGCTTGCCAAAAGATAAAGCACTTATTAACCGGATGGGATTCAATAATGAAGGTGCAAAAGCTGCAGCAGAGCGCATTAGAAGCTATAAACTAAAAAATAAGAATTCTAATCTCATTATTGGCGGTAACATTGGGAAAAATAAAATCACTCCTAATGAAAATGCGTGGAAAGATTATGAAATTTGTTTTAATGAATTACACGATGTAGTTGATTATTTTGTTGTGAATGTGAGCTCGCCCAACACTCCTGGTTTAAGAGATCTCCAACAAAAAGATTCTTTAAAAAAAATCCTTACACACTTGCAATCCATCAACACAGCAAAAAAAGTTCAAAAGCCTTTATTATTAAAAATTTCACCTGACCTGGATCAGAACGATCTGGATGATGTTATTGATCTTGCTATGGAAATTAAACTTGATGGCCTCGTTGCTGCAAACACAACCATTACGAGAAAAAATTTGCTAACTGCTCAAAAAGAGATTGAACAAATTGGCGCGGGAGGCTTGAGTGGAAAACCTTTACATGAAGAATCAAACCGGATTACCCATCACATTTATCAAAAGACAAACGGAACGATTCCTATTATCACCAGTGGCGGAATTTTTTCTGCAAAAGATGCAAAAGAAAAATTTGAAAATGGAGCAGACTTAATACAGGTTTGGACGGGCTTTGTTTATGAAGGGCCTGGAATTGTAAAGAAGATTCTTTCCAAGTGATTTTACTTCGCCTGGTCGCCCAAATTCACTTCATCTACAGGATAACCCGGTTCATCTAACTGAACTACCCTACGGTTTTGTTTTTTCATCATAATCATATTCAGTACTTCAACGACAAACGAAAATGCCATCCCGAAATAGATATAATTTTTTAAATGAAGATCTTCTGCCTTGCCAGAATCCCATCCTTCTATTACAAGGCTGAGTCCGATCATCACCAAAAATGAAAGCGCGAGCATTTTAAAGGTCGGATGCTTCTGAATGAAGCCGGCAATGTAAGGACTAAACGAAAACATAATGATCATTGCAATGATAACTGCGGCAATCATTATTTCTACATATTTTGCAGTACCCCCGGCTGTGATCACACTGTCAAAAGAAAAAACCATATCCACTAAAACAATTTGGAAAACTGCATTGGTAAAATTCAATGATTTCTTTTTAGGCTTAAGAGTATCAGGATTTTCTCCCTCAAGTTTTTCATGGATCTCATGTACCGATTTATAAATAAGAAATAGGCCACCTGCAAGCATTACCAGGCTTGCCAAATCGAATCCTTTATCAAAAACGGTAAAAACAGCTTTGCCTTTTTGCGACAGCAACCAACCTAAAGCCAGCAGTAAACCGCTTCTCACAATAGAACCAAGAATAACCCATGCGAGCCTTGCTTTTTTATGTTCTTTAACCGGAAGCCTGTTAATGATAATGCTCACAAAAATTACGTTATCAACTCCAAGAATTATTTCCAGAATTACAAGAATAAAAAAACTGATAATGCTATCAGTGGAAACTAAATGACTCATACAATAATTTTAAAAAAACAACTTCAAAGATTTGATAAATAAGTGGAATATTGCCAAGTGTTTTCTAATGCAAAATTTTAAAAGGGTTCTAAAAAGAGTCAACAATTTTTTTTGCCGCTTCACGAGGTTAGTTTAAAGGCTTTACCTCCATTTTTATTTTTTTTGCAGAAGCTTCTATTTTTGTGTAATCCACGTATTGCCATGTGTTTAATTTTTTTCAATGAATTTTAAAGATATTGATTATAGTTTAGTAAAATAGCAACCTATAAAATCTGAGTCTTGACAAAAAAACAACTTCAAAAAATATATATTATTTGTCTTTGAATAATCTTACTGGTTTCTAAAACATAGAAAACAAAAGAAGGCAGATGAACTTATATTTTTCTTCTTGTAAGAAATTTTCTTAATCGGGTACTAATGAAGTAAATATTCGGAAATGAAGGAAAGCGAACAGCGAAAAATTTTCCGGGAATGGCTTGATGAATATCGTGCGTTGGTGTTCAAAGTTATTAATGCATATGCTTTCAATGCAGAAGACCAGGATGATCTCTTCCAGGAGGTGTGCCTGCAGATGTATCGGTCTGTTCCCAATTTTAAAGCAGCATCTGCAGTGTCTACCTGGCTTTACCGGATTGCGTTGAACACGGCAATCAAGTGGAGCACGCGCGAAAAGAAACATGTTGACGGGCACCGGGAAATTGAAACCATGGCACAGGTACTCGAAGCGCATAACGAAACTAAAGATGGGCGCGTTGCCTGGCTATACGCTGAAATCAAGAAGTTAAATGAGATAGACCGGTCGCTTACCCTGCTGCTTCTCGATGGATATAGTTATAAAGAAATGGCAGAGATGATGGGTATTTCAGAGAGCAATATCGGAGTGAAGATCCACCGGATCAAGAAACAATTAGTAAACAACTCTAAACAATACGAATATGATGGAGTTTGAAGAAATGCAAAAAATTTGGAACGAACAAAAAGGAGAAACGATGTATGCAATAAATGAAACTGCACTTCACAGAAGTGTAACGCGCAAGAAAAATGCTGCGGGCAAAAGAATTAACAGGGTTGAAACCGGGTTAACTATTATAAACAGTTTAACCGCAATATTTTTATTAGTTCTCGCGCTGGACGGTTCGCACAACTGGGCCTTTATCAACTTCGGCATAATGATAATCACTGTTGCCTATGTCCGTTATTTCCGTTGGAAAAGAAAAACAATCGAAAATACATTTGACCGAAGCATGTTAGGCGAACTCGAACAGGCTTTAGCAAACACCAACTCCATTATCAGGTTCAATTACATGATGCTTGTAGGATACTTTCTTCCTTTGGCCGTTTTAACTATTTCAAAAATGATTTTTGTAGGAGCTCCGTTGGAGAAATGGTTAATAATAACTGGTATGTTTGTACTGGCTATCTTCCTCGTGCGCTGGGAACAAAAATCCTGCAATATCCCCAGGAAAAGACAATTACTGGCTCTGAAGAAGAAACTGACAGAGGAGTGAGCATTTTCTTTAGTTATTTGCGAAGAGTATTTCGGTAAACAAATAAATTCTGCCAATTTCCATTTTGCTTCTCTTATAAGAAAAATAAAACTTCTTATTCAGAAGATTTATTTTCAGTTGACTAAAAGCTTTTATTTTTTCCCAAATTTCAGGTAGCCTTTTTATCATCACTAATTCTTTTCTTTTTGCATAAAATTCCTGGATGGGTGTTCCCCAATACGTTTTATTTCCTTCAATACTTGATGTAACTCCGCCTTGTCCCATCACAATTGCATTGTCACCAATAGAGATGGTTTTATTTACGCCTACCTGGCCCCAAAGTGTTACACCTTCTCCAACTATGGTACCACCTGCGATGCCAACCTGCGCTGCAATTAAACAATTTTTTCCAATTACCACATCATGGCCTACATGAATAAGATTATCCATCTTTGTACCGCTTCCTATAATCGTTGAATCACTTACACCCCGGTCAATTGTACAATTGGCGCCTATTTCAACATGATCTTTAATTTCAACAATGCCGCAACTTTGCAATTTTTTGTACCAATGTTCCCGGTTCTTTTTTGTATTAAAATAAAAAGCGTCACTACCGATAACTGTACCTGAATGAATCTCCACTTTATTACCAATAACACAATCATCATAAATAATTACGTTAGGATGAATGACACAATCATCACCAATCGAAACATTGTTTCCCAAAAAAACACCCGGCATTACAATCGAATTTGTTCCAATTTTTGCAGAATCACTTATCATTTTTTTTGACGCGACAAAAGGTTTAAAATGATTCACGATTTTAAGATATGCTTCAAAAGGATCATCAACCACAAACAATGTTTTTCCTTCCGGAGCCTTCCTTTCGGCATTAATAATTATGCAGGTAGCATTGCTGTTCAAGCAGGTGTCGTAATATTTAGGGTGATCTACAAAAACGATATCTCCGTCTTTTACTTTATGTATTTCATTAATGCCGGAAGCATAAGCATTTTCGTTGCCTAACATTTTTGCATTAATGAAATCAGCGATCCAGGAAACAGAAACAGGTGAAGGAAATTGCATGGAATAAAATTATGTTTCAAAGATAAAGTTTGAAAAGCGATGAACCGGGTAAATTTTAAATTAAATCAAAAAAACTGGTGGCTAAAATTTACTCAAAAAAAAATGGAATGTATTTTTTGAAAAATTAAAGACGAATTCACGGGATTTTTTTTGTGCTTATCCACAAGAGATTTTAAAATGTTGATAAATAAAACTGAAATATTTTTTCATAAAGCAAAATTTATTTTTAATATTGTGTAAGGAAATTTTTTTCCTGTACTTACTAACCCATCAATATAACAAAGCCCGTTCATTTTCTTGTCGGGCTTTATTATTTTTTTCAACTTTTCTTTTTAAAATTTTAGAAGAATTTTTTTATAAAAAATTTCCCTTTTGAACAGTTATTTTATCATTCATAAGCCTTTCAATGTTCTCTCTCAATTTTCTTCAACAGAGGGTAAAAAAACGTTGAAAGATTTTTTTTATGTTCCTTCCAATGCCTATCCTGTAGGACGTTTGGACTATGACAGTGAAGGTTTACTCATCTTGACAGATGATAAAAAACTGAATGGTTATTTATTGGATCCATTACACGCGCACGAAAGAGAATATTGGGTGCAGGTAGAAGGAAATATTTCAACTGAACAAATCAATATTTTACAAAGAGGTGTAGAAATAAAAGTGAATGGAAAAGCTTATCACACTAAAAAATGTATTGCAAAAAAGTTTTCTGATCCTCCGATAGTAAGTGATAGAGATCCCCCAATTCGATTTAGAAAATCGGTGCCGGATAGCTGGATAAAAATAATTTTAACAGAAGGCAAAAACCGGCAGGTTAGAAAAATGACAGCGGCAGTTGGTTGCCCAACTTTAAGATTGATTCGTTTCAGAATTGAAGGAATTACTTTGGAAAATTTACTTCCGGGAGAAATGAAAAAGATACCTAAACAAGAATTGTATAACTTGCTGAAAATAAAAAAATAAAATTACGATGGTAAGATCAATGACAGGCTTTGGAAGAGCGGAACAAACTATAGCAGATAAGACGTACCTGGTAGAACTAAAATCGTTGAATGGAAAACAGTTTGATGTGAACCTAAAAATTCCACCATTGATAAAACCTTATGAGTTTGATATCAGAAACCTGATACAGGAAAGTTTATTGCGTGGTACTGTTGAATGTTTAATTGTGGTGAAACAAAACGGCGCAACCAAGCCTGTCGTAATAAATACCGACCTTATAAAAGCTTACTACAGCCAGATAGAAGCACTTGCGACTGAATTATCAATGGATACCAATTCGGTTTTAGCAGCTTTGCTAAGATTGCCGGAAATAGTAACGCCGAGTAATGAAGTGCTGGACGAAGCAGATTGGAAAAATTTAAAAAAAGTAATTGAAGAAGCATTGCTTGAATTAAATACACATCGGATTGAAGAAGGTAAATCTCTGGAAAAAGAGTTACGCCTTCGTGTAAAAAACATTAAGATACAGGAGGATGAGATTCTTAAACTTGAACCGAAGAGAAGAAAGAAAATGAAGAAAGAATTGATAGAAGTTCTTGAAGAAAATGTGGGAAAAGAAAATTATGATTCTAACAGGCTTGAACAGGAACTAATTTATTACATCGAAAAAATAGACATCCGCGAAGAACAGGTGCGACTCAAAAATCATTGCGAATATTTTTTATCAATTCTTGATAGCGATGAAGATGCGAAGGGCAAGAAACTGGCTTTTGTGGTCCAGGAAATCGGCAGGGAAATTAATACCACCGGTTCAAAAGCTTATGATTCGGAAATTCAAAAATGTGTGGTACTGATGAAAGATGAGTTGGAAAAAATGAAAGAACAAACTTTTAATATTCTTTAAACTGCTTTTTTAATCAGAGTGAAAACAATCTATTTTTGTAAAAAAATCAATTTGAAAAAATTCTTTTTAATATCACTGCTTCCCTTAATTTTTGCGTCCTGTATCAAAATTGATCTTTTCGAAAAACAAGTCACAATCCCTTCCCAGCAATGGTTTTATACAAATGTTCCGAAATTTACTTTTCATATTGACGATACCACTTCCCGTTATAATGTGTATGTAATTTTAAGGCATACCGACCTTTATAAATATAACAATATCTGGATGAAGATAGGACTGAAAACGCCTTTGGATTCTTTTAATTATCAAAATGTAAATGTTGTATTGGCTACTGATGCAAAAGGCTGGGAAGGAACAGGAATGGACGATATTTATGAAGTAAGAAAAAGTATTTCGGGAGCGCCTTTTTCTTTCAAAACTGCCGGTGATTATACTTTTTCAATCCAACAGATCATGCGTGAAAATCCTTTAAAAAATATTTTGAATGTGGGGTTACGGGTTGAAAAAGTAAGCATGTAAGTTTTGTGAACTGATGGACTTTTTTTCTGCTTAATAGGATTTCAAAATTTGAAAAAAATGCCATATTCAATTCTAAAGAATAAATTTAAAGTAAGGCCTCTTCGCATCATTTTTATTTTTTACTGGTTCTTACTTGCTTATGTTTTAGCCGCACTTATCTTTTGGTTTATTGACCTTAATAAGCAAAATAAAGAACTTGCTGTATTAAGGCTTCAGACCGTAAATATTCACGACACCCATTTTGTACAAAAAACAAATAGGATTGCAAATGCGAAGGAACAGGAAAACTGCCCAATACATTGGCGAAGGAGTTACTTTTTTATTAATGATTATTGCAGGTGCGGTTTATATTTTTCGCATCATCAAAAAACAATTGCAGCAATCAGAACAACAATTGAATTTAATGATGGCAATAACGCATGAATTAAAAACACCCATCGCTGTTACAAGGCTAAACCTTGAAACGATGCAACTCCGAAGGCTTGAATATGGCCAGCAGCAAAAGCTAATCAGAAATACAATTGAAGAAGCAAACAGGTTAAACACTTTATGTAATAATATGCTTTTCATGAGCCAACTGGATGCCGGCAGTTTTACACTTACTAGTGAAAAGATTGATTTTTCTACGTTGGCAAGTGATTGTGCAGAAGATTTTAATGAACGTTTCCCTGAAAGAAAAATTGAAATTGATGTAGAAAATGAGATATTTTTTAGCGGCGATAAGCTTTTATTGCAACTTGCCATTAACAATCTTTTAGATAATGCTATTAAATATTCAGGAAAAGACAATGTAGTTTTGATAAAAGTCTTTAAAGAAAGTAAAAAGATAAAACTGCAGGTAATTGATTATGGGATAGGAGTGAAGGCATCAGAGAAGGGAAAGATTTTTGAAAAATATTTTCGTGGTGCCGGAAAGAACACAAAGGGAACCGGCCTCGGACTTTATTTAACAAAGGAAATTGTAAAACAACATCACGGAAGTATCAGCATGAAAAGTAATGAACCCAATGGAAGCATATTCGAAATGCAACTGAAGGCTTAAAAAACTACTTAATCAAATACTAATTGTATGCAAGGAAGAAAACTTTCGATTTTATTGGTGGAAGATGAAGAAAATTTGCAGGATGCGTTGAAATTAAATTTTGAAATGGAAGGCTATGAAGTTACCTCAGCGTATGATGGAGAGGAAGCCCTTAAAGCAATTCAAAATGAATATTTCGATCTTATTGTCCTTGATGTAATGCTTCCTGAAATAGATGGAATTGCTGTTTGCGAAAATATAAGACTGAGCAATACTGAAATTCCTATTTTAATGCTTAGCGCAAAAAGCCAGAGTAAGGACCGTATTCTCGGATTGAAAAAAGGCGCTGATGATTATCTCACCAAACCTTTTAGCCTTGAAGAACTTTTATTGCGTGTTAGAATTTTGATCAACAAAAGCCAAAAGATCTCTGCTAAAGAACCGGTTACCGAACAATATACTTTTGGCAAAAACCTTGTCAATTTTAAATCACTTGAATGCACTACCAAATCCGGCGAACTCGTTGCGCTCACCAAAAAAGAAGCAATGCTTTTGAAGTTGCTTATCGAAAATAAAAATGAAGTGGTGACACGCGAAAAAATATTACAATCAGTTTGGGGATATAACGTTTATCCTACAACACGCACGGTTGACAATTTCATTTTAAACTTCCGGAAATATTTTGAAGAAGACAGCCGCAATCCAAAATACTTTCATTCGGTAAGAGGAATTGGATATAAGTTTACAAACGAGAACTAAAAGTCAAAATAAAATTTTTCAATTATTGTTTGTTTACTACTATCAATAATTTACGTGAGCTAACAAACTTGCTTATCCAGCAGGGAAACCACTTCAGAAGCTTTTTCAAAAACAGCCTTCAGCGTAATCACATTTGAAGGTGGCGCATACAAATTCAATTCTACTTCATCCAGCAAAGAAGTCAACATTAATGAAGTGCCAAGACTTACATTGCATTTATCCAATTCTTCATTCAATCTTTTCTTCGACAATTCATTGGCAGGAACATTAAATTTTGCAGCCAAATATTTTTTAAGGGAAGCATCCATGGTATGGTAAAATCCATTGCTGTCTCCGGCAACAAGCTTTTCGTGGGCTTCAGCCAAAGGGTTTTCAGGAATCACAAACTCTTTATTTTGCTTACTTTCAGCCTCAGTTGCGGCTTCATTTTCAAGATCATCTACTTTTACTGCTCTTTCAAGGTCGTCTTTGTTTTTATTCTTTTTGAAGACCACAAACAAGATGGCCAAAATGATTAGTGCAACTAAGACTATTCCGCCGATTAATTCCGTTTTTGTTGACATCAATTTCATCGTCTTGTTTTTTCTTTGAAGCAGAAACAAGCGAACTGGTTGGAATGCCTTTTCCCTTAGTAACCTCAATCTGTAAAGGAGAAGTATGTAATGTTTTATATGTTTCAGTGGAAGGATCAAAATAAGAAAACGCGATTGAATCAATTGTAAAATTTCCTGCTTTGGAAACTGTAAACGGGTAAGAAAAAGTTTTGCTTCCCTGCATCGGCACTTTCTTTTTGTCCACCTCGTCCTTCACTTTTGCATCATAGCCATCTATGCCGTCCGGCCAGTTTATTACCGGTGCGTTTATGAGTTGAATATTCCCTTTGCCACTGATGGTTAATTTTAAATTGCCGGCATCGTCGGTTGTAATTTTATTTTTTTCAAGCGAAGCTGAAATTGAAAAGTCGCCCACGGCGCCACGAAAATTAGCGGGTTTATTCTCTGATGGAAGTGGCTTAACTGTGATTTCCTCCGGCTCGGATTTTAATGTTACATTTTTTTCAATAAGCCCTTCCGCCGGAACATCCTGGCCAAAATTTTGAAACATGTCAAATAATCCATTCCTGCTGATTTGCATATTGGGATTTTACAAAAGTAACTTTATTGGAAGCGGCCATCGAGCCGAGTGTAATATTTCCGGCTTGTAATGGATACAATTCCACCTTTCTGATTGTATATACATTGTATTTGCGTCCCTTGTATTTTTCAAGTGTTGAATTACTGCTTATATCCAAATCATTTACAGAAAATCCATTAAAGGATGGAGCATCAGTGATTGTAGTTTCAGAAGGCAGCCTTGTGAAAAGCTGGTAGGTTGCCACAATTGGCTCTCCGACATAGCAGCTCTTCTTGCTTAAATCCAATTTAATGAAAAGATTTTTTGCGGTTTTTTCTGCCACATTTTCGCCGGGTTTCAAAATATAGTCATCAAATTGATGAGTAACCGGAGTAGGTGGAAAATCGAAATTTAAATTGGGAAACGGAGATAAATTTTGTTGTGAATTGTTTGGCTGCGATTGCACTACTAGATCCATTTACCACCTGAATCGTAATGGGATTCGTACTTAAATGTTGGCCATCGGCAACAGCAGTGGCAGAGCCAATCGTAAATTTCCCTGTAGCGGTAGGTGCCAATGAATATCCAAGAGAAACGTACTGGCTCACTTTTCCATTAATATTCGAAGTACTTTGTTCCTGGTTGGGCCCGGAAACAATGGTAAAATTATTAAAAGAAGGCGGGTTAATTTCATCAACCGAAGAAGCGTTTTCTACCTTAAATTGTATTTGTAAAAGATCGTTTTTCCCAATCTTTTTGTTTGGGCAAACGACAGAAAACTTTACCTGCGCGTTTGATTCCTGAGAAATGAAAAGCGCAGTAAGAAACAAAAACAGAAAGAAAAATATTTTAAAACCTGATCGTAAAAATCGTATCATTTCTTCAGCAAAAGATGAGCTACAAAAGTAATTGGAAATGAATTTAAAAAAAGGTTAATAGAACGATCCAGTGTTAAAAAATCCTTTAAGGAAGATCGCCCAAAATGGGCCTGATAACAATATCTTCGACACAAGCCTGTGGCGAAAGAAGGGAAGCTGCATAAACCATATTAGCCACATCATTTACTTCCATAATTCTTTCCGGTTTTATGTCGGCTCCTTCCCATGAAGAGGTGAAAACCGCGCCGGGATAAACAGCAGTAACTTTAATGTTGAATGGTTTCATTTCTTCACGAAGATTTTTGCTGAAACCCATCATTGCATATTTACTAATGCTGTAAGAACCACCGTTTGCATAAGCTTTTAAAGCAGCAATAGAGCAAATATTAAAAATGTGGCCTGACTTTTTTCCCATCATTCCTGGAAGCAACGCCCTTGTCAGGTGATAAGCCGAAAACAAATTTGTTCCGAGCATTATTTCCAGGTTTCCTTCCGGCTCATTATAAACACTTCCGGGAACAAATGTACCTGCATTATTGATGAGAATATCCGGTTGTATATTTTTTCCGGAAAGCCAATTTGCAAATTGTAAAACGCCATTTTTAGTGGAAAGATCTGTTGCAAAAAAACCGGTTTTGGCGTTGAATTTTTCGTTCAGTTCGTTGGCGGTTTGTGCAAGTTCCTTTTCGTTTCTGGAAGTAATAAAAATGTTACTTTTTGAGGTGGCAAATTTTTCGGCCATTGCTTTTCCCATACCTTTGCTGCCGCCGGTGATTACAATATTCATCTTACAAATTCGTTTTTAGGTATCGGCAAATCTAAGAATCTTACGTCGACAATTTTAAATTAGATTTATTTGAAATACAAACATCTTTTTTTCGACCTTGATCATACACTTTGGGATTTTAATGCCAACGCGGAAGAATCACTGTGCGAACTTTATGGCTTTTTCAAACTTGAATCTAAAGCTATAAGCTCTTTCGGCGATTTTTATACTATTTATCTCAATCATAATAAAATCCTATGGAGCCGTTTTGAAAAAGGATATATTTCTGTCGAAGAACTGAAATGGCGCAGAATGTGGCGTACACTGCTCGACTTTCATATTGCCGATGAAAAACTGGCGAAGGACATGAGCGAATATTTTCTTGAAGTATTGCCGACAAAAAAAAGAGTTTTCGATTATACTTACCAAATTCTTGATTACCTCGTTGATAAAAAATATCAACTTCACCTTATTACAAACGGTTTTGAAAAAACCCAGAGATTAAAATTAAATAGCGCGGACCTTTCTAAATATTTTACGCATATCATCACATCTGAAACTTCTAACTCAGTAAAACCGAAAAAAGAAATTTTTGAATTTGCATTGAATAAAGCCAAATGTAAAACCGAAGAAAGCATTATGATTGGCGACAATCCTGAAGCTGATATTTTAGGCGCAAAGAACGCGGGTATGGATTCGATTTTTGTCAATCACATCAACGAAGAATGTGTGGCAAAACCAACTTACGCAATCCGTCATTTAAAAGAATTAGAGCAAATTTTGTGATTTGTGTTTCTATTTCCCTGACATCATTTTTTCATTAAAGCCTTTTGATTTCCCTTTGGGAATCGAGAGTGATTCCCATTTTTCATCCAGGATCATTTTGCCGATGTAAACGATTTGGCCCACGTGATTGGAATAATGTGCCAATTGCCTGTTTATCGCGTCGCCAGCATTGTGCGGCTCCTTCCTGATAAAAATAATTTTGGAAAGATCTTCTTCTTTTAAAGATTCTAATGCATCAAAAACACACTGCCAGCCTTCGTTCCATTTTTTGATTAATTCTTCTTTTGAAGAAATAACCTTTTCAAATTCTGTATCCCTATTGCGCCAATCTTTTTCACCATCTTCAGTTAAGAAGTTGCTCCAGCGCGAAAGCATATTTCCCCATAAATGGTTTACAATTATAGCGATGCTGTTGCTGTTATCATTGTATTGCCAGAGCAAATTTTCTTCTGACAATTGTTCAATTGTTTTGTCACCCAAAGACTTCTGTTGTCGAAAATATTTTATCACACTTTCCAAATATTTAAATGGCATTTTAGCGGATTTAGGTAATAAAAAATAGGGTTAAATGTTTGTTTACTATTATTAAACAGTCGAAGCACTATCGACAGGAAGGTCGGCCTCATCTACGGGAATTAAAGTATCAATCGTGGCCAAAATCGTCACTCCGCCTTTTACTTTTTGATTGAGCGAGACATTTAATTCTGTTCCGACAGGCAATAAAACATCCACGCGGCTACCAAATTTTATAAATCCCATTTCTTTTCCCTGCTCCACATTTTCGCCTACTTTCAAATAGTTTACAATTCGCTTAGCCATGGCTCCGGCAATTTGTTTTACCAAAATTTCTGCACTATCACTTTTAATAACCACTGAATGCCGTTCATTTTCTGTAGAAGATTTGGGATTCCAGGCTACGAGGTATTTCCCTTTGTGGTATTGGCTGTATTCCACTTTCCCAGACATTGGGATCCTGTTGATATGAACATTTGCCGGACTCATAAAAATAGAAACCTGCAATCTTTTGTCTTTAAAATATTCAGGTTCATGTGTTTCTTCAATCACAACTACTTTTCCATCAGCAGGGCATATTACCTGATGATGCGCCACAATAAATGCTCTCTTTGGAGATCTGAAAAAGGAAATAATAAATAACAGCACCACCAGCGTAACACCAAACACCACCCATGATAAAAAAGGCATCTGGGTGCTGAAGAAATAAAAGAAAATAATATTGGTGGCACCAAACAACAAAACTGCAATGGCAATCGTACGGTAACCTTCTTTATGAATGTTCATTAGCTACGTTTGAACTACAAATATAAAAACTGGCGGGGAGACCTGATTTTTTTCTTCACGCAATGAAAAGTGAATAATAAACGAAAACAAACGGAATGGCGACAAGCATTGAATCAAAGCGATCTAAAAATCCACCATGGCCGGGCATTAATGTGCCACTGTCTTTTACTGCTGCCAGACGTTTTAACTTACTTTCAAGCAGATCGCCCAAGGTGCCAAAAACAGCACAAAACAAGCTTATCACAATCCAGCTATAAACAGAATAAAAATGTGTTAGCGAACCAACAACACTTATTACAATGACACAAAGTATAACGCCGCCGATGGTTCCTTCCCTTGTCTTTTTTGGAGAAACAGAAGATAAAGGCGTTTTGCCAATTAAAGAGCCAACAATGTACGCCATCGTATCATTAATCCAGATAGAAAAAACAATGGCGCATGGAATTACTTTTAAGTAATTATCAGGTAAATCATTGAAATTATTTACACGCATCCAAATCATCAAAAAAATCGGCAGTGTGATATAAAGCAGTCCCAGCAGACTTTTCCGTTTATAATTGTCAGGATCGATTTTTTTCATCAGAGGAATAAATTCACTCCAGCAGCCAAAATGAATAATTGTAAACAAAACAATGAAGCTCCATTTGTTCCACAATAAACCGGCGAGCATTATTATTGAAAAAACGATTGCTGAAAGTGTACGTGTCCTAAAGGTTTTGCTGTCAAAAGCCATTGAAAATTTTTAAGATTCTTTGGTAATCCAGTTTTGAAAATCGTCGGGATCTTCTTCAGGCATTACATATTTCTGTTGTTCCAGTAGCGAAATTTCACGGAATTTTATAAAAGCAAATATTATTAAACCAAGTGCAAAAACACCTGCCCAGAGAGGAAAATTATCTTCTATATCTTTTGAATTTTTTGTTATGGAGCTTGAAGTAACATAAAGTGCCGTTACCTGTAGCCCATTGTACAAAAAATGAAAAAGAATGGAGAGCCACAAACTTCCGCTATAATAAAAAATCAATCCCAGGAAAACGCCAAGTACAGCTCTCACGAGGAAGCCATAATAAGAAATATGAACCGAACTGAAAATAATAGAGGTAATAATAATTGCAATCCATGGCCCTTTGAACCACCTCGTTAATATATTTTGAATACCGCCCCTGAAAAAAACTTCTTCAAAAATTGCCGGCAGTAAAGCAATAATTATCATCGAAACCAAATATTTAGGGAAGGTATTAATATTAATAAGCGCTTTTTCCTGTGCCGTTCGTGCGGCTTCTTTAGCCTTAAAATAAATTTCCCATGAATGCGGAATAGGTATGATTTTGTTAAGTTCCGCCAACGAGCCTGACAAAGGAAAAGTAAGAAGCAGAATAACTATTAACATCAAAACCTGTTTGTAATTGAACCTGCTATTGAAACCAATAAATTTTGTTGGATTGCGATAACAGATAAGTGCAAAAAAATAAACCGGTAAAAAAAACATCAGGAAAGTAGAAACTGCCTGCATCCACATAATGGCAGCATAATATTTTGGGTTCAAAATATCCGTCTCCATCGTGGCTATTCCCCTGCCTGTCATTGCGAGCCAGATCATAAAAGAAACAATAGCTCCGATTATTACTCCTGCACCGATGAGTCCCAATAAAATTGCAAGTTGCCCCGGAAAGCTAAAATTTCTTGAATTTCTGTCAATCATTATAATGCGAAGATTTAAGTGTGTAAATTTACAGCCAAAATTTTTGGATTAATAAAAGAACCAGCTAAACCACTAAACTTTTTAAACTCTAAAACGAAATTGATTAAAATAGGCAATATTAAACTTCCTGATTTTCCTTTATTACTTGCACCTATGGAAGATGTGAGCGATCCGCCTTTTCGGGCAGTTTGCAAAGATAACGGTGCACATCTCATGTACACAGAATTTATCAGCAGCGAAGGTTTGATTCGAGACGCAATTAAAAGTAAAAAAAAGCTTGACATTTTTGATTATGAAAAGCCTGTAGGTATCCAGATTTTTGGAGGCGATGAAGAGAGTTTATCTCTTGCTGCGAAAATCGTTGATGCGACAAATCCTGATTTGTTGGATATCAATTTTGGTTGCCCGGTAAAAAAAGTAGCTTGCCGCGGCGCCGGCGCCGGTGTTTTAAAAGATGTTCCACTGATGATCCGGTTAACGGATGCCGTTGTAAAAAGTACGTCACTTCCGGTAACTGTAAAAACAAGATTAGGTTGGGATGAAAATTCAAAAAATATTGAAGAAGTTGCGGAAAGATTACAGGATGTAGGAATACAAGCGCTTTCTATTCACGGACGAACAAGGACGCAGATGTATAAAGGAAGTGCCAACTGGGAATTGATTGCAAAGGTTAAAGAAAATCCAAGAATTACGATTCCTATTTTTGGAAACGGTGATATTGATTCTCCTCAAAAAGCAGTGGAATATAAAAATAAATATGGGGTAGATGGAATTATGATCGGCCGTGCTGCAATTGGTTATCCCTGGATTTTTAATGAAATTACTCATTATGTAAAAACCGGTGAAATTCTTCCTGCACCGGATGTTGAAGAAAGAGTAGCAGTTTGTAAAAAGCATTTGATAAAATCTCATGAATGGAAAGGGCCGGTAGTTGGTATCAATGAAATGCGCCGGCATTACACCAATTATTTAAAAGGCATGCCGAATATAAAAGAGTACCGGGGCAAACTGGTAACGCTAAAAGAAGTGGACGAAATTTTAGAAGTACTGGATGAAATAGTTAAGCATTATTCCGGTTACGAATTCGAAAAAACACCCATAGAACTTATTAATTATCATGAGAAGTGCCCCGTGTAAAAATGATAAACCACACGTTTTCAGGAAAGGCGCTTTTGTGACGTATTTCACCATTTCCTTAGATTGTGGGAGTTTCTCCAGAATCTTTCATGAGGAATTTATAAAACTTATTTTTTAGCTGTTGCTTTTTCAGCAGATTTTGTTTTTGCTTTTGTAACCGGCCTTGATTTACCAAAAGAGCCCATAAATATTTTTCCTTTTTTTGTCTTTTTATCTCCGCGTCCCATTTAAAAGTTTATTTAAAGTTGAATAATTATTACTAATAAAAAAAGCAAGATACAATATTGCATCTTGCTTTTAGAAATTTTTCCCGAAATCAGATTTTTGATGACAGTTCTTTACCTGCTTTAAATTTAGCTACTTTCTTAGCTTTAATTTTAATTACAGCACCTGTTTGAGGATTGCGGCCATTGCGTGCAGCCCTTTTACTAACAGAGAAAGTTCCAAATCCAACAAGTGTAACTTTACCTCCACCTTTTAAAGTTTTGGTTACTGCAGTTGTAAAAGAATCTAAAGCAGCGTTAGCTTGTGTTTTTGTAATTCCTGCGTCATCAGCCATCTTGGCGATTAGTTCAGCTTTGTTCATAATAATTTATTTGATTTTTTAAACAGCAACAAATATAGAAGGTTTTTTGATGCAATAATATTTTTACAAAAAAAAATTTGCAATAGATTCTTTTGAAATGCAGTATCGGTCTGCTTTTCAGCGTTTGAAACGTGGTTTTACTAATTAGAATATTTTGGCGAGATTTTGCTTAAATACAATACAGGAGCGAGTTTTAAACAAATTGAAATAAAAAAAGCCTGATTTAAAAGGCTTTTGGAAGTAAGTATTTTTACTAAAGTGCAGGTTCAAAAAAAATATAAACACTTATTCCACATTTTTTAGAAGTGTCCGGAAAGAAACTACATGATCCTTCCACTTTTCAATAGCGCGATGTCTTAAAGCGCCGGCAAAATTATTCTGGTACCTGTTGTAATCACTTTTTGATTTTGCGAGGAACTGGATTACAAAAGTCCTTCCATCTTCTTCTTCAAGATTCATTAATTCATAAAAACGATGATCATAAAAACAACTGGTATCAAGGATAGCAGGTATGTGGATTTCTTTTTGCCATTTGATCCAGTCATCTAAAAATTCATGCTCTACTTTAAAAGTGATATTATAAACAAACATGCATTAATATTTTAGTTCCATATAAACGGGACAATGGTCGCTATGTTTTACTTCAGGGAAAATTTTTACTTTTTGAATATGGTCTTTCAATGTGTCTGTTACATTAATATAATCAATTCTCCAGCCTTTGTTTTCAAGACGTGTTGTTGGCCTTATCACATTCCACCATGTATAATTATGTGGCTCTTTGTTGAGATGACGAAATCCGTCAGTAAAACCATTCTGTAGAAATTTGTCAAACCATGCTCTTTCTTCAGGAAGAAAACCAGTTGTTTTTTTATTCGCTTTGGGATTGTGAATATCAATTTCTTTGTGGGCAATATTATAGTCACCACAAACGATCAATCTTTTTCGGTTTTTCTGAAGTTCATTCAGGTAGTCTAAAAATTCATCCAGCCAAACATATTTGTAAGACTGGCGGTGCTCACCGCTCGTTCCGGAAGGGAAATAGGCACAGATCAAAGTAATGTCTCCAAAATCTGCACGTAATACCCTTCCTTCAAAATCACTTTGCTTGTTACCGTGTCCATATTCAACATTGTCAGGCTCTATTTTGCTGAGTATCGCAACACCGCTGTATCCTTTTTTTTGAGCAGAAAAAATATAAGGTCTGTATCCGGCGCTTTCAATCGCCTCCCGGTCTATGTCTTCTTCATTGGCTTTTATTTCCTGCAGACAAATAATATCTGCGGGATTGGTATTCAACCAGTCAATGAATCCTTTTTTTATGGCGGCTCTTATTCCGTTTACGTTGTAAGTAATAATGCGAATATTATCGTTCATTGTAAAATAATTTTCTTTAAAATTTGTTGGTTTACTCTAATTGCGGGCGCAACCATTTTTCAGCTTCTTCCAATGGCATATTTTTTCTTTGAGCATAATCTTCTAATTGATCTTGTGCAATTTTTCCAACACCAAAATATTTACTTTCCGGATTTGCAAAATACCAGCCACAAACTGAAGGAGCGAGGATCCATTGCCAATGATTCTGTGAGAATAATTCCCGCGTTTTCTGTAGCATTTAATAATTTAAAGAATTTGTATTTTTCTGTGTGATCGGGACAAGCCGGATAACCAGGAGCTGGCCTTATTCCTAGATATTTTTCTTCAATCAATTCCTTTGAAGTCAACGCTTCCTCTGTTGAATAACCCCAAAATTCTTTCCTGGTTTTTTCGTGAAGTAATTCAGCGAAAGCTTCTGCAAGTCTGTCCGCGAGTGCTTGCAAAATAATTTTGTTGTAATCATCAAACTCTTTATTAAATCTTTCGATATGAGGATCTAATCCATGAATAGAAACGGCAAATGCACCGATGTAATCGCCTTTTCCAGGTTTGATAAAATCCGCCAACGAAAGATTGGGTTGGCCCGGAGCTTTCTTTATCTGCTGGCGCAAAAATTCAAGATCAAATATTTCACCATCCGGATTTTTTACCTGAATCGTATCATCGCCAATTTTGTTAGTTTCCCAAAATCCTATTACACCTTTTGCTGTAAGCCATTTTTCGTTGATTATCTTTTTGAGTAAGGCTTCAGCATCCTGGTACAATTTGGTAGCTGATTCCCCAATTTTTTCATCCGATAAAAGATCCGGAAATTTTCCATGCATTTCCCATGCAATAAAAAACGGCTGCCAATCAATATATTTATAAATTTTATTCAGGTCATAATCATCAAAAACTTTTATGCCTGTAAATGAAGGTTTCGCAGGAGAAAATTTTTCCCAATCGATGGCAAATTTATTTTTCTGTGCTTCCGGAAAAGGCAATAAAACTTTATTCGATTTTTTATTGCCGAAATCACTTTTTAACTTTTGATACTCATTTTCAATGTTTGACAAAAATTCTTTTTTGGTTTCTTTATTCAACAAATTGCCCGCAACTGTTACACTTCTTGAAGCATCTAAAACATGTACCACCCCATTATCGTATTCCGGTGCGATTCTTACTGCAGTGTGAAGCCGGGAAGTTGTAGCGCCACCAATAAGAAGCGGAATGGAAAAATTCTGCCGTTTCATTTCCTTTGCCACATGCACCATTTCATCCAGTGAAGGTGTTATTAATCCGCTGAGTCCAATCATAGCTACATCTTTTTCCTTTGCAGCCTGCAAAATTTTTTCTGCCGGCAACCATCACACCGAGATCAATAACTTCATAACCGTTACAACCCAACACAACACCCACAATATTTTTCCCGATATCATGTACGTCGCCTTTTACAGTAGCCATTAAAACTTTTGCAGGACCGGCACCTTCGACATTTAAAATTCCCGCAGCAATATTTTCCTGTCTTAATTTTTCTTTTTCTGCTTCAATAAAAGGGAATAAATAATTCACGCTTTTTTTCATTACCCTGGCGCTTTTTACAACCTGTGGCAAAAACATTTTACCACTTCCAAAAAGATCTCCCACAATGTTCATTCCATCCATCAATGGTCCCTCAATTACATCAAGTGGCTTTGGATATTTTTGTCTTGCCTCTTCTGTATCTTCTTCAATATAATCAGTGATTCCGTTTATTAAAGCATGACTTAATCGCTTTTGAACGTCTTCCTTTCTCCATGCCTGATCTTTTACCACTTCCTTCCCTTTTGCTTTTACCGTTTCCGCAAAAGCCAACAATTTATCGGTGGCATCTTCTTTTCTGTTAAGAATAACATCTTCACAAAGTTCCTTTAATTCAGGATCTATTTGTTCGTAAACCTGTAATTGGCCAGCATTTACAATGCCCATATCCATTCCTGCCTTTATCGCGTGATACAAAAACACGGCATGCATTGCTTCTCTTACTGTTTCGTTTCCGCGAAAAGAAAATGAAATATTACTTACGCCACCACTCACTTTTGCAAGCGGCATCAATCTTTTTATTTCTCTTGTAGCTTCAATAAAATCAACACCATAATTATTATGTTCTTCAATGCCTGTTGCAATGGCAAAAATGTTTGGATCAAAAATGATATCCTGGGATTTGTAACCTACCTGTTCGGTTAAAATTTTATAAGCGCGTTTACAAATTTCCACTTTTCGTTCTTTTGTATCAGCCTGCCCTTTTTCATCAAAGGCCATAACAATTACCGCAGCGCCAAAACTTTTACAGATGAAAGCCTGTTCTATAAATTTCTCCTCGCCTTCTTTCATTGAAATAGAATTGACAATGCATCTTCCCTGCACGCATTTTAACCCGGCTTCTATAATATTGAATTTGGAAGAATCGATCATTACAGGAATTTTGGCAATGTCAGGTTCTGCCTGCAACAAATTCAGGAAAGTAGTCATTGCTTTTTCACTATCAAGAAGTGCATCATCCATGTTAACATCAAGGATTTGCGCTCCGCCTTCTACCTGCTGGCGGGCAACAGAAAGTGCTTCTTCATATTCTCCATTTCGGATTAATCGCGCAAATTTTTTGGAACCTGTAACATTGGTTCTTTCTCCTACATTTATAAAATTGCTCTCAGGCCGAACGACTAATGGTTCTAAACCTGAAAGTCGTAAATAGGGATAAATTTTATTTTCAGACATTCTTAATCTTTTTTTCCAGGAGATCTGAACCCAATTGGATTCCTTGGTTTGTTTTCCTGTATCAATAATTTTTTTAAATAAGCAAAAATCGTTTGTATTTCTTCATCATTTTTTAAAAGATGTTGTTCTATCTTTTCAATTTTCATCCATAAGTCTTTATTATCCAAAATCAATTGCTTCATTTTCGTAAATAATCTGATGATCTGGATATTTACCTGGATAGCGGTTTCAGAATTTAAAACGCTGGAGAGCATTGCAACACCTTGTTCTGTGAAGGCATAAGGAAGAGTTCTCGATCCGCCCCAACTTGATGTCGCAAATTGCGACTTCAAGTTGCTCCATTGTTCTTGATTGAGCTGAAACATAAAATCTTCCGGAAATCGCTTTGTATTTCGTTTAACTGACTCGTTTAAACGTCGCACCTCAACACCATACATTTCTGCCAAATCTTTATCCAGCATTACTTTTTGTCCCCCAATCACATAAATTTTTTGAAGAATAATTTCTTCAGAAATCTTCAAGTCGTGCAGCTTTGATTTAGACATTTCTATTTATTTAGAATAAAATATTTTCTGCAACTATGGGTAATTTACGCGGCTTGAAATTTTTCACTTGTTCTGCAATGTGTTTTATGTGATCAGGTGTCGTTCCGCAGCATCCGCCAACAATATTTACAAAACCTTGCTGTGCCCATTCTTCAATTGTGTGCGCTGTATCTTCCGGTTGTTCATCATATTCGCCAAAAGCATTCGGTAAACCTGCATTAGGATATGCTGAAGTATAGCAAGCCGCTATTTCACTTAATTCTTCAATGTGTGAGCGCATTTCTTTTGCACCTAAAGCACAATTTAAACCTACACTAAGCGGATTGGCGTGGGAGACAGAAATGTAAAATGCTTCCAGTGTTTGGCCGCTTAATGTTCTTCCGCTTGCATCAGTAATCGTTCCGCTGATCATGATCGGGAGTTCTTCTTTTTTAGTATCTCTAAAATATTTTTTTATGGCATAAATAGCTGCTTTGGCATTAAGTGTATCAAAAATGGTTTCAATTAAAAGGAGGTCAACGCCACCATCAACAAGTCCTCTTATTTGTTCATAATAAGCATCAGCCACTTCATCAAAAGTTACGGTACGAAAACCAGGATTATTTACATCCGGAGAAAGGCTTAATGTTTTATTTAAAGGGCCGATAGCACCTGCAACAAATTTGCAATTATTTGTTTGTTTACTGTTAGCGAAATCATCAATCGCTTTTCTTGCGCATTGTGCCGCGGCTATATTCAATTCGTAAGCCAAAGATTGCATATCATAATCCGCCTGCGCAATGGACGTGCTGCTGAAAGTATTGGTTTCAATTATATCCGCGCCTGCTTCCAGATAGGCTTTGTGGATTGCCTGTATAATTTGTGGTTGTGTAAGGCTCAATAGATCGTTATTCCCACGAACATCTTTATGCCAATCTTTAAATCTTTCTCCGCGGTAATCTTTTTCTTCCAGTTTGTATTGCTGAATCATTGTCCCCATGGCGCCATCAATAATTAAAATTCGTTCATTGAGGCATTCCTGGATTGATTTCTTCATTTTTCAATTTTTTTATTCAAAAGTCATAACATCAAAATTACACCGCCAACTAATGGCAAGCACCAAATTAAATTGAAAGAAAAACGAAATTTTGAAAATCTGGAGAAGTGTCAGAATAAAAGTTTCGTTTATTAGTTCAGTTTAAAAAGTTGTGAGCCAACCGGCATCTTGCAGGCCGAACAATAAACAAATCCGCCTCCAATGGTGCAAAATTAGATGAACGCAGCAACATAACAAAATGCAGAAAATTTTGTTATGTTGCTGCCACTATGAAAATTTCAGTTGTAAAAGGTATACACCAATTCCAGCTCCAAAACCAAGTAAAGCCAGCCAGCTTATTTTTTTCAGGTACCACATAAAATCAATGCTTTCGATGCCCATTGCGGCTACTCCTGCCGCTGAACCAATGATTATGGCGCTTCCACCGGTTCCGGTAGTTAATGCCAAAAATTCCCAAAAAGGATGATCCATCGGGAAAGTAGATAGACTGAACATTCCTTGAGAAGCGGCAACCAGCGGTACATTATCAACTACTGCAGAAAGCAATCCTAATGCAGTTCCAATTATGTAATTATTTTTAAAAGACCCGGTAAGAAACGTTGCTAAATCTGTTAATAATCCAAAAGACTGCAACGCATTTACAGCAAGTAATATTCCCAAAAAGAAAAGAATACTTTGAGTATCTATTCGCTGCAAAGCATGCGCTACGCTATACTGACGTACTATTTCGGGTGCTTTCTTTTTATGTAGAAAGGCAATCACTACCCAGATTAAACCCAAAGCCAGCAACATGCCCATAAAAGCCGGGAGATCTGTAACGGATTTAAAAAATGGAACAAAAACCAATAGTGCTATTCCCACGTAAAGAATCATTTTTCCTTCTCTTTTTTCTATATCCGTAGTTTCTTTTGCCACCTGCATTATAAATGTTTGACCTTTAAAACGGAACAACATTATTATCGTAGGAATGATGCAAACCCCAAGGCTCGGCAATATTAATATCTTCATAATATTAAAAGCTGAAATCTGTCCTCCAATCCAAAGCATCGTTGTTGTTACATCACCTAGTGGTGACCACGCACCTCCTGCATTCGCAGCGATGATGATCATGCCTGCAAAACTCAGCCTGTCTTCCCGCTTCTTCAAAATTCTTGAACACAAAGAAATCATCACTATCGTAGTAGTTAAATTATCGAGAAGTGAAGAGAGAAAGAAGGTGAGAATGGTTACGATTACTAATAATTTGGACGTACTGCGCGTAGATATTTTTTGTGTTATTATATTAAATCCTCCGTGCGAATCGATCAATTCCACAATTGTCATAGCGCCCATCAGGAAAAATAAGATGGACGAGATTTCTCCAAGATGACCCAGAAGTTTCTCACTTACTACATGCGCGTCTTCACTTTGCACTATATAAACAGTCCAACACAAAACGCCTGTTATTAATGCGGAAGCAGCTTTATTTAATCTTAACGGATGTTCAAAAGCGATAGCAAGGTAACCAAGTACAAATACAATTATAATAATAGTTGCTGCCATGATTTTTGAATGGTGATGAAGTCCGTGAATTTAATTAAAAACAGCGAAGTGAATTACCTGAAAATATATGAATGATAGAAAACTATGCTTCGCTTGTGGATTCCTCAATTGCCTCCGGATTTTTTTCTACCAACTTTTTGGCAAATTTACCAATTGTGAGACCCTGCAAAACGATAGAAAATAAAACGACAATATAAGTGATTGAAACAAACATTTGTCCATACATATATTTAGGAACAGACAAAGCAAGTGCAACGGAGATGCCTCCACGCAAAGCACCCCAGGTTAGAATAGGGATGGTATTTTTTGCAAAAGAGTTTTTATATTTCAAAAGGGTAATAGGAAGCCATACAGAAACGAGCCGCGCAAATAAAACAATTAATACGGTAATGCATCCCAAAAAAAACAGGGTTACATTAAAAGGAATAATAAGCATTTCGAAACCGATCAGAAGAAACAAAATCGCATTCATCATTTCATCAATCATTTCCCAAAATTTGCCTATATAATCGCTGCTAAGATTGCTTGCTACCACATTCATGCTTTTATTACCGGTAAACAAACCTGCCATTACCATAGCAAGCGGGCCGCTCACGTGCATGATCTCTGCAAGCTCATAACCACCCATAACAATAGCGAGTGTTATCATCACTTCAACCACATAATTATCAATAGACCTTAATGCCAGAAAACCAATATAACCCAACAACCAGCCGAACAAAACGCCACCGCCGGCCTCCCGGATAAAGAGCCAAATAATATTCCATACTGAGATGTTGGCATAACCGATTTGTGCTATCTGGTAAAATGAAATAAATAATACAACGCCAACTCCATCATTGAATAAGCTTTCGCCACTGATTTTTGTTTCGAGAGATTCAGGTATTCTTGCCTTTTTTAAAATGCCTACGACAGCAATTGGATCAGTAGGAGAGATTAAAGTGCCGAACAAAAGACAATACAGGTAATCGACAGAAAGCCCGAACATCGATATAACCAGGTACAATAAAGATCCTACTATAAAAGTTGAAATAATAACACCAATGGTTGAAAAGGTAATGATAGAAATACGTTCAGTTCTTAATTTTTTAGAATCAATGTGAATGGCGCCGGCAAAAAGAAGAAAACTAAGCATGACGCGCAACAACACTGTTTGAAAATCAATAAGACTCAGCGCTTCTGTTGTACGCAAAAAAACGCGCGGCGAAATGATTCCCAGGAAAATTACAATCAAAGAGGCAAGAAGCGAAATAAGCATGATACCGATCGTAGATGGAAGTTTGATAAAACGATAGTTGATGTAGGCGAAAATGGCCGCAAGCACTACTATTAGAGTTATAATATTGTAAACTTCCATTGATGATTTTTCTTTTAATAATCTCGTGTAATCTTTCCGATTGTAATAAATCTTAAAGAGCAGTAAGTAAACAAATACCATGCATTTTAATTTTGCCTGGCAAACTTGTTGAAATACTTTATCTAAAATAACATAAGAATTCCAGATTAGCTTAATACATTTCTTTTGTCCTGCTTCAAAAAAAAATAAAAATAATTTCGTTTAACTATTACCGTTAGTTGTCAAAAAATCAATGAAAGCCATATTCTTTTTTTAGAGCATCAATAGCTTCTATCGCTTTTTGTTTGGCAAAAGAAACCGTTTTTAAAAGGGTGCGTGAGGAACGGGATGAATTAATAGCCCAGTTGCTTAGTTCCATTACTTCACTTTTATTATTAGTTAATAATGGAAAGCCAGTTTGTAAAAAGCGATGCAGAAGCGTATCTTCT
The DNA here is from genome assembly GCA_963815085.1 of uncultured Chitinophagaceae bacterium. Classification (GTDB taxonomy): domain Bacteria; phylum Bacteroidota; class Bacteroidia; order Chitinophagales; family Chitinophagaceae; genus Ginsengibacter. The sequence continues at coordinate 19,252 of CAWFFT010000035.1, read as the reverse complement.
AAAGGAATATTGGAAGATGAATCATGTGCTGCGGATTTTATATGATCCAGTGCGACAAAATATTTTGCATTAAATACTTTTTGAACCAGCTTCCAATTAGTGCTTTTATCTTCATTTTGATTATTCTCGAGTAAGGCAATAACTTTTAAACTTTCTTCATAATCAAGAATTTTTTTGATCAGCGATGACTTTCCCAGGTATCGCAGAGCACCGGAACTTTCGAGTTGTTTCAATGTAGCATCCCGTGGTGTTACACGCCATTGCCAGCTTGACCAATATTCATAATAATAAAGTTTTCCTGCGGGAATTTTTTTCACCTGTTTGGCAGCAACAAGATTTGAAAAAGAATCGCCGGCATTAACGATACGGTTTAGCACATGAATCGTACGGTTAAACTCAGCGGTATCAGCCGCAAGGTCATTTAAAAATAATTGCGCATATTCTTTGGCATTTGCCTTTTCAGTATGATGTTCACGCAAATTTTCTGCAATAAAACCCAATGTAACCGCCAGGAAAATCATGATAAATTCTAAAAAGTATTCTTTAAAATTTTTCTTTTCAACATGAGGATGATGATGAACTTCCATATAACTTTATTTGGTTCTTCTATTATTACATTTTACGCAATTCGAAACTTTTTTTTAAAATAAAAATCAACGGTGATTGTTGCTTTACCGGTCAGAAATTATTTAACGATAAAACAGATATAGATTTCCATTGGTCTTTGTTCATATCATAATACTCAAGCGATTCTTTCCCTATCTCAAGTTTGTAATCAAAAGCTTTCAGACCGGGAACAAAATAACCAGGATAAAAATAATCATATCCCATCTGCTTGCAATATTCAATCTTTTTGTAGATCAAATACCTTCCAATACTGCACTTTTTGTAATCAGGATCATAAAAACTTGAAATGCCTGCCGCGCTTTTTTTGCCCAGATCGAAAACACCTGAGCCAATAAGGTTTCCTTTATCATACATGTTAATCACCAAAGATTTGAAAACAAGATAGGGGCTGTCGCCGATAAGAAAGCTATGCAGATCTCCGGCTCTTCCCGGAGGAAGAGAGGAGCAGTATTTTTGGAAAAGTAATTCGTATCGTTTTCCATAGCTGAAAGGAATTATTTCCGTGGTAAATTCTTTATTTCTTTTTTCCAGTTTTTGAAAGCTGGTAGAAGACTGGTAGCTTTTAAGACGGTTTCTTAACCATATTGTCTTAAAATAAATTCCATCCCGTTCCACGAAATCGGTTGTGAAGATACATTGTCCCATCCTGTACCACCCTGCAGCGAGATACATATCCAACTCTGCAGGTTCTATCCGTAAGGGAAATTTGAAATCCTGTACCATCCTTGAGATTTAGAATATTAAGACAAATTCGCTTTTGTTTTTATATGGATAAAGTGAAATTAAAGAATTAAAAGAAATTTGGGAATGCTGTCGATTAAAAAAAACAATTGCTCTTGGTGAGTAGACTGACGACGGAATTAACTTTCTAAGTAAAACTGATAGGGAATTAAAATTTCTTGGCTTTTTTATTTTACAATATATACAACCCCTTTTACTACAGGCATATTATTTTTAAGATCAATCATGTAAACATAGGCACCGCCGGCCTGAGGGTTTCCTTTAAATGTTCCATCCCACGAAATATTTTTTCCATTATTATCAAAAACCTTTTGCCCATACCTGTTATAAACTTTTACCGATGCGCCCGGATAAGCTTGTAATGTTTCGATTAACCACGTATCATTTTTCCCATCTCCGTTTGGCGTAAAAGCATTGGGTACATACAATTGTTGGTACACTTTTACAAGCATACTATCTGTTGCTGTTTTACAACCTCTATTCGAAAATACATTCAAAACATATATTTGATTCGTAGAAGGATTAACTTCCGGGGTAAGTGAAGAAGATCCGGTAATATTTACATCCGGCGTCCATAAATAATCTATATCTGTGCCGCCTGCGGTCCCTTCCAGTGTTGTTGACTGCCCTTTGATAATTATTTTATCAGGGCCTGAATTGGCGACAGGATTTTTATTTACCGTTATAAGAAGTGAATCGGATACAACACAGGCATCATGTGCGGCCTGGAGAATATATAAAGTTGTTTCAGAAGGTGAAGCTATCGGGTCTGCGATTTTAGGATCAGAAAGCCCGGTTGGTGGTAACCATTGGTATGAAGTAATATAATTGCTTCCTTCGCTTTTTAGTTGAACCGAATTTCCTTCGCAAATTTCCATGTCATTTCCTGCATTGATAATTGGAGGCGTAGTTAAAGTAGCAATGGTAGAATCATTGCTGGTGCAGCCTTTCAATGAAGTGGCCGTTACATAATATTTGCCATTATTAGCTGCTGTTGGTGTGGAGATAAATGGATTTTGCTCGTTGGTTGAAAAATTGGATGGCCCTTTCCAGGAAAACAGAAATCCTTCATTCGCTTTTAAAAACAGCGTGTCACCAATGCAATCCCCCAATGTTGAAGCGTTTATAACAGGGTATCTGTTTACACCTACAGAAACTACATTTGAGTAAATGGAGCAGGAAGAAACATGCTTATTTTGCCTTTGTGAAACAGCCAACCTGTAAGTATACCTTCCGGGAGAATCTGTGGCAGGCCTCACATATACCGTGTCTGTAGCGCCGTTGATATCTACAAAGTTGCTACCACCATCCGTACTTTGCTGCCATTGGTAAACGGGGTCGGAATATCCTGCGGAAACATCAGCATGGAGAGTAAAGATCGATTTATCGCCGGTACAAACATCTACAGAATCGAGCGAGCGGTTGATAGAAGCAGAGACTAAAGGCCCGCAAGCCCGAAAAGTAATGTCATCAAGCGCCAGATCGTTTCCACAACCACCCGGCGCATTATTCGTCATTCTCAAAACGACTGAGTTTATATCGACTGTTGTTGCAAAAAAGAAACCATATTGTTTCCAGCCCAGGTCTCCTGCTATATCTCCGGTTGAATAAGATTGCAAAATCTTACCTGAAGTAGTTTCAATATTAAAAGTAACATTAGGTTTTATTCCCTGGCTGTTACACGCATTAGTTAGTAGTAAACTGTAGATCCATGCAGCAAATTCATAAGTAGTATTCGGACAAAGCCCATCTACTTGTTTTACAAAAAAATCTCCGGGTTTATACGAAGCGTTTACCACCATCATATATCCATTTACATCCCCCGGCGTATGATCAGCGGTAGAATGCCATACGTTGCCAAAGCAGTTACCAATTGAATTCGCAACTGTATAATAACCGTCATTCGGGCAACTGTTCGCTACATAGGGATAATTAGTAGTACTTCCAAGTGAGGGGCCGGGATTATTGCCAGAGCCAAAAGTAATATTCACTACCGGGTCACCAAGACTTCCTTCGCAAAGTTGCGCGTATATCTTACCAGAGAAAATGATAAATACCAAAAAGGTAAAAGTTGAAATTTTTAAAAATTTTCTCATTAGAAACGCATGGCTATTTTAATATGCTAAGTTTGATAAAAGAAAAACAAAAAACCTTGGGCAGAATAAACATCTGTATTTTGGAATATTATAGCAAATAAACAAAAAGGGATTTATTTTAATTCATTTGAAAGTTTGCATTGTTGTGCAATGCTTCATCGTCCTGTAATTTCATTTGCCATTTCCAGGCGGTGCCCATCATTTCATCCAGTGAATATTTAGGCTGCCAGTTTAGTTTTGCTTTGGCTAAAGAATTATTCGCGTAAATCGCAACAATATCACCGGGGCGGCGGGGCCCTATTTTATAATTCAGCTTTACATCACTTACTTTTTCAAAAGCGTGTATGGCTTCCAGGACAGAAACTCCATTTCCGGTGCCGAGATTATACACTTCACAATCTGCTGTATTTTTATCTTCAATTAAATGTTGTAGAGCAAGCGTGTGTGCATGCGCAATATCACAAACATGTATATAATCCCGAATGCATGATCCGTCTCTTGTATCATAATCATCACCAAAAACCATGAGCTCTTTTATTTTTCCAACAGCAGTTTGTGTTATTGCCGGAACAAGGTTTTCGGGTTTGCCCAAAGGAAGTTCACCGATTAACGCGGACGGATGGGCGCCAACCGGATTAAAATATCGCAATAAAATACTTTTTAAACCCCCTGTTTTGGTAACGTCTCTTACTATTTGTTCGCCCATTTGTTTGGTAGCGCCGTAAGGCGATTCAGCCGGTTTTATCTGTGATTCTTCTGTTACCGGAATTTTATCAGGGCTTCCATACACAGTACAGGAAGAGGAAAAAATGAAATGCGGCACTTCAAATTCTTTAGCACATTTTAAAACATTGATGAGCGAGAACAAATTGTTTTCATAATACATCAAGGGAAGTTCAACCGATTCGCCGACAGCCTTATAGGCCGCAAAATGAATGATACCTTTTATATCTGTATTTTCCTGTAAAACCGCGTAGGTGTCGTCAAAATTAGCAAGATCAACTTTGTAATTTTTAACCTGTACTCCAGTAATCTCTTTGATTCCTTTTAGCAAAGAAGTAGTTGATCTTGAATTGTTATCAATGGACACCGGTTGGAATCCATTTTCAATCAGGTCAACAATTGTATGAGCGCCAATAAAACCGCATCCACCGGTAACGAGTATTTTGTTCATCTCACAAAGTAAGAGAAAATTGATTATAAAAGCTGATGAGCCGTAATTATTTCTATGTAAGAAAATGAATGATATAATAAACAATAGCAGCCACCAGTGCACTAACGGGAACGGTAAGAATCCATGCCCAAACCAAATTTACAGTAACTCCCCAACGTACGCCGGACAAGCGTTTAGTAGCTCCAACGCCTACTATAGAACCTGTGAGTGTATGAGTAGTACTAACCGGAATCCCGAAAGCAATAGTGAGAAAAATCGTAGCTGCTCCGGCTGTTTCCGCACAAAAGCCTTCCAGTGGATTTACTTTCGTGATTCTTGTTCCCATTGTTTTTACAATGCGCCATCCGCCTGACATCGTACCCAATGCAATTGCGGAATAACAGGCGAGTGGCAGCCAATCAGGCATTGGCATTTGTTCTATTGAAGAGGTAAGGCCGTGTGCGCTTTTTTGATAAAACCAAAGCGCTGTTAAAATTAATCCCATTGTTTTTTGAGAATCGCCGCCCCCATGAGCAAGGCTTAGTGAAGCGGAAGAAAGCAATTGCAATCTGCGAAACCATTTTTCAGCTTTTGACGGCCGCGATTTTTTTGCAATATTTACAGTAATAACCGTTATTACAAAGCCAAACAACAAACCAATGATTGGGGATAAAACCATAAATAGTAAAGCAATGTAAATAGGGTGTGTATTTACTCCGGCCAATCCTCCTGCAGCAAGTGCAGCGCCTGCCAGGCCGCCGATTAACGTATGGGATGAACTCGAAGGAATGCCGTAATACCAAGTTAAAATATCCCAACTTATTGCGGCGATGGTAGCGGCAATAATGGTTTTGAAATTGATAATATTTTCAGACATGATATTGGCAATAGTACCCGCCACCTTATGTTCCCTGAAAATAAAAAAAGCGATGAAATTAAAAGCCGCGGCCCAAAGTACCGCCTGGAATGGCGTAAGAACTTTTGTTGAAACGATGGTTGCTATTGAGTTTGCAGCGTCATGAAAACCATTTATATAATCAAAGAGAAGCGCAAGAACAATAATAGCAATTAGAAAAACAAACATATATTTCTTTTAGATGCCGAAAGCTAAACGCTGCTCACTGAATCTGCATTTTGCCTTAAGCGTTTAGCTTTTAGCCTTAGCTTTAAGCATATTTTATAATAATGGATTCGATTACATTGGCAGCGTCTTCACATTTGTCCGTCACTATCTCCATTACCTGGTATATCTCTCTCTTTTTAATTACCTCTTTTGCATCAGGCTCATTTTCAAAAAGCTGCTCGATGCTTTGATCAAATACATCGTCGGCCAGGTTTTCAATACTGTTTATTGCTACCATGGCATCAGTTATTTTACGAAGATGTTTCATGTCCCTTAATTCAATCACTGCTTTTCGAACCTCCGTACAACTGTTTAAGATAAGGTCAGCCATTTTATGAAAGGTGATATTATCAGGATTCACTTTATAAAAATTAATTTTTTTGGAAGCTGAATGTATGTAATCGCAAATATCGTCAAGTGAGGTTGCGAGGTAGTGAATGTCTTCGCGATCGAAAGGGGTTATAAAATTTCTGCCTAATTCAGTAAAGATGCGATGTGTGTGATCATCATTAATGTGCTCCAGGTCTTCAATCTGTTTTATCACCTGGGTTCTTTTGGAAAAATCTTTTTCATGAACCAGCTCATTTAGCTTTTCAGCCATATGTACTACAGTTTCAGAAACGCTTTCAAATAATTGAAAGAATACTTTATCCTTTGGCAGAAAAAATTTTAGTATAGAATTTCCCATAGAAGCAAAAATAGAATACAAAATCTTTAAAATCATTTTTGTTTAAAATTATTTTGAACGGCTTATTAACCGGTAAAACATAATACAATATTCTTCAGCCCTTATTTTTTCTTTATAAAAAAAATTGGTTTTACATTCAGTATTTTTGAAAACTCTGAATAAAAAATGAATGACATTAAAATCGGTTTATAAAGAGAACGAATCTTTTTTTCTTGGTTATTTTTTCCTCCTGGTTATTGCGGTTATTATTTTGCTTGTGGATACGAAAGAAGCAGGATTTATTATGTTGAATCCGTATCATACTGATTTTCTGAATTTTGTTTTTGAAGGCGTTACTTTACTTGGAGATGGACTTATTACGGTGGCTTTTTGCATTGTTTTACTTTTTGTAAAAAAGCGTTACCTAAGCTTTATGGTCTTTTTAAGTTTTGCAACGTCCGGTATTCTAACGCAGGTAATAAAAGATTTTGTTTCGGAACCCCGGCCGGCATTGTTCCTGCAAAAAACCAAATATCCTTATTTTATTGATCACGTTACGCTGCATAATTTTCATTCATTTCCATCAGGTCACGCCACTTCTGCTTTTGCCCTGGTATCTATTATTGCTTTCGCTGTGAAAGATAAAAAGTATGCGATACCGCTGCTTGCGCTTGGTGCTCTGGTAGGATATAGCCGTATTTATCTGGGGCAACATTTTCTGCTCGATGTTACAGTTGGAAGTTTTATCGGTATTCTCTTTTCAATTATTTGCTGGATGGGTTTCCAATCTTTTTATGAAGATTTGAAAAAAAAATAAGCCAAAGGTTTTCGTTGACTTATTCAAAATAAATATCTGTATTATTTGTTTTTTTACTGTACGTCCTACTGTTTCTTCTAATCGATGTCTTCTTCAAATTCCTGGTGGTCTGCAGGATTGTAACCTGCCTTTAATTCTGCCAGTTTTTTCTTACCGTAAGCTGCTTTTGTTATTATTACATACAAAACCGGTACAATAAAAATCGCCAGCGAAGTAGCCGCAACCATTCCTCCAAATACAGTCCAGCCAATAGTTTTACGCGATTCTGCCGCTGCTCCCGTTGCAAATGCCAAAGGTAAAACGCCCAGAATAAACGCAAATGAAGTCATCAATATCGGGCGCAAACGCAGTTTGACTGCTGAGATAGTTGCTTTCATTACATCCATTCCTGCATCCACACGATCTTTAGCAAATTCCACAATCAAAATGGCATTTTTTGCCGCAAGACCTATCAATGTGATTAGACCAATTTGGGCATAAATATTATCAGTCAGGCTGGGAATAAATGTAAGTGCAATTATAGAACCCAATGCGCCAATAGGTACGGCCAGCAAAACCGAAAACGGCACAGACCAGCTTTCATACAATGCGGCAAGAAAAAGAAATACGAAGATGATAGAAATAGCGAAGATCATCCCGGTCTTATTTCCGGCTTTTACTTCTTCACTGCTCATTCCTGAGAATTCATAGCCATAACCGGCAGGTAAATATTTTGCCGCAGCTTCCTTTAAGGCATCAATCGCTTGTCCACTGCTGTACCCGTCAGCCGGCGTTCCGTTAATTTCTATTGAACGATAAATATTATAATGGGAGACGGCTGTTGGACTTTCAATCAATTTGGTGGTTGTCAATGAACTTAACGGCACCATATTTCCTTGTTGGTTGCGTACATAAAAATTGCCGATATCGCTCAACGACGAACGAAAATTACTGTCTGCCTGTTCTACTACCCGGAAGTTTCTTCCATATAAATTAAAATCATTGATGTAAGAACTTCCCAGCAAAGTTGATATTGTGTGATAAACGTCAGCAACAGAGACACCAAGTTGTTTGGCTTTTTCACGATCCACATTTACCTGGTAACTCGGTGTGTTAGCAGTGAAGAATGTGTATGCACGGCCTATCTGCGGCATTTTATTTAATTGTCCAATAAATTTTTGTGCTACTTGTGAAAACTGCTTTATATCGTCAGTGCTGGTAGTTTGTTGCAATTCAAAAGTAAATCCTGCGGTTCGTCCCAAACCCGGAACAGCCGGTGGTGCTATTACTAAAATACTAGCGTCTTTTATATCAGCCGTTTTTTGATAAATCTTTTGCATCACCGCTGCTTGAGTGTGCGATTTTCCTTTACGTTGATCCCAATCCTTCAAATGAATAAACATGGTTCCGGCATTGGATTTGTTGGAAGAACTAATGACGTTATAACCTGCAAGACCGCCTGCCACGCTTATTTCCGGAATATCTTTTAAACGCACCTGCAGTTCTTTAAGCATATCTACACTTCTGGCAGTTGATGCTCCTTCCGGCAATTCATAAGTGAGATACAATCTTCCTTCATCTTCCTGTGGAATAAATCCTGTAGGTTTTGCTTTAAAAAGGAAAAACAAACCTACAAAAATTACCACCAGCAACACAAGAACATAAGGCCATTTCCTGATCCAATTTGCCACGCTTCTTGAATATGAATTGGTAAATTTTCTGAACCTGTTATTGAAAGAAAAAAAGAAATTATCCAGAATACCTCTCTTCGCTTTTTCATCCTTTGAGTGCTTAAGCATTATTGAACACAAAGCCGGAGTAAGCGACAACGCTACGAACGCAGAAATGATTACGGAAACGGCAATGGTAATCGCGAATTGTTGGTACAGTCTTCCCACAATTCCGGGAATAAAACCAACCGGGATAAACACAGCAGCCAGGATTAATGCGATGGCGATAACGGGCGCAGAGATTTCGCTCATTGCTTTTCTTGTAGCATCTTTTGGCGACATGTTGTTATGATCAATATTGTGCTGGACCGCTTCTACAACAATGATCGCATCATCCACCACTATTCCAATGGCGAGGATAAATGCAAATAAAGTAAGCGTATTTATCGTGAAACCAAAAGGAACAAAAAATATAAAAGTACCTATCAGTGAAACCGGAATTGCCAAAACCGGAATCAATGTAGCACGCCAGTTTTGAAGAAATAAAAACACTACAAATACAACAAGAGCCAACGCTTCCAAAAGAGTAAAGATCACTTCTCTCATGGATGTTTTTACTACAGAAACCGATTCTGAAGGAACGGAATAATCTAAATCCTTGGGGAAAGTCCTTCTCAATTTTTCCAGCTCTTTGGTGACTCCGGAATAAGTTTCTAACGCGTTTGCTCCGGGGGCCTGGAAGATCAATAAGAACGTAGAAGGTTTTCCGTTTACCAGTGCATTGCTTGCATAATTGAATTGTCCCAGCTCAACTCTTGCCACATCTTTTAAATAGATCATGTTTCCTGTAGCAGGATCAGAGCGGATAATGATATTCCTGAATTGTTCGGGCGTATTGATACGGCTGTTGGTTAACACACTGTATTCGAAACTTTGAGGATTTGGTTGAGGTACACCACCAATTGTGCCCGGCGCTATTTCAAGGTTTTGTTCATTTATTGCCGCAGTTATATCTGCGGGTGTGAGTTTTAGTGCCGCAAGTTTCTCCGGATCCAACCAGATTCGCATTCCAAAATCACTTCCAAATACATTAATATCGCCTACACCCGGAACGCGTTTCAGCGCGTCAACAAGGTAAATACTTACATAATTGCTGATAAATTTTGAATCATGCGTTCCATTGGGTGAATAGAAAGCAAGCACTTCCATGAAAGTGGGATTTCGCTTTAGTACGGTAACTCCTAATCTTTTTACTTCATCCGGTAATGTTGGCAATGCAACATTCACCCTGTTTTGAACGTCTAGTGCTGCTATATTTACATCCGTACCTACATCAAAAGTGGCAGTTATTGAACTGTTACCACTTGATGTGCTGTTTCCAGTAATATAAGTCATTCCCGGTGTTCCATTAATCTGGGTTTCGAGAGGCGTCGTCACAGTTTGTTCCACGGTTTGTGCATCTGCACCTGTAAAATTGCTGCTGACGGAAACAGTTGGGGGAGAAATATCAGGGTATTGGGCAATAGGAAGATTGGTGATTGAAATAATACCCACAAGCACGATGACTATGGAAATTACAATTGCCGTAACAGGCCGTTTTATAAAAGTTTCTGCGATCATTTTTTCAATAAATTTCTAAATCCCAAATCCTATATCAGACATTCTACAACTATTGGCCGCCAACATTTACTGTTGCTCCTTCATGTAAATTCTGAATGCCCTTTACGACAATTTTTTGGCCCGGATTTAATCCCTGTTTTACAATAATGCTATCGCCTACTGTCGTGCCTAATTCAACTTTCTGTTGATGCACTTTTGAGCTGTCGCCTAATACAAAAACAGAAAATTCACCTAATTGTTCGTTTACTGCATTATGAGGGATAATCGTTGCATTTTTTGAAGTGGTATTCTTTATGCGTACGGTGGTATTCATTCCGGGTTTCAACAGGTCCTTATCATTCGGAAAACTTAATCTTACTTTTATCGTTCCGGTCTGGGGATCAACAGCGCGGTCAATAAAATCAATTTTGCCGGGATAAGGATAAACGTCTTCTCCAAAAGCAATTGTGAAAATGGAATCTTTTATATTGTCTTTTTTTTGTTCCAGTTCTGAAAAACGATAAATGTTTTTTTGATCGACAGTGAAATCAACTGCCATTGGATTATTAGTCGAAATCGTATTTAAAACTGTCTGTCCTGCTACAACAGCAGTTCCTTTTTTCACCTGGGAAATTCCGACGGTTCCTGAAAAAGGGGCGTAAATACGGGAGAATTGTACATTTGATTGTAGGCTTGACACATTTGCTTTTGCTGCAGCAACTTGCTTTTTTGCCGCTGCCAGGGCTGCTTCTGCATAATCTACCTGTTGACTCGCAATCGCATCATGTTTTTGAAGTTCTTCATATCGCGCCGCATCTTTTTGTGCCTTTTCCAGGTTCGCTTCCTGTACCTGGAGATTGGCAACTGCCTGTTCATAGTTGGCTTTATACACCTGCGCGTCAATGGCGTATAATAACCTTCCTTTTTGAACTTTTTGACCGTCATTGATATTCACTTCGGTAATATACCCACTCACCTGCGAAGTCAGTTTTATCTCGTTTAAAGCGGTAACTGTTCCCGGATAAGTGTCGAAATAACTTGCGTTTGTTGGTTCAACTTCTGCAACCGTAACAGGAACAGCCGCTGGAGGTCCTTGCTTCTGTTGAGTTTGCTTATCACCACAGGATTCAACAAGAATCCAGGAGGCTAAAACAAAAAAAATATATTGGTTCAATTTCATGCTCGTCTTTTTAATAATTTATATTCCCCAAAGATTTCATTACATCTATTTTACTGGATAAAACCTGGTAAAGTGCATTGTAATAATTTATTTGAGCCGTGCGTAAATCAGATTCTGCGGTAATTACATCCAAATAAGCTTTTACACCAGACCTATACTGCAATTGTATCACGTCATACACTTCATTCGCAAGTGAAAGATTTTCTTTCAGGCTGTAGAAATTGTACAGGTTGCTTTTATAAGTTGATATGGCATTCTCGTATTCGGCATTCACCTGATGCTTGTAACTTCTTATATCATTTGCCGCCTGTGTCACTTGTAATTCCGCCTGTTTGATTTCCTGCAGTCTTTTTCCTCCCTGGAAAATCGGCAGGGAAAGTGTGATACCTGCGTACGAATTTGGAAAAGACTGGCTGTACAATTTTGAAAATTTATTATTCAGGTAATTAAGATTGTAATTTCCAAAAGCATAAATGTCCGGAAGAAAACTCCATTTATAATATTGTAGATTGTACCGCTGTAGTTTTTCCTGCGTTTGCAATTGTTGAATTTCAATCCTGTTATTGTAGTTGATGGTTTGCGTGGTATCAATTAATACTTCATTTTCCATTTTTGTCGTATCATATTCCACATCAAAATTCTTTTCAGCCGGATAACCCATCAGTTCTTCCAGATAAGCATATTTTGCTTTAAGGCTTTCATCTCCAAAATTCTTTTGGGCTTTCGCATTGTTCAAAGAAATAGTCGCTCTTTTATAGTCGGTTTTATCCACAATGCCAGCCTGGTATTGATAATAAGCATCTTTTAAACTTTGCTGTATTCTTGCAATATCTTCTTCTGTAACTTTTAATTGTTGTTGCGTAAGAATCAAATCATAAAAAGCTTTGCTTACTGATGCAGCCAGGTTTATTTTTTGAGCTTCCGTGTTTTCAGTTGCTGAAAGGCGAACGTCTTTTGAAGTGCGCGAAGCCAATAAAACATCGCGGTTAAAGATATTTTGGGTTAAACCGAAACTGGCTCCTGAAGTATTATAACTTCCTGAATGTGAAACATTGCCATTAAAAATGAAGGTAGGCAACTGTATATTGTGTTGAAGATTATAAGTAAAATTAATTTGTGGATACCAATCAGCCAACTTGGTTTTAATCTGAGCTTCAGTAATCTGTTCGGAAATGGTTGCATTCTGAATTTCAGGATTGTGTTTAATAGCATATTGGATACAATTTTGCAAAGTAGCATTTTGCAAAACCGGCAGGCTATCAGTTTGCTGCGCTGATAAAAAACAGGATGGGAATAAGAATAATACTAAAGTAACTAATCTTTTGTCCGGATTTTTATTCTTTTTAATTTTTCTGAAAAACATATTCCTTTCTCTTTATCAGTTATTATTCATGGAATCAATTTGTGATTCGAACGAAAAAGCATTTGTCACCAAATAATATTCCATCTTTTCATCAACCTGTTGATTCTTTCAGGCTGAGTCACACGTGCAAGCAAACGAAATTTTTTGTGGATTCTAAACCGGCCAAATAGATATGAGCTCCAAAAAATTAAAAAAAATGATGAATGTTCAACTTTTACATTGCCCTCTTTTTGCTTCCGGTTTTTAGTCATTGGGAGCGCAAGTTAGGAAGAAATAAAATCATTATCTGACTGTCAATCAAACAATGTTACCGTTTGAGGAAATTGATGGAATTATGACAGTCTTTTCTTATTTTCTGCCAATTTCAATTTTTGAATAAATTTCTAACTCCAAATTGTTGTAAAAGCTTTCCGGGTGGAAATGGGAAAAATTGGTTGAACCTACTTCTTCAAAAAACCACTGATAATACCTTCAATTTGTTCATATTCTAATAAAAATCCATCATGGCCGTAGAGAGAATTGATTTCTACAAATTTTCCTTTAGGAATATTTTTGGCAATCAGTTTTTGCTCATTCACAGGAAACAACATGTCGGTCGTTATCCCAATAGCCAATGCCTTTGCATTTATTTTATCTAAAGCTTTTTCAACACTTCCTCTACCTCTTCCAACATTGTGCGAATCCATCCCTTTGCTCAGGAAATAATAACTAAAAGCATTAAATCTTTTCCCCAGTTTTTCTCCCTGGTATTTTTGATAAGATTCGCTTTTGAAGCCATCTATTTTTCCGCCATCATTTTCATCCTGGGTTGCCGCGTAAGTTTTATAATTTCTATAGGAAATTAAGGCTATACTCCTCGCAGCTTTCATTCCCTCCATTCCGGCATTTGCAATTTTTTCTTTCCATGTTTTGTCGGCTTCAATACTCATTCTTTGTGCGGCGTTTAATGCAATTCCCCACGGAGAATGTTGAGCGTTGGTACCGATTGGAAAAATATATTCAAACAAATCCGGTTCTTCAATCGCCCATTCCAATAATTGCTGGCCGCCCATAGAACCACCAATGCCAATCTTGATTTTTTCGATTCCTAAAAATTCTTTCAAAGGCTTATAAGAACGAACCATATCGCGTGGTGTGAAAAAGGGGAAATCATGAAAATAAGTTTGTCCACTGTCAGGGTTTTTATCCAGAGGGCCAATACTTCCATAGCAACTTCCCGGCATGTTTACACAAACAATAAAATATTTCTCAGGATCAAATAATTTTCCTTCCCCCACCAATCCCGGCCACCACTCCGTTGGAACACTATTCGCTGTAAGGGCATGAAAAATCCAAACTACATTGTCTTTCGCTTCATTCAATTTACCATAAGTAGTATAGGCCAAATGATATTCAGGTAAAAGATAGCCCGATTCAAGCGTGAGCGGTTTCTCAGAAGAAAAAATATGAGTCATCAAATTCTTTTGTTTGAAAATTTTTGCAAAAATAAATCATAACCGGTTAGCCAAAGTAATATGAAAGACTAAACGGTTATGATTTACAGAAACAAATTTTTTTATGCAAATACTTTTCCAAACGCTTGTTCTATATCGGCTTTTATATCATCGATATGTTCAATGCCAACTGAAATACGTAACTGCGCCGGAGTCACACCTGCTGCAAGTTGCGCCTCATCAGATAATTGCTGGTGCGTTGTTGCTGCAGGCTGAATGATCAAAGTTTTTGTATCACCTACGTTGGCAAGATGGCTTATCATTTCTAAATTATCAACAAATTTTGTAGCATTTTCTTTTCCTCCTTTTATTTCAAAAGTCAGAACGCCTCCAGATCCATGCGACAAATATTTTTTTGCATTAGCATGATGAGGGCTGCTTTCAAGGCCGGGATAGCTTACTTTTTCCACGCGCTCATTTTTTTCAAGCCATTGAGCGAGGGCGAGTGCATTGTCAACATGGCGTTGCACCCTCAAAGACAATGTTTCCAATCCCTGCAACAATAAAAATGCATTGAAAGGTGAAAGAGCCGGGCCAAAATCCCTTAATCCTTCCACTCGCGCGCGTATAATAAATTGTATATTTCCAAAAGGGCCGTTGCTTCCAAAAACATCATTGAATACCATTCCATGATACCCTTCTGAAGGTTGAGTAAATACAGGATACTTTCCATTTCCCCAGTTGTAATTCCCTCCATCCACGATCACTCCGCCAATACTGTTACCATGTCCGCCAATCCATTTCGTAGCCGACTCTACCACCACATGGGCGCCGTGTTCCAAAGGGCGGAAAAGATATCCGGCGCACCCAAAAGTATTATCAACTATTAAAGGAAGATCATGCTTTTTGGCAACAGCGGCGACCTTTTCAAAATCAGGAATGCTGAAATCAGGGTTACCAATTGTTTCGGTATAAATGGCTTTTGTATTTTCATCAATCAGGCTTTCAATACTGTCTGCATGATCGTCTTTTGCGAATCTCGCTTCAATTCCAAGCCGTTTCAAAGACACTTTAAATTGATTAAAAGTACCTCCATACAACAATGGGCTTGTAACAAAATTATCTCCTGATTCTAAAATATTATTCAGTGCCAGGAATTGCGCCGACTGCCCCGAAGCTGTGGCCAAGCTGCTACGCCTCCTTCAAGGCCGCCATCCGTTTTTCAAAAACATCGGTTGTCGGGTTCATGATGCGCGTATAAATATTGCCGAATTCTTTTAACGCAAAAAGATTAGCGCCGTGTTCTGAACTTTTAAAATTGAAAGAGGTTGTTTGATAAATAGGGACAGCTCTTGCGCCGGTTGTCGGATCTGCTTCCTGTCCCGCATGTTGTTGTAAGGTTTCAAAATGTTGAGAACTCATAGTTGAAGATTTATAAAATGAAAGATTAAGATTGAAATTCTTTGGTTAGAAGTTGCCTTAAATGGGATATGGAATGTAGATGCCTTACGGCATACAACGGATGCACGTGCAACAATTGCCTGTAATTGAATATTGAAATATATGGTTTTGCTGCATCATCTTTAATATCCTACAAATATAGTAGGGAAAAGGTTATGTCAACAAATTTTTTTTTATTTTAAAAAAGTAACGGTGGTAAACTAAGAAATTTTAAAGATTTTGGTTTTGATTTTTTGAAGTGAAATGAAAGAGTAAAAAAATCTTACTCAATCTTTTTATATAATTTTGGAAAAATTTAAAATAAGATATGAGTCAATTTTCAGAGCATAATTTTAAGGATGAAAAAGCATTGGTAAGAGTTGATTTTAATGTTCCGCTTGATGAACATTTTAATATCACTGACGATACAAGAATGCGCGCTGCTGTTCCTACTATCAAAAAAATATTAAGTGAAGGAGGAAGCGTTATATTAATGTCGCATTTAGGAAGGCCTAAAAATGGTCCTGAAAATAAATTTTCATTAGAACATCTTGTTCCGCACTTAAAAGAATTGCTTGGTGATACAGAAGTTTTGTTTGCCAACGACAGTATCGGTGAAGAGGCCAAACAAAAAGCCACTGCGCTGAAACCCGGGCAGGTATTGCTTCTGGAAAATCTTCGTTTTTATAAAGAAGAAGAAAAAGGCAATGAAGAATTTGCAAAAAAATTAAGTTCACTTGCAGATGTTTATGTGAATGATGCTTTCGGAACTGCCCATCGGGCACACGCTTCCACAGCAGTAATAGCGCAATTTTTTCCTGCTGATAAAAAGATGTTTGGTTTACTAATGAATGCTGAAGTTTCGAATGCAGAAAAAGTTCTTAAAAATTCAGAAAAACCATTTCTTGCAATTATCGGCGGAGCAAAGGTTTCCGATAAAATTCTTATTATAGAAAATTTGCTTGACAGTGCATCCGATATTATAATTGGCGGTGGCATGGCGTATACTTTTTTTAAAGCGATGGGAGGAAAAATAGGAAGTTCGCTTTGCGAAAATGACAGGCTTGACAAAGCAAGAGAATTGCTGGAAAAAGCCGAACAGAAAAACGTTTGTATCCATTTACCTGCTGATTCAATTATCGCCGATAAATTTTCGGCAGATGCAATGGTATCCGGTTCTTTAAGTAATGACATCCCTGATGGTTGGATGGGGCTTGACATTGGTGAGATGGCTTGCGAAACATTCAGTAAAGTTATCAGTCACTCTAAAACCATACTGTGGAACGGGCCCATGGGTGTTTTTGAAATGGAACACTTTAAACATGGTACTAAATGTATTGCCGAAGCAATAGCAGAAGCTACGTCAAAAGGTGCCTTTAGCCTTGTTGGCGGCGGCGATAGCGTTGCCGCTGTAAATGAATTTGGCCTTGCGGAAAAAGTGAGTTATGTTTCCACCGGGGGTGGCGCTTTGCTTGAATTCTTTGAAGGAAAAGAATTGCCGGGTATTAAAGCGATTGCGGGATGATAAGAATTAAGAATTAAAAATTACGAATTACGAATTGAAAACTTCGTAGAATAAAAATTGATAGAATTTGTTGGTTCACTATCATTCATAAGTTAATTCATAATTCGTAATTAAAACTTACCGTTCAGGTAATAACCTATTTTCTTACAATTGAATCATTTATCTTTAAATTTTCTATTACAATAAAATTACAATTATGAAATCAAGAACTATACTGTATGTAATCCTCGGGGTGGTGGTGATCTTATTTTTCTGGGGCTGCAGTTCATATAACGGATTGGTAACAGCAAACCAGGCAGTGAAAACCAAATGGAGCAATGTTGAAACCAATTATCAAAGAAGAACTGACCTTTATAATAGTGTCATCAAAACAATTGAAGGATCTGCCAATTTCGAAAAAAGTACTTTAACGCAAGTGATAGAAGCGCGTTCAAAAGCTACTTCCATTAAAGTGGATGTTAATGATCCAAAATCATTAGAAGCTTATCAAAACGCACAGGCTGGTTTGCAAAGTTCTTTTAGAAGATTACTGGCGGTGGCAGAAAGGTATCCGGATCTTAAAACTACAGCAGCGTTCCAGGGTTTTCAAACACAGATTGAAGGAACTGAAAACCGTATCAATGTAGCACGGCAGGATTATAATAATGCGGTACAATCATATAACCTGAAAGTAAAAACCTTCCCTAATAATATCTTTGCCGGCATATTTGGTTATCATGAAAAGGCATTTTATAAAGCGGATGCAGGAAGTGAAAAAGCGCCTGATATTAAGTTTGACATTAAATAAAACCAGAGGATATGTGGCGATTTTCAAGAAAGAAAGCTTTTTTTACCCCGGAAGAAAATGAAAAGATCATCCATTCTATTCAGCAAGCTGAAATGCAAACCAGTGGTGAAATACGCATCTTTGTGGAAAGCCGTTGCAAATATGTAGATGCGCTTGACAGAGCAAAAGAAATTTTCACTAACCTGGAAATGGAAAAAACAGAATTGCGAAATGGCGTACTTTTTTATATCGCCAGTTAAAGATAAGCAATTGGCCATTTTTGCTGATAAAGGAATCCATGAAGCCACCGGGGGAGATAAATATTGGAAAGATGCGGTAAAAGATATTCTTTCTGTATTTAGCAACGAAAATATAACCGAAGGAATTACTACTTCCATCTACAAAATTGGCGAGGCGCTTAAAAATCACTTTCCATACGATAAAGAGGTTGATAAAAATGAACTTCCTGACGAAATCGTTTTTGGCAAATTATGATCGTATAACTTCTCATTCATGAAAAAATTACTTTTACTGCTTTTTGTTTTTATTGGATTTGAAACCGTTTATGCTCAAAAAATTGAGCCTAAACCAAATCCTCCCGTGGCGGTAAATGATTTTGCCAATTTGCTGGAATCATTTCAAAAACAGGCGCTTGAACAAAAACTGGAAGCCTATAATGATTCTACTTCTTCGGCAATAGTAATTATTACTGTTCCCAGCTTGAATGGTTATGATATTGCGCAGGTGGCTTTAAAATATTTAAGAGACTGGGGAATCGGCACCAAAGAAAAAAACAATGGCGTAGTTATTCTTGTTTCCGCAAACGATCATAAAGCGCGGATTGAAACAGGCTATGGAATGGAAGGCGTTTTGCCTGATATTTTGGCGAAGCAGATTATCGATGAAAGAATGATCCCGTTTTTTAAAAACGGAGATTATTATGCAGGATTAAACAATACCGTTGATGCAATCATCCAGGCTGCTGCAGGTGAATACAAAGCTGATAAAAGCGACAATAAAAACAATAAGGTAACTGCCGGAAAAATTATACCTCTTATCATTATTTTTCTCAT
>CAWFFT010000034.1:0-89674 GCA_963815085.1 uncultured Chitinophagaceae bacterium | reverse complement strand
ATACTGAAATAGCAACGAATAATAAAAGATATAAATCTGAAAAAACAATGGATTTATTGTATAATCTTAGAGCAAAACTCAAAAAGAAAGTGCTGGTTCCTACAAGCGCCGTTGTTCCGTGTAATTGAGGAAGTGTTAAGTTTTTTCCCAACAAATAAGAATTTCTAATATCTGAACCTCCAAGACCAGAACCTTGAAGAAATCCTGAGATAGCACCTGTCACAGAAGTTGTTATTCTATTATATTTATTTTCTTTTTTATATCCAAAAAAAATTGTTTTAATTTTCTTAATAAAAAAATAAATTACAAAAACTAATATAAAAAAAATCAATATAATAGGCGGAATAGCAATCAAAAACTGAAGTTCTAGTAGGTTACACAACACATGGCGTATTGCTGGTTGCAAACCGGGATATAAAGGAAATGCGCTCATAAAATCTTTTACTTCGTTTTTTACCGAAACAATTGTTTTTTCATCATCAAGCTTCATCAAAACTTTATCTACAAAATTTACTACCGTTGCCATATCCGCTTCTTTCAAACCTCTTGTAGTTATTGCAGGTACGCCTACACGAATTCCGGAAGTAACAAATGGACTTTTATCATCAAAGGGAACTGCGTTTTTATTTAAAGTGATGGCAGCTCTGTCAAGTGTTTCCTGTGCTTTTTTGCCGGTGATATTTTTATTGCGAAGATCAATTAACATTAAATGATTATCGGTTCCATTACTAATTAAATCATATCCTTTTGCATTGAACGCTTTTGCCATTGCCTGCGCGTTTACCTGGATTTGTTTTGCGTAAGCGGTAAAATCTTCACTTAATATTTCATAAAACGAAACAGCTTTAGCGGCAATTATATGTTCCAACGGACCACCTTGCGAACCGGGGAAAACAGCCATATCCAACAGATGGCTCATCATCCTTGTTTCTCCTTTAGGTGTTTTTAATCCAAACGGATTTTCAAAATCTTTTCCCATCAAAATGATTCCGCCACGCGGGCCACGCAACGTTTTATGCGTGGTAGAAGTTACGAAATGACAATGTTCAAATGGAGAATTTAATAATCCTTTAGCGATCAAACCGGCTGGATGCGCCATATCGCATAAAACAAAAGCACCAACTTCATCCGCTACTTTTCTTATACGCTCATAATCCCAATCCCGGCTGTAAGCAGAGGCGCCGCAAACAATCATTTGTGGCTTTACTTCGCGTGCCTGTTTTTCAAGCATATCATAATCTACAAGCCCTGTTTCTTTTACTACTCCATAAAAATGAGGTTCATAAATTTTCCCCGAGAAATTTACAGGTGAACCATGAGTAAGATGGCCGCCCATACTAAGATCAAAACCCAGAATTTTTTCGCCGGGCTTCAAGACGGCGAACATCACTGCAAAATTTGCCTGTGCGCCACTATGCGGTTGCACATTAGCATATTCACAATTAAAAATCTTTTTCACACGATCTATTGCCAATTGTTCAGATTCATCAACATATTCACAACCACCATAATATCTTTTTCCGGGATAACCTTCTGCATATTTATTAGTAAGCACACTTCCCATTGCATTCATCACTTCGGGAGAAGTAAAGTTTTCTGAGGCGATAAGTTCAATTCCTTCGCGTTGGCGATTTAACTCCTTATGAATTATGTCAAAAATCTGCTTGTCTTGCATGAAATAAATTTTGCGCAAACCTACTAAAAGAATATGTAATGTAGAAGGCCAAAAGCAAATTGCAAAAAGGTGTTTAAGCGGTCCGCTTTAAGCCTTTAAGCCTTCAGTAGGTTTAATAAACATTTACTATATTCACATCCCTTTTTAAAAACGGGATGATAAACTTACAAACATGAAGGCCATTATACCTGTAGCAGGTGCGGGCACTAAATTACGTCCGCATACATATACACAGCCTAAGGCTCTCATTCCTTTGGCCGGAAAAACAATTCTCAGCATTAATGTGGATCAGTTGCACGAAGCCGGAATCAACGAATTCATTTTTATAGTTGGATACCTTGGAGAAAAAATACAAGATTATATTACTACAAAATATCCACAACTTACTTGCCATTTCATCTATCAAAACCTCAGAAAAGGAACAGCTCACGCAGTAAACCTTTCAAAAAAACTGGTTGCTGATGATGAAGTTTTTATTGCATTGGGAGATACCATTTGTGAATATAATATCAGATCAGTATTGGATTCTCCGTTTTCCATGTTGGCGGTAAAAAAAGTAGATGATCCACGCGATTTCGGAGTAGCTGAAGTAAATGAAGAAGGCATAATTACGAAAGTGGTAGAAAAACCGGCTATACCAAAATCAAATATGGCGCTGGTAGGACTTTATAAAATTAAAGATTCAAAATTATTATTCGACTGCCTTTCAAATATTATCAGCAACGGCATTACAAGCTACGGAGAATTTAATCTTACAGATGCACTTGAATGTATGATTAAAGGAGGGGCACTTTTCAAACCGTTTAAAGTAGAGAATTGGTTTGATTGCGGAAGAAAGGAATCACTTTTAGAATCCAATTCTATATTGCTTGAAAAATTTGGAGGAACAATTGCCGAACCGAACAATTTTGAAAACACCATTTTTATTCCACCCGTTAGTATTGCTGAAGGATGTGATATAAAAAATTCAATTATAGGCCCACACGTGGCAATGGGTGAAAATACAATCGTTCATTCTTCGATAATAAAAGCATCCATTATCGGTTCTTTTTCAAAATTGTATGATGTAATGCTGGATGACTCATTAATTGGAAACGATACAGAAGTAATCGGCGAAACGCGATCTCTTAATATCGGGGATAATACTGAAATCGATTTAGGATAATCGATATGCCAAGGTGCAATTGCTAATTTGTTAATCCGAATCCGATAGTATCCCGACAAAAAGTACAGATTTTTATTCCAGCTTTTTACAGGAATGCCAGACTTTATAACTTTCAGAGCCGTTGAAAAATTTAGAAAACAATCGTGTAACAAAACTGCTGAATATAGATTATCCAATTATCCAGGCCGGAATGGTTTGGGCAAGCGGTTGGCGTTTGTGCAGTGCCGTTAGTAACGCCGGAGCTTTGGGCGTTATTGGTTCAGGAAGCATGTATCCTGAAATACTGGAAGAAAATATTATCAAATGCAAAGCAGCCACGAATAAGCCTTTTGCGGTAAACCTTCCGATTTTATATTCTGATATTGAAAATCATCTGGACATTATTTTTAGAAATAAAATCGAAATTGTAATTACCTCTGCCGGAAATCCTGCAACTTATACTCCTATTCTAAAAGATCATGGAATTAAAGTATTACACGTGGTAAGTAGTAAACGTTTTGCGGAAAAAGCGCAAAAAGCCGGTTGTGATGCTATAATTGCTGAAGGTTTTGAAGCCGGCGGCCATAACGGGAGAGAAGAAACGACAACCATGGTTTTGATTCCATTAGTTTCTTCATCAGTTTCGATACCGGTTATTGCAGCAGGCGGAATTGCTACCGGAAGACAAATGCTGGCAGCAATGGTTTTGGGCGCAGAAGGCGTACAAATAGGAAGCAGGTTTGTAGCGAGCGAAGAAGCTTCTTCCCACATTAATTTTAAAAATGCAGTTATTCATTCTTCAGAAGGAGACACTGTTTTGACATTGAAAGAATTGGCGCCGGTAAGAATCATAAAGAATAATTTTTACCAGGAAATTCTAAAAGCGCATGAAAATCATGCAAATGTGGAAGAACTTAAAACCCTCTTAGGAAAAGGAAGATCAAAAAGAGGCATGTTTGAAGGAAATCTCGAAGAAGGCGAATTAGAGATCGGGCAGGTCAGCGCCTTAATAAGAGATATCAAACCGGCAGCAGAAATTGTTAAAGAAATTTTGCAGCAGTTCAACCTGGCATTGGAAAATCCACTAAAATAAAAATTACAATTAGACGTTCTTGTTGGTAACGCACTAACATTGAACCCCTAATGAATCCCCTTACAAAAGGCAATGCCTTTAAAAAAATATTTATACTATTTTTCAGCGTGCTCTTCTTTTCGCTGTGTACCGGAAATGTGGATGCACAGGCACCAGAACAGGACGATCTGCAAATAGATCCCAATTCTTTAAAAAACGCTTCTCCATCAGACTTGATCAATTACCTGCAGGATTTTAACCAGCAGAAACAAAAAGCCGGAGAGGATGTTCATAAAACAAATACTGAGGAATCAAATAATCCCTTTTCAAACAGGAATATTATTGTGAAAGACAGTACTCAAAAAGATAATATTAAAAATTCTATAAGCGGACCTGGGTCTGTGTACGGAAGCAATATTTTTCAAAATAGCCAAATCCTTCAACTTTCAGAACTTTCCACTCCTCCACCTGATTACCCGATTGGCGTTGGTGATCATATTGTGGTTTCGCTTTGGGGTGGCGCCGATTTTGAACAGGATTATCTCGTAGCGCGTGACGGTTCTATCTTTCCACAGGGATTAGGAAAAATTACAGTACAAGGCTTAACTTTTGCAAATGCAAAGTCAATAATTTATGAACGGTTTAAAAAAGTAATTCCTCAATCAACCAATGTTTCTGTTACCCTTGGCCAACCCCGTTCTATTGTCGTACAGGTTTCTGGAAATGTGTCCAAGCCCGGCCCTATAGTAGTTTCAGCTTTTACGAATGCCTTAAATATCGTGGCAATGGCAGGTGGAGTTACCGAATATGGAAATATGCGTAAAATTCTGATTTCACGCAATGGCAGTATTATTGATTCAATTGATGTTTATAAATACCTGAGCACCGGCGATTTTGGCAAACACCTTTATCTTGAAAATAATGACTTTGTAATTGTTCCCTTTTATGATAAAAAAGTACTTGCCAGCGGAGAGTTTAAGAGACCTATGTATTACCAACTGAAGCAGGGTGAAGGGCTTGCAGCTCTTCTAAAACTCACAGGCGGTTTTACCCCGGACGCTTATGCTTCGGGAGGAATGATTATCAGGAATGTAAATGAAAAACAAACAATTAAAACGATTAACCTGAATGCCATCGGTCTTATGACAAATGGCACTAACACTGATGAACCGTTATATGATGGCGATATCCTGCTGGTAAATCCTATTAATTCGGGACTTACTAATAAAGTCATTGTGAAAGGAGAAGTAGCCTACCCGAATGTGTATGAAATAAGAAAAGGCGACAGGCTATTTGATTTAATTAATCGCGCCGGCGGCGTTACTCCCAATTCTTATTTGCAACGCGCTTATGTTTATAAAGGAGCAGGAGATTCTACAAATTTGAAAGCAGATAAGATAGATGTAAATCTTACTGATTTGAATAAAGACTTCAACAGCAAATACAACATTCCGATAGAACCAAATGATGTAATTGAGGTTTTCAATAAAAATCAATTTTCTGACAGGCAAATGATTTCTATTGAAGGCGAAGTGCGAAAACCCGGAAAATATCAGAAGTACGGAGGCATGACGTTTAAAGACCTTTTATATTTTGCCAACGGGCTTAAACCCTCCGCAGAATATGGAAGTATTGAAGTTTCCAGTATTGTTGATATTGATTCATCACAACGAGGATTAAAGCCAACAAGAACCATTGAAAGAACCTATTCAATCAATCACAACCTTGACCTGGATTCAGTGACAGAAAATGTAAAACTGAAACCATATGACCAGGTCTTTGTAAGAAAGAGCCCTCGTTTCCATCTACAGGAAAATGTAAAAATAGAAGGAAGAGTAATTTACCCCGGAACGTATCCTAAATTAAATGAAAATGAAAAATTGTCATCGTTCATAGCAAGAAGTGGTGGCTTAAACGAAAATTCAAATGCAATGGGCGCCATTCTTTATCGTAAGCGCCCACCCGGCCAGGTGATTGATAGCCTGTCTTCTTCATGGAACCAATAACTATTGATCTCCAAAAAGCCATAAATAACCCTGATTCAAAATTCGACATGGTGCTGCAGGATGGAGATGTAATTTATATTCCTGAAAGCAATCCGGTTGTGGAAGTAAAAGGAGTTGTACAAAATCAACTAAAAATTTATTTTGATAAAGATCATACCCGACTTGGTTATTATATCGACAAGGCAGGTGGATTTGGAGTAAGGCCGTGGAGAAAAAGAATTTATGTAACTCATGCAAATGGCAAAAGTGAGAAAACGCACAACTTCGGATTTTTGCATTTTTATCCGAAAGTAACCCAGGGAAGTGTGGTTAATGTGCCGGTAAAACCTGAAGGAAAAGGGTTTTCATCAACCATTACACAGGGATTTATAAGCGCTATCCCGATTGCGATTGTTTATTTAATAACAAAATTGTAGTTGCCAATGTCATCGCAGGAATTAGCAATAGAGTTTATTGCACGAATAAAAAAGCATAAGTGGTTTATCACTTGTACAGCATTGATTTTTACTGCTGTCATGGCAATCTTTGCTTTGAAAACGCCGGTTACTTATACTTCAACTGCTACTATTTTTCCATTAACTGCAGGCAATGATAACAATTCCTCAACATCCGCTTTGAGCGCATTATTCACCGGGGGAGGTAATTCAAACAATTCTTTTACAGATGAAGCTTCAGTCAATATAATCGAACTCGCTTTAAGCCGTACAACCCGCGAAGAAGTTGCTTCCATGACAGATTCTTCAACAGGGAAAAAAACGATAGCAGAATTATTGATTGAAGACATAAATAACCACCGGAGCTTTCTTGAACCGAAAATCGAAATTCCTTCAAACCATTTTAGCCTGATTGCCAAAACTGCAAAAATCCTGGAGGCGGGTTTGACAGCCACCATCAATAAGAACAACAGTTTTGTACTCAGCTATACAGGCCGTAGCCCTGAATTGGTAAGAACGATTAGTTATGGATTTATTCAAAAAATTTCAAAGTTTTATATCGATCTCAAACGCGAAAAGGCAAAAAGAGATTTTGAATTCGCTACAGGAAAAGTAGATTCTCTGAGAAGTGTGATGCATTCAAAAGACAAGCAGATTATTGCAATTGATAAAAAAACTCTATTTACAAATACAGATAAAATGGAATTTAAAGTTCCTACCGAAAACCTGATTACTGAAAAACAAATGTTGCGTCAGCAATATGCTGTCGCAGTTGCCAATCAACAAAATGCTGCATACAAATTACAAAAAGCCACACCTGTAATGAAAGTGCTTGATTATCCTGAACCTCCTTATATTATCGAAAAAAGATCTTACGTTCTTTATGGCATTATTGGATTTTTACTCGGGCTTATCCTCTCAACCGGTTATTTTACTTTCCGGCTTTTTATCAGATATGCGGCTGAAGAAGTGAACAAAGCCATCTATGGCAAACAAATAACAGGAAGAGCACATAAAACAGATATTGCTGCATAACTAACGTTAGTTTGGAATCAGTAAATAAACAAAAACATCTACTTTTTATTTTGCTTTAAAGGTCCCTACTATTTTTCATTACACTTGCTAAAAAAATTTCTTTAAAAGATCTGTTACTGAATTAAAAGTGGGGATAACGGAATGAAATAAAATCCTTTTTTCGCAATTTTTTTGATTTTACTTTTAATAATAAAAGATACGAACTTATTTGTTGATGAAAGTCATGAAAGCATATCTGCAAAAATTAATAAAATAAAACATAAAGCTGTTCTAAATAAAAATTACAAGCCATGCAGCGATATCAATAAAAGCTGTGTCTTAGAAAGCAAAAGGTTGACCGATTAGAAAATCATCAACGATTTGCTGCTTGATTATGAAAAAATTCAAAAGCACCATTACTCCGATGGTGTTTTTTTATTTCTTTAGCTTTTTTATTATCAGCTTCATTATTATTCTACTCTTTTTACTCAATATTTCAATTCATTTTGAAACTACAAAAAAGTAAAACCACCTAAAGATAAAACAATAGAGAGAATTTTCAATCGATTGATTGCCTGAAGATAATTAGAAAAAAGAACTTTTTCCTGGTAAATTCAAATTAATTTACGGTTTCTAAAATATTTTTTTCTTATGCAACTAATAATACAATCACCTGTCAACAACAATTTCAAAAAAGGGTAATAAAAATCAAATTCATTCCCAATCAATTACGTCTGGTTGCATTAAATGAAAAAAAGGTGAACCTTGGATAGTAAAGTAAACAAATGAAAAATAATCTTTCTTATTCCGGTGTTTCAGCAATTGATAAGATTTCCTCAATCATTTTTCTTTCATTGTTTAGTCTTGGTACTTTGTGCTGGCCGCCTAATTTTCCTTTACTTTTAAGCCATTTACTGAAAATGTTTTTTTGTAAAGAATGTACAACCGGCAATCGTAAGGCAATATTTTTATACCGCTTCGCTTCATAATCACTATTGAGCGATTTTAAGGCTTCATCCAATTCAAACGTAAAACGTTTAAGGTCTTCCGGAGGGGTTTCAAACTCGATTAACCACTGATGTGCGCCGTTATTTTGTTCGCTAAAAAAAACAGGTGCTGCTGTGTAATCCTTCACTACCGAATTTGTTTTGGCAGAAGCAATCGCGATAGCTTTATCCGCATTATCAATTATTACTTCTTCGCCAAATGCATTCATGTAATGTTTTAACCTTCCGGTTACTTTTATTTTAAAAGGTTTTAGGGAAGTAAATTGAATCGTATCGCCAACCAAATAACGCCAAAGTCCGCCATTGGTAGTAATAATAAGTGCGTAATTTTTATTTAATTCAACTTGTTTCAGACCCACGGTTTTTGCGCCTGGTTTTCCATATTCTTCTACAGGAAGAAATTCATAAAAAATCCCATGATCTGTAAAAAGTAAAAGGCCTTCATCATCCGGCATATTTTGTGCAGCAAAAAAACCCTCACTTGCATTATATATTTCCAAATAATTTATAGGCGCCCCAATTAGTTTGTTTATCTGCTCACGGTAAGGTGTAAATGAAACTCCGCCATGCATGTACAATTCAAGATTTGGCCATACTTCCTTCAAAGTTTTTTTGCCTGAAATTTCCAGAAGGCGTTTTATTAAAATAATTGTCCAGGTGGGCACGCCTGCCAGCGAAGTAACATTTTCATGTACGGTATTTTTTGCCAGTTGCTCTATTTTGCTTTCCCATTCATCCAGCAAAGCAATTCTTAATTCGGGTGTTCTTATCCAATGGCCCCAAAAAGGTGTATTCTGCATCAATACTGCACTCAGGTCGCCATACTGAATATCCTCATCAAGACTATACACCTGGTGACTACCACCTACAACAAGACTTTTCCCGGTAAGCAAATCACTTTCAGGAAAATTTTTGTAATAATTACTGAGCACATCTTTAGAACCTTTGAAATGAATGTCTTTCAGACTTTCATCGCTTATAGGAATGAATTTGCTTTTGTCAGAAGTAGTGCCACTACTTTTCGCAAACCAGTTGATTGGTGTATTCCATAAAATATTCTGTTCGCCTTCCATCATACGTTTAATGTATGGCTTCAAATCGTCATAATCCTGAATGGGAATCCGGCTCTTAAAATCCTTTACAGTAAACATCCTGGAGAAATGATACTTTCTGCCAAACTCTGTGTATTGCGCCTGCGTTACCAAATGTTGTAAAACATTCCGCTGCGCCAGTATTGGATAAGCGATCCAATTCTCAACGCCCCATAAACGCATTCTTGCTAAATGTGATATGACAGGACTCAGGAGTTTCAAGTTTCTGATTTATGGATAATTATTCGATCCGATTAATTGCCGGTCATTTAAAAACATCTGAATGTAAATAATCTTTTCTTTTCAACTCAAAATTTCTACCGAGATACAATCTGCGCACCTGCTCGTCTTTAGCCAATTCCTCTGCAGAACCTTCAATAAAAATTTTTCCTTCAATGAGAAGATACGCGCGATCACAAATAGAAAGTGTTTCATTTACATTGTGATCAGTAATTAAAATACCAATGTTTTTATACCTCAGTTTGGTCACAATCGATTGTATATCTTCCACAGCAATTGGATCGATGCCCGCAAACGGTTCATCGAGCAAAATAAATTTTGGATCTACGGCAAGAGCACGTGCAATCTCTGTCCTCCTTCTTTCGCCACCACTTAAAACATCACCGTTACTCTTACGGACATGTTCTAAATTAAATTCGCTAATTAATGTTTCCAGTTTTTCTTTTTGTTCGGCTTTAGAAAGTTTTGTCATTTCCAAAACCGCCGCTATATTATCTTCCACAGTAAGTTTCCTGAAAACACTTGCCTCCTGGGGCAAATATCCAAGGCCCATTTTTGCTCTCTTAAACATGGGAAGTTTTGTAATGTTAAGATCGTTCAGATAAACGTTGCCGTCATCAGGTTTAACTAAGCCCACTACCTGGTAAAAGGATGTGGTTTTTCCGGCGCCGTTTGGTCCGAGTAAACCAACGATTTCTCCCTGGCTCACATGGAACGAAACTTTGTCATTTACAGTACGCTTACCGTATTTTTTAGTTATATCTTTTGCAAAAATTGTTTGGTTCAAAAACTTTTTTTTATAAAAATACGTGAATGAAAATAAATACAGAATCCAAATCGTATGCTCAAGAAGATCAATGCGCTTCAAGCCAGTTTTCACCAACGCCGACTTCAGCCTCAACAGGAACATTATTAGGTAAAGGAAGCGCATTCTTCATTCCCTCAATAATTATCGGTTTTATAATTTCAACTTCAGATTTATGAGCGTCAAAGACCAATTCGTCATGCACCTGCATGATCATTTTTGATTTGAATTTATGTTTCTGAAATTCTTTGTGAATATTGATCATTGCCAGTTTTATCATATCAGCCGCGGTCCCCTGTATCGGGGAATTAATCGCATTTCGCTCAGCATAACCCCGCACCGTGAAATTGGAAGAGTTAATATCTTTCAACCATCGTTTTCTCCCCATAAGCGTTTGTACATAACCGTTAGTTTTACAAAACTGTTTCATTTCTTCCATATATTTTTCAATATGTGAGAACTGTTTTTTGTAATTGTCAATAATTTCTTTCGCTTCTGTACGGCTTATTCCTAAATTTTGTGAAAGCCCAAAAGCCCCTTGTCCGTAGATAATTCCAAAATTTACACTTTTGGCTTTATACCTCATTTCTTTCGTTACTTCATCTTCCTCCACATTAAATACTCTTGCCGCCGTTGCGGTATGAATATCTTTTTCCTTCCGGAAAGCGTCTGACATGGCGGGATCACCACTTATAGCCGCAACAATCCGTAATTCAATTTGCGAATAATCTGCAGAAATAATCAGATGATCGCTGCTGCGTGGGATAAACGCTTTTCTTATTTCACGCCCCCTTTCAGTCCTGACAGGAATATTTTGAAGATTTGGGTTATTGCTGCTTAGTCTTCCTGTAACCGCAATTGCCTGTCCATAACAAGTATGAACCCTGCACGATTTCTTATTAATCAGTTGCGGAAGCGCATCCACATAAGTGGATTTTAATTTGGTAAGCTCTCTGAAGTTTAAAATATTTTCAACGATAGGATTGTCTTTTGCGAGTTTCAACAAAACATCCTCTCCGGTTGAATATTGTCCGCCTTTTGTTTTTTTAACCTTTTCGCCCAACCGCATTTTCTCAAACAACACTTCACCTAATTGTTTGGGAGAAGCAAGATTAAATTTGATGCCTGCCTGTTCATATACACTTTCCTCACATCGTTTCGCTTCGCTTTCAAGTTCTTTTGAATAAAGATTTAAAAATTCAACATCCACATTCACTCCCTCATACTCCATATCCAGCAACACTTTTACCAATGGAGACTCCACCTGCTCAAAAACTTTTTCAACTTCTTTCTCCTTTAGAAACGGCGTAAATACTTCTTTTAATTGCAAGGTTATATCGGCATCTTCCACCGCATATTCTTTTGCTTTTTCAACTTCCACATCGCGCATATTTCCCTGGTTCCTGCCCTTTTTCCCAATCAACTCTTCAATAGAAATGGGAACATATCCAAGATATTGAGCACTTAAAAGATCCATATTTCTTCGTCCTTCACTTTCGATTACATAATGCGCCAGCATCGTATCAAATAACTTCCCTTTGAACTCGACACCGTACCATTTCAAAACCAATAAATCATACTTAATATTTTGCCCAATCCATATTTTTGATTCATCACTAAATACAGGTTCAAAATGTTTCAAAAGTTTCACAACCTGTTCTTCATCATCAGAACATGGAACATAATAACCTTCACCCGGTTTAAAAGAAAAACTTAATCCTACCAAATCAGCATCGTTTGCCTCAACATTAGTAGTTTCTATATCAAACGAAATCTCTTTTTGCTTTAAAAGTTCGTTTACCAGGTTGTTTATCGCATCTTCACCTTCAACCAAATAATACTTGTGATCTGTATTAGAAATATTCTTTTCGGCGAGAAGGCCTGGCTTTTCTTTTTCAATTTTTTCTTCTTTTACTGGTTCCCGGGTAGAAGTGGTTTCCATCGCATTGCCAAACAAGTCAGTTTGAATTACCTGCTTTTCCACTACAAATACACTGTATTCATCGCCCAAAATTCTTCTTCCCAACCCTTTAAATTCAAGCTCAGTAAAAATTTCTCTTAATGATTCAGTATCGTAAGCTTTCACCCTGAAATCTTCTTCATGAAACTGGCATGGAACTTCTGTAATTATCGTTGCCAGCTTTTTACTGAGAATCGCCATTTCTTTTCCGGCTCTTATCTTTTCTCCCAAAGCCCCTTTGATGTTATCTGCATCCGCGATAACATTTTCAAGCGTTTCATATTGAGCCAATAATTTGGCAGCCGTTTTTTCGCCAACACCGGCAATCCCCGGAATGTTATCGCTTGCATCGCCCATAAGTCCGAGAATATCAATTACCTGTTTTACATTTTTAATTCCCCATTTTTCACACACTTCTTTTTCGCCCATTATCTCTACTTTTCCGCCCTGGTAGCCGGGCTTGTAGATCTTAATATTTTTAGTAACTAATTGTCCGAAATCTTTATCAGGCGTAACCATAAAAACTTCATAACCTTCTTTTTCTGCCTGCTGGGCAAGCGCTCCGATAATATCATCCGCTTCATATCCATCACATTCTACTACGGGCAAATTAAAACCTTCAATAATTTTTTTAATTTCAGGAATGGCAGCGAGCAAATCTTCCGGTGCATCCTGCCTTTGCGCCTTGTATGCAGCGAAATCATTATGCCTTTCAGTAGGTGCATAGGTATCAAAAGCTACCGCAAGATGAGTTGGATTTTCCCTGCTGATTAAATCAAACAAAGTATTGGTAAAGCCATATTGAGCATTAGTATTTTTCCCTTTCGTGGTGATTATCGGGCTTCGAATCAATGCATAATAAGCACGATAGATCAACGCCATTGCATCAAGAAGAAATAACTTTTTTTCCATCTGGCAAAAATAACGATTAGCCTACAGTATATTGAGGCTGTGTTTGTAAAGGACTGGTTAAGTTTTATTTTAAAATCTTGAAGCGAGATAGTAAGGTAACATATCCCGCCACGTTGGCCAATCGTGACGCATATCAGCACCCCAAATATCCAACTCGTAATTGACTCCTTTGTCGTACAACACTTTAGCAAATCTTCCTGCGGCACCGGGATCTTCGTGATCACCACTTCCCGTAAGAATGTGGATGTGATTGCTTCTTCTTATGTTATCAAGATACCACGAATCCGTAAGATTCGGCATGTAATTCATTGGAGAATTGTAATAAACCTGCTCATCATCAAACCCTTTCGTGTATTCATGAAGATCATACACACCGCTCATCGCAATAACACCGTTTATTAAATCCGGTCTTTTTAAAAATAAATTCATGCTATGCAAAGCACCAAAACTGGCACCGCAAGTAATGATCGGCGTTGCTTCAGAAGTGCTGTTCTTGATAAAAGGAATTACTTCGTTAAAAACGTATTGGTTAAATTCATTGTGATGTATGGCTTTATGTTCGCCCCACATTGTAGGATGCATCCAGCTTTCATTATTAAGACTGTTGATCGAAAAAACTTTTACTTTTCCTGAATCAATAAAAGGTGCTATTGAATCAATTAATTGAAATCTTTCATACTCCAGGTAATCCGCGGCAGCAGTAGGTACCAGCAAAAGCGCAAAGCCATAATCGCCGTAAGTAGCAATGGGCATGTCCCTGTTTGCAGACGGGCTGTACCATGAAGTAAGTTCTCTTTTCATTAGCTGTTTTAAATTTATTATAACGAATAAAAGCGAATTACACGAATGACAAAAAGTCCAATAATGCTGAAATCAAGAAAACCTGTAGCGAAAAAATCAAACTATTTTTTTAGCCAGGTTTTCTTTAACTCTGCCAAACCATTCATCTTTTAAAATACTCAAAATAATACTGTCTCTTCTAATTTCCGGATCTCTTGTCGGCATGTGACTTCTTAAAACACCTTCCACTGTACAACCAATTGCTTTCATTGCCGCAATACTTCTTTCATTGTTATTATCTGCACGAAATTCTACTCTTTCCATTCCCAAATCTTCAAAGGCAAAAGACAATAGAAGAAATTTACAATGCCTGTTTACACCAGTTCGTTGAAATTTTTTCCCATACCAGGTGGAGCCAAGTTGAAGTGTTTTGAAAGCGGTGTTGATATCATAAAACCTTGTGCTGCCGGCATATTTATTTGTTTGTTTATCAAAAACAATAAAAGGATATTCCTTTCCTTTAGTTCTGGCTTCCAGGGCGATTTCCAGGTAATTGGCAAGTCGCTCTTCTCCGGCTGCCGTTATTAATGAGTATTTCCAAAGTTCTGGTTCATTCAATGCAAATGGCAATAGATTTTCATAATCGTCGAGTTGTAACGGACGAAGCAAAACGCGTTCATCTTCTAAAACGTATTCTTGCGTTGGATCAAATTCGATAGGCATAAAATTATATTTGAGGCGAAATAAAATTTCAAATAATTTATCAGTTTACTGATTCGATAGTAATAAAGATAATTAGCTCTCCATAATTTTTATTTAATTTCAATTCTTTTTTAAAAACAAACCGGATGGAGAAACCAAAATCTTATTGCGAAGCAATTATTACAATGGATAAAAACAATGTCCATCGCGTTTATCATGACAATTTTTATGGATTTCCGATTGAAGATGATAATGAACTTTTTGAAAGATTGATTTTGGAAATAAACCAGGCAGGATTGAGCTGGACTACCATCTTAAACAAGCAACAAAATTTCAAAAAAGCTTACAAAGATTTCAATATAAAAAAAGTAGCTTCTTTTAAAGAAAAAGATTTTGAACGCCTAATGAATAATGCAGGAATTATCCGTAATCGTTTGAAAATAATCGCCGCCATTGAAAACGCGAAAACGATTCTGCAGCTACAGAAAGAATTCGGGTCTTTTAAAAAATGGATAGACTATCATCATCCAAAAACAAAAGAAGAATGGGTAAAGATTTTTAGAAAAACTTTCAAATTTACGGGTGGCGAAATTGTAAATGAATTTTTGATGAGTACCGGTTATTTGCCCGGCGCTCATATTGAAAGCTGCCCGGTTTATAAAAAAGTGTTGAAAGCCAAACCGGCATTTATGAAACATAACGATTAGCAGTAAACGAAGTTTTAAGTAAGATTATCAATTGAGGTGAAGAATATTGTCTCAATCGACCATCAATTAAAACTTGAAGATCTAAAATTACTACGAATCTTTTCCTTTTAATAGTTTGGAAACATCTTTTTCCATTTGCGCAATTTCATCAGGTTTAAGTGCATCATAAATTCCCCGAACTCTTTTTTTCCTATCCACCAAAGCAACAAACTGTGTATGGATAAAAGCTTCCTGGATATTTTCACTGTTATTTTTATCATTATCAAGTAGGTAACTCTGGCGTGCCATCTTATATAAAGAATCTTTGCTTCCTGTTACGAAATACCATTTAGCAACATTATTATGATCGTTTGGCAACATTTTTTCTTCATAATCTTTTAACTGAGCAACAGAATCTGTTTCAGGCATTGAACTATGAGAAATAATGGCAAAATCTTTGTCGTTTTTGAATTTATCGTAAACACCTTTCAGGTTGAAATTCATTTTCGGGCAAATGCCTTTGCACGTAGTAAAAAAATAATTAGTCAGGTAGACTTTTCCGTCCACGTTTTTTTCCGTCACAGGCTGGCCATTTTGATCGGTAAATGAAAAATTCTGAACGTAACTCATCACTGGAAGTTTTACATCAAAATAACCTTTAGTAAAGGAAAGAGAAATGTAAAAAGCGGTGAGCAACACGATTGAAAAAACCGTGTAAATAATTATTTTCTTTTTCATGTTCTTTTTCATGCCGCAAAGGTACAGATTCTCAATACTTACAAATTGCTAAGATTTAGGTTAATTAAATCGCTTGGGTTATATTTTATGGCTCAAATGCATTTTCGTTAATTTTACAAACTCAATATTTTATTTATGGAAGAAAGTTTATATGATTTTGGAATGATTGGTTTAGGAACGATGGGAAGCAATCTTTTGCTGAATATGGCTGATCATGGATTTTCAGTTATTGGATATGATAAAAACCCCGAGAAAACATTAGCCTTTGAAGCTTCAGCTACCAAAGGAACAAAAGTTAAAGGTGTGAATACGCTGGAAGAAATGATTGCCAAATTAAAAGTTCCGCGAAAATTAATGATGTTGGTTCCCGCTGGAAAAGCGGTGGATAGTGTGATAAGCGATTTAAAACCTCTTTTGCAAAAAGGGGATATCGTTATTGACGGAGGAAATTCTCATTATACCGACACTTTAAGCCGGATTATAGAATTAAAAGAGTCAGGATTTCATTTTATGGGCATCGGTATTTCGGGTGGAGAAGAAGGAGCGCGCCGGGGCCCGAGCATTATGCCTGGCGGCGATAAAGAAGCGTATAAAGAAGTAGCGCCGATTCTGGAAGCTGTTGCTGCAAAAGTAAACGGAGAACCTTGTGTAGGATACTTAGGAAAAAATGCAGCAGGCCATTATGTCAAAATGGTTCATAACGGTATTGAGTATGCGATAATGCAACTGATAAGTGAGTGTTATGATATTATGCATCACGGGCTGGAAATGAGTAACGATGAATTGCATGATGTGTTTGCAGGATGGGACCAGGGCGAGCTGAAATCTTTTTTACTGGAGATTACTGCGGTTATTTTTCAGAAGAAAGAAGAGAAACTTCACTTTTATTTATTGGATAAAATCCTGGACAAAGCCGGCGCCAAAGGAACCGGAAAATGGACGTCGCAGGAGGGCCTTAATCTCCCGATGCCAATACCTACAATAGATTCAGCAGTAATGATGCGAAACCTTTCATCATTGATTGAAGAAAGAATAAAAGCGGCCACCATTTATAAAACCGTTCCGGAAGTAATTGAAACCGATAAAAAAGAATTTATCAACCAGCTGCGCGAAGCATTTTATTTTGCTACTATTATAAGCTACGCTCAGGGACTGGCGATGCTTACAGTTGCTTCTACAGAACTCAATATGGATATTCCTTTGCCGGAAGTGGTAAGCGTGTGGCGCGGTGGATGCATTATTCGTTCTGCTATGCTTGATGTGTTCAAAAAATGCTATGAGGATAAAGATTTGAAAAATTTATTGCTGGATGAAACTATTGCAAAAATGCTGCAGGAAAAAGAAGGGGCTATTCGAAAAGTGGTTTCCACGGCGGCATTACATAATTATCCCGCTGCAGGTATGATGGCTTCTCTAAACTATTTTAATGCCTATCGCCGCAATTTCTTGCCTACAAATCTTATCCAGGCGCAGCGCGACTTTTTTGGAGCGCATACCTATCAAAGGGTCGACCAGGAAGGAATCTTTCACACCGTTTGGGAATCACTCACTAAATAAATTAAAATTTAAAACATCAGAATGTTAGACTATAAAAAATTACCATCAACAGTTCTTTTTATATTCGGTGGCAGCGGCGATTTGAATTACAGGAAATTAAATCCTGCCTTATACAATCTTTTTTTAGATAATGCAATGCCGGATCATTTCAACATTGTAGGTATTGGCCGTTCTGAATATTCAGACGCGGATTATAAAAAACATTTAAAAGAAGGGATCGACCAGTTTTCAAGAATAAAAGATACGAATGGAAAATGGAAAGATTTTTCGAAACACCTTTGCTATTTGCAAATGGATGCTACCGATCCTAAAGATTATGAAAAGCTGACGAAGATTGCTAAAGAAAAAGAGGCAGAAGCAGGGCATCATCCGAACGTAATATTTTATATGGCAGTAGCGCCACAACTCGTTCCGAGCATTGTAAAGAATATCGCTACTATGCCGGTTTGCCACGATAAAAAATGTACCCGGATTGTTGTGGAAAAACCATTTGGCCACGATTTGAAAAGTGCGGTTGAAATGAATCAAATGCTTCTTGAGCATTTTGATGAAGACCAGATCTACCGCATTGATCATTATTTAGGGAAAGAAACAGTACAAAATATCCTGGCGCTTCGTTTTGCCAACGCTTTGTTTGAACCTCTGTGGAACAGAAATTATATTGATCATGTTCAAATCACTGCTTCAGAAACTGTAGGAGTGGAAGGCCGTGGTGGATACTATGAAGATTCTGGCGCATTACGGGATATGATCCAGAATCATATTTTACAACTCGTTTGTATGATCGGGATGGAACCTCCTGTTTCTTTTAATGCCCATGAGATTCGGAATAAAAAAGTAGATGTGCTGAATGCTATCAGACGAATTCCAAAAGATGAAGTTCAGGATTATGCTGCCCGTGGACAATATGGCGCTGGTTGGATGCAGGGGCAAAAAGTGCCCGGTTATAAAGAAGAAGAGGGCACAGATCCCGATTCAAATACAGAAACTTTTGCAGCAGTTAAGTTTTATATTGATAACTGGCGCTGGGAAGGTGTGCCGTTTTATGTAAGGACTGGCAAGCGACTACATGAAAAATCTACCGAATTGACAATACAGTTTAAGCCGGCTCCTGATTTTGCATTTCCAAAAGAAGCTACAGAAACATGGCGCCCAAATCGTATGTCAATCGGTATCTCACCTGAAATGGATATTTGCCTTACTTTCCAGGCAAAACGGCCGGGACAGGCGATGATTCTTAATCCTGTAAATATGGTTTTTAATTATGAAGATGCTTACAAGGGTGAAGAGCCGGAAGCTTATGAGACACTTTTGTATGATGTGATGGATGGCGATGCTACTTTGTTTATGCGTGCCGACCAGGTGGAAGCTGCCTGGGAAATTGTAATGCCAATCCTCGAAGTTTGGTCTGCAAGAAAACCTATGAATTTTCCTAATTATTCACCGGATTCGTGGGGACCGGAAGATGCTGAAGCACTGATTGCCAGGGATGGGCATAACTGGATCTCACAGCCACGAAAACAGAAATAAAATGAAGCTGCATATTTATGACAATAAGGAAATCATGAGCGATAAACTTGCTGAGTGGATATGTGATTTGGTCGCAGATACTTTAAAGCACCAGCAGTTTTTTTCTCTGGTACTTTCTGGTGGCAGTACACCCAAAATCTTATATAAAAACTTAGCTTCCGAAAAATATAAAAGTAAAATAGACTGGAAGCGGGTTCATGTTTTTTGGGGCGACGAAAGAGTAGTTCCTTTTAATGATGAACGTAACAATGCCAAAATGGGTTGTGATTATTTGCTCAATCATGTGAACATCCCGGCTTCGCAAATTCACATCATGAGAACTGATATTGAACCGAATTTTGCCGTAGCGGAGTACCGCAAAAAGCTTCACACTTTTTTTGACAGTACCGATCACAGCTTTGATCTTGTTTTACTGGGTATGGGCGATGATGGCCATACTCTTTCCTTGTTTCCCCATTTGCTGATGATTAATGAAAATCGTTGGGTAAACTCGGTGTATAATGAACAACAAAAGATGTATCGTATCACACTCATGCCCCTGTTGGTAAATAAAGCCACCAACGTAATATTTATGGTAGAAGGTGAAAAAAAGGCGGCTGTTTTGGAAAAAGTATTGGAAGGTGAATACAAACCTTCCCAATTTCCGGCACAACTTATTTCGCCGGAAAAAGGTGAATTACACTGGTTCCTGGATAAAGCAGCAGCCCAAAATTTGCATGCAATATAAAAAGGGGAAATGGGGTTTTCTGCAGATATTCTTTTACAACATCTTTCAAGAACTTAACAAGTCTGAAAAGAGATTTTCAGGTTTAATCTTTACCTTTGTATGTCTAAATAAAAAGTATTATGATCAAAACCGGCAATACTGTTGTTAGTATCTATACGGAAATGACACCGAACCCTGAAACGATGAAGTTTGTGGCCAACAAACTTTTGTATCCGGGTAAAAGTGTTGATTTTAAAAACGAAGAAAGCGCTTCTGCTTCTCCTTTGGCGATGCAATTATTTTCTTTTCCGTTCGTAAAATCAGTTTTTATAGCAAGCAATTTTGTTACGCTTACAAAAACCGATGATACCGAAGACTGGCAAGATGTAATTCCATCTGTGAAGCAATTTTTGAAAGAATATTTGGAAGAAGGAAATGTGATAATCAATGAGGAAGAATTAGCAGCAAGAAAGCCCGAAAGTACCAACCAAATTCATGTAGATGATGGCGACGTGGTGAAAAGAATAAAAGAATTATTAGAAAATTATGTAAAACCTGCCGTAGAAATGGACGGTGGCGCTATCCAGTTTTTAAGTTATGAAAACGGAACCGTAAACCTGATGATGCAGGGAAGTTGCAGCGGTTGCCCTTCTTCAATGATCACTTTAAAAGCAGGAATAGAAGGCATGATGAAGCGAATGATACCGGAAGTGAAAGAAGTTGTAGCTACTTCCAAATAAAAATTAATTTTAAATAATATATCACGTAAGCGCCTTTTTCAAGGCGCTTTTTTTAGGTATCAAACTGAAGATAAAATAAAAATCTGCGTTATTTATTTGTGCACTGTTACTTGCTTTCTTAACTCATTCTAAATTACTTTTGGCGTTAAATTTTAAAGTTGAGTTTCCCCGAAATTTACCATGCTTTTACAGAAGGAATGAAAGAGACGACATGGCTTGAATATATTGCAGTTTTTTCAGGAATTGTAAGCGTTTGGTTTTCGCGCAAGGAAAATATCTGGGTATATCCAACAGGCCTTATTAATACTATTTTTTACGTCTATTTGAGTTTTAAAGGAAGTTTGTTCGGCGAGGCAAGTGTAAATTTGTATTACACTATTATGAGCATTTATGGCTGGATTTTATGGGCCAAAAGAAATCAGCAGCAGGAACATGTGGTAAACATTATGTGGAGTACGAAAAGGGAATGGGTGCAGGAACTTATCTTTTTTGCCTCGTTTTATATTGCCATTTTTGTAGCGCTTAGTTATTTGAAAAAAGATTTTGCACCGGGAGCTATTCCCTGGGCCGATGCTTTCGCGAGTTCAACGGCTTTTACAGGCATGTGGCTGATGGCAAGGAAAAAAGTTGAAAGCTGGTATTGGTGGATCGCAACCAATTGTGCTTCTATACCATTATACTTTGTAAAACATTATGTTTTCACAAGCGTCTATTATGTAATACTTTTAATCATGGCATTTTCAGGTTTGATGGAATGGAAAAGAAGAGCAAATGAATACAATACAGGAACAATTGCCTCAATGGAAACAATAAAAAAAATAGTGATTATCGGTCCGGAATCAACCGGCAAAAGCACGCTTTGTGAAAAACTTGCGGCGCATTACCATACTTCCTGGGTTCCCGAATATGCCCGGGAATATTTGCAAAAACATGGCCCTCACTATACTTATTCAGATCTAATCGATATTGCAGCAGGACAAATTGAACTGGAAAAAGAAGCACTTGAAAGACTTGATGAGGCAAAACATTCAACATTGAGTATAGAGCAGTCACCACTTCCCACTCACCCTTCAGCAAAATTATTTATTGACACAGATATGTATGTAATGAAAGTTTGGTCTGAATTTGTTTTTAATAAATGCAATAACTGGATTTTAAATCGCATTGCTGAAAGAAAATACGATCTTTATTTGCTTTGCGATGTTGATCTTCCATGGATAAAAGACGATTTGAGAGAATATCCCGATCTTAAAGTGAGAAAAAAATTATATCATTTTTATAAAGATCTTTTAGTGAATCAGCCAGTTCCCTGGTGCGAAATTTCGGGAGATTACGATGAACGATTCAGTAAAGCAACAAATTGTATTGAAAGTTATTTTACATAAAAAACTGCTCTGAAATAATTTTACCGTCTTTTACTTTGTAAACACAGATTTCCGCCATATTAGAGCGGCCCTGCCCTTTCATCGTTGTATCCATATCTAGAGAAATTGAAATGGCGTTTCCGGTAACGAGCGGGTTAGACACTTTAATTCCATGAACCTTTTCTACCATCGATGAAAAGCGTTTTCCTTTTTCCCTGATCGCTTCCAATCCTTTCGTCTCTTTTTCAAAACCTGCTGAAGCCTCAGGTTCAATACTTACAGCATCTTCTGAAAACAATTCTGTTTGTGCTGTTGCAAAATCGCCTTGCCTGCAAAGCTCTACCAGCCGATCGGCAATTTGTTGTGTTGTCATAATTAAGGTTTTTATTAAAAGCGCAAATTCCTTACCAAAATATATTATGATTCCTTATATTTTTTGTTGGTTTTCAATTATTATTAGTATTTTAAATTTTAAAATTAAAACGCTCGATATGGAACCAACAACAGTTATCATTAAAGACACTTCTGCTAATCCTGCTCCTCTCGGACTTCTGGCTTTCGGATTAACAACCGTTTTACTTAACCTGCACAATGCCGGAATTTTTGAAATGAACTCCATGATTCTTGCTATGGGAATATTTTATGGAGGCATTGCTCAAATAATTGCCGGAATTATGGAATCGAAGAAGAACAATACTTTCGGTTTTATGGCTTTTGTTTCTTACGGTTCTTTTTGGCTCACACTTGTTGCCTTGATTGTTATTCCTAAATTTGGATGGGTGCCTGCAGCTTCAGCTTCAGCAATGATCGCTTATCTCATCATGTGGGGGATTTTTACAAGTTTGCTTTTTATCGGAACTCTTCGAACAAGCCGCGCCTTACAATTTGTGTTTGCCACGTTAGCCATCCTGTTTTTCTTATTAGCTTTTGGAGAATCAGAAGCTGGTGCTTCCATAAAAACTTTTACCGGTTATGAAGGAATTGTTTGTGGTGCTTCGGCAATTTACGCGGGAATTGGCGCCTTATTAAACGAAGTGTACGGAAAGACAATTTTACCTTTAGGGTTGGTGAGCAAAAAATAATTTTTTATTTATTAACTGCTCCCGATTTTCTATCTTCATGGCTTCATACATTTTAAGGTTAAAATGATATGTATACGATTTTTAACGGAACATTTCATATCCCTGCTTCACAAAAGTATTCTTAAGAAGACAGGAATTGATATGAAAGGAATACACAATTTGGAGAAAGAACAATCAAGAAAATTAAATCAGAACAATTAAATAAATCGAACAAGAGCAATGAAAACAATTAAAGGCCCCGGAATTTTTATCGCGCAATTTATTGGTAATGAAGCGCCCTTCAACAATTTAAAAAGTATTTGCCAGTGGGCAAAAGATAAAGGTTTTGTAGGCGTACAGCTTCCTACTCAGGATGCAAGGTTTATTGATCTGCAAAAAGCTGCTGAAAGCAAAACTTATGCAGACGAACTGAAAGGAACGATAAATAGTTTTGGCCTTGATATAACCGAACTTTCAACACACCTGCAAGGCCAACTGGTAGCAGTAAATCCGGCATACGATGCATTGTTTGATGGCTTTGCTCCCGAACAATATCGTAAAAACCCAAAGGCAAGACAGGAATGGGCGGTGCAACAATTAAAATACGCTGCCAAAGCCTCGCAAAATTTAGGATTGAATGCCCATGCGACTTTCAGCGGAGCATTATTATGGCCCAATGTTTATCCATGGCCGCAACGCCCCGAAGGTTTGGTGGAAGATGGGTTTAAAGAACTGGCAAAAAGATGGCTTCCGATTCTAAATGTATTTGATGAATGTGGTGTTGATGTTTGTTATGAAATTCATCCCGGAGAAGACTTGCACGATGGCGCTTCTTATGAAACTTTTTTAGAGCATGTGAACTTGCACAAAAGAGCTTGTCTCTTGTACGATCCGTCTCACTTTGTAT
Source organism: uncultured Chitinophagaceae bacterium (assembly GCA_963815085.1). Taxonomy (GTDB): domain Bacteria; phylum Bacteroidota; class Bacteroidia; order Chitinophagales; family Chitinophagaceae; genus Ginsengibacter. The sequence continues at coordinate 65,543 of CAWFFT010000034.1, read as the reverse complement.
TGCAGGCGCTTGATTATCTTCAATATATAGATTTTTATCATGAACGTATCCGTGCTTTTCATGTAAAAGATGCTGAATTTAATCCCACCGGAAAACAGGGAGTCTACGGCGGATATCAAAGCTGGCTCAATCGCGCAGGACGCTTCCGTTCGACAGGAGATGGCCAGGTAGATTTTAAAGCGATCTTCAGTAAACTGGCCGCTTACAATTATCCAGGCTGGGCAGTTTTGGAATGGGAATGCTGCTTAAAAAATTCAGAAGATGGAGCAAGAGAAGGCGCTGAATTTATAAAGAACCATATCATTCACGTTACAGAAAAGGCATTTGATGATTTTGCAGGAACAGCTTCCAATGAAAAGTTGAACCGCCAGGTTTTGGGATTAGAATAACGGGCAATGCTTACAATCCATTATTAGGTTAAAGATTGGCCGGTTTTCTGCTTATAAAAAAGGAAAGATGGGATAGAAGGATTTATCCGGTGCAAGTGGTTTAGAATTATAAAAATTAAAAAACTGTAAATAAAAAACGCTGTTTTTTGTTGCTTTACTGCAACTGCAAATTATCCGACTTAATGAAAAGGAAAAGATTATTTCTCGTTTTTGTACCGGTATTTCTGTCGATGATGCTCCTTATTTCGACTACTTCTTTTTCACAAAAGGTACCAGATTTTAAAATGAAACTAACAGATGGTAGCACTTTTTCTACTTCGCAGATTTCTCACAAAAAACCTTTGCTTATTATTTATTTTGCGCCAGATTGTGAACATTGCAGAACTTTAATGAAAGAACTTTTGTCACAAATGACTGCATTTAAACATACACAAATTTTAATGGCAACATTTGAATCTTTGGATGATATTGCGTGGTTCGAAAATCATTTCCAAACCAAAAAATATCCCAACATTAAAGTAGGAATGGAAGTGCCGGTTTTCTTTCTCAAAAATTATTATCATGTAGAAAAGACACCTTTTACTGCATTATTCAACAAGAACGGAAAACTAATGGTTTCTTACAAAGATTATACACCCGTCAGTGAATTAATGAAATGGGTGAAATTGCTTGAAAAACAATAGCCCGTTAAGCTATTTCAGTCAGGAAATTAGCATGAAAACTTTTGCGGATAAAATTATCTCGTTCAATAAAAATCTTTCTTTCAAAGGTACTTTGCCACCCAATATTGGCATTATGAATCCTTTTAAAGATAACCGAGAAGCGCTAAAGATTTCTTCTGAATTTTATAGAAAGTATTATAACGATACTGGTAAGCGACACATTATTTTTGGAATTAATCCCGGCAGGTTTGGAGCCGGAGTTACCGGCGTTCCGTTTACAGATACGAAAAGATTATTGAGCGAATGTGAAATCGAATTTCCCGGGAAATCAACTCACGAACCCTCATCCGCTTTTGTATATGATGTCATCAATTATTATGGCGGAGCAACAAAATTTTACAACGATTTTTATATTCAATCTGTTTGCCCGCTCGGGTTTACGATTCTTAACAGCAAAGGGAAAGAAGTGAACTATAATTATTACGACAGTAAAGAATTAACCGATTCTGTTTATGATTTTATCATTGACAATATTAAAAAGCAAATAAGTTTTGGAATCAGCACTGATATTTGTTTCTTATTCGGAACAGGTAAAAATGAAAAGTTTTTCAGGCAGATAAATGATCAATTTTGCTTTTTTAAAAAAGTAATTCCACTTGAACATCCGAGGTTTATTATTCAATACAAAGCAAAAAAGCATGAGTTTTATATCGATAAATATTTGGAAGCATTCAAGCAAGTAAAATAATACCTGTTAATTGTCGATCAATCTTTCGGTTGAAAAACCTGGTTAGTAGAAATGGCCATTCTGTTCCAGCCATTGATAACTATAATCTGCATAATGAGTTGCGCCAATTCGTTTTCAGAAAAAAACTTAAGTACATTATTATAGGTTTCATCGGAAACGCCGTTTTGCCCGATAAGTGTTACTTCTTCTGTTAATTGCAATACCGCTCTTTCCTGTTCAGTGAATAACGGCGACTCTTTCCATGCTGACAATGCAAAAATCCTTCGCGGAGTTTCACCCATTTTTATCGCGTCAATTGTGTGCATGTCAATACAATAAGCACAACTGTTTATTTGTGAAGCTCTTATTTTTATCATTTCCCTCAGCAATGGTGGCAGAGAGGATTTTTTTATGTATTGTTCCAGCTTGCTCATTGCTTCGTATGCTGCTGGCTCAATCTTTGGAATAGTGATTCTTTTCGTCATAACATTTGCCTTTTTTGTTCCAAAAGCAAAGAAACAAAAAAATAGATTTTTCCCGTACAAAAGAGAATAGTGAACCTACAAAAAGTTCAAATTTTTATTTGGGATTATTAACCACTCAGGTTTTCCTTTCCTCCTTTGGATTTAAAAATCTGAAGTTTGTTGGCAAAATCATGAAGATTAATTGCACGTGTGGCATCGGTAATAATTGTTGACTCAAAGCCAAGTTCAAGACCATCGAGCGCGGTAAAATAAACACAATAATCTGCAGCCAAACCGGCTATGAAAATGTTGGTAACATTTCTTCCTTTTAAGTAAGCGGCCATCCCGGTTGCTTTCTTTTTTCCATTATCAAAAAAGCCACTGTAGCTATCAATTTCTTCTTCCATTCCTTTTCTGAAAATAGCTTCTATTTTTCTTTGGTCTAATGCTGAAGAAAAAGCGGCGCCTTTTGTTTCCTGTACGCAGTGATCAGGCCATAAAACCTGCGGCAGGCCATTTAATTCAATTTTTTCAAATACTTTTTTTCCTTCGTGAACTGAAGCAAAGCTTTTGTGATGTGCCGGATGCCAATCCTGCGTAGCTACAACAAGATCAAATTCATTTTGTAATTTATTAATCACAGGGATTACTTCATTTCCGTTATTCACCGCCAACGCTCCACCCGGAAGAAAATCGTTTTGAACATCAACAATAATTAATGCATTCATTTTTAGTTTTTGCCAATAAAACAGTGTGAGAAGAGCTGATTATTTTTTTGGATGCGGCCTACCGTAATAATCGTAAAGATTTTTTTCATCAACATCATTTACAGCTTCAGAAGAATCGTATGCCGGACTGTTTTTTACTTCATCTGTTGAAACATTTACAATAACAAGTTCATTATCCCATTTCACATTAGTAATCCATCCGGTGGATAAAAGTACTTTTTTACTGTTGAGCCAGTTGCCGGTATCTACAACGAGATAATTAATTTTCCAGTTTGAATCATCAAGGATATAATCTACTACTTTTCCTATTTCACCATCGGTAGCATGAATGGTGTAACCCTTTACTGCGTCGGTACTTTGTAAATGAGGATCGTTGTTTCCTTCACTTTCCTGCGAAGGATAGTTGACGTTTTCAGGTTCACCAATTTCACTTTCATATAATTCACTCGGCATAGCACCAAAAATTCCGGCGCCGTGCGCTTCATTTTCCCAATAGGTATCCCAGGTATAGTAAGAAGATAATTCTTCTTCATGCTGGCGAGAAACCGGTTTATCAGTATCAATATCCGGACTATTTTCTATCTGGGCTTTTGTGAGGTTTACGGGAAAAACTTCATTCTCCCAGTCGGGTTGTAATAAAGCGTTGGGTGAAATAAGCACTTTTCGGCCGGAAAGCCAGTTACCGGTTTTTACAACAAAGTAGCGGACGGTCCAGCTAATATCATCAAAATAAAATTCATCAACTTCACCGATTTCGCCATCAGTTTCTTTTAAGGAATAGCCTTCAAGGCTCTTGATACTGCGTTTCATAAAATGGATTTTTTTAAAATTGTGATAGTGAATTTACATTAGAAGAATCATTATTCCAACAAGTGGAATGTCTTTCAAGCATATATTCTTTAGTAAAATTCATAAAAATATTTGTTCTATAACGCTAAATACATAATAATTTTTATGTTGCTTAATCTTTTTTCTTTTTAGAGAGGTTGCCAGCCTCGATAAATATTTGGGTTATATTTGGAAATTTTGCTCTTATTGCTTTTTCCAACCGTTTAATACTATCAACAATTTGTGAACCTGTAAGCTCATTTCTAAATTCTAAATTCAAAGCCAGTAAGACTTCATCCGGTGAGAGTTGCATGGTTAAAGGTGTTTGAACCTCATCAACGTCCTCATCTTCCTTCAGTAGCTTTTCTGTCTGGTTTACCATCCGCATACCGGCACTTTCGCCAATCAACAAATCGTGACTTTCAATTATCATGAGTATTGCAATTATCGTCAGTACAAGTCCGATTAAAACGGATGAGATGCCATCAATGAGTGGACTGTTTAAATAATTAGACAAGATAACTCCTGCAAAAGCAATAATTAATCCCAAAATATCTCCCGCACCCTCATATATTACAATAAAAAAGCCGGGGTCTTTACTATTGCGAAGCTTTTGCCAGAAAGAAGCTTTGTAATCATTATGCTTCAAAAAATCACGTGCGGCGATGTAAAAAGAGATCACTTCAAAAACCAGCGCGCTGCCTAAAACCGCGTAATTCCATAAAGCCGCTTCCATGGGATGAGGATGGCGAATATGATTAATACCTTCATAAATTGACATGCCTCCTCCTAATCCAAAAATAAGAACAGAGACGATAAGAGACCAGAAATATAACTCCTGCCCATGGCCAAAAGGATGTTCTTTATCAGGTGGCCTTTTGCTTCGCTTAATACCAAAGAGCAGCAGCAATTCATTACAGCTATCCACGGCGCTATGTATTCCTTCTGAAACCATGGCTGAACTGCCACTAAAAAAAGCTGCTACAAATTTTATAAGTGCAATTGCTGCGTTTGAAATCAACGCCGCATAAATGGAAGTATTTGATTTTGCCATGAATGAGTTCTAAAATTTTTTTAAGTTGATACAATAGTTATTCCAGCCTTCAACATTGACTGCTGAAACAGAAACTGGTGGAATAAGTTTGTTTATTGCAGCTTTTATTTGACTTCATATGTATGATAATCCTGGCGCTCTACATATAACCGGTTTACAATTTTTATCAGGAGCGCGACTATCGGTGTTGCCATCAAAACGCCCCAAAAACCTGCCAGCATCCCAAAGGCCACCTGGCCAAAAATGGTAAGAGCCGGGGGAATGTCCACCATTTTTTGTTGGATTAATGGTTGCGTAACAGCGCTCTGAAAAATTTGGACAACAGTATAAATGCCGGCGACGATTAACGCCGTGGTAGGACCTTGCATCGACGCAAGAAGAACGCCCGGAATTAAAGCGACAATAGGCCCAAAGTTGGGAACGAAATTCAGCACACCGGCGATAAGCGCCAGGGTAAGTACCAAAGGCATTCCCACGATCCATAAGCCAACACCGGTTAAAACAGCTATCACAAAGAATCCAATGATTTGCCCTTTCAGCCATTTTTTTAATACAACTACCATTTCATCGAGAAGTTTGGCTCCTCTGTCTTTTGCTTTTTCGGGCAATAAATGAACAATACCTCTTTTATAAAGCATCGGATCTGCAGTAAAAAAAATGGATAACAAAAGAAGAATGTACAAATCGCTGAGTACACCAAAGCTGCTTGAAAAGAATTTTTTTCCTATCGTTTCCATCTTTAATGAACTACCGGAATTGTTTAAAAAATTTAAAACTTTACTTCCCAGGTCAGTGTTGTCGAGATGATCTTTGACATTTTGAATAGTTTTGGGCAAAGTATCAGAAAGTTGCGAAACCTGTTGTTGAAGTTGAGCGCCTACAAACCAAAAAAATCCAGCCAATAAAAGAAGATTTAGAAACACTGAAAGAAATGTGCAGAGTTTTAAAGGCCACTTTAAATTTCGATGTAAAATATCTGCGCAGCCCCGGAAATAAACTGCCACAAGGATTGCCGCCAGAGACAATAACAAAATACTAAATAGTGCTTTGAAGAGCAGAAGTAGAATTACAATGAATGAAAAAATCCCTCCGACGAGCCAAACTTTTTTTGAAAAATGCGTACTAAATTTTTTTGAATCACTATCGGAATCCGGCATAAGAATGATTTAGTTGATTATGAAAAAAGAATGCATGAGATGCGTGGAGAAAGGTGACCCATTGCTGTATCTCTTATTGCAAAACATAAGCTCACAAAAGTTATGCCTTTTATATAAAATAAAAATTGTATCAATAAGTTGGTTTACTACAGGCTTATTTTTGAGTTGATAAGAAAGCAACTATTTTATTCAATTCATCTTTTGAAAGAATGCCTCCATATGACGGCATATTTACACCGCCATTCACAATTCTTATCTTTAAAGCCTCGGGTGATAATCGGTTACCTATGGTTGTAAGATTGGGTCCGGCTTTGCCTCCATAATGGTTTATGGTATGGCAATAGAGACAACCTTTATTATAAAATAAATTCACGCCCTGGATGACAGTCGAATCCGGCGATGGAGATTTTATAGCGGTAAGAGGCAGTTGTTTTGTATCAAAATGCGGCGACCATGGCGCATTAAAACCAATGTGAAGTAAGCTGAGCACAAAAACAACAACACAGATAACTCCGAACATTGCCCACGGTCTTTTTAAAGGACTTCTTTCTCCCTGGTTTGAAATAAAAGGAATAGAAAACAACAAAGCGATGGTTAAGATCGGTCCGATTACCATTGCAATGGATTCCATTTTATGCGGCATTAAAGCAAACAACGCGAAGAACGGAATCATATACCAGTCCGGCGTTGGAGAAGTATGAACTATCGAAGGATCAGGTTGGTTGGTCAATGCCGGTGGCCCGAAAATAACAGCCAATGCGATAATGGAAATAATTACAAGAGAACCAAAAATAGTATCTCGCCAGGCAGCATGCGGCCAAAAAGGAACTCCTTTTTCTTTCAGCATATTGTTGTACCATTTGCGATAAGTTTTTGGGTCAATTAATCTTCCCTGCTTTGGTGGTTCGGAAATGCCGTTCTGAATTACCAGGTATAAATGGAATCCAACAACGATAAAGATCACCGCCGGGATTATGAAAACGTGATAATCAAAAAAACGACTTAAACTTTGGCCTCCAACAGTATCGCCTCCAATGAGTAATCGAGCCAGGTATTTTCCTACAATTGGAGTTCTGCTTAATTGTTCGGCAGCTACTACGGATGACCAAACCCCGCTCGAATCCCATCTTAATAATTGCCCGGTAAATCCCATAAAAATCGTACACAATAACAGAACGACTCCACTGATCCAGTTCATTTCCCGCGGAAATTTATAGGAAGCGGTAATGTAAGTTCTGATCATGTGAATGCCGACTAAAATGATCATTGCAGATGCGCCAAAATAATGAATGCCGCGAAGTACGTTTCCAAATTTTGCTTTGTTGGTAATGAACTCTAATGATTGATACGCGTTATTGGAACTGGGTTGGTACAATAAAGCTAAAGCCACGCCGGTGATAACTTGTAACACAAAACAAAACAAAGTGGCGCTGCCAAATACATAGCTCCATTTGGCGCCCGGCGGCACCGGGTGTTTTATAATAGGCAGAATATTTTTAGCAACGCCTGTGCGGTCTTCAAACCAATTCCATATTTTTTGTAAAAATCGCTTCATGATTGTTTTGACGCGCCTATAGTCGTAAGCGGAATAGGCGCTGTTTTTATTTGCACTTGACCGTTATAAACTCTTACTTCGTATTTCGTTAATGGCCTCGGAGGCGGACCTGCTGCAACGGTTCCATCAGAATAATACACGCCTCCGTGGCAGGGACACATAAAAAGATCGGCTTTATTTTCCCACCTTACAGGACAGCCCAGATGTGTGCAATTAATCGCAAAAGCGATGAAATCATTTTTCTCATTTCTTCGCAACCATGCCGCCGTTTTTGCTGTTACACCTGCATATGGTTTGGGATCCGCATCGACGAATTTGACGAGCGTGGTTGTCCCTGATTGGAAATCATCTAGTTTTCCAACAGTCCGCCAAAGACGTTTAGGCTTTTCAAGCAAAGGAGCAATTAAGGCACTTACCACCGGTATCGCCGCAACAGCAGCACTTACTCCTGCAAAACCAAGGCTTAATTTTACAAAGAATTTTCGCCTGCTTATTTCTTCTTTTGATTCGTCCTTATTTTTTGATTCTTCATTCATGGCGCAAAATATTTATCCAGCCGATTAATGAAACTACAAATACAATCATGCCTGCTAAAGAAAAATACCATGTGGTCAATAATCCCCAGCCAATAAAGGCTAATCCCAACGCAAGGAAAAAGGGCCAATAAGTTGGCTTCGGCAAAATTTCCGGCTTTGCTTTTACTTTTTCAAATTGATCTTCTGAATTCATTTCTTCAATTTTATTGTATAATTAATTCTTTCTCTAAACCTCTAAACCAATCTTCTCACTGACTGCTATCTTTCCCGAATCACTCCCGAACCATCTTATTAAAAGAAACATAGAGGCTGATAGATAAATAAAACAACAAGGTACCCACATGATTAATCCGGCCATTTGCTGATCCGCCGCTTCAGAAATTTTCCAATCGTTTCTGATCATCGGCAAAAAGCCATAGTTGTCTGTAATGTTGATGTAATGAGTATAAGTTCCTACGTGTGAAAAAGTAATTATCAATCCAAGCAGTGAACAAAAAACACAAGCTGTAGAAAGATAAAGTACGCCGGCAAGGGCATCGGATCTATAAGTTTTATATGGATTAATTACCGGCCAGCTAAAGATCATTCCTGCTATCAACAAACTTATAAAATGCAAATACATTAAACTACTCATAAAATGAATTCCTCCGGGTTGATTCATTTCAAATAAGCGATTGAAGATGGAAGGAATATGCCAAAACCACATCATTACCACTCCACAAAGCCACGCGACAATTGGTGTTTTTGATATTTTTTTTGAAAAGAAAACCAACTGCTTTTGAAACCTGTTTTTTTCAGGAAGAGAAGCAATAATTAGCGGCCCTGCAATTAGGATGATCAAAACATGCGAGAGCATGTGAGCGCTGAACAAATAATTTTCCCCGAGGAAATGCAATGGCGAAGCCATACAAATAATGATCAAAAGCATGGCTGCCGCAAAGTATAAAGCTTTTCGAGTCAATTTAAAATTGACAGTAAACAAATAAACAAGGCAAATTCCTGTTATGAACAACAGGATGCCGGGATCAAAATGCCAATATGAAAATAGTGCGTTCATAATTTTGCATTTAAATGTTTGTAAATTTTGGAAGCACATACACCACCGTAAAAACAAAGATCCAAACCACATCTACGAAATGCCAGTAAATACCCACTGTGCTCACCACATTCGAATCTTTCTTATTAAAATCTCCCAAAAAAGTCATGATCAAAATGATCATTAAAATAATCAATCCCACAAAAACGTGGAAGCCGTGAAAGCCTGTGAGTGTATAAAAACTGGTTCCGAAAACACTTCCGTTTAGGGTGATATTTTCCTGCACGAGCCGCCAATATTCCTTTCCCTGTCCAAATAAAAAAACAGTTCCTAAAACGATAGTCGCAATAAGCCAAAGCTTTAAATTTTTTATTTTCCCTTTCTCATAATTTTTTTCTGCCCGCCAAAAAGTGAAGCTGCTCGCAAAAAGAAAAAGTGTGAAAATGCCTGTTGTTTTTATATCGAGCGCTTTTACCTGGTAAGGTTCAAAACCTGAATTGTAAGCCATGTAAACGAATGCCATTATGAGTGAAATAAAAAACATTGCCTCTGTTCCTACCACCAGTTTCATCATTGTTTTATTGTCCTTTTTCATTTTCGTTATTTTTTGCGTTGTTGCCGTATTTTAATTCCCACAACGGGAGTGGGCTGTTGATTGCAGGAACCTCATCGAAATTTTTGAGAGGCGGCGGAGACTGTGTGTACCATTCCAAAGTGAAAGCGTCCCACGGGTCTTTTCCCACTTTTTTTCCATTTTTCTTTCCTTTCAAAATCATATAAAATAACAGCAATACCGATGCGCCCATCATAAATGCTCCAACGGTTGAAATGAAATTTAAGATCTCATACCACGGAAGATTCGGATAAGTGTAAACCCTTCTCGGCATTCCTATGATTCCCAAAATATGTTGCACGAAAAATGTTCCGTTGAAGCCAATCACAAACAACCAGAAAAACCATCTTCCCAATTTTTCGTCCAGTTTTCTACCTGTCATTTTTGGGAACCAATAAAACAATCCGGCAAATAATCCAAAGAAAGTTCCGCCAATGAAAACATAATGCAAATGCGCCACCACGAAATATGTATCGGTTAATTGCCAGTCGATTGGGACAATTGAAAAGGCGATTCCCGTTAACCCACCGATAGTAAATTCAAACAAAAACGCAATCGCAAACAACATCGAATTGGTAAATTGAATTTTACCTCCGTGCATCGTCCCCAGCCAGTTAAATATTTTTACCCCGGTCGGAATACCAATAAGCATGCTGCTTGCAGAGAAAAATGCATCAACTGTATTTCCCATTCCGACGGCAAACATGTGATGCGCCCAAACGCCAAATGCGAGTAACGCAATGGCAACGGTTGAAGCCGCGACGAAGGCATAACCGAAAATCGGTTTTCGTGAATACACCTGGAACACTTCCGATAAAATTCCAAATGACGGAAGAATCAAAATGTAAACTTCAGGATGCCCGAAGATCCAGAACAGGTGTTGCCACAATAAGGCCGAACCGCCATTAATGGTATTAAAAAAATGCGCGTGAAATTGCCGGTCGAGCAGAAGCATTGCCAGCGCTGCGTTTAAAGAAGGAAAGGCTGCGATTATCAAAAAAGAATTTACCAAAACCATCCACACAAATAAGGGAAGTTTATTCAGTTTGAGATTTTTTACCCTATAATTTAAAATAGTAACAACGAGATTAATGGCTGTTGAAACGCTTCCGATTCCTGAAAGCAGCAAGCCCAAACAATAGTAATCAATCCCCTGGCTGATGGAAAAATTCTTTTCGTTGAGTGGCGCATAATTGAACCAGCCAACGTCGGGAGCGCCGCCAGCCAAAAAACTGAAATACAATAACATTCCTCCAAAAAAACTAATCCAGAGAGCGAAGGAGTTCATTCTTGGAAAAGCCATTTCATTGGCACCAATCATCAGCGGGCAGAAATAAACAGAGAAACCAAGAATGGCCGGCATTCCCACCAAAAAAATCATCGTCGTGCCGTGCATCGTGAAAAACTGGTTGTACGTTTCCGGCCCCAGGAAATGATTGTTGGGTATCGCAAGTTGAATGCGCATCAGCAACGCTTCTACTCCTCCGACAAGAAAAAACAAAGAAGCCATCAGCAAGTACATGATGCCGATCATTTTGTGATCAACAGAAGAAATCCATTGCAGCAATCCCTGGTCAGTACTTACGCCAAGGCTGGGAAAATGCGTCGTTGGTTCCGGTATTTCTATTGTTTCCTTCATGTTATTTTAATTGAAGCAAATAATGCACAATCGCATTTACCGTATCTTTTTTAAATTTAAAATCGGGCATATGCGCACCAGGTTTTACTTCCTGCGGCTGATTTACCCATTTGAATAAATTCGCTTGATTCGTTTTCATTAACCCGGTTAAAATTTCAGATCTTTCGGCAAGATGAGTAAGGTCAGGCCCTGCTGTAGCTGTCGCTGCGGTTCCTTGTATTCTGTGGCAATTGGCGCACGTTTTTGTTTGAAATAATCGCGCGCCAATTTTGGCCAATGTATCTTGTGGCTGCTCAGCATTTTTTTCATTTGCTGTAAGCCATTTATTAAAATCAGTTTGCGTTTGCGCAATAACGTTAATACGCATCCATGCATGCTGAGCGCCGCAAAATTCGCTGCACGCGCCAATGTAAGTTCCCGGCTTATTAATATTGAGCGATAAATAATTTCTTTTGGTAGGAACCAAATCCATTTTATTTCCCAACTCCGGCACCCACCAATCGTGAATCACATCTGCAGAACGCATTTCAAGAAGCAAAGGTTTTCCTACCGGCAGATGAACTTCATTGGCGGTAATCACATGAGCTTTTGGATATTCCACCTGCCACCACCACTGATGGCCGGTGATAATTACATCAGGATTTTTGCCTTTTGGATCCTGCGAAGGCGAAACAGAATTCATGATGGTAAGCGTTTGATAAAAGAAAAACACAAGCAATAAAAAAGGTCCGCCTATCATTAAAATTTCAAGTTTCTTATTTTGTTTTGCATCTACAGGCGCATTGTTGTCACCTTTTCTTTGCCGGAATTTGATGCAGATGTAAACAATCAGGAAGCCCACCAGCAGCAACATTCCCGCTGCAGCAACATTAAAGTAATTGAAAAGCCGGGTGATCTTATCTGCCTGCTGTGAAGCCGGATTTTCAACTGATTGCAATAAAAAAATCTTTTGGAGATATAACATTGATATCACTGATTGATCATTCTCATTTACTCTCGGCTTTTTTTAGTTAGTGTAAAAGTTGGAAAGGAGTTACGCTCAGCTCCAAAAATCCGGGAAACATCCGCGGCGCTCTTTAGCATTTCAGTAAAGCCGATAATGGAAAAGCACTTCTCAAAGACTATGCCTTATTGAAATTGCATTTCTTTCTATGCTGAATACAAATAGCTTTTATTTGTTTGTTTACTGTCAAATTTTTTTAAAATTCTTTCCAACCACTTCTTTTAAATACTTCATCACTTCCACCGCATTTGACTGTAGGAGTAAAATAAAAATCTTTTGGAATTGTTGCTTTACTGTTGCAAAAATGGTCGCTAAGAAGTTGGTGAATATTTTACACTTTAAAAGTTGGATGAGGAATCTTTACCTCTAAACTTTTTTGCATTTGAATCAATTATTTTACAGGAGAATTTGAGAAAAAACTTTCCATTTTACTTTGTAACCGTCTAAATACGGCAATGTTTTAGCAATCCTTTTAAAGTTGGTAGGCACAGTGTTTGTTGCAGCAAAGCCGTTCATGGAACTTCAAATTCTTCGCGCTTCATTTTAAGCTGTAAAGTTTCGGAACAATTTTCTCACCTCTTCAAAAATATTTTTTTATGGCCAAGTTAGTTAGCGATTTTTTAATTGAACGATTATCAGAATGGAATATATCGCGCATTTTCGGTTTTCCCGGTGATGGCATCAATGGTTTAATGGGAGCTTTAAACAGGACCGATTGCAAAATAGATTTTGTACAGGTAAGGCATGAAGAAAATGCCGCGTTTATGGCTTGCGCTCATGCAAAATTTACTGGCGAAGTGGGCGTGTGTATGGCTACCTCCGGCCCCGGAGCCATTCATCTTTTAAATGGATTGTACGATGCTAAAATGGATCATCAGCCTGTAGTTGCGATTGTTGGCCAGCAGGCAAGAGCCGCGCTGGGTGGTAGTTATCAGCAGGAGATTGACCTGGATTCCTTATATAAAGATGTGGCCCGTGAGTATGTTCATACGGCTATGGTTCCTTCACAGATAAGGCATTTAGTTGATCGTGCAGTGCGGATTGCAAAAACTACCCGTTCTGTTACTTGTATAATTGTGCCCAATGATTTGCAGGAAGTAGATTATGAAGAGCCTGCAAGAGCGCATGGAACAGTACATTCAGGTCTTCATTATTCTGCACCTAATATTGTTCCGTTACAAAGTGATTTGCAACGGGCCGCAGACATTTTAAATAATGGAGAAAAAGTTTCTATGCTTGTAGGCGCAGGCGCGTTTGGTGCAGAAGATGAAGTGATACAGGTAGCAGAATTACTGGGTGCGGGCGTGGCGAAAGCTCTTTTAGGTAAAGCTGTTTTGCCGGATGATCTTCCCTACGTTACTGGTTCCATTGGATTACTGGGTACCAAACCAAGTTGGGATATGATGATGGATTGTGATACGCTTTTAATGATTGGCTCCAGTTTTCCTTATTCAGAATTTTTGCCTAAAGAGGGCAAAGCGAAAGGCGTGCAGATTGATATTGATGGTAAAATGCTGGGTATACGTTTTCCAATGGATGTTAACCTGCAGGGCGACAGTAAAGAAACTTTAAAGGCATTAATTCCTTTACTTAAAAAGAAAGAAGACAGAAGCTGGCGCAAAACCATCGAAGACAATGTGCAAGAATGGTGGAAGGTTATAGACGCACGTGCAATGAAGAGCGCTAATCCTATCAATCCGCAACGAATTTTTCATGAATTATCAAAACACCTTCCTGATAATTGCATCCTTACTTCCGACTCCGGTTCTTCAGCAAACTGGTTTGCCAGGGATTTAAAAATCCGGAAAGGAATGAAAGCTTCTTTGTCAGGAAATCTCGCAACCATGTGCCCTGGGGTTCCTTATGCCATTGCAGCAAAATTTGCTTATCAGGATAGAATGCCAATCGCGCTTGTTGGTGATGGCGCCATGCAAATGCTCGGGAATAATGGAATGATAACTATCTCAAAATATTGGAAAAAGTGGACTGACCCACGTTTGATGATATTGGTTTTAAATAACCGCGACCTCAACCAGGTTACGTGGGAACAACGCGTAATGGCAGGTGATCCAAAATTTGAAGCGAGCCAGGAAGTACCGGATTTCCCTTACGCAGAATACGCGAAAATGCTTGGGCTTGAAGGAGTGAAAGTGGATAAAGTAGATGATATTGAGTCAGCAATGGAATTTGCTTTCTCCCAAAAAAAGCCTGTAATTCTGGAAGCCTATACAGATCCCGACGTTCCACCACTTCCCCCGCATATTACTTTTAAACAGGCAAAGAATTTTACTGAATCAGTAGTCAGAGATCCTGACGTGTGGGGCATCATCAAAGAAACATGGAAAGAAGAAGTTGCTACTTTATTTGGATAAATAATAATGAAACAAGAGAAAGATAATAAATCAGGAAATATCCGGGATTCAATAATAATAAAAGAAATAAAAGTTGCTGCATATACGATTCCGACAGACAGTCCCGAGTCGGACGGAACGATTAAATGGGATAGTACTACGTTAATTTTAGTAGAGATATCAGCAGGAAATCACACGGGAATTGGATATTCTTTTGCAAATGAAGCCTCTGCATATTTTATTGAAAAAAATCTGAAACAACTTGTTGAAGGCAAAGATGCAATGCAAATTCCATCGATAGTTGAATCGATGGTGCACAGCGTAAGAAACAATGGAAATTCAAGTGTAATAGCAATGGCTATTTCCGCGGTTGATAATGCTTTGTGGGATTTAAAGGCAAAAGTTGTAGGTCTTCCTTTGGTTTCTCTTCTCGGAAAATTTAATGACGGTTTTCAAATTTACGGAAGCGGCGGTTTCACTTCCTATTCAATCGACAGGCTACAAAAACAATTACGCGGTTGGGCCGAACAGGGCATTAAACAGGTCAAAATGAAGATTGGTCGAGAGCCGGATAAAGACGTTTTTCGGGTGAAAAAAGCACGCGAAGCAATTGGGCGGGACGTCGCTTTATTTGTAGATGCAAATGCCGCTTATACTGCGAGACAGGCGCTGGATTTTGCCTGGCATTTTGCTGATTTGAATGTTACATGGTTCGAAGAACCTGTTGCCGCCAATAATTTGAAAGGATTGCATTTTGTAAGAGAACAATCACCTCCGGCAATGCAAATAGCGGCTGGTGAATATGGATACAACTTACCTTATTTTGAAGAAATGATGAGTGCCGGTGCAGTTGATGTGTTACAGGCGGATGCAACACGTTGCGGAGGTATTTCTTCGTTTTTAAAAGCCGGTCACACATGCGAAGCACATCAACTACCCTTTTCTTCTCATTGTGCGCCTGCTTTGCACATGCAGCCCGCCATGTCTCTTCCGGCTTTTTATACCGGCGAATATTTCTATGATCATGTAAGAATTGAGAACATGCTGTTTGACGGAGTACCACAACCGATTGATGGAAAGTTGTTTCCTGATATGAGCAGGCCCGGCCTTGGCCTTGATTTTAAATACAAGGACGCGGAAAAATATAAAGTTTAACACAGGTCAAAGCATTCCTAAAACTGGTTTCTGCTTTGATCTTATTTAATAAAAAAATTATGGTAAAGCAAGCCGAAACATTAGATCGCAAAACTGAAACCCCTCATCTTAGTTTCGAAACAAAATATTCCCGCAATGTTGATGTAAAAGCGTTAGCAAAAGAATTGCAATCAGCAGTTGAGGGCGAAGTACGTTTTGATAATGGCAGCAAAGCGTTGTATGCAACGGATGGATCAAATTACCGGCAAATTCCAATTGGCGTTGTTCTTCCTAAAACCGAACAGGATATTATTAATACTGTCGCGCTTTGCAGAAAATACAAAGCGCCGGTTTTGTCGCGTGGTGGCGGTACAAGTCTTACCGGCGCCTGTTGTAATGTGGCAGTGGTAATGGATATGACGAAGTATTACAACAAGGTTTTGAAGATTGATAAAGTAAAAAAGACAGTAACCGTTCAACCAGGAATAGTATTGGACGAGATGCGAAACGCTACCAAAAAAGCGGCTGGCCTCACCTTTGGTCCAGATCCTGCAACCCACAGCCACTGTGCCATTGGGGGAATGCTGGGAAATAATTCCTGTGGAATACATTCGGTTATGGCAGCGTTTTACGGCTATGGTGCGCGCACAGCAGATAATACAGAATCTTTAACGATTCTTACCTATGATGGAACTAAAAATGAAAATTGGTCCAACTTCAGTGATGAAGAATTGGAAAAACATATAAAAGAAGGTGGCCGAAAAGGTGAAATCTACCGGAGGTTAAAAGAATTGAGAGATAAATATGCGGACCAGATAAGGAAACAATTTCCAAAAATTCCCACGGCGTGTCTCAGGTTTTGATTTGCCGGCACTTCTTCCTGAACAGGGATTTAATCTTGCACAGGCTATTGTGGGATCGGAAGGAACCTGCGTGGTAATTCTTGAAGCTGAAATGAAATTATTACCAGAACCAAAGGCGCGTTCGCTTGTTGTTCTGGGCTATCCCGATGTATATACTGCAGGTCATGCTTGTCCCCAGGTAATGAAGCACAAACCCATCGGCCTTGAAGGGATTGACCATTTGCTCATTGAGTACATGAAAAACAAGGGGTTAAATTTAGATGACATACCTCTTTTGCCGAAAGGTGGTGGATGGCTTTTGGTTGAGTTTGAAGGAAAAGACAAGGAAGATGCAGATAATAAATGCAAAGCTTTGATGGACGAACTTAAAAAGGGCGATAATCCCCCAAATATGAGCCTTTTTGATGACCCGGCACAGGAAGAGAAACTCTGGGAAATAAGAGAATCCGGATTGGGAGCAACCGCATTCGTTCCTGATAAACCTGACATGTATCCGGGCTGGGAAGATTCAGCGGTTCCTCCTGAAAAAGTGGGAGATTACCTGAAAGATCTACGGGATTTGTTCAGCAAATATGATTATCATCCTTCGCTTTACGGCCATTTTGGGCAGGGCTGCATTCACTGCCGGGTTTCATTTGGAATGAAAAGCCAGGATGGTTTACAGAAATATAAAAAATTCACTGAGGAAGCTGCACGGCTGGTAGTGAGTTATGGTGGTTCCCTTTCGGGTGAGCATGGTGACGGACAATCAAGAGGAAGCTTATTACCTATAATGTATGATAAGGATATTATGCAGGCTTTTCATGAATTCAAATCTATTTGGGACCCCGACTGGATGATGAATCCGGGAAAAGTGATAGACAGCTATGGTCAGCTGGCTGACCTTAGATTAGGGACTACTTATAATCCGCCGGCTCTGCGAACTCATTTTAATTTTCTACACCAGGATGATAAAGGAAGTTTTGCAAGAGCCACTTTGCGATGCGTAGGAGTAGGAAAATGCCGTCGCCATGAAGGAGGAACAATGTGCCCGAGCTACATGGTTACCAGAGAAGAAAAAGATACGACGAGAGGCCGCGCGCATCTTCTTTTTGAAATGCTTCAGGGGAATGTGATAAAGGATGGCTGGAAGGACGAATATGTAAAAGAATCGTTGGATTTGTGCCTGGCATGTAAAGGTTGCAAGGGAGATTGCCCGGTTCATGTAGATGTTGCTACATTAAAATCGGAATTTTTGTCACATTATTATGAAGGAAAAATAAGGCCGCGATCTGCTTTTGCTTTTGGTTGGATTTATTGGTGGTCAAGGCTTGCATCTGTTATGCCGGGAGTAGCCAATTTCCTGACTCATGCACCTGTTTTAAGATCGGTTGCCAAATTTTCCGCAGGCGTTACTCAAAAAAGAACCATTCCCGCTTTTGCACAACAAACTTTCAGAAACTGGTTTGGCAAACAACAAAAAAAGAATGTTGGAAAACCAAAGGTCATCTTGTGGGTTGATACTTTCAACAATTTTTTCAAACCGGAAACATTGGTTGCCGGAAAAGAAGTGCTGGAAGCCGCCGGTTTCCAGGTGATTATTTCCAAACAAATTATTTGTTGCGGACGGCCATTGTACGATTTTGGAATGCTAAACACCGCCAAAAAAATGTTGATTCAGATATTATCTGAATTGCGTGACGAAATTAGAAACGGAACCCCGGTAGTAGGGCTTGAACCAAGTTGTGTTTCTGTTTTCAGAGATGAAATGTGTGATCTTCTTTTGGCAAATGAAGATGCCATAAGACTGAAAGAACAAACTTTTACTTTATCCGAATTTTTAGAAAAGAAAGCCAAAGATTTTAAGATACCTGTTTTGAAAAGACAAGCTGTGGTTCATGGGCATTGTCACCACAAGGCTATTATAAAAATGGATGCTGAAGAAAAAGTGTTTGACAGGATGAAATTAGATTACCAGGTTTTGGAAGATGGCTGTTGCGGTTTAGCAGGTTATTTTGGTTATGAAACCGGTGCCCATTATGATGTTTCAGTAAAAGCAGGAGAACGTGTGCTTTTGCCTGCTGTCAGAAATGCAGAGAAAAGCACTATCATCATTGCTGATGGTTATAGTTGCCGCGAGCAGATTGAGCAATTATCTGACAGGAAAGGAATGCACACCGCACAAGTGCTTCAAATGGCTTTGCATGAAAAAGGTGAAGCAAAGAACGACAGTAAACAAACAAATTTACCGGAAAAGAAATATGTGGATGGAATGAAATTGCATTCAACCGCTTTAACGGTTAAAAGAGTTGTTGGATTTTTAACGGTAACTTCTTTGGTGGCCGTTGGATTCTTATTACTCAAAAGCAAAAACAAAAAAAATGGCAAAAGAAAATAATCAAACGTTGCTGGCAGAAGCGGGAAACGCGATTGGAGTGGGATTAATCGCTGGACTTGCAGGCACAATTGTAATGACTATATGCCAGCGCATCGACATGAAAATTACTGGACGTAAAGGAAGTAAGACGCCTGCAAAAGCAGTGCGAGAAGCATTTGATATAAAACCGGTTTCTCAAAGTGAAAGCAAAGAATTATCCACCAGGGTACATTGGGTTTATGGTACTTCATGGGGAGCGATTCGCGGTCTCATCCATTTATTTGGTTTGAAAGGAGTAGCAGCTACTTCCGCGCATTTTTCGGCGGTTTGGGCTACTGAACTTCTAATGCTGCCTTCTTTACGGGTTGCGCCTCCGGTTACAAAAGAATCGCCGAAAACTATTACCAAAGACGCTTTCTATCATGGAGTGTACGCATTCAGTACTGGTTTAGTTTTTGATGCTATCATGAATGAAGATTAGCAGGAAAATTGTTAGAATATTTTTATCAAAAAAATAATTAAAGTATGAAAAAAGATTTTATAGGCAAGACGGTAGTGATTACCGGCGCATCTGCTGGTTTGGGAAGAGCAATGGTTCGGGAGTTTGCGAAACACGGGGCTAACATAGGTTTGATTGCACGCGGCATGGACGGCCTTCAGGCGGCCAATGATGAAGTGGAAGAACTGGGTGGCCATCCTTACATTGCCCAATGTGATGTTTCAAATGCAGATGCCGTTGAAGAAGCTGCACAGAAAATCGAAGAATTTTTTGGTTCCATTGATGTCTGGATCAATAATGCTATGATTAGTGTTTTTGGGCCTTTTAAAAAAATAGAAGCAAAAGATTTTGAACATGTTACTGATGTTACTTATCTCGGACAGGTGTATGGCACTTCTGCAGCGCTAAAAAGAATGTTACCGCGAAATAAAGGAACGATCATTCTTATTGGTTCAGCTTTAGCTTATCGCGGCATTCCATTACAATCGGCCTATTGTGGCGCAAAGCATGCTATTCATGGTTTTTTTGAATCATTACGAAGTGAGCTTATAAAAGAAGACAACGCCATTAAACTCAGCATGGTTCAGTTGCCCGCAATGAATACAACACAATTTGGCTGGGTGAAAAGTTACCTGAAAAATAAACCAAAGCCAATGGGTAAAATATTTGAACCGGAAGTAGCGGCGAAGGCAGTGGTAAGCATAGTTCAACATCCTGAACGCGAACTTTATGTAGGTTACCCAACGGTAAAAACTATTTTGGGAAACAAAGTGGCGCCAGGATTCCTGGATGATTATCTCGCAGAAACAGGATACAGCGGCCAGCAAACTGATGAACCGGAATCACCTGACCGGGAAAATAATTTGTGGCATCCTTTGCCGGGCGATCATGGAGCGCACGGAAACTTTGATAAAGAAGCAACGAATTTTAGTCCTGAAACATGGATGGCGACTCATAAGAAACTCACTTTTGGCATTATCGGCGCTATTGCGGCCGGAGTTTGCGCAACCGTTTTGATGACCAACAACAATAAGAATTGATTAAGGTAAAAAACCAATGATTTTATAAAAAGAATTTAAAATGGAAATAGGAAAAAAGGTTTGGGCGATACCGGAAGGATTTATTCCGGGTTACGGCAACGGTCCTCCACCGGATTTCATTAGCCATGAAGCGGCTTGTATATTGAATGCCGGCGAAAAGGATGCGCATGTGGAGATTACGCTTTATTTTACGGATAAAGAACCGGTTGGCCCTTATAAACTTTCGGTTCCTGCCAGACGCACAAGGCATTTTCGATTTAATGATTTGAAAGATCCAAAGCCGGTTCCGGTTGAAACTAATTATTCAAGTGTGTTTGTTTCAGATCAGCCCATTGTTTTACAATTTACACGTCTGGATTCACGCCAGGCAAAGAATGCGCTGATAACTACGATAGCTTACACACAGTAAACAAACAAAAAACGATGAAATATAAATTAATAAACGACGATAAGAAAAAGACATACGCAATCATATTAGAAAGTGGTGAGGAAGCAAAAGAACAATTGCTTGCTTTTGCCAAAAAAGAAAAAGTAGCGGCTTCGCAATTCACCGCTATTGGTGCTTTTAGCGAAACAACGGTTGGCTTTTTTGATTTTTCGATAAAGGATTATAAGAAAAAGCATTTTAACCAGCAGATGGAAGTGTTATCGCTGGCCGGAGACATTACTCTTTTCAAAGGCGAGTACAAAGTACATGGCCATATTGTTTTGGCAAAAGAAGATGGAACGGCACATGGTGGCCATTTAATGAAAGGAATTGTACATCCGACATTGGAAATCATTTTAAATGAATCTCCTGCTTATCTGCAAAGAGAAATGGATGAAAAAATTGGTATCCCTTTAATTAAAATAAAATAATTTATGGCTGATTCTATTAAAGCTCCGGGCGCTCCCGGTATTTCTCCACGCTGGACTTCAAGTGCAAAATCAGGAGTTGGTAAGGCTTTTACCGACTCTTCGAATGTTATTTTCACAATTAGCCATGGCATTTTAGATGAAATTTATTTCCCGAGAGAAGACATCGCCTGCATGCGTGATATGGAGTTTATTGTGACTGATGGTGAAAATTTTTTTTCAGAAGAAAAAAGAGATACTGACCATTCGATAAACTGGGTAAGCGAAGGGATACCGGCGTTTAAGGTTGTAAATACCTGCAAGGAAAAAAAATATACTATTGAAAAAGAAATTATAACGGATCCATGTAGAAATACGGTTTTACAAAAAGTAAAGTTTAAGCCCAAAAAAAAGACGGATAAATTCAAAATGTACCTGTTGCTTGCGCCACATCTTAATGACCAGGGCGATGGAAATACGGGCTGGGTTGGAGATTACAAAGGCATACCGATGTTGTTTGCTTATCGCGCAGGCATTTCAATGGCTGTCGGTTGTTTCTACTCTGATTTTATAAAAAGGTCAATAGGCTATGTAGGCCATTCAGACGGCTACACTGATTTAAAAGCTCATAAAAAAATGGAGTGGCAATACCAGCGTGCAGATGATGGAAATATTGCTTTGACCGCAGAAATAGATATTGAAAAAACACCTGAATTCGTCATTGCATTGAGCTTCGGCACAACAGCACAAGATGCGGCGCATCATGCCTGGGGAAGTTTGTTGGATGGCTACGAAACTGCGAGAGAAAATTACATCAGTGACTGGAAACAATTTCAGAAAAAATTAAACAACGTAAAAACGGACAGAAATACAATCGGCAAAAATTTCAGGCCGAGTGCTACAGTTTTAAATCTTCATAAATCAAAAAAATTTCCCGGAGGCGTTGTTGCGAGTCTTTCTATTCCATGGGGCGAAACCAAGGGCGACAGTGATGTTGGCGGTTATCACCTCGTGTGGCCGCGTGATCTTGTAGAAAGTTCGGGAGGTTTTCTTGCATTGAATTCTAAAAAGGAGGTTCTCCAGATTCTTAATTACCTGATGGCCACGCAGGAAGACGATGGAAAATGGAGTCAGAATATGTGGCTCGAAGGCAAGCCACACTGGACTGGATTACAGATGGATGAAATTGCATTGCCAATAATACTTGTCGATAAATGTCATCATAACAAGCATCTCGATGCCGGAAGGCTGAAAAGATATTGGCCGGGAATTAAAAAAGCGATTTCATTTCTAATCCTTCACGGCCCTCATACCCAACAAGACCGCTGGGAAGAAGAAGGAGGCTTAACTGCCTTTACTCTTGCGTCAGAAGTTACGGCATTGCTGGCAGCAGCGCACCTGGCCGAGATAAATGACGAACATGATATGGCTGATTATTGCCGCTCTACGGCAGATTATTGGAACGAACAAATTGAAAAATGGACGTATGTAACCAATACTCCTTTGTCAAAAGAAGTGGGCGTGGAAGGTTATTATATGAGGCTCAATAACACCCACGAGCCCGCAGAAGATGTAAAAAATAATGCGATATACCTGCAAAACCGAAATCACGAAAATGGTAAGATGCACCTGTATGAATTGATTTGCGTGGATGCCTTAGCGTTGGTGCGTTTCGGCCTGCGCCCTGCAGATGACCCTAAAATTCTGAATACTGTAAAAGTGATTGACGCCAAGCTGAAGGTGGATACACCCAATGGGTCTTGCTGGCATCGTTATCCAAATGACGGATATGGAGAAGACAAATATGGCAATCCTTTTCCGCAAAATGGCTATGGGATTGGAAGAGCATGGCCGTTGCTCGCCGGAGAAAGGGGGCATTATGAAATAGCAGCCGGTAATATTGGAGAGGCGAAAGATATTTTAAAATCTATGGATAGATTTTCGAATAACGGGCTTATTTCTGAACAGATTTGGGACACTGACGATATTCCTGAAAAGGGGCTGTTTTTTGGACAGCATTCCGGTTCTGCAATGCCACTTGTGTGGGCGCACGCCGAATACATCAAGTTGTGTAATTCAATAAAGGAGAAAAAGATTTTCGACATGTCGCCACATACCAAAGAGCGGTATATTGAAAAGAACACGAAATGTAAGTTTGTGGTTTGGCGTTTTTCATGGCCTTGTAAAGATATTCCGAAAGGAAAAAATCTAAGGATTGAAGTGCAGGAAGAAGCTACGATTCATTGGACAACTGATAAATGGAAAACCACTCAGAATATCGATACGCGCGACAGCAAACTGGGTGTTCATATCGCAGATATTGAATTGAAAAATGCAAATGGAGACGAAATTTATTTTACTTTTTTCTGGAAGAAGGCCAGTCGTTGGGAAAATAAAAACTACAATGTGCCGATGCAAAAGAAAGATGAAGAATGAATTCTGAAAAGACTTTTATACCTCCCGGCTATACTTCTAATCCATCTTTATGGAACAAAAGAGTACCGCTTTTGCTGTTGGCATTAGCAGGATTTTTAATAGCGTTGTATTTGGGATTGTACCAGGTTCACGTTTTTTCAACCGTTTGGGACCCGTTTTTCAGAGACGGAACCAGGAAAATTCTCACCTCCTCTTTTTCAAAATCACTTCCAATTCCTGATGCACTTCTTGGTGCTATAGGTTACCTTGGCGATATTATTTTAGTCTCCGTTGGAAGCAATATCCGGTGGCGTGAAAAACCGTGGATTGTGATTTTGTATGGCAGTTTGGTTGGCATTATGACGCTGGTAAGCATTTTTTTAGTGATACTGCAAGCCTTCATTATAAACACATGGTGCACATTGTGCCTCGCTTCTGCTGCTATCACTTTTTTAATGATTAGGCCTGTCTCCCAGGAATTTTTTGCTACGATACGTTTTTTGAAAAATCAAAAGGAAAAAGCCGAACCGGTTTGGAAAGCCGCGGAAGGAAGATGAGCGGGAACAGTAAACGAACAAATAAGACCATTTTTATTTTGTAAATTCAACGTAATGATGGCATATGGTTTGAGGCTTTATAGCCATCCCTGAATAAAAAAAATTATAGAAAATGAACAAAGTAAAAAACATTCATGACCTGGGTCAAAGCATTTGGCTCGATTTTTTTGATCGCGAACTAATGGACAGCGGCAAATTGCAACAAATGATTGATGAAGATGGCTTGGCAGGCATTACCAGCAATCCTTCGATTTTTGAAAAAGCAGTTTCAAGCAGTTCCGATTACGATGAAGACATCAGGAGGTTATCGAAAGAAGATAAAAGCAATGAAGAAATATTTTTTGGATTTGCCACAAAAGATATAAGCCGCGCAACTGATATTTTAAAACCCGTTTATGATGAAGCCAAAGGATCCGATGGTTTTGTAAGCCTTGAGGTTTCCCCGCATCTGGCACATGACACAGAAGGCACGATCAAACAGGCAAGAGAATTATGGAAGTCAGTTGACCGGAAGAATGTTATGATCAAGATTCCGGGAACGAAAGAAGGATTGCCGGCAATCCGTACCTGCATCAGTGAAGGAATTAATATTAATGTTACATTATTGTTTGGTATTCCGCGTTATCTCGAAGTTACCGAAGCTTATATTTCAGGATTGGAAGACCGCGTGAAAAATAATCAGCCGATTGATCATCTGGCTTCTGTCGCCAGTTTTTTCCTTAGCAGAATTGACGTCATGCTCGACCCCGTTTTAAAAGATAAAAAGCTGAATGACCTGGTTGGAGAAGTAGCAATTGCCTCTGCAAAAGTTGCGTATGAAAACTTTAAAGAAGTTTTCTTCAGTGATCGTTTCAGGAAACTTGAAAAGTTTGGCGCAAAAAAACAAAAAGTTTTGTGGGCAAGCACCAGTACCAAAGATCCTTCTTTCAGTGATGTGAAATATGTGGAAGCGCTTATTGGCCCTGATACAATTAATACACTTCCGATGGAAACGATCGACGCCTTTCAGAGATCATGGAAAAGTTCAGGATCATCTGGAAAACAATCTGGTTAAAGCCAGGAAAGTACTGGATCAATTAAAAGAAAACGACATCAATATTGATGAAGTAACTCAAAAACTGGAAGAAGAAGGAGTTCAGAAATTCAATAAATCGTATGATTCATTATTAAAAGCCATCGAATCTAAAAGAAATAAACAGATGGCATAATCCTGGCTTATTTTCTTTATAAAAAAATAAACTAAATGAAAAAAATTGCAATTAACGGTTTTGGCCGGATTGGCCGCGCTGCATTAAAAGTAATAACGGATACACCCGATTTGGAAGTGGTGGCAATCAATGATCTGATGACGATTCAAAACGCAGCTTATTTATTACAATATGATACTGTTTACCGCACGTATGATAAAGAAGTTTCTTTTGAAGAAGAAAAGCTGAAAGTGGGCGATAAAACCATTCCTTATTTATCTATAAAAGATCCTGCGCAATTGCCGTGGAAAGATCACCAGGTAGATATTGTGATTGAAAGTACCGGGCTTTTTACCAATCGGGAAGATGCAGAAAAGCATCTGCAGGCAGGAGCAAAACATGTAGTTATTTCCGGCCCTACCAAAAGTGTTGATACTCCAACAGTGGTACATGGTGTAAATACCGGGGATGGGAAAGTTGCTATCTTTTCCTGCGCGAGTTGCACCACCAACAACATCAGCCCTATAATTGAAATTCTTGCCAGAAGGATTGGCATTAAAAAAGCAATTTTAAATACAACACATGCTTATACAGCTTCTCAATCCATTGTAGATAGTCCTGATCGCAAAAAGCTAAGAATGGGTCGTGCGGCGGCTATGAACCTTGTGCCGGCAACAACAGGAGCAGCGATTGCTACCGCTAAAGCATTACCCGAATTCCAGGGAAAATTCGACGGCGTGGCTGTAAGAACACCTGTGGTAGTAGGTTCGATTTCAGATATTACTTTTTTGTCTGACAGGCCTACAACTCCTGAGGAAATCAATAATATTTTAAAAGAAGAAGCCAATACTGACCGATACAAAGAAGTAGTTTTGGTATCTGATGCGCCATTGGTTTCTTCGGATATTATTCAAAGCACTTACGCTTCCATTGTGGATATGGAAATGACACGTGTCGTGGATGGAGATTTGTGTAAAGTAATGACGTGGTATGATAACGAGTGGGGATTTACCAATCAAATGATCCGGCAGATAAAGGAGATATAGAATAAAAATTTGCAGAAAAAGTCGCTTTACCCGCTTGCCGGATTCTATCCTGGAAAAATGAGCCTTAAAGTCAAAAGAATATATGAGCCAGTCGGAAAAGAAGATGGATTCCGGATTTTAGTAGACCGGCTTTGGCCTCGTGGGATGACGAAGGAAAAGGCCGCCATAGATCTTTGGCTTAAGGAGATAGCACCTTCAACAGAATTGCGAAAATGGTTTAATCATGATCCTGAGAAATGGAAGGAATTTCAAAACAAATATACGAAGGAACTAAAAGAAAATCATGAAATGACGGATACATTAAAAGAGTATTTGAAAAAAGGAAATGTTACCCTTTTATATGCTTCGAAAGATGAAGCGCATAACGAAGCGGCAGTGCTTAAAGAGTATTTTTCTTAACGTACAGAAAAACCTTTTCTAAATCGCTGTTTTTCGTAATTTTTTACTCTTTTTTACTTTTGAAATTGTATTTGCTTTACATACCTTTGCAGCCTCAAAAAAAGATAACATTATGGTTGATATAAAACCGGATGAAATTTCGGCAATTCTCAAAAGCCAACTGAGCAATCTGGACGTTGAATCCAATCTCGAGGAAATAGGAACAGTCTTACAGGTAGGCGATGGTATTGCGCGCATTTACGGATTGAATAACGTAAGTGCGGGTGAATTGGTTGAATTTGAAAATGGTGTAAAAGCTATTGCGCTTAATCTCGAAGAAGACAATGTAGGTGTGGTATTGATGGGTGAAAGTGGTGAGATTAAAGAAGGTGATATAGCAAAAAGGACAGGAAAAATTGCTTCAATTAAAGTCGGAGACGGACTTGCAGGGCGTGTCATTAATACGCTTGGCGAACCAATAGATGGCAAAGGCCCAATCACCGGCGAATTATTTGAAATGCCTTTAGAACGTAAAGCGCCGGGTGTTATTTTCCGTGAGCCGGTAAAACAACCCTTGCAAACAGGAATCAAAGCGATTGACGCTATGATTCCTATCGGACGCGGCCAGCGTGAGTTGGTAATCGGTGACCGTCAAACAGGAAAAAGTGCAATTTGTATCGATACCATTATTAATCAAAAAGAATTTTTCAATGCCGGAAAGCCGGTATATTGTATATATGTAGCTATTGGCCAAAAAGCTTCCACTATTGCCAATGTGATGAAAGTATTGGAAGATAATGGAGCGATGGAATATACAACTATTGTTGCCGCTTCTGCTTCTGAACCTGCTCCCTTGCAGTTCTATGCTCCTTTTGCGGGCGCTGCTATCGGAGAATTTTTCCGGGATACAGGACGTAGCGCTTTGATCATTTTTGATGATTTGAGCAAACAAGCAGTGGCTTATCGCGAGGTTTCTCTTTTGTTGAGAAGGCCTCCGGGTCGTGAAGCTTATCCCGGTGACGTGTTCTACCTTCATAGCCGTTTGCTGGAAAGAGCTGCGAAAATCGTTTCCAAAGATGAGATTGCACAGAAGATGAATGACCTTCCTGAAAATATCAGGCATTTGGTAAAAGGGGGAGGTTCATTAACGGCTTTGCCAATCATTGAAACACAGGCGGGTGATGTGTCTGCTTACATTCCAACCAATGTGATTTCTATTACCGATGGACAAATCTTCCTTGAAGGTAACCTGTTCAATGCGGGTATTCGTCCCGCAATTAACGTGGGTATTTCTGTAAGCCGCGTGGGTGGTAATGCCCAAATTAAATCCATGAAAAAAGTGGCCGGAACCTTGAAACTCGACCAGGCGTTGTATCGTGAAATGGAAGCGTTCTCAAAGTTTGGTGGTGATTTGGATGCAGCAACAAAATCCGTTTTGGATAAAGGAGCCAGAAATGTGGAGATTTTAAAACAGCCGCAATTTACTCCTTACCCTGTTGAAAAGCAGGTTGCAATTATTTATCTTGGTACTAACGGTTTGATCAGTAATGTTGCCGTTTCAAAAGTTCAGGATTTTGAAGAACAGTTCTTGTTGGAGATGGAAAATAAACTGCCGGAAGTGCTTGCCGAATTTAAGAAAGGAAATTTGCCTGAGGAAGGAATTAAGAAAATGGTAGAACTGGCAAAAGGAATTTCAAAACAATTTGAATAAAATCATTTTCAGACTAAAGGAAGGGGGAATTTTTTCTCCCTTTTTTTTAAAAATGATTTGGCAAACATCAATGCAACAGAACTGAGCACCGCTGCTGAACAGAGATAAAATCCGACATATTGCAATCCATAATTTTTGGCAATGCTGGTAGCAAAATAAGGTGTAAGTGATCCACCGAGAATTCCCGCTAATGTAAAAGCCAGTGACGCGCCGGTATAACGCACCGGCGCAGGAAAAAGCGAAGCAAGAGCAGTTCCTAAAGGGCCATAATTAAAACCTATCAAAAACATACCGCCGGATAGAAAAGTGAGCAGTAAAAGATAATGGTTTGCGACGAACAATTGTGCCACAAACAATCCAAAAAAGAAGATAACAATTGAAGACAACAAGAGCATATTTGCCGGGCTATAACGTTCCGCAAAATGCGCGGAAACCATAATGCCGATTGCGAAAAACAACATCGATATCATCTGCGCCAGCAAAAAATCAGTGCGTGAATAACCGAGAATACCGGTACCCCAGCTTAAAGTAAAAACTGTAAGAAGGTAAAAAAATAAAAACACTAAAATTGCAATCAAAGTCCCTAAAATAAGGGCTTTGGCATATTTTGTAAACACTTCAGCTAAAGGAAATTTTGCGCGTTCATTGTTCTCAAGTACTTGCACGAAATCGGGAGTTTCAACAATTTTCAATCTTACATATAAGCCAATACCGACCAACAATGCACTGGCGATAAAAGGTATTCTCCATCCAATTGTAAAAAATTCCTGTTGTGTATAAACGTTCCCGATTATGAGAAACACTCCGGCGGATAGAATAAAACCAAGTGGCGCACCTAATTGAGGAAACATCCCGTACCATGCTTTTTTGCCTTCAGGTGCATTTTCTGTAGCAAGCAAAACAGCTCCGCCCCATTCGCCACCAAGTCCTACCCCTTGGCCGAAACGAAACAACGATAATAATAACGGAGCAGCAACTCCAATAGAAACATAACCTGGAAGCAACCCAATGGCAACAGTACAAATACCCATCGTCATGAGAGACGCTACCAACGTGGCTTTGCGGCCTATCCTGTCACCAAAATGGCCGAACAAAGCAGATCCAAAAGGACGTGCAAAAAAAGCGAGTGCGAATGTAGCCAGCGATTCCAGCGTTCCAGCGGTGGGATTAGAGTTTGGAAAAAACATTTGCGGAAATACAAGCACAGCTGCTGTAGCATAAATATAAAAATCGAAAAACTCGATTGTAGTACCGGCAAGACTGGCAATAAGAATCCGGAAAGGAGAGTTCACTTTTTTTTGTTCGCTCATCGTTTATAATTGATTAAAAGAAATACGTTAGTTCAAAAGAATGAATTACTGTTAACAAAGTAATTGAAAAAAAGCGATGTTAGGCATCACACAAAAAAGCTTGAGAAAGAGAAGGTATCAATTTAATACATGGCTAATCCTTCCACTTTTTGGATGATTTCAAACAGCGCTGCAGTTTGATTTGTTTTTTCGAAAACACTTACTTGCAATTTGCCTCTCTCAATTAAAACTTTTCTTTTTTGTTCATCTTTAAAAAGCAACATCATCTTCTCAGCGATGTCATTTATATCACCAGGTTTGACATACAAAGCCGCATCAGCACAATATTCTTTTAAAAATTGGGTATCAGATACAATCAAAGGAACTCCCGATTTCATCGCTTCAATCACTTCTTCACCTTTACTTTCATAGAAACGGAACATATAACATTGCATAAGCAGAAGCAAACATTTTCTTGCTTTCACTTCCAGGTAAATCTATTAAAACCTTTACATCATTCTTAAACTTGTACGATTGAAGTGAACGAACAAATTCTTCATATTTTTCTCCGGCCATTCCTGTCATCAATAACTGCATTTTGCTTCTTTGCCTTTTTTTGAAAAAGGAAAAAGCTTTTAATAAATTGACCAGGTTTTTTTCGATGCCAATAATTCCTTTGTAAATAAAATATTCATTTCCATCTCCGTATCTTTCTTTCATCAATTCTTTTTCTTCAAAAGTGGAAGGAGTAAGATTTTTTATAACAGGATAAATTACGTTAATTTTTTCCTCTGAATTTTATACCGGGTTACAATTTCATTTTTTAAAAAATAGAGAATTGACGATCATCTCATTTGCTGTTTCTAATAAACCTTTTGGTATTTTTTTTTTAAAATGAAATTTGCTTTTTTTCAAACAACGAAGGTTGATGAATATAAGTAAGATCAGGATGCATCAATATCTGAGGCACTTTTGTTTTTAATGAAATAAATCTTTCAGAAATAAAAATATCGGCCTTATTTTTTTTTAATGCAGAAGGTAATTTCAAGTTATACCAAATACGCCACTTAATCGGAATCGTTGGTGGTGGCGTTATTACAATAGGATGTTACATTTTGAGGAAGATCGGTTGAAGTAATTTCTTTATCGAAAAAAAAGAGAAAAGTTATGTTGAGGATGAAATTTTGCAATTGTTTAAATGTCTGGAGACGCTTGATTTTTAAAGAGCCGGCATTTACTGCAATTCGCATTTCAGATTAGCTGTTTAGAATTTTTTTTTGCAATTTTATCGCAATACTTTTAGTTTCACGGTTTCAATTCTTGTCTGGCTCACTTTCAAAATATCAAATTGATAATCATCTATTATGATTCGATCTCTTTCGCGTGGAATCGATTCATGGAGGTTGATGATATAGCCTGAAAGTGTTCCTGTTTCTTCGTTTTTCCTGAAAGTCAATTTATACTTTTCTGCGAGGTAATCGAGTTCAAGCCGTCCGCTCAACAGAAATTCATTGGAAGTAATCTGTTTATCAACAAACTCTTCCGCCACATCATATTCGTCATAGATATCTCCGAAAATTTCTTCCAGCAGATCTTCCATAGTTACGATGCCCGCCGTGCCACCAAATTCATCAATAACCCACGCAATGCTTTTTCTTTCTTTGGTGAATTTGTTAATCAGATCAGATGCATTCATGCTTTCAGGAATTACCGGAATTGGTAATAAAATGGAACGCAGTGTTTCAGGATTTTTAAAAAGATCAAGCTGGTGCACATAACCTTGAACATTGTCAACATTATTCTCGTAAACTACAAGCTTACTTAGCTTCGTTTCAATAAATTTTCCTTTCAATTGTTCGAGTGTCAAGTTTATATCTATTGCAACTACTTCCTTTCGTGGAACGAGGCATTCGCGCACGCGCGTTTCTGAAAGGGATAATACATTTTCGAATATTTCATTATTCATTTCAAGGTTCTCGTCACTATCAGTCATGTTCAGTTGCTGCACATAATGATCGAGATCCATTCCTGATACAGACTGCGTTTTTCTTTGAATCTTTACATTGAAGAGGTATTTTAAAATCCATTCGGTACCGTTCAGAAAATATCTTGCTATCAAGGAAAAAAGCCAATAACAACTTTTAAGGCAAAAGCTGATGAAATTGCTTGCTGCAACTGAATTGCCGTTTACCCGCAATATGGATCTGAATACCGATTCAAAAAAAACAAGAAAGGAAGTAGCAACAATGTTTCTGCACCGAGAATTATATATTGATTTTCTATTGACCAATATTTCCAAAGGAAGCTAACTGGCTACTTGCCAGCAAGTATATAAATAACCACGAAGAAGATTGATAATTAATAGTATGGTTATGATAAAGCAGCGCCGGAGATTCTAAAAATGAGGACCAGGTTTTACCGCTGTAATTTCCCTGCTTTTTTCTTAATTCAATCGATAATTTATTGGCAGAGATAAACACAACTTCTATCCCGGAAAAAAATCCGATAAGAATTAAGGCAATGATTATGGGAATAACAGATAGCCAGTTCATACCTTACAAATTTATGCATTAGTGCAAGGAAAAATCAATTATTTAGGAAATCACCGATAATCTTATCTGCTTCTTTACAAGCTGTTTGAAAATTTTCGTTGGTAATAATATTTTCAAAATGCTTTTTGAAACTCATTTCATAGCTGGATTTGTTTAGGCGCGCCTGCAGTGATTCATCGGTTTCGGAACCACGAAGTTTTAATCTTCTTTTTAATTCTTCAGCTGAAGGCGCCTGGATAAAAATCGCGATAGTATTAACCGGGTATTGTTGCTGCACGTGGATTGCGCCCTGCACATCAATATCCAAAACCGGTATTTTATTTTCTTTCCAGATGCGCTCAATATCTGATTTTAAAGTACCGTAATATTTGCCTTCATACACCATTTCCCATTCTAAAAATTCTTTGTTGTGAATTTTTTCGCGAAAGTCTTTTTCAGTTATGAAATAATAATGTTGGCCGCTCTTTTCATTATCTCTCGGAGCCCTTGTGGTAGCGGAAACAGAAAAAGCCAACTGTGGAAATTTTTTCATCAGGTGATTGACGATTGATGTTTTTCCTGATCCTGAAGGCGCAGTAATTAAAATGATCTTGTTGTATTTTTTTCCCATTAATTTTTTATTTGCCAAGTGCTCATTGTCTATTACCAATTCCTGTTAACTTACTCTCGTGATCCTTGCGCCTAATGATTTTAATCTTTCATCTATATTTTGATAACCCCTGTCAATTTGTTCAATATTCTGAATGGTGCTTTTTCCTTCGGCGCTTAATGCAGCAATGAGCAATGCAACACCTGCCCTGATGTCGGGGCTACTCATCGTTATACCACGCAACGGAAATTTTCTTGCGAGGCCTACAACTACTGCCCGGTGCGGATCGCACAAAACAATATGCGCTCCCATTTCAATGACTTTGTCTACAAAAAACAACCTGCTTTCGAACATTTTTTGGTGGACCAACACACTTCCTTTTGCCTGGGTGGCCACTACGAGTATAATGCTGAGTAAATCCGGTGTAAGCCCCGGCCACGGATGATCATAGATGGTAAGCATTGAACTGTCCAGGAACGTCTCAATCTCGTAAAGTTCCTGCGCAGGAATATGAATATCATCTCCTATAAACTCCAGTTTAATACCAAGTTGCTGAAACCTTTCAGGAATTACACCGAGATGTTGAATACCCGCATTTTTTATAACAATATCGCTTTGCGTCATTGCAGCCAGCCCAATGAAAGACCCCACTTCAATCATATCCGGCAGGATAGTGTGAGTTGTTCCGTGGAGTTCATCCACACCTTCCACTTTGATCATGTTACTGCCAATTCCTGAAATCCGGGCGCCCATAGAGTTCAGCATTTTACAAAGTTGCTGAATATAAGGTTCGCAGGCAGCATTGTAAATAGTGGTAGCGCCGTAAGCCAAAACTGCTGCCATTAACAAATTTGCCGTTCCTGTTACGCTTGGCTCTTCCAACTAAAAACTGTGCCTTTTAATCTGGAAGTGTGTAAATGAAAAAACGATTCGTCAGTAAAATAATCAAACTCGGCACCCAATTTTTTAAAGCCGATGATGTGCGTATCAAGTCTCCGCCGGCCGATCTTGTCGCCGCCGGGCTTTGGAATATAAGCGGTTTTAAAACGTGAAAGCATTGGCCCGGCAAGCATTACACTGCCCCGCAAGCCGGCCTGTTTTATTTTGAAAGGAAGGTGAAGAAAGATAATCGACATTTACATTATCCGCCTTAAAAGAACACGTATGCCTGTCAATCCTTTGAACAGTTCCACTCCCAATTCCTGTAGCAATTCTATCTGTAGATTTACATCAGTAATGTCAGGAATATTATGAATCACTACTTCTTCTGAAGTTAGCAAAATCGGCAGAAACCACCTGCAGCGCTTCATTTTTTGCACCCTGGGGTGTTATTTCTCCCTTTAGTTTGTTGCCACCTGTTACTACAAATGAACCCATTAATCCTGAATTATTTTTATAAACAAAACCCCGGCAATTGTTAGTGCCAGGGTTACAAACCTATTTAAACTTTTTCTCAACCAATCTCAACCCTCTAAACTTTCAAATCCTCTTTTAATATCTCTTCTTTCCGTACTTCCTGTTGTTCCTGTTATCACGGTTTTGATTACGGTTATTTCTTGAACCAAAATTTTTACGCCTGCCACCAAATTCTTCACGTGAATTTTCCACTCGGTGTTTTATAAACGGACGATTATTGAATTCCAGTTCACCATTTGTAATGGATGAAAGTTCTGTCTGGATATTATCATCATGAACGAGTTCCTTGTGCCAATTACTGTAAGTAAGCTTCATGTAATAAGCAATAGAATTGGCAAAGCCCTGTCGTTTTTCAGCATCTTCTTCTTCTAAAGCCTTGTCAATCACTATCTCTATATTTTTTCCAAGATGATTATACTTTGGATATCTTTTCGGATAAGGAAGTGGTTCGGGCTTAGGCCTCAGTGTTTCATGCGTAGGAATAGGATAAGGACTATCCACATCCAACTTAAAATCCGTTATTAAAAAAAGATGATCCCATAATTTATGGCGGAAATCTTCTACATTTTTAAGTTGCGGGTTTAAAAAACCCATTAATTCAACCAGTGCTTCTGCATTTTTCTGCCGTTTTTCACGATCTTCGAGAGTCAATACATACTCTGCCATTTTTTGGATATGACGACCGTATTCTCTAATCGTAAGATGGTTACGGGTTGTATTGTATTCCATGTTGTCAACATTTTTCATTAAGCAAATGTATTAATAATAAAATTAGGGTGAAAGGATAAACAAGGTATTATTGATAATAAATTCTTAAGAAACAGAAATTCTCATTAGAACTTTGTTTACTGGAAATAATTCCTCATTTAATTATTCGGAAAAATCCCGGTAAAAACTTGTTTTTTTTAAAAACACTAATATTTTTGTAAAAACTCAGCTTATGATGAAAAAGTATTTTGCTCTCCTGTCTTTTGTTCTAACACTAGTTGCTTCCTGCAGTAAAAACCCTGACAACCCGGATCTTCCCGATACTAAAAGTGATACAACTAAGATTTTGACATTAGTAGAATATGACTACAACAATGGCAATATTGTGGATTCTACTTTAAAAAATTTGGTAGGACTTAATGGACCTTCAGGAAAACAATTCATAATTACTGCGCATTACTCTGATGAAGCTCCGGATATAACAACCTATAATCTTAATTTACAAAATCAACTTCTCGAAATCGATTATACCTATGGCGATGATCCTACTGCTCATGACAGGGATATATTTACCTGGTCTGGCAATAATCTTAGTCAGATAGAAAATCAAGAATCCGGAACAATTACACATACCTATAATTTTACATATACCTCCGAAGGGCCAAATACAAGGATCACTTATACCGAAATACCGCAGCAATCGGATACGGTTTTTGGAAACGATGGTCACATCATTTATCACGGCTATAATAAATCGGCGTTTATCGTTTCTACCGCAGATTTTAAACCAGTTGGTAAAGAGCTATATCACTATGATTATATACATAATACCCAGACTGGGCCTGTTCAAAACGTCCACGATACTTTATGGACGAGTTTTGTTTTATCTTCTAATGGTGATTTACGACAAGAAATAGTAAATTCCATTAACATCGATAGTAATGCGAATGACCAGATCGGAAAAGTATTAACAGAAAGAGATTCGACAATTTACAATTACGCGCGGAACAATAATGATAACGAAGAACTGAGTAACGTATTAAAAAGTCTTTTCGGAAACCAATTATATGTTCTCTCTTCTTTTTATAACAGTGAGTTCGGATATAATGAATTATTGCCAGAAATCTATCACAACTATTTTTTTATAAATCATCCCCTAAATAAAGAAACGTCGGTGAACTACTCATGGTCAAACGGGGTCCTGTATAATAACGGCCTAACTGACGATCCAATTAAATGCGAGAATTCTTACGATAATCAAAACAGGCTGCTATCCAGCCAAATTCTGGATAGCAACAACAAACCGGAATATGGGTTTAAAATAATTTGGCCATAAATATGACGATAAGACAATAACAGTTGGTTATTTTATAAACTTGAAACATCCCCTTTACGGAAATTAAGAACTGATAAATAAACTTTGTTTACTGCGGCGCTTTCTTCCGATAATACTTTAAAATACGAATAACAAGCCAGAAGGCAATAACGACGCCAGCAATATCCGCAGCCCAATCCAGGAGATCAAAATCACGGCTCGGTACATAAAATTTTTGCAAAAATTCAATTACAATACCCCAAACAATAGCTGCAAGGCTGATTTTTATTGAATAATTAATCTTTTGCTTTTCAGAAAAACCGGATTTTAAAAGTGGCAGGGCAAACAAAAATGAAAGGCCTCCAAACAAGGTCGCATGAACCAGTTTGTCGAAGTTTGGAATATTATCCATCCAACTTACTTTAGGAACATCGTTTGCTGGCATCAAAGTTAAAATGCCTACAATAAAAAACCAGGCGATGCCTGGCAAGTAATATTTGAATGAAATTTTTTTATTTTCCATTTTAATTTCTATGAAACCAATGCCTGGTAAGCTTTTGCATCCATTAACTGATTTATATCATTTGGGTTTTCCATTTTCATTTTAACCATCCATCCCTCACCATAAGGATCCGTATTTACTTTTTCGGGTTCACTATCCAGCAAAGGATTTACTTCCGTTACTGTTCCGGCAACAGGAAGAAAAAGATCACTAACAGTTTTTACCGCTTCTACGGTTCCGAAAACGGTTTCGGCTTCCAGCTTTTTATCTTTTGCTGCAATATCAACATAAACAATATCACCCAATTCCTGCTGAGCGAAATCGGTGATGCCAATGGTTGCAACATCTCCGTCTACAGAGATCCATTCGTGGTCTTTTGTATATCTTAAGTTCTGTGGAAAATTCATTCGGTTATTTTTTCTGAATCAGGTATGCAAATTAATATTTTTATAAATACTTCCTATACTCCTTCTTTTTCATTATTGAAATCTTCATGTGAATATCATGAAGAGGCCGGTCATGTTCATCTTTAGCCGCTTGCGCAATTTTATCTATTACGTCCAAACCTTTAACTACCTGACCGAAAACTGTATAGCTCATGTCAAGGAAAGGTGCTCCTCCCACCGTGCGATACACTGCTCTGTGGCTTTCAGGAATTATTATTTTAAATTTTTCTTCAATTTGATTCATTTCAACATCCGTAAAAGTTCTTCCTTCCACAATATAGAATTGCGTGGAACTGCTTTCTTTTTTTGGATTTATGTCAAGGTTGTCCCTCGCCATTGCAATGGCTCCTTTTTTATGAAACAAGGTAGTATCAAATTCTGCCGGAAGGGTATAATCAAGGCCACCCTCGCCAAGCACCTTTCCCGCTGGCGCATTTTTACTGTCAGGATCGCCACCCTGTATTATAAATCCCTTAATTACCCGATGGAACAAAAGACCATCATAGAAATGTTGTTTTACCAATTTTAAAAAGTTGGCAGTTGTTTGAGGTGTTTTGTTTGAAAGCCTTACTACCATTGTTCCTGAATCAGTTTCTATTTTTACAAAATGAGTCGAGGTTTCGCCAGCGCCTTCTGTATTTGTACTTTTAAAAACGGAGCATGAAGCAAAGAAAAATAAAATAAGCAGGTAGAATAAATATTTCATTTTAAAAATTTTTAAATGGTTGCCCGATGTCTTCAAAGTAGAGCAAAATATGGTCTTTTAAAAAATTTTCCTGTTCTGCGGTATTATATTGGGGCAATTCTTTCAGTTGTTTGAAATGTGGCCATTTATCTTCATCATAACCTTCTAACTCATAATATCCGCTTTGGCTTAATAGTGTACAAACCGCCACGTGCATCAGGTCTTGTTTTTGTTCTTTTGAAAATTTTTTCGCGCTGTTGAAATTACCAATTTCCTGGATACCTATTAAAAATAATATGGCTTCCACGTCCGGCTTTTTCCCAAATTTTTTGAGGAATTCACTTTCGAGTTTCCACCATCGGGTTTGCAGATCGTCTTGTGCGTTCATGTCGCAAAAGTAAAAAGTTAATTGTTTAAATGATTTGAAACTTTAAGCGGATGAATTTCTGACAAGACAGCAGTAAATAAACTTTTTCATCACATTTCTATTCTCTCTTTGCTAAGTATTTACTAATCAAACTCCTTTCGGCTTGTTATATTTGCAGACATATAAAACAGCAAAATGTTACAGGTCAATTTTCTAAAAGCAAACAGGGAAGAAGTTTTAAAAGGATTGAAAAAAAAGCATTTTTCAGAAACTTCTTTGGTTGATAATATTATTTCTTTGGATGATGAAAGAAAGAAATTGCAGTTTGAACTGGATGAAAGGCAATCAAAAATAAATACTTTTTCAAAAGAGATTGGCCAGTTGATGGCAAAGGGAGAAAAACGGTTGGCTGAAGAAAAAAAGCTAGAAGTAGCGAGTATGAAAAGTTTTTTGCAACCGGTTAGCGAGCAATTGACAACCGTTGAAAAATCTCTTCATGATGACCTGATAAAATTACCAAACCTGCCCCACACTTCTGTTCCCGAAGGAAAAACGCCGGAAGAAAATGAAGTGGTAAGAGAAGGAGGTGTAAAACCGACACTTTCAAAAGATGCAGTTCCTCATTGGGATCTTGCCAAAAAATATGACCTTATTAATTTCGAATTGGGAAATAAAGTTACCGGAGCAGGATTCCCTTTTTACAAGAGCAAAGGGGCAAAATTGCAACGCGCATTAATTCAATACTTCCTGGATTTTAATACTGCCGCAGGTTATATGGAATACGAGCCTCCGTTTATGGTAAACGAAGCCAGCGCTTATGGTACCGGGCAATTACCAGATAAAGAAGGGCAAATGTATCATGTGACGGCTGACAATTTATTTTTAATTCCTACGGCTGAAGTGCCGCTTACCAATATTTACCGTGATGATATTTTACTGGAAAATGATTTGCCTGTAAAGATGACGGCTTACACTCCTTGCTTTCGTCGCGAAGCAGGAAGTTATGGAAAAGATGTTCGCGGATTGAATCGTGTTCACCAGTTTGATAAAGTGGAACTTGTACAGTTGGTGCATCCCGAAAAAAGTTATGAAGTGCTGGAAGAAATGCTTTTGCATGTAGAAAAATTATTGCAATCATTGAATCTTCCTTACCGGATTCTGCGTTTGTGCGGTGGCGATATGAGTTTTACTTCCGCGCTTACTTACGATTTTGAAGTATACAGCGCCGCGCAGCAAAAATGGCTGGAGGTAAGTTCTGTAAGCAACTTTGAATCTTTTCAAACCAACAGGATGAAGATTCGTTTTAAAGCCAATGGTAAAACCCAATTGCTTCATTCACTAAATGGTTCTTCTTTGGCGCTTCCAAGGATTGTAGCGGCTTTGCTTGAAAATAATCAAACAGAAGATTGTATTTCATTACCTGAAGTATTATGGAAGTATTTCGGTGAACAAAAAATTCAATAATCAATAAAATAAAAAAATATCCAATTTGTCGGTTTACTGGTTATCGGTAAAACACGCATTTGATTAAGAAAACCTTAAGCCGGATTAAACTTTCTATTTTACATTTAGTCTATCGTTTTTGTAGATTCGATTTTCATCCAATCCGCAGCTCACAATAGATTAAAGTATGTCCTTAACCAATCAGCGAAAAAATCAGCACCTTCTTTGGCGTGCTGCCTTTGGGCCAATGGCTGAAAATGCCAATCAACTTAACGACATTTCACCAAAAGACCTTTATCAGCTTTTAATAAAAACGTCTTCCAAAGCGCCTGCAACTTTAAATGTTGCCAACAATGCTTATGATGGTTTGATAAAAGGCCTGCGGGATATCGGCAAAATGCAGCAATTGACCCTTGAACAAAAAAAGCAGTTTCGAAAGCAATCGGCCCAAAATATAAGAGATCTAAACATTTTGTGGCTCAACGAAATGATAAACAGTGAAGCGCAATTGCGGGAAAAAATGAGCCTTTTCTGGCATGGCCATTTTGCCTGCAGGATTCTTAATATTTTCTTTCAGCAACAATTAATAAATACTATAAGGCAAAATGCTTTTTCGAATTTTGGCAACCTTTTGCGTGAAGTGAGCAAAAGCCCGGCTATGCTGGCTTTCCTGAACAATCAACAAAATAAAAAACAGCATCCCAATGAGAATTTTGCTCGCGAGGTAATGGAATTATTTACAATGGGCAGAGGAAATTATACAGAATCAGATGTAAAAGAAGGTGCAAGAGCCTTTACAGGATGGGGTTTTAACTTGCGTGGAGAATTTATGGAACGGCCATTCCTTCATGATAACGGCGCAAAAACTTTTCTGGGCAAGACAGGAAATTTTGATGGAGATGATATTCTTGATATTATTCTTGAACAAAAAGCAACTGCGAATTTCATCACACAAAAGATTTACAAATTTTTTGTAAACGAAGAAGTTGATGCTGAAAAGGTTGCATTTCTTTCCGAACGGTTTTATCAAAGTAATTATAGTATTCAGCAATTGATGAATGATGTTTTCACCAGCGAATGGTTTTATGAAGAAAAAAATATTGGAACAAGAATTAAATCTCCTGTAGAATTATTGGTTGGCGTCAGAAGATTGATACCAATGGAACTTGATCGGCCTGAAGTACAGATGTTGTTTGAAAAAGTATTGGGGCAGGTATTATTTTTTCCGCCAAATGTAGCAGGATGGCCTGGCGGAAAAAACTGGATAGACAGCAGCGCTCTGATGTTCAGAATGCGGCTTCCACAATTGCTTACCAATTCTGAAGAAATGTTGATAACACCAAAAGAAGACGATGATGTTATGATGGGAAGAGAAGGCGCCGATCCCGGAAACAACCGAAGGAATCTTTCTGTAACGGTTGACTGGGATTCGGTTTATAAAGTATTTGAAAACACAAAACGTGAAGATCTTTTGCAAAAAGTGAATGAAATTGTTTTGCAAACAGCCGGCTCTATCAACCCAAATATTTTAAAAAGATACATTGAAAGTAATTCAAGAGAAGGTTTTATTAAATCAACAATGATTGAATTAATGAGTACGCCGGAGTACCAGTTGTGTTGATTTTCAATGATGTAACGATCAAGAACAAACGAAATTAAATATCATGCTGATAAAACGAAAAGAATTTTTGCAAATCGGTTCATTGGCTTCGGCTTCGTTAATGATGCCTAAATTCCTGAAGGCTTTTGAAACAAAATCTTTGGTTCCTCCGGGAAATAAAGTATTAGTTGTGTTGCAATTAAGCGGCGGAAATGATGGATTGAATACCGTTATACCTATCCGCAATGATATTTATTACAAATCACGGCCACACCTGGGAATACAAAAAGATAAAGCACTTCAGTTAACTGATGAAGCTGGTATTAATCCCGCATTGCCGTTTTTTAAAAATCTTTTTGATGAAGGGAATCTTGGCATTATGAATAGTGTGGGTTATCCTAATCCCGACCGTTCTCATTTCAGAAGTATGGACATCTGGCAAAGCGCCAGCAACAGTAATGAATACATCAGTACCGGATGGCTTGGGCGTTATTTGGATGCGCAATGTAGTGGCTGCGAAAAACCTACCCAGGCACTTGAAATTGATGATGTATTAAGCCTTGCTTTGAAAGGTGAAAAAATAAAAGGGCTGGCTTTGCGCAATCCGAAAACATTATACAGTTCCAGCAATGAAAAATATTTTAAACAAATTAATGCAGTTCATGAAAATGAAGAACCGGTGGTTGATTATCTTTATAAAACCCTGAGTGAAACTTTAAGCAGTGCCGATTATATTTATGAACAAAGCCGGCTTCGCCCTTCTTCGCAAAGTTATCCTGCAACAGGTTTGGGAAAGAATTTGCAAACCATATCTTCACTCATTTTAAGTGACATCAATACAAAAGTTTATTATGTTAGCATTGGCAGTTTCGATACGCATGTAAACCAGGAAAACCAGCAGAAAAGATTATTTACAGAACTGAATGATGCTATAAACTCTTTTGTAACTGATATGAAAAACAATCATCGTTTTGAAGATGTCGCTATAATCACTTTTAGTGAATTTGGCAGAAGAGTATCACAAAATGCAAGTGGTGGAACAGATCATGGTACAGCAAACAATATGTTTTTTATTGGAGGTGGATTAAAGCAAAAAGGACTGATAAATGCAATGCCGGATTTAAATGCGCTTAATGAAGGCGACCTTATTCATAAAGTAGATTTTAAAAGCGTATATGCTACACTGTTACATAACTGGCTTGGAGCAGATGATGAGAAGATATTAGGCAAAAAATATCCTTTGTTGAATTTCGTTTAAAATTTTAATTGTATTCGGTAAAAGGACAACAAGACATTTAAAATATGCAAACAGTTATGGAAAACAGGCATCAGTCTGCCGGTACTATCCCCTGAATTGGTCTATTGTGTAACGTGTCCTTTTAAATAGTTTTAAGTGAGAACTGTAAACTATTGAGGCCAACTGTATATATTCTAATCCTCTCAAACTTTACCTAAACATCTCTGACTTCTGGTTATTGTTGCCATTCATCCGCTTTATTAATCCTTTTATAATAATTTTTTCAGGTATCCGTTCTGCGAAAATTTACATAAACCCTTTCTGCTAAAGCATTTCAGGCAAATCCTTTTTCATGCTATAAACTTACTACCTTCAAAAAACAGGTATTATGTATTGCATAGTATTATTAAATACCTTACATTTGTATTAGAAATTAATAATAGTCCCAGATTTAAAACCAATAAAATGAATATTGATAACACAGCAAGCCAGATGCGAAAAGGGGTTTTGGAGTTTTGCATACTGTCGATAATAAAGCTTGGAGAAGCTTACCCAAGCGATATTATTGATATGATGAAATCTGCTAACCTCAATATCCTGGAAGGAACATTATATCCTTTGCTTACAAGATTAAAGAATGCTGAGTTTCTTACTTATCGGTGGGTTGAAAGTAACAGCGGCCCGCCAAGGAAATACTTTTCCCTTACTGAAAAAGGGGCAAAATTTTATGAAGAACTGGAAGCAACATGGCTGGAACTTGCCGGCGCAGTAGAAACGATAACAGGCAAAAACAAAAATTCAGAAACAACAAACAACCAATAAATTCAACAGAAATGAAAAAAGTAATAAATATAAATTTTCAGGGTACGGTCGTACCGATTGAAGAAAGTTCTTATGAGTTGCTGCAACAATATATAGAAAGCCTGCGTCGCTATTTTGCCAATGAGGAAGGGAAAGATGAGATCATCAATGATATCGAAAGCCGCATCAGCGAATTGTTCCAGGAACGATTAAAAGGTGGCAGCACCTGCATTACCGACGATGATGTAAATACGATTATTAATAACATGGGACGCCCGGAGCAACTGGAAGAAGCAGAACAGGGCGAGAGTGAAAACGGCAAGTCGTCTTACACAAATGAAAAACGCGATGAAAATTATTTCCAGGGCGATTGGAGCTGGAAAGGAAGGCGTCTTTACCGTGATGAGAATAACAAGATACTTGGAGGTGTTTGCAGTGGTTTTGCTGCCTATTTCGGAATAGACCCGGTTTTTGTCAGGATATTATTTATCATTTCCGGCGTTGGGCTTCTGGCTTACATTTTATTATGGGCCTTTGTGCCAGGAAGCAATATGATCGAAAATGGTGTAAGAAAAAGGCTGTACCGCAATCCGGACGGTAAAATAATTGCCGGTGTTTGCAGCGGGATAGGAAGCTATTTTAATATCAATCCCTGGATCCCAAGGGTTATATTTTTGGTACCGTTTATCTCCTTCTTTTTCAGGTGGGGGCATTTTGGGCCGTTGACTTTTCCAAATTTTCTAAGTTTTTCTTTTAGCCCAGGCAGTTTTATCATCTATATTATTTTATGGCTGGTAATTCCTGAGGCCAACACCACCAGTGAAAAGCTTGAAATGAAAGGAGAAAGGGTCGATTTAAATTCTATTAAAAATTCAGTTTTAAAAGAAATGCAGGAAGTAGGCGAAAGAGTTGGAAAAATGGGAAAAGAAGTAGGCGAAAAAGTAGGGAAAATGGGAATGGAAGCCGGCGCTGCAGCAAGGGAAAAGGGTACCGAGTTTAGTAAAGAAATTCACTATGTGGCTCATCGATCCTCGGGTGCTTTGGGAAATATTATCACTACCATTTTTAAGATATTTATGTATTTTATCCTGAGCATTATTGCGATATCTATAATAATCGCTTTGTTCGCGATTGCAACTGTTGCTATCGGATTATTCCCCTTGAAGGATTTTGTGCTGACTACAGGCTGGCAAACTGTATTTGCCTGGGGTACTCTCATTTTCTTTATAGCAGTTCCCGTTATAGGAATCATAA
This sequence comes from uncultured Chitinophagaceae bacterium, assembly GCA_963815085.1. Taxonomy (GTDB): domain Bacteria; phylum Bacteroidota; class Bacteroidia; order Chitinophagales; family Chitinophagaceae; genus Ginsengibacter. The sequence continues at coordinate 20,577 of CAWFFT010000034.1, read as the reverse complement.
CCTTTATCATAAGAAGATTTGCCCGGATCAAAAAGACAAACAAATTAATGCGCTGGTCATTCCTTGGACTTTGGATTGTTGGAATTGTGTGTTTTGTAGGATTGTTCATTTCTATTGGTCGTGATTTCAGAAGTATTAACTCAATGAATGTTCAAAACATTCAACTCAATGACCCACATATTAACAGGCTTGAGGTGATGCCAATAAATGATAATAATTATAACAGGTATAACAGTTGGTTCAGGCTGCAACCTTTTGCTACTTTTGGAATGGACGAGGATACGGCTTACATCACTAATATTAGAATAAGAATCACCAAATCCACTTCTGATAGTTTCGAAGTTAGCGAGGTAAAACTTTGCAATGGAAGCAACAGGAGAAATGCTGATTCATTAGCATCCCTCATTCATTTTAATGTTTTTCAAAACGATTCCCTTTTGATGGCAGACAGATCAATAGCCATCAATACAACTGATAAATTCAGGAACCAGTTTGTCGAACTGACGATTGCAGTTCCCGTTGGGCACTATATTAAGATTAACAGGAATTTTGAGAAATGGAATACAGTAAGGTTCGAAGGTTTTTGGAGGAATAATTATGATTGGTATAACTATAGTGACAATAATGGCGATTTTGATTATGAAAGAGGAGTTGAATATGTAATGAGAGAAGACGGGCTTTATACATTGGATGGCCGACGTTCTGATGATAGTAATAACGAGTGGAATAGCGATTCCCGTAAGGACAATCCTGCCCCGGATGTAAATAGCAGAGGTTACCGTTATAACCAAAATATCGATTCATTAAAAAAGGTACAGGAAAATCAGATAAAGACTATGGAGCAAAAAGTTGATTCTTTAAAAGCCAATCACCAGCAGGAACTGAACAAAATGAAGGATTCACTCCAGAAGGAAAAAGAAAATATTGATCAAAAACTTCAAAAGTTAAACAAAGGAACTGCACAAAATAACTGTGAGCCACAAATTCCCGATATCTACACTTTTATCATGAATATTTGAGATTTTTTGAATGTTTAGTTTGGCAGACTTTTATGCAAATGCATGGAAAAGGTAAAAAATCGGACATCAGCATACAAACAAAATTGATTTTTATGTATTTTTTGCACCGATGAAAGAAACATCTTTCTGTCTACTTCAGTTATTTCCAATTGGGCAAGATAAAAACTTCATCTTATATCAATAGAAAAGCATTAGATTCGTTTCGACATGTTTTTGTTATTGTTTAAAATCTTTCGGTGGGTTTTATTGGAAGTTTTTACATTTTTGTTTTGAGTGCTTTGTATTTAATAGTAAAAGAGGTTGGAATAACGACTGATTTTAGAAAACTGATTACAACGCTTATTGCTATGAAGAAGTGATCTTAACATTCATACTATAAAGGATACACAGCTTGAAAATCAGACAGTTAAAAGAATAGAAAATAATGCCTCGAAATTGCCTGTTTTTTGATGAAAGTTATCTGCAAAAACTAAGGCAATAAGAATAAGAATCTATTTATTTCATTTAAAAATGTAAACCATGATATCAGGAGATAATTTTATTGCTTTTGAAAGAAAGGGGGCAGGAGAAAAAAAATTATATGCCTTCAGTACTGTATTGAAAAACAATTTGCCAGGGGAATTTTCTGTAGCAAGCGAGCAGGAAATTGATGAAGCTATATCGAAAGCCTCTTCTGCCTTTGAAATTTATAAAAGAACTTCTTTTAAAGAAAGAGCAGAATTCCTGGACACTATTGCAAATGAGATTCTTTTATTAGGTGATGAATTGATTGAAAGAGGTAATTTGGAAAGTGGTTTGCCGCCGGCAAGAATAATAAACGAAAGAGGAAGGACGATGGGTCAGCTTAAACTATTTGCTACTCTGTTGCGTGAAGGCTCATTTGTTGAAGCTATTATTGATACTGCATTGCCAGATCGCAAACCTTTACCCCGTTCTGACCTGAGAATGATGTTTCAGCCAATTGGCCCTGTTGCTGTGTTTGCTGCGAGTAATTTTCCTTTGGCATTTTCTACTGCCGGCGGTGATACCGCTTCAGCATTGGCTGCTGGTTGCCCTGTAATTGTAAAGGCACATAGTTCTCACCTTGGTACAAATGAATTGGTAGCATCAGCTATTATTAATGCTGCAAAGAAGTGTAATATGCCAGATGGTGTTTTTTCTTCTTTAATTGGAGAAGGTTCAAAATTGGGACAAAAATTAGTAAAAGACCCGGGAATAAAAGCCGTTGGTTTCACTGGTTCTTATCGTGCAGGAATGTCACTTTTTAAAGCAGCTGTAAACGAAAGAGAAGAACCAATTCCTGTTTACGCAGAAATGAGCAGCATTAATCCTGTTTTAATTCTTCCCAACAAAATAAAGCAGGATGTAGATACTGTAATTTCACAAGTTTCTGCATCTATCACACTTGGCGTTGGACAGTTTTGTACCAATCCCGGATTGATATTTGCTTTAAAAAATGACCAGACCGAAACTTTCATCCAAAAACTTGCACAATCCTTACAACAGGTGGCTCCTGGAACTATGTTAAACCAAACGATTTGTTCTTCATATCATAAAGAACGGCAACAACTGATTTCACAGGAAGGAGTAAATGTTGTATGGAACGGTGACGATACAAACGCAGAATATAAAGGGAGTGCTTCGCTGGCGCAAACAACAGCCAAAAATTTTATTGAAAACAATACATTGCAAAACGAAGTTTTTGGCCCTACATCTTTAGTGGTCGTGTGTGAGGATGAGAAAGAGTTACAAAATGCTTTGCATTCTTTGCATGGACAATTGACAGGGACTGTCATTGGAACTTCAGATGATTTTAAACAATTTCAAAACTGTATTGACATATTGATATCGAAAGTAGGAAGAGTGATATACAACGGTGTACCTACAGGTGTTGAAGTATGTAATGCCATGATGCATGGCGGCCCTTTTCCTGCTACAACCTTTGCCCACTTTACGTCTGTCGGAACAGAAGCGGTCAAACGTTTTTTACGTCCTGTGTGTTATCAGGATTGTCCGCAGGAATTTTTGCCTGAAGGATTAAAAGATAAAAATCCTCTTAACATTATGAGGAAAATAAATGGAGAATTTACAAGAGAGGCAATCTAGCAATTTGAAGAAACCAGTAAATGAAGTAAAAAGGCAAAATTAAAATCTCTCAAATCTGTTTTGTTTGGTTTGCAAATTGGTATCGGAAAGACAAAACTATCGTCCACTTAAAGAGATAGTAGCTTATCAAATACACCGCAAATGACAAAAGCGAAGATATTTTTGGCAGAGTTTCGGTATTAATCGGCTTAAATATAGCGGTGAAAGCCTACGAAAACATCATAACATTATATGAACGATGGGCTAAAAAATTAAATAACGATTAAAAATAGAGAAGCCACATCAAAAAATATTCAGTAAAATATGCCTCTAAATCCTGCACATTTATCTGAACTGAAATAATTATTTTCATCTGCACTTTAAAAAACAAAAGTAATTATGAGAGCAACACGAATAAATAAAATTGCTTTTTATGGACTGTTTGCTATTTGCTTCATTTGCCTGACACGTTGCACTTCTACTTCAGATGTAACTCCCAAGTGGCAAAAGAAAAACCAGGAGTTGGTTTCAAAGTATAATTTGACTGCCAGAGAAATTGCAGGCCTTCCCAAAAATTCGATTGAATCTAATCTCGAAGCAGCTAAAGTTACAAGTGTGAGTAACTTGGACAGCTTTCAATTATATCCGGGTGTGAACGCTAAACTTTTTTGGGGAAGCGGCACAATGATCAGCATCCTTCAACTGGCACCAAATGCAAAAATTCCTGAAGAAACTTTGCCTGCTGACAGATTTGTTTTTGTGCTTGAAGGCTCTATTGATCAATTGATAAACGGAGTACCTGTTACGATGCTAGCGAAAAAAAGAGAGGTACCCGATGGAACGCATGGCGGTACACCAGAAATTGATTTTGTCTATCTTGAAAAAGGAAGTAAAAATGCTGTAACTGCCGGTGCAAACGGTGCAAAATTGCTTGAAGCTTATAGTCCTTTGCGTCTTGATTATCTTCAAAAAGCTGGTGTAAAAAATCTTCCTTCCCAGGTAGCAGATGTTGAGACAAAACAAACACCGAACGTGGTACCGAATAAAGTTTATGATTTGTACAATATTCAACTGACTACACTTGCTGAAGAGGCACATTCGAGATTGATTTCAGGAAAGAATACCCAGCTAAGTTTTATTTCAATGGATCCCAATTCAACTTTTCCGTCCCATATACATCCGGAAGAACAAATGATGTTTGTGCTACGGGGCGCTTGCAATGAAATTCTTTTGGACGAAAAACAAAATATGAAAACAAATGATGTCGTACGTATCCCATCAAATATGGTGCATGCGGCTGAAATTGGAGACCTTGGCTGTGATGCACTGGATATTTTTTGGCCTGCACGTGCAGATTATTTAGAAAAAGAAAAAGCAAGAATGGCTGCTTATCATGCGATCATTCCCGAAGATTCAAAACTGGAACTGTTTGTCGATGGTAAAAAAACAAAACCGGGATTAACCTTTGCAGAGGGCCCGAAATGGATGGATGGCAAGATCTATTTCTCCAACATGTATTTCGATCAGGATTTCAATGGCAATCCGAAAAAAAGTTCCACAGTTGAATTAGATCCAAATGGCAGTTACCGATATATTACCGAAGGGAAAATGCAAACGAATGGACTGTACCCGTATAAAAATGGCCATCTGCTTGTTTGTGATATGATGGGACACCGAGTAGTTGAGATGACAACCGATGGAAAAGTGGTAAAAGTAATTGCAGATAAATACGATGGAAAACCAATCGATGGTCCTAACGATATTATCACTGATGCAAAGGGTGGTATTTATTTTACCGATCCGCAGTTCACCATGGAAGAAAAGAAATTTCAACCAGGACGTGCAGTTTATTATGTTTCTCCTGCCGGGAAAATAACGAGGATTACCAAGCCTAATGAATTTGCCATGCCTAATGGTATTTTACTGTCTCCGGATGGCAAAACTTTGTACATCAATAATTGTTATGATGATGAATCCTGGTATCCTGTAAAAAGTGATAAGGATAATTTTATTTGGGCTTATGATGTAAATGCAGATGGAACTATCAGCAACGGGCGAAAGTTCGCAAAACTGTTTTTGGTTGAAACCGTCCTGGATCGAAAAGGAAAGTCTTCCAGTGCTGACGGAATGGCAATTGATAAACAAGGTAATATTTACGTTGCGACTTATTACGGGGTACAGATATTTAACAATAAAGGGGAATTTGTTGGAATGATCAATCTCCCTTCATTCCCTGTAAGTCTTTGCTTTGGCGATAGTGATATGAAAACACTTTACATCGTTGGCCATGACAAGGTGTTTAAAATACGCACAAACATGGAAGGTTTTGTTCAATATTTGTAGATATTTCCTGGCATCTGAATAACAGCAAAGCTGTTTTTTGTTTTCGTCGGTAAAAATTGTATCCAAATGCTCTGCAAATAATAACTTACTTTCTTTTGAAACTTCAATGTTATGAATCTACGCTTTTTCAAATCTCAGTTGTTGCCTGTTCTATATAGTTCACTGTTTTTATTAGCTTGTTCATCCTCTCGCGATCACAAAACAAAACAAAAATTGCAGCACGAAACTCCTGGTGTTGCAGTTCTCCTGGTGGATGTCGATCATCCCGTAAGCACCATAGATAAAAAAATTTACGGCCAGTTTCTGGAACATATTAATCATTCAGTGGTAGACGGATTGTATGCAGAGCAAGTACGCGGCCAGGGTTTTGAAGGAAAGGATTTTGAAACTTATTGGAAGCCGTTGGAGAAAAACGGAAAGGTTGAACTTGTAGATGTAAATTTTAAAAACGGTTTAAGGAGCATCCGTCTTTCACCGAACGATGGCGTTGCCGGAATCCGCCAGCAACGCATTTATATGAAAAGCGGAGTGACTTATAATGGATCGGTTTGGATAAAACACGAAGCCGGTAATCCCCTCATCGCACTTCGCATTACCGATATCAACAACAATGAAATTGCAAAAACTTCATTACCGTATGCCGATACAGGATGGCAAAAAGTAAAGTATACTTTCACCGCATCCAAAACAGACACACAAGCCGTACTTGAAATTAGCGCCACCGGTTCAGGCTCTGTTCTAATTGATTTTATTTCAATGATGACTGCGGACGCCAGAGCCCATGGTAAATTTCGCCCTGATCTTCTTGCATCGCTCAAAGGATTGAAACCTTCATTCATTCGGTGGCCCGGCGGCTCTTTCGCTTCCACTTACAAATGGCAGGATGGAATCGGACCGGCTGTGTCAAGGATATATCACCCTAATGAAATGTGGGGAGGGTATTCCGATTATTACGGATTTGGTACAGATGAATTCCTTGAATTATGCCGTCAACTGGATGCCAAACCGTTAATTGTTTTGCCAGCAACATCAACCAATGCAGAAGAAGTTGCATACGCAATGAACTGGGTGCATTACCTGGTTGACCCGCCAACCACAAAATTCGGGAAAATACGGGCTGCTAACGGCCACCCACAACCGTATAATATTCCCTATTTCCAGATTGATAATGAACCTATGAATCATAACCTTTCTGCTGATCAATATGCAGACATTGTAAACGTGTATGGAGAGAAATTGAAAGAGATTGCTCCCGCATCAAAGATTGTTGCTTGTGGGCAAAAACGTTCAAACGATTTGAACTGGAGTCAGAAGGTAATTGATATAGCCGGAGCTAATTTTGATATCCTGGGATGTCATAATTACGAATATGAACCGGAGAATTTTCAATCGGGCGTTCAGCGTATTTCCGATTACCTCGTTAAGCTGGATCACTACATTCAGAATTCAAGTCATCCGAATATTAAAATTGGCGTGCTTGAATGGAGCCTTTGTGGCACCTACGATTGGCGTGCCGGTTTGCATACGGCCGGAAGCCTGATTGCGTATGAGCGGTTAAGTCCCCAATTGTCTATGAGTTGTCCTGCGCTGCTTATGCGCAACACAACCGATAATCCCGAATGGAGGGCTTTCATCTATCATGATCATGTATCATGGTTTCCGGGGTCGGGATACGTGGTAGAAAAATTATTCCGGGATCACTATGCACCCATACAATTGGCTTCCACATCGGGGACTTTCAGGGATATTGAAAATCGTTCCGCCTTTTTTGACGATATCGACCAGATGAAACCTGAAGATTGGACTTCTGGAACAATTGATGCGATTGCTGCAAAAGCTGAAGATGGAAAACGAATCGTTATAAAAGCTGTAAACTATGCGGCTACAGCCAATACTTTATTGGTAAGATTGAAAGGATCAGCAATTCCAGGTAATGCTGTGGTTAAACTATTTACTCTCCATGCTGGCTTGAATGATGCACCTTCTATGGAACATCCTGATGCCATTAAATCGAATGAAGCAACAATACCCTTTGCGAAAGATTTGAGTTTTAAAATGGATCCTTACTCTGTACTAGTGGTCGAAGTTGAAGAGTAAATTTTCCAATTAGTAATGATTTATCCCAGGTCAAATCGAATTTGATACCCCGAAAACTGTCTATGTACAAGTGGTCTTTTGCTTCATGATTTTATTTCTTCTCCTATTCAACAATTGAAGACGATTCACCCTCTAAATTCAGCCCGGCAATTTCATAATAGCTCAAAAGAAAACCAATATATTGTAGAGAAAAATAAATTTTAAAGCGTCCTGTTATTCTACGGACATCACCATCCGCGTATTGAACTGTATACACCAAATTTCCTTCACAATAAGCAGTACCTTCAAAATTGCTTTTAACGAGTTTTGTATCAGTTTCTATCTTTTCTATTGTAAAGGAAGAATCGCTTATTTGATAAAACAATGGATATACGGAATCGATCTGTTTCAGGAATTTTTCTTCGGTAACTCCGAATGTTTTTGGACACGCAAAAATGTCAATGCCATAATTACCTTCCTTTTGCAACTCATTTTCAAAAAAATCAGTCATAAAAAAATCAGCGGCTTCCCTTACTTCATTCTCAAAATCCCTATGAAAAAATTCATAGGAAAACTTCATAGGTAGTTCCGGATTCTGGTCAGTTTCAAACTCAAACAATTCTTTTGTAATAAAATTGTATTTGAGCCTGTCATTTAATTTTTTATCAAATTCCACTTTTATTGAATGAGAATACAACAGGTTTTTTAATCGTTTGTATTCTAACTTGAATGCACCTTCATCAAGTTGCTGTTCATCTGCAAAAACAGGATTTCCGAGTAGATCTGTTACTTTGTTTAAAAAGGTGAGATGAAGTTTATTTTTTATAACAAACTTTAAAAAGTTATTTCTCATTTCTGGTGTTTGAGGATGAGAGGAACTTATTGTAACATCCGACTCCAACATAATTTTCATCAAAAGAAAATTATTCTGCATTTCAATGTTTTCATCATAATCATTACTGAACTTAGGAAAGCTTTCCATTTTCTAATTGTGGTTGTTTCAGCGGCCTAAGATAATACAAAATTGATTTTTGAAGAACGAATTGAAGTAATTAATAATAAGATGATTTACATTAACCGGGTAAGGCTAATAGAAAATTTATTATTTCTAAAAAGAAATTAAACATTTGATTAAAACATTTGGTTAAACTAAAAAATAGTTTTTATTTTGTAAAAACTTTAAATAAAAACCAATCGTGCCCACCAAATCACGCATACAAACAGACACTTCTACCGAAGAAAAAATCAAGGAAGCTGCACGAAAAGTTTTTTTGCAAAAAGGTTACTCGGCCACCCGCACACGTGATATTGCTGAAGAAGCCGGAATTAACCTTGCCTTGCTCAATTATTATTTCCGTAGTAAAGAGAAATTATTCCACCAGGTGATGCAGGAGAAAGTTCAGCAGTTTTTTGGTGTTTTGCTTAAGATTATTAATGATTCTTCAACCAAACTAGAAACAAAAATTGAATTGATGGTTTCCAATTATATTGATGTGCTTACGGAAAATCCCGAATTACCTCTTTTTGTTTTAAGTGAAATGAAAGGACATGCTGATGCAATAAAGAAAATCCTCCCTTTGCAAAAAATCAACAACCAAATAAGTTTTATACAGCAATTAAAGGAAAAAAGACCGGATTTAAATCCGATTCATTTTTTAATGAACATACTTGGAATGACTATTTTTCCTTTTGTGGCAAAACCAGCCTTCAGTCTTATTGCAGCAACGACCAAAAGTGAACTTGATGCAGTTTTGAAGGAGAGGAAAAAGCTGATTCCGGTTTGGGTGAAAGCAATGTTGAAAGCGAAATAAAAATTTTGCTTTTTAATTAATCAAATGATTAAAGCAAATGAAAAAAATGAAAACTTTTCTTACGGCCTGTTGGATCCTTTGGGGGGGAATTGTGGCAGCACAAGTAAATTCACTAACCCTTGATTCGTGCTATTTTCTTGCACAGCAAAATTACCCTTTGATAAAGCAACACTTGCTGATTGAAAAAACCGGTGAATATACGATCGCAAATATTTCGAAAGGTTTTTTGCCGCAGATCAATATTTCCGGCCAGGCAACTTATCAATCAGATGTAACACAATTTCCTAAAGCAATTCCGGGAGTTCCGGTTCTTACGAAAGACCAGTATAGAGTTTACGCAGAAGTAAATCAGCCAATTTATGATGGAGGAGTGATTAGGGAGCAAAAAAAGTTGCAGGAGGCTGCTACCGTTGTCGACCAGCAAAAACTGGAGGTTGAATTGTACAAATTAAAAGACCGGATCAACCAGTTGTTCTTTGGAGTATTACTTGTAGAGGCGCAGCAAAAACAAAATGAGTTGATGAAGAATGACATTCAGCAAGGGTTGAATAAAATAAATGCCGCAATCGCAAACGGAACAGCCCTCAAAAGCAGCGCTGATGTATTAAAAGCAGAGTTATTAAATACTGATGAACAAACCCTGGAATTACAGTCAAACAAAAAAGCATTTACAGATATGCTTGGGCTTTTTATTCACAGGCAAATTGATACGAATACGGTTTTTGTAATGCCTCCAAACATCAATCCTTCACAAAATATCCATCGGGCCGAATTGCAACTATTTGATTTCCAAAACAAAATTTTTGATGCGCAAAATAATTTGCTCAGCGCACGCAACCGGCCTAAGATCAGTTTTTTTGTACAAGGCGGTTTTGGAAAACCTGCGTTCAACATTTTAAGTAACAATTTCGACCCTTTTTATATCGGTGGATTAAGATTTACTTTTCCTATTACCGGGTTTTATACGTTGAAAAATGAACGGTCTTTGATTAATCTCAACAGGCAAAATGTTTCAGTTCAAAAAGAGACTTTTCTCTTCAATACCAAAGTGGCTTTGCAACAGCAAAATGAAGAAAGACAAAAGCTGGAAAAAATGCTTCAGACTGATGAAGAGATCATTCCGCTTCGGAAACATATAAAAGAAACAGCACTTGCACAATTAGATTACGGAGTTATCACCAGCAGCGATTATCTGCGTGAAGTAAACGCGGAAAATAAGGCAACGCAAAATAAAATTATACACCAGGTACAATTGCTTGTGGCAGAATACAATCAACGAAACACGGTTGGAGAATGAGTAAAAACCAGGATAAAAAATTCTACTGTTTTATAAAACGAAAAGAAATGATAAAACGAAATTCACAAATTTTAAAATTGACCGGGTGCATTCTTTTGTTCTCACTTTTATTTTCGGCTTGCAATAATAAGAAAGACGATTATGATGCGTCTGGAACTTTTGAAGCCACAGAAATTATGGTGCCGGCGGAAGCCAACGGTGTAATAGAAGTGTTCAACATTGATGAAGGGGAAACACTGAATTCAGGCCGGCAAGTTGGTTACATCGATACCACCCAATTGTATTTAAAAAAGAAACAACTGGAGGCACAGATAAAAGCAACAGGCACAAAGCTTCCTGATATTGCTGCACAAACGGCGCAGTTTAAACAGCAGGCTGCGGTAATACAAAGCCGCCTTGATTATCTGAAACATGAACAAGCGCGTGTTCAGAATTTGGTAAAAGCTGATGCGGCTACGCCAAAACAATTAGATGATATTAACGCACAGGTTGATGAAGCCCAACAACAATTAAAAGCTGTTAATGAACAAGGTGCTGCCCAAACTTCTGCTTTACAAACTCAGCATTCAGGTATTTCTTCCGAAGTAAACCCTTTGTACATACAAATTCAACAAGTCAATGACCAGTTGGAAAAATCAAAAATCATTAATCCTGTTACAGGAACGGTGTTGACAAAATTTGCGGAAAAAGATGAAATGGCAACTGTTGGCAAACCGCTTTATTCCATCGCAGATCTTTCGACGATAACCTTGCGTGCATACATAACCGGCGATCAATTTACTTCAATAAAACTCGGGCAGAAGGTGAAAGTTTTGGTCGATGATCAATCAGGAAAAATGAAAGAATATGACGGAACGATAACATGGATCAATGATAAGGCAGAGTTTACTCCAAAAACTATTCAGACAAAAGATGAACGCGCTAATTTGGTTTACGCAGTTAAAATTAGTGTGAAGAATGATGGCTATCTCAAAATAGGAATGTACGGAGAAGTTTCGTTTACTGGTAAAAAGTAATTATGATTTCGGCAAAAGACCTTGGTAAAAACATACGGCAAAAAAAAGGAAGTGCTGGCAGTAGATCATGTTTCTTTTACTGTAAAAGAAGCGGAGATCTTTGGCCTCATCGGCCCTGACGGCGCCGGTAAAACAAGCATTTTCAGAATGCTGACAACACTATTATTGCCCGACAGCGGAAGCGCGACAGTAGAGGGTTTTGATGTGGTAAAAGATTACAAATCGATACGAAATACCGTTGGATATATGCCCGGTAAATTTTCACTATACCAGGATCTGAGTGTTGAAGAAAACCTTGATTTTTTTGCAACCGTTTTTGAAACAACCGTCAAAGAAAATTATGATCTCATCAAAGATATTTACGTGCAATTGGAACCTTTTAAAAAAAGGCGCGCCGGCAAACTTTCAGGTGGAATGAAACAAAAACTGGCTTTGTGTTGCGCACTCATTCATAAACCCACGGTTCTTATTTTTAGATGAACCGACAACCGGTGTTGATCCGGTTTCAAGAAAAGAATTTTGGGAAATGCTGAAACGGTTGCAAAAGCAGGGAATTACCATTTTAGTTTCTACGCCTTACATGGATGAAGCTGACTTATGCGATAGAATTGCTTTGATTCAAAATGGAAAGATCTTATCGATCGATACACCGGAAAATATTTCCGCTGCTTATCCTGATAAATTATTTGCAGTAAAGGCAAACCAAATGTCGACGCTGCTTAAAGAACTTTCGCGATTCGATAAAGCGAAAGCCAGTTATTCTTTTGGAGAATATGCGCATGTGGTAACAGATGCAGCGGAATCGCAAGAAGCGGAGGAATTTGAAAAAGATTTAAAAAATTATTTGCAGAGTAAAGGCCTGGAAAATGTGGAAGTTAAGCCGATAAAGGCAAGTGTTGAAGATTCTTTCATAAAACTTTTGAAATAGAGAATGCCTGAAGTAGTTATACAAACAGATAAACTGACCAAACGTTTTGGTGATTTCACTGCAGTGGATGAAATAACGTTTGAAGTTTTTAAAGGTGAAATATTTGGTTTCCTGGGCGCCAACGGTGCAGGAAAAACCACCGCAATGCGCATGCTCACCGGTTTATCCAATCCTACTTCCGGAAAGGCCACTGTAGCAGGTTTTGACGTTTACAAAAAAGCAGAAAATATAAAAAAGAATATTGGTTACATGAGCCAAAAGTTCTCTTTATATGAAGATCTTACTGTGTTGGAAAATCTGCAGTTTTTTGGTGGCATTTATGGTTTGTCAGACCAGCAGATTAAAGACCGAAGTAAAACTTTGATTGACGATTTGGGTTTGCAAAAGCAGGCGAATAAACTGGTGAAAGATTTACCTCTCGGATGGAAACAAAAGCTTGCTTTTTCGGTTGCCATTTTTCACGATCCCAAGATTGTTTTTTTAGATGAACCAACCGGTGGCGTGGATCCTGCCGCGAGAAGGCAGGTTTGGGATTTGATCTATGCCGCGGCTGACAAAGGCATTACGGTTTTTGTAACCACGCATTATATGGACGAAGCTGAATATTGCAACCGCATTTGTATAATGGTTGATGGTAAGATTGCTGCGTTGGATGCGCCTGGTGAATTGAAAAAGAAATTTAATGTTGAAACGATGGACGAAGTTTTTTACGAATTGGCCCGCGGAGCTAAAAGAAATGAATAAACCATAAAATGAAACAGTTTTTATCATTTGTAAAAAAAGAATTCCGGCATGTATTGCGCGACAGGCGTGTGCTACTGATTCTTTTCGGAATGCCGGTAGTGCAGGTTTTGCTGTTTGGTTTTGCTTTATCAAATGAAATAAAAAATACCAAAATTGTAATTGTAGATTATGCAAAAGACTACGCTTCACAACAGATAACCACTAAAATTGGGGCCAGCCACTATTTCGAAATTGAAAAAAATCTTTTGACTCACGAACAGCTTTTATCTGCCTTTAAAAAAGGAGACATAAAAGAAGCGGTTGTTTTTCCGGCGAAGTTTGCTCAAAATCTTGCAGAAAATAAAGAAGCACAAGTCCAGATCATTAGCGATGCATCTGACCTGAATGCTTCCAACCAAATCGTTTCGTATCTCACCAATATTATTCAAAATTATGAGGCTGAGCGAAATCAATTGCAACAAGTTCCTTACAGGATTATTCCTGAAACGCGGATGCTTTACAATCCTGAATTGAAAGGTGCGCCCAACTTTGTTCCCGGTGTGATGGCATTGGTGTTGCTGTTGGTTTGTGTGCTCATGACCGCCGTTGCCATTGTAAAAGAAAAAGAAACCGGAACGATGGAAGTGTTGCTCGTTTCTCCCATGAAGCCGTGGACCATAATTATTTCTAAAGCCGCACCCTATCTCATTTTATCACTGATTGATCTTATTTCAATTTTACTTTTGAGTGTCTTCGTGCTCGATGTTCCCGTGCAAGGAAATCTGTTTTTACTTCTTGCCGAAAGTACTTTGTTCATCGTCACCTGTCTTATGCTGGGCATTTTGATTTCGATACAAACCAGCTCCCAGCAAGTCGCCATGCTGATCTCTTTGGTGGGGATGATGATGCCCGCAATGATGCTAAGTGGTTTTATGTTCCCGATAGAAAATATGCCTTATGCACTTCAACTTATTAGCAATGTCATTCCTTCCAAATGGTATTACATCATTGTAAAAAATGTAATGATAAAAGGCGCAGGATTTTCAGCCGTGTGGAAAGAAACATTGATATTGGCGGTCATCACATTAGTGCTGTTCCTGGTCAGTTTGAAAAAATTTAAAATCAGGTTGCAATGAGAACGTTGAAAATTTTATTGCAAAAAGAGTTCCGGCAAATATTCCGTAATAAAATCATTTTGCGGATTGCTACCATTATGCCAATCATGCAATTTATCATTCTTCCACTTGCTGCAAATTTTGAAATTAAAAATATAAACCTTGTTGTCGTTGATCATGATCATTCTGTGGATTCACGAAAGTTGTTGTCTGATATAACCTCTTCAGGATATTTTCGATTAATAGATTATGACAACACTTTTGATGAGGCATATAAATATGTTGAAACCGACAAGGCGGATGTGATTTTAGAAATACCGGCAGGTTTTGAAAGAAATCTTGTGCGCGAAGGAAGTCAGCAAATATTCATTGCGTTCAATGCCATTAATGGTACCAAAGCAGGACTCGGAGCGGGTTACCTAAGGACAATTCTTGCCAATTATAATAAAGATATTGTGGTCCGGCTTGTGCCTTCGATGAAAAGCAAAGAAGAATCAGGAATAAATGTCGTTCCACTGGATTGGTTCAACCCACAAAGAAATTATGAGCTTTCGCTTATTCCAGGCATTCTTGGAATGCTGGTTACTTTAGTTGGAGGATTTTTAACTGCCCTCAATATCGTAAAAGAAAAAGAAATAGGAACCATCGAGCAGATCAATGTTTCGCCCATCCGTAAAAGAGATTTTATTCTTGCCAAACTAATTCCATTTTGGATTTTAGCAAATGTAGTTTTCACGCTCGGTTTAATTCTTTCTTATTTTCTTTATCATATTGTTCCCCAGGGAAACCTTTTGGTGCTATATGTTTTTGTTTCTGTTTACCTGCTGGCCATTTTAGGTTTCGGTTTGTTGGTGTCAACTTACAGCGAAACACAACAGCAGTCCATGTTCATCATGTTCTTTTTTATGATGATCTTTATATTGCTTGCCGGTTTATTTACGCCTATTGAAAGTATGCCGCACTGGGCCCAGTTGATCACCAAACTCAATCCACTTGCTTATCTTGTTACCGTAATAAGAATGGTAATGCTTAAGGGGAGCGGCTTTAAAGACATTTTGCCTCAATTGGAAGTTGTAGCAATTATGGCGGTAGTATTAAATGCATGGGCCGTGTTGAACTACAAAAAGAAAGTATAATTGCGTTTGTTCATTAACGTTATCCTTTATTCATTTGGCTTCGTTTGTTTCGCTTTCAATAAGGAATACCCACTGTAAAACCGGATGAAAATATTTGTACAATCATTTTATTATTCCCGGTAAACAAACTAATAAGCGACATTTTTATTCTAACAGCAGGAAGATTAAGCTGCGACATTTTTTAATCTATACAGGCTTCAAAAAGTATATATACGAATATCCGTGACAGTAATAATACGATTATGACAGTAAATTCAATAAGCGCAAAAACAGTCAATACTGCGCTTGTGCACCCTACTGTTGGGCTATATCTTTGTTCTCAGAAGTTGATTGATGTTCAACAAACATTAATCAAAAATCCAAATCCATTGAAAAGAGCCTTCCGATAATTATCGGAACCAAATATCCAGAAAAAACCATTTCCACTAATCCCGGAAAAACCAAAAACAAAATCTGATATCAGTCAACTTCTTTTTTTTGAATTCAGGTCCTTAGAAAAATATTTAATCCCAATGAAAACCAGGCTTTAATCCAGCTTTACATTATCCATGAAAAACTGAAAACCCACAGTTTAAATCATTAAAGCTTCCGCAGTAAAATGCGGAAGTTTTTTTTTGAAAGTATTTATCTCAGTATGTTTTCTCGTAAAATTACGATTGTAACAGTAAATTCAGTAGGCGCAAAAACAGTCAATAGCCCTCTTGTGAAGCCTTGTCTAAGCCCTATCTTTGTTCTCAGAAGTTGATTGATGTTCAACAAACATTAATCAAAAATCCAAATCCATTGAAAAGAGCCTTCCGATAATTATCGGAACCAAATATCCAAAAAAAAACCATTTCCACTAATCCGGGAAAAACCAAAAATAAATCTGATATCAGTCAACTTCTTTTTTTTTGAATTCAGATCCTTAGAAAGATATTTAATCCCAATGAAAACCAGGCTTTAATCCAGCCTTACATTATCCTTGAAAAACTGAAAACCCACAGTTTAAATCATTAAAGCTTCCGCAGTAAAATGCGGAAGTTTTTTTACAAAAGAACTATCTTCGACTGCAAATACAGTTTAGATGAATCCTCCAGAGAACGCGCTTTGCCCTGGTTTTATTTAAATGAAAAAACGGGTTGTTTAATATCATGGTAAAACAAAAAAGTCCATTTTTCTTTTTCACCTTCCTCCCACCATTTTTGTCTTAGTTCCATTGCTGCTCCTCCATCAAAATCATATTTTGCCTTAAAGCGATTTTTCATTTGCTGCAATTGAGGTGCTACATCTCCTCCAAAAAAAATTGTTTCATCTCCATCCACAATTTTAAAAATTTGGTGAAAAGGACTGTGGGCGCCGGTAACTTTATAATAAATATAATCATCAATAACGCCTTCATCTTCTGTAAAAACTACATTCCCTTTTTTATCAAGTAATAAAAAATCGTTTACCTGGTAAGACGGCAATCCTTTTTTTAACGCAAATTCCCATTCCTTTTTATTGATATAATAAGTGGCATTTTCAAAGCTCACAATTCTTTTATTTGGCATTGCAACTCCTCCAGAATGATCTTTATGAAGATGCGAAAGGAGCACTTTTGTAACATCACCAGCATTTATTCCGTTTGCTGCTAAATTTTTATGGATTTGCAACCGGCCTTCTTTATCTGCAAAACCGAGACCCGTATCTAACAATAAAATATCTTTTGACGTAATAACAACAAAAGGTTGTATTTCCACTAAAAGGCTTCCTTTAATTCGCTGTTGCAAATCATCCTTTTCCTTATTAAACGGAACGAATTTTTTTGTTTGGTCAACTGTAAAAGAGCCTTCACTTAAAGGAATTATTTTAGCCATACCTATAAATTAAATGTTGAATTTATCTCAAAATCATTTGCCTGTCGGCATCGAGCCTGATTAAAATGAAAATTAAAATAGTAAAAGTAAGCAAAGATGAGCCTCCATAACTGATCAACGGCAATGTGATACCGATAACGGGAGCAAGGCCAACCGTCATACAAATATTAATAGAAACATGGAAAAAGATAATTGCCGCTACACTATACGCATAAACACGTGAAAATATACTTCGCTGTCGTTCAGCCAGAAAAACCATCCTAAGCATAAAAAACATATACAGAATAATGACTAACGAAGTTCCCCAGAAACCAAAATTTTCTCCCACTGACGTAAAAATAAAATCAGTGTGTTGTTCAGGTACAAAATCGCCCTGGGTTTGTGTTCCTTTTAAAAATCCTTTGCCCCATAAGCCACCGGATCCAATTGCAATTTTCGATTGCTTAACATTATAGTTTTCTTTTGCCTTATTTGCCTTATGCTCTTTAATCAACTGCCTTTTATCTAATCCTGTTGTACTTGTCTCAGGAATATAATCTACTCCAAAAGTGTTCATAATACGTTCTACCTGGTATTGGTGTAATACATGTTTAAAAATATAAGGAACAGCAAATCTTTGAATCCCGACACACAATACCCAAAGCCCTAAAACAAGAACCAGCACCGCTTTATCCCTCCTGATAGTTCTTCTTAAAACGTAGATAACAATGGCCGCAATGATAGTAAGAATAAGTGCAAGGGTATTTTTTTCGACCAATATGGTAGCAACCACCAGGATAGCAAATGAAAAACCAATTATCAGGTAAACAGGTGGCAAGCCTTCCCTGTACATCGGTATTAAGAACGCAAAGTAAACTAACGCTAAACCGGTTTCATTCTGTAACAGAGAAAAGACTGCCGGCGTTAGTGCGATTGCTGCTGCTATTAATTGCGATTTGGGATTTTGAAAATTAGTGTCAAGCCTGGATAAATATTTCGATAAAGCGAGAGCAGTAAAAATCTTACACGTTTCTACCGGTTGAAGATTAAAAAAACCAAGCGGAATCCAGGAGCGCGATCCATTGATATCTTTTCCCAATACAAATGTGGCCATCATTAACAAAATTCCAAAGGCATAACTCAAATTAGCTGTCGCAGTAAAAAATTTACTATCTGTAAGTAAAATAAAAGTAGCTACTACAGCACAAATTCCAATAAATAGCAATTGCCGGGAATAGTTCTTTTTTAGGCCGATAATATTTTGCCAGATGTTTTCATTAGCATGATATTCTACCGAAAAAATACAAAGTACGCCAATGGAAACGAGGATAATGTATAGCCAAACACTTACCCAATCTACTCCCTTAGATATTATGGCCTGGTCGCGCATTAAGTTTTATAAAAGTTGAATAGTAAACGAATTATTTTTTTGTTTTTTTCTTTTGTTGTTCCGGCAAAACTGCATTATAGTTGCGATCTTTTAAAGTTGAATTTTTTGATGGTGCAGAATCAGAATTTTGTTGCTCACTCGGGTTTGCTTTATTTAACTCGTCCATTGTGCCCGAACTGTCTTCATCCTCAATGCCTGTGGTATCTTTTATCGATTTAATATATTCTTTTGCCAAAGCTTGTTTTTCATTTTTTGCATGAGCAATTGAATCTCTTTCGCGCATTGCATCCAGCATCTTTGCCGGAATCAGGTTTAAATTTGAAATCGTTTCTACTAAAGCTTTCCGATCGGGTTCAGCAATTGAATCCTTTAAATACTTTTCAATCATAAGGCTGGCAATAGGAGCAGAAGAATTCGCTCCGAATCCTGCATTTTCGCAAATAACCGCTATCGCGATCTTTGGATTTTCACGTGGTGCAAAAGCAGCAAAAAAAGCATGATCTTTTTGTTTTACGCCTTTATAATAATTTTCAACCGTTCCTGTTTTTCCACAAACAACAATACCGGGAACTTTTGCTGCCGCACCGGTTCCTCTTTCCATCACCCCCTGCATTCCATCGGCTACTGCTTCAAAAATTGAATCAGGAATATTTAATGGATGATGGCGCAATTTAAAAGAATCCAGTAAGCCGTATTTATCACCGCCATCAATGGAATCAACCATATGAGGTGTAATAAACCAACCGCGGTTGGCGAGATAAGCCATTTCATTTGCTACCTGTAATGGCGTCACACTCACTTCTCCCTGACCAATACTTACAGAACGAAATGTGCAAAAATTCCAATGTCCGTCACCATACATCCTGTTGTAAGTTCTTGGAGTTGGAATAATACCGCCTTTTTCAAAAGGCATGTCAATTCCAAGCCTATTTCCCAGGCCAAAAGCGTACATGTAGCTGTCCCAAACGCGCAAAGCGCTATCTGTAGAACCAAACTGAGGATTATTAATACATCTTTGCATCACGTTTGCAAAATAAGTATTGCAGGAAACGGTAATCGCCTCTTTTAAATTAAAGTTACCCGGATCAAGACAACCCATTGGCCGGCCACATCCATAAAAAGCGCCGGTACATAAAAACCTTGTTGATGGGGTGATAACACCTTCCTGTAAACCGACCAGTGCCTGTAAGGTTTTAAGTGTTGAACCGGGAGAATAAGTTCCTCCGATGGCGCGGTTGTACATTGGTAAACGGGGATCCAGGTAAAGTTGCGAAAAATGTTTTCGCCTGTCCGCGCCCGTCAACAAATTAGGTTTATAAGTTGGACTACTAACCATTGCAAGTACGCCGCCGGTTTTAGGATCTATGGCTACGACTGCTCCTACTTTATTTTCCATCAGGTGTTCGCCCAATTTCTGCAAGTCAATGTCCAAAGCCATATGTAGGTTTTCACCAGGAACAGGCGCTGTATCATATCGCCCGTTATCGAGCCGACCCGTTAGCCGGTTTTTATTATCACGTTTCCAATACTCAATTCCGCGTCGGCCCATCAAAACTTTTTCATAGGTTCTTTCCAGCCCTGTCTTACCGGCATAATCCCCCACTTGGTATCCTTCTCCTTCATGCTGTTTTAAAAAATTTGCATCCACTTCTGATAAATAACCAAGAATATTACCCGCCGCATCATAAGGATAATCGCGCACGGGCCTTGCCTGTAGATAAAATGCGGGTACAAATTTGTATAGGCTCTCATTAATCTTTGCAATTTTTTCTTCTGAAAGTGAGGTTTCAAAAACTGAAGGACGGTAGCTGCGATTTTTAA
>CAWFFT010000033.1:0-100318 GCA_963815085.1 uncultured Chitinophagaceae bacterium | reverse complement strand
CGATCCTCAACGCCGAGTATCCGTCGCCGGTGAACGCCCGCCACGTCGTCGGCATGTTCCTGCCGATGCCGATTCTGAAGGCGTTGCACGCGATCGTGCCGGATCGCGTGCTCGCCGAAGGCTCGGGCGCGGTATGGACCGTTCAGGTGCAGGGCAAACGGGCGAACGGCGAGCCTTTCACCTCGTCGATGTTCAACTATTCCGGCGGCATGGGGCGCGCGCGACCGAGCCGGTCCCGAGCGCCACCTGCTACCCCACCGGCGTTGCGGCGGTGCCGGTCGAAACCCTCGAAGCGGCAATGCCGATCGTGTTCGACCGGCGCGAGCTGCGGCCGGGATCGGGCCGCGCCGGCCGCTCCCGCGGCGGCGACGGCCAGATCATCGGCTTCCACATGCGCACCGGCGCCCCCTGGCTGCTCAACGCGGTGCCGAGCCGCCTCGACCGCGGCCCCGAGGGCCTCGGCGGCGGCGCGTCGGGCGCGGCGGGCCGGTTCCTGGTCAACGGCAGGCCGGTTTCGGAAGCGCGCAAGATGGCCATGCAACCCGACGACGTGGTATTGCTGGAGACACCGGGGGGCGGCGGTTTCGGCGCGCCCGCAAACTGACCACATTTCCCTGGGAGGGGAAGACATGAACTCGAAGGGCATGAAATTCGCGGTGGGGAGCTTGATCGCCGGCCTGCTTGCCGGGGCGCCGGCGCAAGCGCAGCAGGTCTACAAGATCGGAATGTCCGTCGGCCTCACCGGCTATGCCGCGACGGTGGATCGGGCCTGGCGCGACGGCGTCGAGATCGCCGTGGCCGCGCTGAACGCCAAAGGCGGCATCATGGGCCGCAAATCGAGGTCGTCGTCGAGGACAACAAGTCCCAGCCGCAGGAAGCGGTCACCGTCTACCGCAAGATGATCAGCTCCGACAAAGTCGACATCTTCCTGAGCGGCTGCGTCTCGGCCGGCAATTTCGCCGCCGCCGGCCTCGTCGCCCGCGCCGAATTTCCGATGGTGCTGTGCTGGATCCTGCCGCGCAAGCCCAGCGATCTGAAATGGGCGTTCAGCACCCTGCCGCTGGCCGGGTTCGAAGTGCAGAAGCGGCTCGAATACCTC
Source organism: uncultured Chitinophagaceae bacterium (assembly GCA_963815085.1). Taxonomy (GTDB): domain Bacteria; phylum Bacteroidota; class Bacteroidia; order Chitinophagales; family Chitinophagaceae; genus Ginsengibacter. Next base: position 99,219 of record CAWFFT010000033.1, on the reverse strand, counting down.
AAGGAGAAGACCAAGATCCGCAAGATCGGCGTGCTGCACGATCCAACGCCCTACGCGAACTTGCAGAACAACGTCGCCAAGAAGCTTGCGCCGAAATACGGCCTGAAGATCGTCGATATCGAGACCTACATGCAGAACGACGCCGATATCAGCGTGCAGATCAGCAAGATGCACGCGGCCGGCGCCGAAGCGGTGCTCAAGATCGGCATCGGCGGCACGACGCTCACCGCGGCCAAGAACATCAAGCAGCTCGGCCTCAACATGCTGATGCTGACCAGCCTCGAGGACATCGCGGTATTCAAGCCGGTCGCCGACGTGCTGGGCGACAAGTTCTTCTTCGTGGCGTCGCCGTCGCAGGTCTATGACGCGCTGCCCGGCGGACCGCTGAAGAGCGCGATCAACACCTTCCTCGTGCCGTGGCGCGCGAAATACGGCGACCGCGATCCCAACTGGGCCTCGCGCGGCTGGGACGGCGTGATGCTGACCAAGGCCGCGATCGAGAAGGCCAAGTCGTTCGACGGTACCAAAGTCCGCGACGCGCTGGAAACCATCTCCGGATTCCAGGGCACCACCGGCGTCTACAACATGTCGCCGAAGGTTCACCAGGGCATCGTGAACGACCCGCTGCTGCTCGCCACCTTCGAGACGGCAAGGTCAAAGTCGTCCAGCGAGCGACCCCGGCGCGGGGTCGTGCACCTTGAAGATCGAGGGGTTGTCGGCGCGCTACGGGCACGTCGAAGCCCTTCACGCCGCAGATGTCCGGGTCGACGATCGCGAGTTCGTCGCGGTCCTGGCCCCAACGGCGCCGGCAAATCACCTTGATGCGCGCCATCATGGGCCTGGTGGAGAACACCGGCACGGTGCGGTTTCGCGACCCGCCTTTGCCGCGGCGGGCGCCGGAGCGCTGCGCGGCCCGCGGCGTGGTGCTGGTGCCCGAAGGCCGCGGCATTTTCGGCCCCATGACAGTCGCGGGAGAATCTCGAGCTCGGCGCCTATCGCCTGCGCGACACGGCGGAGCTGGAGCGTCGTCGCGAGCGGGTGTTCGCGCTATTTCCGCGGCTCAAGGAGCGTCTGGCCAGGCCGCGGGCTCGTTTTCGGGCGGCGAGCAGCAGATGCTCGCGGTCGGCCGGGCGCTGATGGCGGACCCGAAAATCCTGCTGCTCGACGAGCCCTCGCTCGGCCTGGCGCCGCGCGTGGTCGACGAAATCTCTCCGTGCTCGGCACCCTCAACGAACAGGGTCTGCCGATCCTGCTGGTGGAGCAGAAAGCGCCGCTGGCGCTGCGGCTCGCGCAGCGCGCCTATCTTCTTTCGGTCGGCCGCGTGATCGCTGAGATCGATCCGCGGACGGTTTCCTCTTATGATGAAATCGCCGCTCACTATCTCTCCTGAGCCTGGCACCGCCTCGTCGAGGCCTTGCCGTGGCCGTCGCCGCCGGCGTGCTCGCCTACACGTTCGTGGCGGGCGGCTATCTCACCACGGTCATGGCGTTCGCGCTGATCTATGTCGTGTTCGTGACCGGCCTCAACGTTTTCATGGGCTTCGCCGGGCAGGTGTCGTTCGGGATAACGCCTTCGCCGCGCTGTCGGGTTACACCTCCGCGGTGTTGACGACGCGCTACGATTTTGGGCCGCTGCCCGCCTTTGGTGTTGGGCTGGCGTTCGCGCTGATCTGGCGCTCTTGGTCGGCTACCGACGTTGCGGTTGCGCGGCCACTATCTGGCGATGGCGACCCTCGCCATCGGCCTCATCGCCTACGAGGTCGCGGTCGAGTGGACCGGATGACCCAGGGCTATATGGGGATTTCCGGCATTCCGCCGCTCGGCATCGCGGGCCTGGAGGTCATGTCGACCGCGGGCAGCTCGCGGTCCTCACCGCGATCGCGGTGCTGGTCTGTGGCTCGCGCGGCGCATCCGCTATTCGCGGTTCGGCCGGGCGTTGACGGCCGTCGCCGGCAGCGAAGACGCCGCGCGCGCGCTCGGTATCTCCGCGGCGCGCTACAAGCTCGGCGCTTCCTCGCCTCGGCGGCGTTCGCGGCGCTGGCGGGATCGCTGTTCGTGCACGTGGTCGGCTTCGTCAGCCCGGAGGTCTTCGGCCTGCACATGGTCGTGCTCGCCTTCACCATGCTCTATGTCGGCGGCATCGGCACGATCGCGGGGCCCTTCGTCGGCGCGATCATCGTCAGCCTGCTGCCCGAGACTTTGCGCCAGCTCAAGGACTATCAGGACCTGGTTTACGGCGCGGCCCTGATCCTGCTGCTGATCTACGCGCCCGAAAGGGCTCGCGTCGCTGGGAAGTCTCGTGCGCCGCACACCGGCGACGGACGGCACCGGGGACCGCGCCGCGATGACGCTGCTCGTGCTTCGCGGCGTCACGAAGCGCTTCGGCGGCCTGGTCGCCGTCGACGCCGTGACCGTGTCGGTGCCGGCGGCGGCGTCACCGCGGTGATCGGTCCGAACGGTGCGGGCAAGAGCACCCTGTTCAACGTGATTTCCGGTTCCGCGCGCCCGACAGCGGGCAGGTGATGTTCGACGGCAACGACATCACCGGCATGCCGCCCGAGCGCATCGCCGCGCACGGCCTGGCCCGCACCTTCCAGCTTGTCCAGTTGTTCGGCGACCTGACCGCTTTCGAGAACATCAAGGTCGGCTGCCATCTCCACACCAGCGGTGGGCTGCTGGCCGCTGTGCTGCGCCTGCCCCGCACGCAAAAGAGCGAAAAGGCGGTGGAGGAGGCCGGGCGCCGGCTGCTCGACTTCGTCGGCCTGTCCGACTGCGCCGATACGCAGCCGGCCAATCTCCTTACGGCCATCAGCGGCTGCTCGAGATCGCCCGCGCGCTGGCGACGCGGCCGAAGCTGCTGCTGCTCGACGAGCCGGCCGCCGGCCTCAATTCCGCCGGAACCGCGCGCCTGTCCGACACGATCCGGCGGATCGCCGCCGAGGGCTCGAAGGTCCTCCTCATCGAGCACGATATGAAGCTGGTGATGAACACGGCAGACCGGATCGTGGTGCTCGATTTCGGCCGCAAGATCGCCGAAGGGACGCCCGACGAAGTGCGGCGCGATCCGGCCGTGGTAGCCGCCTATCTGGGGACGGCGGGGGCGCAAGGTGGCTGACCTCTCCTACCTGCCGCAGATCGCCTTGAGCGGTGTGGGGATCGGCTGCATCTACGGCCTGATCGGCATCGGCTTTTGCGTGTCTACACTGCCAGCGGCATCGTGAATTTCGCACAGGGCGCATTCGTGATGCTCGGCGGCATGATCACACACACGGGCCTGCACCGGCTCGGCATTCCGCTGATTCCCTCGGCGCTCATCGCCTTCGGCTGCGTCGCCTTGATCGGCATCGTGATCGAGCGACTGGTGGTACGGCCGCTGTGGAACCGAGGCGCGGCAATGTTCGTCATGATCCTCGCCACCCTTGCCGCGCAGATCGTGATCGAGCGCCTGACCTTGATCGCAGTGGGCGACCAGCCGCGCACCCTGCCGGCCTTTCCAACCGCCCGCCGATCGAATCGGCGGGCTGGCGATCACTACCAGTTCCTCTGGATCGTCGCGACTTCGCTGCTCGCGGTCGGGTTGCTGACCCTGTTCTTCAAGCGGACGCGGGTCGGCAAGGCGATGCGCGCCTGCGCCATCAACCGGAAGCCGCGCGCTGCAGGGCATTCGGTGTCTCGGATGCTCGCCCTCTCCTTTGCGCTCAGCGCCGGGCTAGGCGCGCTGGCGGGCATCCTCATCACGCGCCGACGCAATACACCGCGTTCAACGTCGGCGTGCCCTACGCCATCAGCGGCTTCATCGCGGCGATCGTCGGCGGGTTCGGGCGGTTGCTCGGCGCCTTCTTCGGCGGCATCATGCTCGGCCTCGCGCAATCGGTCGCGATCGTCGCTTTCGGCGCAGGATTGAAGAACGTCGCCGCATTGTCGGTGCTGCTGATCTTTCTGTTCATCCGGCCGAGCGGGTATTCTCGGCTCGTCAAAGTAGCCGCATCGACACTAGGGAGTCCCATGCGATGCACATCAATTCCGTAGACTGGAACGCGCTGCCGTGGACGCCCGTCCGCGAGGGCGTGGAGCGCAAGGCGTTTTCCGGCGACGGCGCCACCGTCTCGCTCAACCGGCTGCAGCCCGGCCACGAGCCGAGGCCGCACGACCATCCGCACGAGCAGATCGTCTACATCCTGAGCGGCCAGATCGATTTTCACATCGGCGACACGGTGACCCGGCTCGGTCCCGGCGGGCTGCTGGTGGTGCCGCCGCATGCCCGCCACTGGGGTGTCGTCGTCGGCGACGAGCCCGTCCTCAACCTCGATGTCTTCACGCCGAAGCGGCCGGAATACGCGGCCTGATTACGGGCCCGATCCGCGGCTGGCGGGCGCGCGCGGCCGGAACGGCCACGCGCGCCCCCGTTCCCGCTACTCGCGGGTGAAGTTCGCCGGAATCTGCGGATTCTCGCCGGCCTTGCCCCAGAGCACGATCTCGTTGCCCCAGGGATCCTCGAAGGCGTGATTGTAGCCGTTGAATTCTTTCCAATAGTGATTGCGCCACAGGATTTTGGCGCCGCGCTGCTCGGCCGCGGCCAGGATGCGGTCGGCGAAATCGTCGTCGCTGATCAGAATCCACACCCGCGCCTTGCGGCCGTCGCGGCTGAGGGTGCGCGGCTCGACCCCATCGGCATTGGGATGGGGACGGGCGTTCTTGGCATTGAAGATGCCGATATGGAGGTTGCCAATCTGGCTCTCGCTGCCGTCCTTGTTGAGGAAGTTCCCGCCCGGCACCATGCGATGGAAGACACCGTGAGGGCGCGCATCGTCGCGCCAGCCGAATACTTCGGAATAGAATCGCCCGGCCGCCGCCGGATCGTCCGAGGCAAGATCGACGAAAATGAGCGTATTCGGATAGGTCATCGCGGTGATACTCGCACTTGGGTGTTTCCAGAGCGCGAAAGATAGGCCGGCAGCGCGCCCCAATTCCTGTCGCCGGGCGCACGTCGAGTTGACCGCGCGCCCGCCACCGGGCGCGCGGCGCAAAGCGGCGAAACCGCGGATTCAGCCGAAGCGGAAGGCCGACAACCGCGCCATCATCACGACGTCGGAGAAGACGCGCTTTCCCGGCTCTTCGCCGCCGGCGCCGGCAGCGACCATCAGCGGCAGCAGGTGCTCTTCGCGCGGATGCGCATTGCGTGCCGCCGGCCCTTCGGACCAGTGGATCAGGCTCTGCCAGCGCGCTTCGCGATCGTCCTTGCCCAGGGATTCGGTCAGCCAATGATCGAACGCTTCCGACGGCGCGGTGGCACCTGGCGTGCGATAGGCGTGCATGTTGTGATAGCTCATCCCGCTGCCGACGATCAGCACGCCCTCGTCGCGCAAGCTCTGCAGCGCCTTGCCCGCGGCGAGATGCTCGGCCGGATCGAGTTCGGCCTTGAGCGACAGCGGCACCACCGGGATCTCGGCGTCCGGGAACACCAGCAGGAACGGAATGAAGACGCCGTGATCGAAGCCGCGCGAGGAATTGGTGCGCGCCGGCAAACCCGCCGCCGTAATCAGCTCGACGATGCGATCGGCCAGCTCGGGCGCGCCGGGCGCCGGATATTGAAGCTTATAGGTGTGCGGCGGAAAACCGTAGTAGTCGTAGATCATGCCCGGCGCGGACGCGGTCGAGGCGGTGAACGCCGGCTCTTCCCAATGACCCGAGATCACGATGATCGCCTTGGGGCGCTCGGGCAGCGATTCGGCCAAGCCGCGCAGCCACGCCGCGGTCTTGTTCCACGTATCCGCCGGCCCGCCCATCAGGGTCCAATCCATGAAAAAGCACGGGCCCCCGCCATGGGGGATGAAGAAGGTCGGCTGGGTCGTCGATGCCGACTCCGCAGGAGACACTTTCTCGGTTGGCTCCGCCGTCATTCGTTCCGTCCCAATTGCAGCTTCCGGTTCGATCGAGTTTCCCGCGAGAGGGCGGCGGCCGGCAACCGGGATTCACCCGGTCACCGGCCACCCGCATCTCACATGACTGTCCAGTAATATGGGAGGATCCAGCCGTTTCGGAAGGGCTTGTAGCCAATCCGCCTGGAGTAGGCGACGGCCGCCACGCCGCCCAACAGCGGGAAGGCATAGCCCTGCTCGACCGCCCATTCGTCGAACTTTTTGTAGCCCGCGATGCGCTTCTTGTAATTCACTTCTCTCAACAGCGGGTCGAGCCTGGGCGAAACGTCGGCGCTCTTCCACACCGAGAAGCGCTTCTTGGGATCGAGGATGTAGCCGGAATACACCTCGGGATCGCCGGTTGAATCCGCCCAGCTATACAGCACTGGCGCCTGGAGCTTGTCGGCGCGCGCCATCTCGGAATAGCTCGCCATCTCGATGACGTTGAGATCGGTGTCGATGCCGACCTTCTTCCACATCTGAACGATGGCGCGTGCCATATCGTAGTCGCTGGGATAGACGCCGTTGAAGGTGAGAAACTAAATCTTCGCCGGCTTCTTCAGACTGTAGCCCGATTTTGCCAGCAGCTTCTTGGCCAGGGCCGGGCTGTAGGCGAAGTGGAAATTCGGGTCGTGGGCTGGAAGCCCCTTGCCCGACCACATCGACAGCGGCTCCGCCTTGCCGTCGAAGAACGCCCGAGACAGCGCTCTCTTGTCGATGGCGTGGTGCATCGCCAGGCGCAGATTCTGGTCCTTGAAGATGCCCTTGTTCACCATGTGGATGAGGTACACGTTGGTGATCGGGTGCAGCAGCCCCTTCAAGCCTTTGCGGTGGGAGAGCCGCACCACCTCGCGCACCGGCAGATTGCTGGCGAAATCGACCTGGCCGGACTGGACGCCGGCGACCCGCGCGCTGTTGTCCTTCACGATCTGGAACACGAGGTGTTTGATCTTGGCCGGGCCCTGCCAATACTTGTCGTAGGCCTCGAGCACGATGCGCGAGTTGCGAGTGTAGTCGACCAGCTTGTAGGGTCCGGCGCCGATCGGCTTCTGGATGAAGCCGGCAACCCCGACCTTCTCAAAATAGTTCTTCGGCAGGATGTAGGCCGGAATGTCGGCCAGCAGCTGCGGTGCCGTGACGAACGGGAACTTGAACTTGAAGATCGCCTTGGTCGGCGACGGGGTTTCGATCGACTTCGTGATGCGACCCCACACGCCGGCGATCATCAGCTTGTTGTCGGATTTCGGCCGTTCGAAAAACGTGAACTTGATGTCCGCGGAGGTGAGCGGATCGCCGTTGTGGAAGGTGACACCTTCGCGAAGGGTCAGCTCCAGCACCCGGCCTTCTTTGTCGAGCCATTTGTGGCCGGTCACCACGCTCGGCCCGAAGCCGAGCTGGGGCGCCACGTTGAACGGCATCTCGAACACGCATTTGTAGATCGAGGCCGCGATCGCGGCGCCGCCCGCCACCGGGTCCCAAGTCGGCACGTCGGCCGGATAGGCGATGGTCACCGTATCGGTGGCGGCGTCCGCCACCGAGGCCAATGTCGTGGCCGCCGCGAGGCCCAACGCCCCCGCCGACCCTTGCACCAGCAAATCTCTGCGCTTGATCATCTTGTTCTCCTTCGCTTTGCCTTGCCCTGTTGCGCGCCGCCCGCATCGGCGCATCGGTTTTGCTCGGTTATGCGGGGCGCTCTCCCTTGACCCAAGTGCGATGCACGTGACGCACGTACTTGCTGGTATCGAAATCGGTGCCGGTGTGCAGGGTGACGCGATTGTCCCAGACCAGGAGATCGCCGACCTGCCATTTGTGGCGGTAGATGAACTGCTCTTGCGTCGCAAACTCGACGAGCTCTTCAATCAGCTCCAGCCCTTCGGGGTTGGGCATGCCGACGATGCCCTTCACCGTGCCGGTGCTCACCCACAGCGCCTTGCGGCCATCCGCCGGATGCGTCCGCACCAAGGGATGGAAGACATCGGGCAGCGCAGCCTTCTGCTCCGGCGTCAGCTCGATATTGCGCATCTGGGCGAGCGCTTCATAGCTGTGGTGGATCACCAGCCCTTCGACCGCCTTCTGGCGCTCGGGCGGCAGCGCGTTCCACGCCGCGCAAAGATCAGCCAGCAGGGTATCCGAGCCTTCGGCCGGCGTTTCCAGCGCGTAGAGCATGGTGCACAGCGCCGGCGTCTCGCCGTAGGAAAAGTCGGTATGCCAGCCGATGCCCGAGGCGTAGTCGCCGATGAGGCGGCCGTTCACGACTTTGTTCGAGATCACGTAGATTTCGGGATAGTCCGGATCGACATATTGCATCCGCGTATTGCCTTCGGGCTCGCCGAAGACGCGGGTAAAGGCGATTTGATCCGCCTGAGTGAGCTTCTGCTTTCGCAGCAGGATGGCGCCGTGTCGCTGAAACGTCTTCAGTACCTCGGCGATCGTGTCGCCGTCGGCGCGGGCGATGTCGACATCCAGTATCTCGACGCCGAAATTCGGCATCAGGGGCCGCGTCCGCAGCCCGCCTTGACTTGCCATACTTCAACCTCCTCGCTTCACAGCGTCGCGCGCGAAATCCGTCCGAACGCTTACGCTGGGTCATGACAAACCTAGGGTGGCGTCCTGCCCATCGTCTTGCTTGTAGATGCACTTTCCTTTGGCCGCCGGGCACAGGCGGAAAGGCATTGCTCAGCGACGCAGCGTTGTGGCTAAGGCTCGGCGCGCGCCTGCCGCTTGGCTGGGCAATGCCGCCATCTGGGCGCAGTTTCGGCAATTTGGCGTGCGCTGGCGGGCAAGACGTTCTCGACCGCGGCTGGCTAGCATCCAATTATGCTCGTCGTCACACTCGTGTGCCTCGATCCGACGCTGCAGGACAGCGACGCGACCGGCCGCCATCCATGCTGAGCGGCGCCCTTGCTCTGTCGCGGCGCGCGGTTTCGGCGCTGGTGCTGCTGCTGATCGTGTCGATCGTCGTGTTTGCCGTGCTGCGCATGCTGCCGGCGGACCCGCTGGCGATGATGCTGCCGCCCAACGCGACTGTTGCCGACGCCGAAGCGATGCGGCACGCGATGGGCTTCGATCGCTCGATCGGCGAGCAATACATGATCTGGCTCGGCAACGCCGCGACCGCCGATTTCGGCACCTCGATCCAGTCGCGCATCCCGGTCGTGGAACTGATCTTGAAGGCGCTGCCGAACACGATCGAACTCGTCTTCTGCGGCCTGGTCCTCGGCTTGGTGCTGGGCGTCGGCATGGGCCTGGCCAGCTTCTATTGGCGCGGCGGCGTGTTCGAGCGCATCGCCGAAATCGTCAACAACCTCGCCCAGGCGGTTCCCGAATTCCTGTGGGCGATCCTGCTGATCCTCGGACTCGGCATCGGCCTCGCCCTGTTGCCCTTTATCGGGCCGATCGCCTCGCACTTCACCGTGCCGCGCGTGACCGGCTTCATGCTGATCGATACCCTGCTCGCCGGCCAGTTCGACGCCTTCGTCAGCCGGGTGGGGCATCTGGTGTTGCCGTCGATCGCGCTGTCGATGACCAAGGCGCCGCTGGTGATGCGCGTGCTGCGCTCGAGCCTGCTCGAGGCTTACACCAATGAATATGTCGCCGCCGCCCGGCTGCGCGGCGTGGGCGAGAAGCGCATCCTGTTCGTCCACGCGTTGCGCAATGCGGCGCTACCCACCTTGAGCCTGATCGGCGTTCAAGCCAGCCATATGTTCGGCGGCACCTTGCTGATCGAGGCGATCTACGGCCTGCCGGGAATCGGCAACCTCATGATCGGCGCGGTGCGCACCCACGACCTGCCCCTGATCCAGGGCCTCGCGCTCACCTATTGCGCGGTGGTGCTGGCGCTCAACAGCATTGTCGACCTGGCCTATCGCTGGCTCGACCCCCGACTGAGGACGCAATGATCGCGGGCCGCCCTCTGAGTTCGGTGTTCGGTGAGTTCCGCGTCGCTTTCGGCGGAACTTTACTGCTGCTGGTACTGTTCATGGCGCTGTCGGCGCCGCTTCTGGCGCCGCACGATCCCAACGAGCAGGATCTCCTCAACACCTTGCTGCCGCCGTTCTGGTCGGCCGGCGCTAATCCGGACTTTCCGCTCGGCACCGACAGCCTGGGCCGCTGCATCCTCTCGCGCCTGCTCTATGGCGCGCGGGTCGCGGTCGTCGTCGGCACGGTCGCGCCGATCGGCACCGCGTTGCTGGGCGGCGTGCTGGCAGTGCTGGCCGGCTATTGCGCCGGCTGGGTCGATTGGCTGGTGACGCGCGCCGTGAATGTGTGGATGTCGTTCCCGCCGGTGGTGCTGGCGCTGGTATTGATGGTGGGGCTGTCGCCCGGGCTCGCCAACGTCATCCTCGCCACCATCCTGGTGGATTGGACGCGCTTCTGCCGCGTCACCCGCAGCGAGATCATGGTGGTGATGAAGCAGGACTACGTCGCCGCCGCGCGGATCGCCGGCGCGTCGCACCTTAACGTCGTGCTGCGCGACCTGGTGCCGGCGATCATGCCGATCATCCTCACCTTGTTCTCGATCGAAATGGGCATCGCGGTGGTGGCGGAATTGATTCTCTCCTTCGTCGGCGTATCGGTGGAGCCGGACATCCCGACCTGGGGGGCGATGGTGGCGGACGGGCTCGGTTCCATGTTCCAGGCGCCGTTCGGCCTGATCTTTCCGATCGCGATGATCGTGCTGACGGTGCTGGGCTCGGCGCTGCTGGGCGACGGCCTGCGCCGGGCCCTCGATCCGCGCCTGCTCGAACGCCCGGTGGCGACGGCGTGAACCTGGTCGATACCAAAACGCCGATCGGCGCGGCGCCGATTGCGGCGGCCCGGGTTGCAGCGGAGGCGGCGACCGCCCCGGCGCTGCTCGCGGCCGACGGCATCACCGTGAGCAGCGGCAACATCGCCGTGCTGCGCGACCTCTCCTTCGCCGTGCGGCGTGGCCGCATCCTGGGCGTGATCGGCGAATCCGGCGCCGGCAAGAGCATGGTCGGCCGCGTGATCGCCAATCAACTGCCGCCAGGGTTTCACGTGACCGGCGGCACCTTGCGCTTCGAAGGCGGCGACCTGCTCAACCTGAAGCCGGCCCAGCACCGCGCCCTGCTCGGCCGGCGCATCGCGTTCGTGCCGCAGGAGCCGATGAGCGCGCTCAATCCCGTGCTCTCCATCGGCCACCATTTCGCCGAACATCTGGCGCGGCTCGGCGTGCCGCGCCGCGAGCGCCGCACCGTAGCCGCCGCCGCTCTGGCCGATGTGAAGCTGCCCGTGCCGGAAGAACTGCTGGACAAGTACCCGTTTCAGCTCTCGGGCGGCATGTGCCAGCGCGTCCTGATCGCGCTCGCTTTCGCCAGCAATCCCGACCTCGTCGTCGCCGACGAGCCCACCGCGTCGCTCGATGCCACCACTCAGCTTCATATCGTGGCGCTGCTGCGGCGGCTGCAGGAAGCACGCGGCACCGGCGTGCTGTTCATCACCCACGATTTGCGCCTGGCCGGCCATCTCTGCGACGAAGTCGCGGTGCTCTATGCCGGCGACATGGTCGAGCGCGGCCCGGCCGCGGCGGTGCTGGGGCAGCCGCTTCATCCCTACACGCGCGCGCTCGAACGCGCCAATCCGCCGCTAACCGGGCCGCGGCATATCCTGGTTTCGCCACCATCCCACATGCCGGGGATCGGCGAGCTGCCGGCGCTCGGCGGCTGCCGCTTCGTGCCGCGCTGCGCGTCCGCCACCGCCGAATGCTCCAGCGCGCGGCCGGCATTGCGGCCGGATGGCGGCAAGCACGTCTTGCGCTGCGTCCGCGACAACGCGGCGCCGCTGGGCGAAGGCGACGACACCGCCGAGGTGGTGCCCGTCGCCGCAGGCGACGCAACCCCGCTGCTGGAGATCGACGGCATCGCCAAGAGCTACCGACGGCCCGGCTCCTGGCTGCGGCCGCTCGGCGAGATGCAAGCGGTGCGCGGCGTGAGCTTCTCGATCATGCCGGGCGAATTCGTCGGCGTGGTCGGCGAAAGCGGCAGCGGCAAGTCCACGCTCGGGCGGCTGATCATGGGCCTGGAGCCGGCCTCGGCCGGCCGCATCCTGCTCGACCGCGAACCGCTCGGCGAAACCGCCGCGGATTGGGAGCGGCGCGTCGCCAACATCCAGCTCATTTTTCAAGACCCGCGCTCTGCGCTCAATCCGCGCCGCCGGGTTTCGAGCCTGGTGACCCAGGCGCTCGAATCGCGGCCGGCGATGCGGCAGGACCGCGCTGGCCGCGCCGCCGCCCTGGTGCGCGATACCGGCCTGCCGATCGATGTGCTCACGCGCTATCCGCGCCAGATGTCGGGTGGCCAGCGCCAACGCATCAACATCGCCCGCGCCCTTTGCGCCATGCCGCGACTGCTGGTCGCCGACGAGATCGTGTCGGGCCTCGACGTTTCGGTGCAGGCGCAAATCCTCAACCTGCTGCTGCGCCTGCGCCGCGAATATGGCATTGCCCTGCTGATGATCTCGCACGACCTCGCGGTGATCCGCTATCTCTGCAGCCGTGTGCTGGTGATGTGCCGCGGCGAGATCGTGGAGAGCGGGCCGACCGAGCAGGTGTTCAGTTCGCCGGCGCACCATTACACGCGCGCGCTGATCGCCGCGGTGCCGACCGAAGATTTGACTCGGGCCTGGCCGGTGGAAGCATAGGCATGCCGGCGCGCGCGGCCCTTGAGGGCCACACCCCAAAATGGAAAATACCGCGGGCGCAGGGCGACGGCCGCGCCGCGCAGGATGATGGACACAGGACGGGCCCTGCCCTCGGATTAGCCGAAGACGACACCAATTGCCTTGCGCCTAGGCATGCGTCGGTTGGGCGCACGAGGTTTGCAATTTCCCGTGCGTGACTGAGCAAGACGCGCTCAGCGTGTGCTGGATAGCATCGCAAGCGATTTGGGGATCTTGCGCAAGCGGCGCGCGAACGGTTTGGAGAACGGCACGATGGCGGTATCGGTCCTCAACGACAGGCTTTTTGCCAGCATGAGCTCGTCCATTCTGCGCACGGAAGAGGCGGAGTCGCTGCCGCCCGCCTGCTATGTGGACGACGAGTTCTACGAGTTCGAGAAGGAGGCCGTATTCAATCATGAGTGGTTGTGCGTCGGCCGCGAATCCTGGGCCAAGAATTCGGGCGAATATTTCACCGCCACCCATATCGGCGAACCGATCATCGTGGTGCGCAACCGCGCGGGCGAACTCAAGGCGATGTCGGCGGTATGCCAGCATCGCGGCATGCTGGTCGCCGAGGGCCACGGCACGGTCAAGACCTTCCTCTGCCCCTATCACCACTGGGCGTTTTCGCTCGATGGTGACCTGGTCGGCACGCCGGCCATGGACCGCACCTGCAATTTCGATCCCACCAAATTCCATTTGCCGCAGTTCAAGGTCGAGGTGTGGCAGGGGTTCGTGTTCGTCAATTTCGATCGTGACGCACCGCCACTAGCGCCGCGGCTGACCGAGGTTGACGCGGCCCTCGCCAATTACGACCTCGCCAATGCCGAGGGCCCGCGCCCGGACCCGCCGACCCGGTTTCCCTGGAACTGGAAGGTGATGTTCGAGAACAACAACGACGGCTATCACGCCAACCGGCTGCACAAGGGACCGCTGCACGATTTCGTTCCCTGCAGCCTAGCGAGCTTCCCGGAGCTGCCCGCCGACACTGCCGGCTACTACCGCTACAATGGCACCCTGCATCCCGACGCCAGCTTCAACGTGACGCAGAAGGCGCTGCTGCCGGTTTTCCCCAAGCTGACCGATGCCGACCGCAACCGCATGGTGTTCGCCAACGTGCCGCCCACCTTGTCGCTGGTGTTGACGAGCGACATGGTCATCTACCTGATGATGCACGCCGAGACCGCCAACCAGCATTCGATGGGGTTCGGCACCCTGGTGGCGCCGGGCGCGATGGCGCACCCGATGTTCAACCACATGCTCGACGTCAACGGCAGCGCCGTGATGGAGATTGTGGCGCAGGACCAGCATGTCGACGAGATGGTGCAGATCGGCCTGCGCTCGCGCTTCGCGCCGCGCGGCCGCTATTCGTGGCAGGAAGGGGCGCAGCGCCAGTTCAATCTCTGGCTGGTCGAGCGCTACCGCGATACGTGGACTCAACTCACCGGGCGGGGAATCACCGCCCAGGCGGCCGAGTAGGCCCAAGCGGCCGACCGGCAAAACGACGAGAAAGGCGAAACAGCGATGAACGTGGCGGCCCTCGGCGATCCCAAAGCAAAGGCGCGGGATGCGCGCCCGGACCTGCACGTGCTTCGCGCCACGCCGAAAACGGTGCATTGGGGCTATTTCGACGCTTCCCTGGCGCCGGCGCTGAAGGTGAAGAGCGGCGACATCGTCCAGGCCGAGGCGATTACCCATCACGCCGGCGACGCACCCGAGCTGATGATGGATGCCGACGTTACGGCGCTTTATCAGGACGTGCCCGAGAGCGACCGCAATCCCGGCGTTCACATCATGACCGGCCCGATCTGGGTGGAAGGCGCCAAGCCCGGCGACGTGCTGGAAGTGCGCTATCTCCAGATGACGCCGCGCTGCAATTACGGCTCCAACCTCGCCGCCAATTGGGGCTATCTCTACAAGGAATTCGGCGAGAAGGAGCGGGTGACGATCTACCGGCTCGACCAGGTCAGCAATCAGGCCGAAGCCGTTTTCGCCTACGAATTCCCGGGCAAGTATCTCGTGCCCGGCACCATCACCCACGAGAAGGATTGCTGCCGCGAGCCCGCGTTGAACGGAGTCCGCGTGCCGGTGCGGCCGCATCTCGGCACCGCCGGGGTGGCGCCCGACGCCAAGGGCCGGGTCAGCACCATTCCGCCCGGCCTCCACGGCGGCAATATCGACAATTGGCGCATCGGCGCCGGTGCCACCATGTATTATCCGATCGCGGTGGAGGGCGCGCTGTTCTCGATCGGCGATCCCCATATTTCCCAGGGCGACGGCGAGCTGAGCGGCACGGCCATCGAAGCCTCGCTCGACTGCATGTTCCAGCTCGTGCTGCGCAAGGATCTGCAGGTGCCATCGCCGCTGCTGGAGACAGCGAGCGACTGGTACGTGCACGGGTTCGATACCGATCTCAACGTCGCGATGCGCAATGCCTCGCTGGAGATGCTCGGGCTATTGACCGACCACCGCCGCCTGAGCCGCAACGACGCTTACTCGCTGATGAGCGTCGCCGCCGATTTCACGGTGACCCAGGTGGTCGACGGCCGCCAGGGCGTCCACGTCCGCATCCCGCGCACGATCTTCCCGCCCGAGAAGGACTAGGGCTATCAGCGAGTCAGCCGCGCCGCTTTTTGGGCATCTCGCCCGCACGGTGACCGGACGCCTTCCCGGGCGCTTCCTCGAATGGCAAGCTGCTTGCCGCCTGAGACGGGGCGCGTGATACCGAGTCGGCGGACGCTTGCGCCTTGTCGCCAGGGCGATGAGCGACGCGCGACATGAAGGCTCTTTCGTTCAATACCGAGACCTATTCCAAGCAACAGCGGCACGATGCCTGGCGCGAGGTGTTGTCCGAGCTGTGCGAGCTGAGCGCGCCGCCGCGGGTCGACGAAGGCTTTTTCGGCAGCATCGCCCACCTGGTCTCGCCGCTCGGCATCCGCTTCGCCCGGATCGCCTCCTCGCCGCAGGAGATCGCCTGCCGCGCCCACGACCAAGCCGATGCGGTGTGGCTCGTACTGCTGCTGGAGGGCCGCGCGCTGGTAAGCGAGGGCGAGCGGCGCATCCGGCTCTCGCCCGGCGATATCGCCTACGGGCCGCCCCGCGCGGGTGCGACTCTGGCCCTCGAAACCGATTTCCGGCTGCTGATGGTGCAGCTTCCCGAGATCGTGCTGGCGCCGCGCCTGCTCGGCCCGCGCTCCTTGATGAGCGCCACCTATGTTTCGGGCTCGCGCGGCACCGGCCGCGTTTTCGCCGGGCTGCTGCGATCGATCGCCGACAGCATCGAAACCCTCACCGCCGATCAGATTCAGCCGGTCGAGCTGGCATTGTCGGAGTTCCTCGTCGCCAGCATGGCGACCGACGCCGCCTCGCGCGCCAAGAACGGCGCATCGAGTTGGCAGGTGGCACTGCTGCAGCGCATCTGCCAGACCATCGACGCCCGGCTCAGCGACCCCGATCTGACCCTCGCCACGATCGCGACCGAGCACGGCATCTCCACCCGCTATCTGCAGAAGCTGTTCCACGCGGTGCATGACAGTTTCGCGCATCATTTGCGCCATCGCCGGCTGGAGCGCTGCCGCGCCGATCTCGCCAATCCCGTTTATGCCCAGATTTCGATCTCCGACATCTGCTTCCGCTGGGGCTTCAGCGATTCCGCGCATTTCAGCCGCAGCTTCCGCAAGCAGTACGGCGTCTCGCCGCGCGCCTGGCGCGCTGCCGGCATCGACCGCGGCCACGGCGAAGCGGCGGCCGGCACCAGCCGCGGTTGGCCCGACTTGGTTGCGCCGGATATCGGACAGCAAGCCGAGCGCAGCGCCCTGCGCTCGCCCGCGGCGCCGACGGTGTGGTCGAAGGCGGCGCCCTCGCGTCGTCACCACCATCTGCGCGCCACCGACCGCACCGTCCATTGGGGCTATTTCAGCCGCCACCTGCTACCGGTGCTACAGGTGCGCTCGGGCGACATCGTTACGATCGACACCCTGACCCACCACGCCTACGACGATTATGAGCGCATGATTGCCGGCGATCCCGATGCGGAAAGCGTGTTCCACTGGACCGCGGCGCGGAAGAACGTGCATCGCCGCGGCGCCGGGCCGGTGGACGCCAGCATCTACGGGCGCGGCGCGGGCGAAGGCTTCGGCGTTCACATCTGCACCGGCCCGGTCGCCATCCAAGATGCCCGCCCCGGCGACGTGCTGGAAGCGCGCATCCTCGATATCCAGCCGCGCCTCTCCGCCAATCCGCGCTTCGCCGGGCGCGCCTTCGGCAGCAACGCCGCCACCTTCTGGGGCTATCACTACGACGAGCTGATCACCGAGCCCAAGAAGCGCGAAGTGGTGACGATCTACGAGGTCGACGCCAAGCACCATTGCGCGCGCGCCGTCTACAATTTCCGCTGGACGCCGCAGACCGATCCCTTCGGCGTGGTGCATCCGCGCATCGACTATCCCGGCGTCCCTGTCGACCACGCCACGGTGCGCGAGAACCATGGCGTGCTGCGCGGCGTCACCATTCCGGTGCGCCCGCATTTCGGCGTGATCGGCCTGGCGCCCGAGCAGACCGGCGTGATCGATTCGGTGCCGCCGGCCTATTTCGGCGGCAATCTCGACAATTGGCGGTTGGGCAAAGGGGCCAAGGTCTTCCTGCCGGTGGCGGTCAATGGCGGCCTGCTTTCGATCGGCGATCCGCACGCCTCGCAGGGCGACGGCGAGCTGTGCGGCACCGCCATCGAGTGCTCGCTGACCGGCGTGTTCCAGCTCATCCTGCACAAGAAAAAGGATCTGGCCGGCAAGGTCTTCGCCGATCTCAGCTATCCGCTGATCGAGACCGAGGCGGAATGGGTGGTGCACGGCTTCAGCCACCCCAACTACCTGGCCGAACTGGGCGAGAACGCCCAGGCCGAGGTCTATAAGAAATCCTCGATCGACCTCGCCATGCACGACGCCTTCCGCAAGACCCGGCGCTTCCTGATGTCAGGCAAGGGGTTGAGCGAGGACGAGGCGATCTCGCTGATCTCGGTGGCGGTCGATTTCGGCATCACCCAGGTGGTGGACGGCAATTGGGGCGTTCACGCCTGCATCCGCAAGGCACTTTTCCGGTCCTGATCGCGGCCGAAGTGGTTAGAAAAGCGGCAACCCCGGTCACTGCCGCCGACACCGTCAATTTTTTGTTCGCAGCCGCGCAAGACGGTTTTATGGGCTTCGCCGGATACTCGGGCCCGTAATGCGGTCTGGTGTCTGCGAGGCTACGGCGGGAGAGCCCACGATGAACTACGAGACCATCGAAGTGAAGCCGGTGACGGTGCGGATCGGCGCCGAGATCTTCGGCATCGATCTGTCCCAGCCGCTCAGCAACCGTCAGGTCGAGGAGGTGCACGCCTCCCTGATGGAGCACCAGGTGATCTTTTTCCGCGATCAACACCTGGACCACGATAGCCACAAGCGCCTGGGCCGCTATTTCGGGGAGCTGGCAATCCATTCCGGCGTCGCTGGCCTGCCCGACCACCCCGAGGTCGTCGAGATTTCGCGGCGACGCCAACTCGACCTACGTGGCCGGCGAATCCTGGCATTCGGATCTCTCCTGCAACGAGATCCCGCCGATGGGGAGCATCCTCTATCTCCACACCGTGCCGCCGGTGGGTGGCGACACCCTGTTCGCCAGCATGTATGCCGCCTACGACGCGCTGTCGCCGCGGATGAAGACCTATCTCGAAGGCCTCACCGCCACCCACGACGGCGACATGATCTACAAGAAATACGATCCCACGCGCACCTATCCGATCAATTCGCATCCGATCGTGCGGACGCATCCCGTCACGAAGCGCAAATGCCTCTACATCAACGCGCAATACGTGACCCGCATCAACGAAGTTTCGAAAGAAGAGAGCGACGCCGTCCTCGGCTATCTCAACGAGGTGTGCGCCCGCGAGCGCTTCCATGTGCGCTTCCGCTGGCAGCCCAGCAATACGTCGGTTCAAGCGGCTGGCAGCACTACGTATTGCTATCACTGATTTTAAATGGGACGGAACGGATATGTATGGACAAAAAGTAGCTAATGGCGTATATTTATATCGGGTCTTGACTAATTTAAACAGTAATTCAATGGATTCATTTAAAGAAATCAATGATAAAATTAATACCGGCGATGGTAAAGCAAAAAATGGCGACTACAAGTTTTTTGTAAAAGGTTACGGCAAAATGTATTTGATGCGATAATAATTAGTTCTATTTTCTTTAAAGGCCACTTTTCGTGGCCTTTTTTATTTTTTGAATTTAGAAATATAGAAAGAAAAATTATTGAAATAACTTCGTTCACTATGAAAGAGAATAACATTTATGATGTAATCATCATTGGTGGCGGCCCAATAGGGCTTGCCTGTGCGATCAGAGCGAAGAAAGCAGGTTTGAAATATTTAATCCTTAGAAAAAGGTGTGTTGGTAAATTCTTTATTCAATTACCCGGTCAACATGACTTTTTTCAGCACAAGTGAAAGATTGGAAATTGGCGGTGTCCCTTTTGTAAGTAACAATCCAAAACCTACGCGAAGTGAGGCTTTGGAATATTATCGAAGAATAGTTACTTCATTCAACCTCAATATTCATTTGTTTGAAAAAGTACTGGAAGTAAAAAAATCAGGTAAAAACTTTAAAATAAAAACTTCAAAAAGTGAATACAGGAGTACCAATATAATAATGGCGATGGGCTTTTACGATATTCCTTATTTATTAAATGTGAAAGGTGAAGATCTGCCAAAAGTCAAGCACTATTATGATGATCCACATTTTTATGCTTTTCAAAATGTTTTGACTGTAGGCGCTGCAAATTCTGCCATTGACGCAGCACTGGAAACTTGGCGAAAAGGTGCGAATGTAACAATGGTAATCCGTGGGGATAAAATAAGCGACCGCGTAAAATATTGGGTAAAGCCTGACATTGACAACCGCATAAAAGAAGGTTCTATAAAAGCTTATTTCAATTCAGAAATTAAGGAAATAAGAGAAGATGAAGTTGACATAAAAACGCCTGATGGAATTGTAACTGTAGAAAATGATTGGGTGCTTGCGATGACAGGATACAAGCCAAATCTTAAATTTCTGCAGGATGCAGGTGTAAAAATTTCGGATGATGAGGTTTGCAGACCTGATTATAGTGAAAAGAATTACGAAACAAATGTAAAAGGTATTTACCTGGCAGGAGTTATTTGCGGCGGCATGAACACGCATCGCCTCTTTATTGAAAATTCACGGGTACATGCAGAAAAAATAATAAAAGATATTATTGCGAAAAGGAAAAAGTTGAAAACTTAGGTTTTACTTTTTCTTTCTCTTTCCATTATTGAATGGTATTTCTTTTCATTATTTACATAGGTAAAATGAGTAGAAAAAAAACCTACAATTATCGCAGCTCCAATCATTAAATAAATCAGGTTAAAACCACCTGTTTCCCAGAGATTGGTGAATAATTTTAAAAGAAAAAAAATAACGAGGAAGGAAACCACTGACCAGGCAAAGCTGAATAGTAAATAATATTTCCATTTGGGGCCGCTTTTCTGATCGCGCCATTGTTCAATAAAACGTCTTTCAGCATTGGTGATCATAGATTGAATTTATTTTTTGTGACCCGATATTTGTAGTAAGCAAACAAATAGTAAAGATTTCTATTCTTCTTTAGAATCTCATCCATTCCCAATTCCTAATTCGTAATTTTTAATTCATTCCGCCATCATTTCTTTTGCCACACGAATCACTTCTTCTACATTGGGTTTACTGAAATAATCGCCATCACTGCCATAAGAAGGCCTGTGGTTTTTGGCGGAAAGAGTTCTTGGTGACACATCCAACCAACGATATCCGCCTTGCTCTTCCATTACTTTATTAAACATAAAAGCCGAAGCACCGCTGGGTACATCTTCATCAATAAAAAGTATACGGTTCGTTTTTTTCAAAGAATCAAGTATATGGTGATTAATATCAAAAGGCAACAAGGTTTGTACATCAATTAACTCACAACTGATGTCCATTCTTTCTAATCTTTTGGCTGCTTCTTTAATAATTCTTAAAACAGATCCGTAAGAAACAATAGTAATATCAGTTCCTTCTTTTATAACTTCAGGAACGCCTAATGGCACCCGATATTCCAATAAATTGGATGGCAGTTTTTCTTTAAGACGGTAGCCATTCAAACATTCAATCACCAAAGCCGGATCATTACCTTGTAGCAAGGTATTATATATTCCAACAGCCTGTGTCATATTTCTTGGAACACAAACATACATTCCTCGTAATGCATTAATGATCATTCCCATTGCAGATCCGCTATGCCATATTCCTTCAAGCCGATGGCCTCTTGTACGAACAATAACCGGCACGCTTTGCTGCCCTTTGGTCCGGTAGTGAGTAGTGCATACATCATCACTCAAAGGTTCGAGGCCAAAGAGTAAATAATCGAGATATTGAATTTCAGCTATCGGCCTTAATCCACGCAAAGCCAAACCTATTCCCTGGCCCATAATAGTAAGTTCGCGAATTCCCGTATCAAAGATGCGCTCTTCACCATACTTTGCCTGCAAGCCGCTAAAGCCTTGGTTTACATCCCCAATATGCCCAAGATCTTCACCAAATGCAATGACCTTTTTATTAGAAGCAAAGAGTTGGTCAAAATATTTATTCAGCACTTCAAATCCGTTTACCAGTTCTGCATCTTCAGGAAATTCCGCAGCAACCGCCTTCACTTTTAATGCAGATTTAGGCCCTTCATTATAAAGATGTGTGTCAAAAATTTCTTTGTTTTTCTGTTTCAGATTTTCATAGAAATTCTTTACTTCTCTCGTATCATCTTTTGGAGAAGCAAGATTGATTATTGATTCTAATGTACTCATGACATCCCGCCGCAAGGGTTCACGAAGGGATGACAGATCTTTAATAGACTTCTGTATTTCCTCTTTATTTTGCGCTGAAGAAGCATATTTTTCCAGCAAGCGAACGGTTTCAGTAACCTGGTTTTTTATCGGGGTAATATATTTGTTCCAAGCATGTTGCTTACTTGTTTTTACAAAATGTTTTGCGTTATTTTCAATCTCATTCAATTCATTTTCATCAGCTAACGAATTGGCGAGGATCCAATCATGCATTTGCTTTTTCGCATCCCACTCTTTTTCCCATGCGAGACGAGCAGGGCTTTTATAACGTTCATGGCTACCCGAAGTTGAATGTCCTTGTGGCTGTGTCAGTTCTTCTACATGAAACAAAGCAGGGGTGTGTGTTTCACGGATATTTTTTATCGCTTCATCCAATATCTCGCACATTCCCGCATAATCCCAACCCTTGAGTGTATAAATATTTATTCCATTAGTACCATCTTTCTTTTGCAATCCACTCATTGCTTTTGAAATAGAAGATTTAGTTGTCTGATACTTTTTAGGGACGGATATTCCATAACCGTCATCCCAAACAAACACGGCAAGTGGAATTTGTAATACGCCGGCCGCATTCATCGCTTCCCAAAAATGGCCTTCAGTCGTTGCTGCATCTCCTATAGTACAAAAGCAAACTTCATTTCCATTATCGCTTAAATTATCGAGATCATGAAGAATCTCAACTTCCCTGAAAACTTTTGAAGCAAATGCAAGGCCTAAAGCGCGTGGCATCTGAGCGGAGGTGGGCGCTATATCTGCTGAAATATTTTTTTTATGGGCAAGATCAAGCCAGTTTCCGTTGTCATCAACAAATTTGGTAGCAAAATGCGCATTCATTTGCCTTCCGCCGCTGAAAGGATCATTTTTTAAATCGGGATCAGCATATAACTGAGCGAAAAATTGTTCTATTGTTGCTATCCCGCTTGCAAACATAAACGTCTGATCCCTGTAATAACCCGCCCTGAAATCCCCGGGCTGGAAAAATTTTGCCATTGCTACCTGCGCCACCTCTTTTCCTCCACCAAAAATGCCAAATTTAGCCTTACCGGTAAGTACTTCCTTACGGCTCAATAAACTTGTTTCACGGCTTTCACATACAATCTTATAATCTTTTAAAACCTCCTCCCTAAACTTCTCAAACGAAAGATTTTCCAAAAGGCCTTCTTCACTGATTTGATTGGTATCCATGTGCGCAAAAATATTAATTATCATCGATGAATGTTAAAAATCTCAAAACGCTATCACAATTTGCAACCATATATGGCGTTTTAGTATCTTTGAAACCGCATTACTTATATAAAATGAAAAAAGTTTTTACAGTTATTTGTTTTCTTGCATTTACTCTTTTTGCCAGCGCTCAAACAAGTGTCACTAAAGTAAGCAAAAAGAATAAAACTGCCACAACAAAATCTATGGCTACAGAAGTAACTTCTAACAATCCTTCTGAAAGCCTTACTTTAAAGGAAACCGAATTTGATTTTGGTAAAATTCCACAGGGAAAACCAGTAACGCATATTTTTGAATTTACCAATTCTGGCGATACGCCTTTTGCTTTGGATAACGTGCAGGCCAGTTGTGGTTGTACAACACCTGTCTGGAATAAAGACACAGTTGCAGCAGGACAAACCGCTGTTATAAAGGTTGGATATAACGCAGCAAACGAAGGCCCTTTTACCAAGCCTGTAACAATCACCTATAATGGCACACAAACGAAACAAATAATTATAAAAGGAGAAGTGTGGAAAACTCCGGTTACCTCAGCTCCCCTTAACACCGCTTTAAACACTTTAAAAAACGAACAATAAAATTTAAAAAAACCACAACATGAAAAAATTATTATTAGCCGTACTGGTTTTATCTTCTGCAAGTTTATTTGCGCAAAAAAAAGCAGATGATATTGCAAGGTTAAACACAGAAACTTATGATTTCGGCAAAGTGAAACAAAATACGCCTCCTACCGCTACTATAACCGTTACTAATATTGGTACTGAACCATTGATAATTGAACAAGCTACTCCTTCATGCGGATGTACCGTTTCTGATTATACGAAAGCGCCAATTGCTCCGGGAAAAACAGGAACCATTACGGCTACCTACAATGCAGCTGCTCTTGGGCCTATCAACAAAACACTTACTGTAAAATTTGCAGGGGCCGATGATGTAAAATTTGTAAAGCTTACAGGTGAAGTTTTAACTCCTGATGCTTATGCAGCGTATGAAGCTGCTCATCCTGATCAGAAAAATAAAAAAGGAAATAAAGAAACAAGTTCTTCTAAGTCTTAAATAAGTTATTTTAAATGGAAAAACCCCTCATGAATGTGAGGGGTTTTTTTTGTTATGTTAAAATTGCAAATATAAATCCCGATAAAATGTTTGTTTACTACCTGAACAACCATTTTCTTTGAAAAAATGAAAGAAAGCAAAAAATTATTTGGTTATTATTGTAAATCTCCTATTTTTATTCCCTAAAAATAAAGTCCCCCTGTAGAAACAGGGGAACTCTTTAACGTATTGCTTGATATGAGACTCTTTAAATAAACTTTGTGCTGATTCACAGCTTTCTCTCCTCACTAAAAATGTTTTTTTAAATAACTTTTTTTATCAACTCATTTGTTTCACAAACTTAAGCAGATATATTGTATCTGCATAATTAAATTTAGGTTACTTATATTATTGCAGACGCTGGCATTTTTTCGGGAACCCTTTATTAACAACGCTTTCAACGGAAAAGTATTATGATGTCCAATAATTAATTACAATAATTTTTATAAAACATTAGCATTTATCGTTCCAAAAATTTCCTTTACCGGATTTTAAAGCAACTAATAGCAAAATTGCTATTGAATTTTTTTTCATTTTAATTTTATACCTGTATTTAATAAGAGTATGAGAAAAGTAATTTTATCACTTGACACACAGGTTAAACCCTTGCTGGGTGAGGGAAGCAGTGATTTCGTGGATAAAGCGCATGAAGAACTTCTGATATTGTAAAAACTTTTATAGGAGAAAGAAAGTAGTGATTTGATGGAAAAGTGGTTTATCACAGGATTCAAAACTTATCGGCAAAAACTGACTAAAAAACAAAATTCAGTAAAAATGTGTGGAAGATTCTACCTAGTGATTTTCAACACCTACGAAAGGCGCTAGCGCTGTTCATCTTCTTTAGTCTTCAATCTCTGAAAAAAACTCGAAAGATTCAAGGCTAAAAAACGTTTCCCTGGCGCATCAATATATGGCGGTATTTATTAAAAATTCCATTTTTGCTGACAAACCCAAGATAAACATTGTTAGGTCCGGTAACAGGCAAAATACGGGTATCATGGCTATCCATTATTCGCATCACATCAGACATCGAGGAGTTGACATTAACCACCCTGTCTGGCGGTTGGGCAATATCTTTTATGAGACGAGTGTGGTCTTCCGGATTATTACTTACAAGTAATTCAAGCAAGTGATCACTGAACAAAATGCCGGTTAATATCCCGTCTTTATTTACAACAGGAAAAACGTTTTTTGTGGTGTGGACAATATCCGCGCTCCTGCTATCAGGAGTGTCATCCGGCCTTAGGATTACAAAATCTTTCTCGATAAGATATTTTAGTTTAATTCTTCTTAAAATACTGTGTTCCTTGTTTTCCTGGGATACAAGATTGCCCTTCGCCGCGAGATCGAAAGTATAGATTGAGTATTTTACTACTCCTTTATTTATAAAATAAGAAATGGCAGACACAATCATTAAAGGCACCATCATTACATAACCTCCGGTAATCTCGGCAGCCAGAAAAATTCCTGTTAAAGGTGCATGCATTACACCACTTATAGAAGCGGCCATCCCGGCGATAATAAAATTGGTAATGTTTAAATGTACCATCCCGGTCTGGTTCATGCCAAATGAAAATACAAAGCCCAGCAAACCGCCAACAACCACACTTGGCCCAAACATGCCTCCATTTCCGCCGCTTCCAAGGGTAATGATCGAAGCAAAAGTTTTACCAATAAGTGTAAAAATCGCAAATATTAAAAGCGCCCAGGATAAATCCTTGTAATTAGAAAACAGGCTATTTACAAGAAGCGATTTAAAATTTCCATCGAGCAGTTTTTGTATTGTAATATAACCCTCACCATACAGAGGCGGAAGCAGAAAGATCATAATTCCCAGCATAATTCCACCGATCAAAACCTTATTGTATTGATTTTTTATATTGTCAAAAACCTTTGTAAGCCTAAAATTTAATTTGCTAAAATAAACAGAATAAATTCCCACAATTATCCCCAAAACAATATAATACCAAAAAGCATCGATGAGCCAGCCACCGCGTGAAACCAGCACGAACAGAGGTTCTTTATAAATCAACTGGGACACTACCGATGAAAACGCAGAAGCGATGAGCAAAGGAATAACAGCGGGAATCGAGAACTCCGGCATAATCACTTCGATAGCAAAAATCATCCCCGCCACCGGGCTGTTGAATGCGCCGGAAATTCCGGCAGCGGCACCACAAGCCAGGAGTAATGTCGTCTCACGGTAATTAAGGCCAAAGAACAAGCCAATATTTGCACCAATTGACGAACCACTGGCCACCGCTGGCGCTTCTAAACCCGCTGAACCGCCAAACCCAACCGTTAACGCGCTCGAAATTACCTGGCTGTAAATATTGTGAAAATCGAGTCTGCTTGAGTTATGCGAAATATTGTAAATGATACTGGAAATTCCGTGCTCAAATTTGCTTCTCCTGATAAAAGTCCGGATATATAAAACCGTAAGCAAGATTCCTATAAGCGGGAAAAAAAGTAAAAGGTAATTTTTAAACTTCCACTGAAAATCACTGAGCATGAAGTTGGCTACATAATGTGTTAATTCTTTCAAAACGGAGGAAGCAACACCTCCCATAAGTCCTACGACCGAAGCTGCTATGATTAAAAAATTGGAATTGGAAATTCTTCGTTTGCGCCACTGGTTAACTACTTCAATATATTTTAGCAGCTTTTCGTACATTTTAGCTGTAGACAACAAATTTTAGGTTAAAATATGCGCGAAGGTAAATACAAAAAAGCTAGGAATGAAACGCAAGGGTAAAACTGAAGGGCAAAAGCAATTTGAAAGAATTCATTTCTAAACATTTTACTTTGAATGGCTGTTAATCTCGAAAGAAAAAGTAGCCCCCTTCCCCTCATCACTGTCGAAAAAGATACGTCCATTATGTCTTTTTACAATCTCAGAAGAAATGTAAAGTCCAAGGCCCATACCGGGGAAAGTATAATTACGCTTGCTTGAAACCCTGAAAAATCTTTTGAAAATATTAGCATGTTCTTCCTTTGGAATCCCTATACCATCATCCTGCACGCTCAACTCAACTTTATTATTTTCACAGAAAGTTTTGATAACAATTTGCCGGCCATCCGGCGAATATTTTACGGCGTTAGAAATAAGATTTACAATTACCTGCCCTATCCGGTTACGATCTCCTGACACCGGATCACAATCATTCAGATCTAAAATAATTTTATGTGATTTAGTAGTTCGCTGCATCTCCTCTGCTGTCTCTTTGACGAGCTCATTAAAATCAAATTCTTCCATTTGAAAAACAAGTTCGCCCTTATCAATTTTAGTCACATCCAATAAGTCCACAATAAGTGTAGTTAATTTATCAACTTGCTTATCCATTTTTGAAAGCATTTCCACCGCCTGCTGATTATGCTCATCATCAAAAGTGGATTGGAGAATTTGTGTATAAGCCTTTAAACTTGTAACAGGTGTTTTCAGTTCGTGGCTTGCAATGCTGATGAATTCATCTTTTTTCTTATCGGCTTCAATTATTTCCTCAATATCCTTTTTTACTTTTTCATAAAGCCGTGTATTTTCGAGGGTAAGCGCTATCCTGTTACAGAAATCTTTTGCGAAACTTAAATCAGTTTCATCGTAAATATTCTTTGGACTGCAGGAAATAAATGAAGTTACGCCGGTAATGCGTCCTTTGATCTGCATGGGGATTATCATTACCGACTTAATCGAAAGTTCTTTTAAAATTCGTGTTTGCTCTTCATCCATCGAGCCTTTTTCAATTAATGCCGGGGTAATTTCTGAAAATAATATTGCTTCTCCGGTTCTTAACGCTTGAGCCATAGAGCCGTCCCGGGGATCATTTACAGAAATCGGATGTGTTTTACGATACGCTTCTGCCCACTTTACTTTTTCAGGATCCGCGTGCCCCATCTTTAAAAGATGCGCAAACCCATCTTCACCCAGTTCATTTATGACAAGCCAATCAGTGAAAGCAGGAATAAGGAACTTTATTATTTTATCTAGCGCTTCATTTGTATCATGTGTTGCTGCAAGTTCTTCACTTGCCTGATTCAGAAACTTCAAATAATTTTCAGACTTTTTGATCTTCGTAATGTCTCTTGTAAAACAGCGCGAATGTTTATATTTTCCTTCCTCATAATAAACGTTACAACTTATTAAAACGTCTTTTAAAGTTCCATCCTTACGGATAATTTTTGCAGGTTGATTCATCAATGAACCCTCCTTTCTTAGTTTCAAAGAAAGCTTTTCCATGTGTTCGGGTTCATCGTAAAATTTGCTGAATAAATGGCCAACGTACTCTTGTTTTTCATACCCAAATAAATCCAATTCTGCTTTATTTGCAAAAAGAATAATACCTTCATCATTAGCTATGTGAATCCCTACAGGCGAATTTTCAAGAAAACTTTCCAGGTGCTCTTTTCCTGTGCTTGGGCCGGAATTTTCAAATTCCCCTTCTACATGCATTATTGACGAACTTTTTTTATAAAAAAATTATTCAGACTTACGTAAAGATACTGAGAAACAACAAAAAGATGCCTACCTCCTGAGCCCGAACAGGCTCTAACCAAAAAAATGAATTTGGGAATTAAAAATTTGGCTTAATTGCAATGAAGAGAATAAAGGAAATTTTGAAATTAATTTTATACTTTCTGAATTAATTTTACAAAAATAAAAATTCCGTTTATTTGTTTGTCCACTATCTTGCAAGCGATTTTATTTCAAGTAAAACCATCAAAAACACCTGCATGAAATCCAAGGTTTTAAAAATCACTTTTTTATTATTATTCATTTCCGCTTCTATTTCTTTGGTATTTGCTTGGGGCCGCTGGGGTCACAAACACATCAGCCGCGCAGCAGTATTTGCATTGCCTGCTTCAATGCAAAAATTTTATTACAATCATATTGATTTTATAACAGAAGGCGCTGTAGTACCAGATTTGCGCAGAGCTCTTTTAAATGACAGAAATGAACCACCGAGGCATTATATTGATGTTGAAAATTTTAAAATGCCGGTAAACTCTTTACCAAAAACTTCGGAAGAAGCATTTAAAAAGTTCGACAGTACTTTCCTGGATCGGAACGGATATCTTCCATGGTATATTGAAGATCTTACCGAAAAACTTACCAATGCATTTAAAAGAAGGGATAAGTCAGAGATACTTTTTCTTTCCGCAGAATTGTCCCATTATATTGCCGATGCACATATGCCGTTACACACTTCTACAAATTATAACGGACAGTTAACCGGGCAAAAAGGAATCCATTCGCTTTGGGAATCTGCTCTCCCTGAAACGTTTGGTGGTTCCTATAATTTTAAAACACCTTCCGCAAAATATATCGACGACATTCCTTCACAAACGTTTCAAATGATTGCTCAATCTCACTCTTTGGTAGATACTCTTTTAGCAAATGAAAAAGAAGTAAGAAATCGTTTTACTGAAGATAATATGTACAAAAAAGACAGCACCGGAAACTTGATTAAGTTTTATAATTCGCCTGTTTTTTCAGATGAATACGAAAAACAATTCAACAAGGCTATGGGTGGAATGGTAGAACATCAATTGCAACTGTCTATTTATGATGTTGCATCTTATTGGTACACAGCGTGGGTGAACGGGGGAAAACCTGATCTCATTTCTTTAGATGATCCGCATCTTACCCAACAAAATAAAAAGAATTACAAACGGGAATTAAAAGCCTGGAACAAAGGCAAATTAGTTAATCTCTCCACTGGAGAAAAGGAAGAATAAAGATTGAAAAACCATAGCATCATTTTTTAAGAATCTGGATAACTTCTTTTGAAACCTTATTCGCACTATCTATATTTTTTTACCTTCGCCGCCTTAAAAAAATCACGTTTATTTACAATGCAAATCTATTCACCTTCCGTTTCAGCAAAATTAGCTATACCTGAAAAACAGGTAAATGCCGTTTTAGAATTATTAGCAGAAGGCGCTACGATCCCGTTTATCGCGCGTTACCGAAAGGATAAAACCGGTGCTTTGGATGAAGTGCAGATACAAAAGATACAGGAAGAAGCAAAGTTTCAGCGGGAGTTTTCAGAGAGAAAATCTTTCATTGAGAAAACCATCAGTGAACAGGGAAAAATGACGGATTTTTTGCAGGAAAAAATAAATGCCGCCTCTACTTTAAATGAGTTGGAAGACATTTATTTGCCCTACAAACCAAAGAGAAAAACCAAAGCTCAAACGGCGCGGGAAAATGGATTAGAACCACTTGCAAACTTATTGCTGGAACAGAAAAACTTTTCAGTTGAAGAAGCAGCAAAAGCATATTTGAATGAAAATATTACTGACACAGAAAAGGCTTTACAGGGAGCGCGTGATATTATTGCGGAAATAGTAAATGAAGACCCGGAAGTGCGTGCTAAAATGAGAAAGTTATTTGAGCAAACAGCAACTGTTGAAAGTAAAATTTTAAGTGATAAACAGGAAGCGGGAATCAAATACAAAGATTATTTTGAGTTTTCGGAACTCGTTTCTAAAATTCCTTCGCACAGAATATTAGCCATCATGCGAGGTTTTATGGAAGGATTTTTAAAAATGTCCATTGCTCCCGAGGAAGAAATGGCTTTGCAAAAAATTGAAGAACAATTTACAAAAGCCAATAATGAAGTTGCTGAACATGTAAAAAAAGCAATCAAGGATGCTTACCGGCGCCTCTTACAGCCCAGCCTGGAAAGTGAATTTCGCATGGCATTAAAAACAAAAGCTGATGAAGAAGCGATAAGTGTATTTGCCGAAAATCTTCGACAGTTATTGCTTTCATCACCTTTAGGGAATAAAAAAATCATTGCTATCGATCCGGGCTATCGCACAGGTTGTAAGGTAGTTGTACTTGATGAAAAAGGCGAGTTGCAAAAGACTGATGTCATTTTCGTCCATGAAAAAAATTATAAGTTAGATGAAGCCAAACATGCAATTGAAAAGTATGTGCAGGAATTTAAAATCGAGGCTTTTGCGATCGGAGATGGAACGGCCGGGAGGGAAACACAAGAATTTATTAAAGGATTGAACATCGGTTTGCCTGTATTTTTAGTGAACGAAGATGGTGCTTCAATTTATTCCGCATCAGAAATAGGCCGTGAAGAATTTCCTCACCAAGATATTACCGTTCGTGGCGCCGTTAGCATAGGCAGAAGACTAATGGATCCAATGGCTGAATTGGTAAAAATAGATCCCAAAAGTATTGGTGTCGGACAATATCAGCATGATGTAAACCAGCCACGACTGAAAGAAAAACTTGACCAAACAGTTGTAAGCTGTGTAAATGCAGTTGGTGTAAATTTAAATACTGCGGGAAAATATTTATTAAGTTATGTAAGTGGTATAGGCCCTTCCATTGCAGAAAATATTGTAAACTACCGTAAAGAAAAAGGGGGCTTTACCAACCGGCAACAACTGAAAGAAGTTGCAAGGCTTGGCGAAAAAGCATTTGAACAATGTGCAGGCTTTTTGCGGATTAAAAACGGAGACAACCCATTAGACGAAAGTGGCGTACATCCTGAAGCGTATGGAGTGGTGGAACAAATGGCAAAAGACACAGGAGTAGAAGTACGGGAAATTATAGCAAATGAAAAACTGTTAAGTAAAATAAATTCACAGTCATACATAAACGAAAAAATCGGATTACACACAATTCACGATATTTTAAAAGAATTAAAAAAACCAGGGCTTGATCCAAGAAAAGTAGCAGAGGTTTTTGAGTTTGCCAATATTTACTCGATTGAAGATGTAAAAGAAGGTATGATCATTCCCGGCCAGGTAACCAACCTCACAAGATTTGGCGCTTTTATAGACATTGGTGTAAAGCAGGACGGGCTTGTGCATATTTCTGAAATCGCGCATAAATATATTTCTGATCCTGCCGAAGTTTTGAAATTAAATGATAAAGTAATGGTGAAAGTAGTAGAAGTAGATTTGCCAAGAAAACGTATTGCTTTATCTATCAAACAAACAATGGAAGCGCCGGAAAGAAGTCAGCAAAAAGCCTTTCAACCAAAACGGAGCAATACTTATCCTGCAGGAAACCCTTTAAAAAAAGAAAAGGAAAGCTCTTCTATGGAAGACGCAATGAATTTATTAAAAAAGAAATTCGGAAAATAAAAATCTTCACTATACAACGGCAAAGCTTATACGAAAATACATTTGCAGTAAACAAATAAATTCATTGAATTTTTGTTTCAGGAACTGATTTTTCTACTCAGCGCTTAAATATCCATTATGCGCCATCCAGTTTTTCAACGTTTCCATCCAATTGTTTTTTGCAAGAAGATGCGTTCCAAAACCATGGCCTCCATTCTGATAAATATGCATTTCAGCAGGAACTTTATTTTTTAATAAAGCTTCATAATATTTTATACTGTTTTCAGGATTGACTGTTTTATCATCACTCGCCAACACCAAAAAAGTTGGGGGTGTCTTTTCATTTACCTGCAACTCATTGGAAAATTTTTCAATCATTTCCTTTGATGGGTTTCTACCAACTAAATTATTGCGGCTACCCATATGCGTTAGTGAATCAGCAAAACTGATAACAGGGTAACCCAAAATAGAAAAATCAGGTCGCAACGAAGTATTCAGCGGATTGGAAATATAAGATTTATCAAAGTGCGTAGACGCGGTTGACGCCAGATGCCCACCGGCTGAAAAGCCCATTATCCCTACCATATCAGGATTAACATTTAATTCAGCGGCATTCTCTCTTACATATTGCAATGCTCTTTGCGCATCCTGGAGAGGCCCGATAGTTTTATCTTTCATGATTTTATCACTTGGCAAGCGGTATTTTAAAACAACCGCTGTAACCCCCCAAGTGTTCATAATCTTTGCCACAGTTGTGCCTTCGAGGTTATAAGCTAAAAACCCATAACCACCGCCAGGGCAAATGACTACAGCAGAATGGTTCTTATCAGGATGCCGGGGTTTAAAAATCGTAATATCAGGTATAGAAACTTTACTAATCATAAAGAGTCCGCCCCTGTTTGTATCAGCGGTTTCCTTATAATCCACAGCGGTTTTACTATTTGGCACTTCTTTATAAAGAGGAACAGTTTTTTGCGCCATTGAAAAAGTGGCGAATGTTATCAGAAAAGTTACAAGTAAAACGTACTTCCATTTATTTTTTCTATTCATTTATAAAGTTTTAGAGTTTAAATACTTTGCCTTCATTCAGTTTATTTATCAAACTTAATCAAAAAGTAACTTTCTTTAATTTCAACAAAATAAAAAGTAAGCATTTTTCATA
Source organism: uncultured Chitinophagaceae bacterium (assembly GCA_963815085.1). Taxonomy (GTDB): domain Bacteria; phylum Bacteroidota; class Bacteroidia; order Chitinophagales; family Chitinophagaceae; genus Ginsengibacter. Next base: position 66,141 of record CAWFFT010000033.1, on the reverse strand, counting down.
GTTTACTTAGCTACTTAACCATTGCTTTAATCTCCTGCAATTTAAGCAATGCTTCTACCGGTGTGAGCCGGTTGATATCAACCGCTTCCAAAATTTTTCGAATATCTTCAAAAGCCTGAGAATGTGCATCAAATATACTTAGTTGCATTTGTGGAGCATTCAATTGTTTCAGATTTTCTTTAATGCTTTTTTTATTCCTGGTAAAAGTTTGTGGGGAATCATTTTCCTCAGATGCATCTACATGTTTTGATTCCATTTGTTTTAAGATGCCATTCGCACGATCAATTAATGAAGGAGGCATGCCGGCCATTTTTGCTACGTGAATTCCAAAGCTGTGCACACTTCCACCGGCAACTAATTTTCTCAAAAAAATAATTTTATTTCCCGCTTCTTTATTCGTGATGTGAAAATTTTTTACACGCTCCAGTTTGTTTTCCAGTTCATTTAATTCATGGTAGTGGGTTGCAAATAAAGTCTTTGGTGCATTTGGAGATTGATGTAAATATTCTACAATGCTCCAGGCTATTGAAATGCCATCGTAAGTCGAAGTTCCACGACCAATCTCATCTAATAATATCAAACTTCTGGGACTGATATTATTAATAATACTTGCTGTTTCATTCATCTCAACCATGAACGTGCTTTCGCCACTGCTTAAATTATCGCTCGCTCCAACCCTGGTAAAAATTTTATCTGTCTGAGGAATTCTTGCTTCATCCGCAGGAACAAAACTGCCTATGTGCGCCATTAAAGTAATGAGCGCAGCTTGCCGTAGAATTGCGCTTTTACCACTCATGTTCGGTCCGGTAAGAATGATCACTTGCTGTGATTGAGGATCCAAAAAGATATCATTGGCGATATAACTTTCGCCTGCCGGTAAATTTCTTTCAATTACCGGATGCCGGCTTTGCTTAAGTTCCAACTCAAGGCCGGTATGAAGTTCAGGTTTTTTATATTTAAACTGTAAGGCGTTATTCGCAAAACAAATAATGCAATCCAGAACCGCAACAATATGACCATTAACCTGCATTGGCGCGATGTAATCCTGCAGCTCATCCAGCAACTGTTCAAAAATATTTTGTTCCAGTTGCAAAATCTTGTCCTCTGCACCGGTTATTTTTTCTTCATATTCCTTTAACTCCGGCGTGATGTATCTTTCAGCGCTGGTAAGCGTTTGTTTCCGAATCCAGTTTTCGGGGACTTTATCTTTATGCGTATTGGTAACTTCGAGATAATATCCAAATACATTATTAAAGCCGATTTTTAACGAAGAAATTCCCGTGCGTTCAATTTCTTTCTGTTGAAGATTTAGCAGGTGTGCCTTACCGTTAGTAACTATGTTTTTTAAATCATCAAGTTCCGCATTTATACCATTTGCAATAATATTCCCTTTTGCAATTGATACCGGCGGATTCTCGATAATCTCTTTAAATATCTTTTCTGCAATGTATTTGCACGGATTCAAAGAATCACCCAATCGTTTTAAATATTCATTGGATGATCCTTCACACCACTGTTTTATTTCTGCCGTTAACTTTAATCCTTTACCGATTTGTAAAACTTCGCGCGGATTTATTTTCTTTAAAGGAATTTTACTCACCAACCTTTCTATATCTCCTGTTTGTTTGATGTTGTGTACTATCTTAGTTTTTTCTTCCGGAGTTTTAATAAAATACTCAACAAGGTTTTGCCTTTCCTGTATTTTATTTATTTCCGTTAGAGGCAGTAACATCCAACGTTTCAGCAATCTTGCGCCCATTGGGGAAACGGTATTGTCGAGCACTTTTAATAAAGAATTAGTGCTGTCGTTACTGCTTAACAATTCAAGATTTCGAATGGTAAAGCGGTCCATCCACAGATAATCGCCTTTGTCAATTCTTTGTAGTGAAGTGATGTGCTGAAGATTCGGATGTTCTGTATCTTTTAAATAATGAAGAATGGCACCTGCCGCAACAATTCCTGTTTTAAGGTCTTCCACCCCGAAACCTTTCAGGCTTTGCGTTCCAAAATGTTTTAATAAAGTGTCTTTTGCATATTGCTCCGTAAATATCCATTCATCAAGCGTGTAAGTATAGAATTTTGTTCCGAAGTAATTTTTAAAATTCTTTTGCTGATTTCTCTGAAAAATAACTTCTGCCGGATTCAGGCTTTGCAACAATTTGTCTGCATATTCTTTGTCACCTTCTGCAATAAAAAATTCGCCGGTAGAAATATCCAAAAAAGAAATTCCGGCTTTCTCTTCTACAAGATGAATCCCACATAAAAAATTGTTTTGATTATGCTCAAGCAATTTATCATTTGTTGCAACGCCGGGCGTAATCAATTCTGTTACTCCTCTCTTTACAATTCCTTTGGCTTGTTTTGGATCTTCCAACTGGTCACAAATCGCAACACGATAACCGGCTTTTACCAGCTTATGAAGATAAGTATCGAGCGCATGATGAGGAAAACCCGCAAGTTCAAGTGCGGTTGCTGAAGCGCTATTTCTTTTTGTAAGCGTAATTCCTAAAATTCTTGAAGCAGTAATTGCATCCTGCCCAAAAGTTTCATAAAAATCTCCCACCCGAAATAGCAGTATTGCGTCAGGATATTTTGCCTTAATCGCATTGTGCTGTTTCATTAAAGGAGTGTCGGAAGAAGCCATGAGTTAATGTGATAATGTGCTGATTAGCTAATGTGCCAATGACTAAAAAGTAACCGATAAGTATTTTTTATCTGGAGGAACAAATCAGCGCATTCGCTAATTAGCTAATCAGCTAATTAATTTATTTTTGCAAATTAATATTCTTTTGATGAGAAAACTACGAATGGATGAACTGAATCGTAAATCAGTGGACGAAGTTAAAGAATCTGAAAAGAACCCGGTGGTTGCAGTTTTGGAAAATGTAAGAAGCGCTTATAATGTCGGAAGTGTTTTTCGTACTGCTGATGCTTTTTTGATTGAATCAATATTTATCACCGGATATACAGCCGTTCCTCCTCACAAAGAAATTAAAAAAACCGCGCTGGGTGCTGAAGATTCTATTGATTGGAAATATTTTAAAACAACCAAGGAAGCCATTGAACACCTTAAAAAAAATAAATATAAAGTTTACGCTGTTGAACAGGTAACAAACAGTATTTCACTTGAAAATATTGCTGAATTAGCTGCCGGTAAAATTGCTTTTATTTTCGGTAATGAAGTTTTCGGGCGTAGATCATGACACTATTTCTTTATGTGATGGTTGCGTAGAAATTCCACAATTCGGCATGAAACATTCTTTAAACATATCGGTAGCGGCAGGAATTGTTTTGTGGGAAGCAGCGAAGAATTTTCAACTCACAGAGAAAAAATAATTATTAAAATGGAAAGCAATATAAAAACATTAGAATTGAAATCTTCTTTAAACGGAATAAAAAATTATTTCTCGCTGGTAAAATTTGCTCACACCATTTTTGCAATGCCATTTGCATTGATTGGTTTTTTTTATGGCTTAAAAATAATTCAGTACCAGTTAAACAGGCCTTGGTGGCTGCTTTTAATCCTGGTAATTTTATGTATGGTGTTTGCAAGAAGCGCCGCAATGGCCTTTAACCGATGGCTGGATGCGGACTATGATGCAAAAAATCCAAGAACTGTAATTCGTGAAATTCCCGGGGGGATTATTTCAAAAAGAAACGCGATGATATTTATAATAATTAATTGTCTTGCATTTATAGTCACCACCTATTTTATAAATCTGATGTGTTTGGTATTGGCGCCGGTCGCTCTTTTTGTTATCCTGTTTTATAGTTACACAAAAAGATTCACTGCACTTTGCCACCTGGTTTTAGGTTTGGGTTTGAGCCTCGCACCAATTGGTGCTTATATTGCTGTAACAGGACAATTTGCTTTAGTGCCGGTACTTTTTTCTTTTTCTGTTTTGTTTTGGGTGAGCGGTTTTGATATCATTTATGCATTGCAGGATGAAGAGTTTGATAAGAAAAATAATTTGTTTTCCATTCCTTCATGGTTGGGAACACAAAGGGCTCTGAAGGTTAGTGAATACCTACATTTTCTTTCTGCAGCCGCTGTTATTGGAGCCGGAATGATTGGAAATTTTTCATGGTTTTATTGGGCTGGAGTTTTAGTGTTTGCTTTCTTTCTTTTTTATCAACACACTTTAGTAAAACCGAAAGATCTTTCAAAAGTGAATAAAGCGTTTTTCAGTTCAAACGGAATTGCATCTGTCGTTTTTTGTGTTTTCGTGTTGCTGGATATTTTTCTGAAGTAAACAAAGAAATAAGCAAGATTTTTATTTTAATTCGTTCCAACTAAACCTCTAAACCTCTAAACCATCTAAACACACTAAATATTATTTTTAAACATTATTATTATAAGCGAATCTCACATTACTAATGTCCCGAATTCTTTGCATCGATTATGGAAAAAAACGTACGGGCATTGCCGTTACTGATCCGTTACAAATTATTGCTACCGGCCTCACCACCGTTGATTCTCCTGAGCTAATTCCTTTCCTTAAAAAATATTTTCTAGCAGGAACCTGTTGAACTGATTGTAATTGGCGAACCGAAAAATCTGGATGATTCAGATACACATGCTACACCTTTGGTACTGGAGATTATTAAAAAATTGCAAAAAGAATTTCCTCAAATACCAATCGAAAAAGTGGATGAAAGATTTACCTCAAAAATGGCCAAACAGGCAATGCTTCAAATGGGTATGAAAAAAAAGGATCGCAGGAATAAGAGGACGGTGGATGAAATAGCCGCTGCTATTATGTTGCAGGAATATATGGCAAGCCATTAGCTTAACAAAATGAGCGAAATCGCGTAAATTTGCAGTCAATTATTACAAAAATTACAATTCTTTTTTATGGTTCTACCAATAGTGGCTTATGGAAACCCTGTTTTAAGAAAAACAGGTGCTGAAATCACTCCTGAATACCCTGGATTACAAAAGCTGATTGAAGACATGTTCGAAACGATGTACAACAGCAAAGGTGTTGGTTTGGCAGCGCCGCAAGTCAATAAAAATATCCGCTTATTTATAATGGACAGTGTTCAAATAATAGAAAACCTGGACGTAGATGAGAAAGATGAATTCCCCGGAGATGAAGGTTATAAAGGCGTTTTTATCAATGCACAAATCAGGGAAATTAATGGTGAAGAATGGTTGTATAATGAAGGCTGTCTCAGTATTCCTAAGATAAGAGAAGACATTATGCGCCGGGAAACTGTTACCATGCATTTTTTTGATGAAAATTTTGTTGAACATACCAAAACTTTTTCCGGCGTTACAGCCCGTGTCATCCTTCATGAATATGATCATATAGAAGGCAAACTTTTTATTGATTATTTAAAACCGCTCAAAAAAAGCTTGCTCAAACGCAAGCTTAATGATATTTCGAAAGGAAAAATTTCCGTAGATTATAAGATGGTGTTTAATAAGTAATTATGTGTATCTGCTAATTGCTAACCATGATAAAAAAGTTTATTGCGCTTTGTGTTCTGCTGCCTGCTTCTTTATTTCTTTTTGCCCAAAAAGAAAAAGACAGCACTGTCAAAGTTGATGAAAACTATATTACACTTTCTGAAATTGTTGTCAACAAAAACCTGGATGTAGCTTCTTTTATTCAGAGGGTAAAGAATGATACTACTTTTTATAAAGCATTTCGAAATTTGAGAGTTATGGGTTATAAAGCGATAAATGATATTCGCATGCTTGACAAAAATGGTAAAATTCAAGCGTCATTGCAAAGTACTACTGAACAGATACGAAAAGGCAATTGCAGAACGATGAAGGTTCTGAATCAACGAACAACCGGCGATATTTTTGACAGGCAGGGAAATTTTAATTACTACACTGCTCAAATGTATGCAGGCTTATTTTTCACAAAAGATTCGGTTTGTGGTGAAACGAATATTGTGAAAGGGCACGAATTTTCAACAAGTGGTTTATCAGGAATTGATAAACATAAGGAGCAATTAAAAATGTTATTTTTCAACCCCGGGAAAAAAATAAACGGGCTTCCTTTTATCAGTAATAAAACAGAAATTTTTGATCCTGAAGTGGCAAAAAATTATAACATGTATATTGATTACAGAAATTATAATTCGATTCCGTGTTATGTCTTTACAATAAATGTAAAGGATGGCAGGAAGAATAATGTGGTAATAGATGAAATGACAAGTTGGTTCGATGCAAAAACTTTTGAAATTGTAGCAAGAAATTATGCTTTAAGTTATGATGCCGGCGTATACGATTTTAATGTAAAAATGGAAGTACAGATGACCAAGGTCGGTGATTTACTTGTTCCGGATTTGTTAACTTATAACGGAAACTGGAAAGTGATTTTCAATAAAAGAGAAAGAGGTGTATTTACAGCCACGCTTTCTGATTTTAAATACTGAGTTTGATGTAAGTGAGCTTAAAATTACCTACAAAGTTCAAAGAGTGAGAATCTGAAACAAGCCATTACAGCTACAATAAAATAAGTTTGTCCATCATCAATAAAATCAACCGTAACTCCATCATCTGCTTTAGAAGTGTATCGTCAATTTGAATGGGGAATGGATAATTTCAAAAGTGCAACTCCCTGTTCCGGTAAAGAAATATTTAAAGTAATTGCGCCATTTGAAGTATTGAATGAATTTGTTGTACCGACGCGTTGAAGTTGCCCTGCCTTTTCAAGTGCATCAACTTGTTTTGCTGTAGGGTTTTGTGGTGAACCCATTTTTTTCCAAAGCGTGTAAGCATTGCTGTTATGTTCATCAATTCTGTATTGTATCATATTTACTTTAGGGGAATTGATACCGGTAATATGCAATGTAACCTGAGCTGTAATATTTTTCTTATCAACATCATGATAATTCCAAACCATGATAGTTGCAGACGAATTAGTTTTCGAAGCGATTGCACTCACATCGGTTTGTGGTTTACGAATTCCGCTATCAAGAATATCCTGAAGTGTATATTGATGGTCACTAACTGCATTCACCTCCTTTCCTTTCATCATGCCAAACATTCGAAATATATTCAACACGGGTTTATCAACGCCATTAGTGGCAAGATCACGATAACCATTAAACCACGGTTGATTTTCAAATTCAAAAGCCCAGGTTACAGCACCAATTAAATGAATATTAAACTTTTTTGCAAGCTCGTATTCTCTTGCAAAAACAGCAGCTTCATAACTTGAATACATAGTTCCATTGCGGTAAGCATTCTCCGGGCTGGTCGCCACACCACAGGCGGCGCATCCTTCAGGATCTGATTCACCAATAATTACAGGTGTATTTTTTAATTGAGGATAAGAAGAAATAACAGTGAAATTATCAACAATATTTTTTAGCTGGTTGCGGATACCCATTACCACAGTATCATTCCGGAGTTTAGGAGATCCTTTCGCATGGAAAGAAACAAGATCGAGCGGACTACCAATTTTACCCGTAGCATAATTCGTTTCAAACAAACAATGATGTATAAAACGATCCAGGAATTTTGCACCGCCACCGGTGACATCTGCGCCACCAATGCGTGCTGAAGGCAAAGCTCGTTTAACCGCATCTGAAGCATAATCATATAATTTGCAATATTCATCGAACGTACCTTTCCAGTAAGGTATATCGGGCTCATTCCAAACCTCCCAGTACCATGACGACACTTCATTTGCACCATAACGTGATACGCAATGTTTTACCCATTGATATACCAGTTCACCCCATTTTTTATAATCTTTGGGCGGATATGCCCAGCCGGTGAATATTGATTCTTTACCTCCCGGCTTCCAATGATGTTTATATGGTTGAGGATGTGTTGATAATGCTTCCGGCATAAAACCAATCTGCGCGTAAGGTTTCATACCAAGATGTATGTATGTATCAAAAATACTATCAATAATATGCCAGTTGTAGATTGGATTGCCATTGGCATCTTCAGTATACGCATTGGTAGAACCCCACTTCAATGACGGGATTCCATCGCCGGTAACAAGCAAACTATGTGTACGCACATAAACAGGCACAGGACTCAAAGCAGCGATTTCACTCAATAATTTTTTACCATCTTTCATGTAAGTGTAATTGGGTTCATCGTATCCAAACCATGCCCAGATTGGTTGTCTTTCCTTGCCGGTATTCGCAAGGTTTATGTTAATGTGAACAGGTTCTATTTGCTGACCAAAAACATTCAATACAAATAACAGGGATACAGCAAGAATAATATTTTGTTTAAACATGGATTTCATTATTTAATGTAATATATATAACTATAGGCTAAACCACACAACCAATAGATTTTCCAGTATTGACGATCAAAATATATTTTGTCGCTTTTTGTCGCTTTACTGCAATGTTTGGATAGAAATTCCGTAAAACTGCTAACCAGGGATGCCTCCCTTTTTTATTTTACTTATCAGGCTATTAATATTAATTGCATGCTTATGAGTTATTGTGTTTTAAAAGCCGCAGTTATTTTTTACTATTGAATTTCCACCAGTCGAAATCAAACAGTTCCTTTTCTCCCTTAAACACAAAGAATAGATCATGAATACCGCTGATATTTTTGACGGGGGTGGTAATCGTTTTCCAAATATCACCCTGGCCGGAAGCAGTTACATTCACAACTCCCAACAAGGGGCCGCTAATCTTATCGGTATGAATTTCAATCTTTCCTCCCTTAAGGGAAGCTACACTAACTTCAATTGAGGATGCTCCCTTTGAAAAATCAACACCCTGCACCTTAATGTAGTCACCATTATTAATAGATGAGACAAAAAGCCGCTCATCTATCATCTTTCCTTTGTTCCACGAAATGTTTCTTTCCCACTCTGTGGCTTTTTCTGTTTTAACACCCTCACTAAAGGCAATGGTTTCAGCTTCTACTTTATTATAAGGGTTTAGCGTGCCGATTTGTTTTACACCCCTTTCAGGCCAAAAACGAAGTTTAGGAATGGTACCATCTTTATTGTAGCTCATTTTCTCTACACATACAGATCGCCTTTCATAATGTTTCGACATAGTTTGCTTCAGCAAATTATAATTAAAACCAAAAACATACGAGTTCCCTTTATAGTCAATAATGCCCGGATGATTGCCGCTGGACCTCGGGTCTCCATCCATTATCATTCCTTTATATTCCCATGGCCCAACAGGAGAATTACTCATGGCATAACCGATTCCTTCCGGGCAACAGGTAGAAGCATACGCCATATAATAATGCCCATTGCGTTTATACGCCCAGGGGCCTTCCTGGTAATGAAAAGGATCCGGCTGGCCTTTTATTTTTGCGAAAGAAGTATCCTTGATGACGTCTCCGGAATAAGATATCATGTCCTCATTCAGCTTTACATAATAAAGATTGGGATTGCCCCAATAGAGATAAGCCTGTCCATCGTCATCAATTAAGACCGTTGGATCAATATCCTGTGGGCCGTTTTTGATAAGTGCTTTCCCGAGAGGATCTTTGAATGGGCCATAGGGGCTGTCGGAAACCAAGACGCCAATTCCTACTCCATTTGGCATGGGGCAATACAAATAAAATTTACCATTGCGGTGAACACATTGAACCGCCCAGGCTCCATTATCATAAGGCACCCATTTAAAATCTTTCAAAGAGGCTACTGTTCCATGGTCTGTCCAGTTGACCATATCGGTTGATGTATATAGCAACCAATTCTGCATTTTAAAACCAAAAGCATCATCTTCATCATGACCGGTATAAAGGAATACAGTATCATGATACACCAATGGTGCCGGATCTGCTGTGTATTTTGTTTGAATGATTGGGTTTTGACCTTTGCTATGAAAGGATGTAATGGCAAAAACAAAAACGAGACTTACTATTCTTACTGAACTCTTCATGTGTAAAGTTATAAAACTGTTTTTAATTTATAAAAAGTGAGCGATTTTATAATAGTTTAATCACTAATTTTCTTCTGTTATAATTGACTACTTTATCAATATTCTTCGCATGTTTTGATTCTGTTCCTTTATTTTTTTGAGAAAATGTACGAATCGCATTCAAAAAAAGAACAGCATCGATACATCCGTTATTTTAAATTTAAGCCTGCTTATGAGTTATTGTGTTTTAAAAAGCAGTTGTTATTTTTTGCTATCGAATTTCCATCAGTCCAAATTGTTATGAACAAAAGAAAAGAGTAAAATTAATTTTTTCATCTGGGGTAATTGATTTCAATGTATAATTTTCCTATCCATCGAAAAAGAATTGTGTCAACTTTTTAAATAATAAAATTTTTAGAAACGTAAATAAGAGCAGCCTTTCTCAAAAAATATTATCTGTACATTTAAAATACTTAAACAAAAAAAACCGGACTCTCGATCCGGTTTCTTTTTGGTATTAATAAGCCATGTTATTTTATCATGGTTTATCCCAGAACACACGTTGTGTTATTCCATCTCCGCCCATGTCCGCAGCAGCTGCATTGTAATTGTCTGCGTTTAAGGCTTTCTCAGCATCAGGATAAGACATGCGTCTTACAAAGCCACCGCCTGGGACTAAGTCATCGTTGTACGTATTACGTAGCAATACCGGAAATCCGCTTCTTCTCCAGTTAGCAAACCCTTCAGCGCCGTTTGTTATAGAGCATATCCAGTATTGTGTATTGATAAGCTTAAGCGCGTCTGCATCATTATATGCAACTTCAGGGCCAAGCAGGTAGTTGTCTTTTTCCGCATCTGATACGGCGGGGCTAAATGTGCCGGGAAATAAGTTCCAGTCATCCATAGCAGCTCTCACGCCGGCTTCATAGTATTGTTGAGTTGTCAGTACTACTTGTAATCCACCCTCTGAATTTAGCTTCTGCCAATAATAATTGGGTTTGCGCATTAGTAATAAAAAGAGCAGGGGCAACAGTACTCACCATTACCTGGTAATTAAGCTGTGTGTAGTTTAGTCCTCCGCCTTTAGCGCCTCTGGAACCCGGAGCGGTTAAAAAGCTTACCGCGTCATAGCCTATAGGAAATCCATATTGGTCAGCTAATGTGGTATCAGGTGTGGTGGAAATTGTTGTAGGATTAGCATAGCTGGCCCCAATATACTTCAACCTGGGATCACCGGTGCTTTTTAACTGGTTAACAAAAGGTTCAGCTAAATAATAAAAATAAGGACTGATGTTCCGCTGCAGGTTAGAAAAACCGTTGGGAACTGTACCATTATATTGAGTGACAACAACATTATCGCTATTTGAAAGAATAACACCGCCCGCAAATGCTTCCTGTGCAATACTTGCTGCTTTAGCTACGTCAATTTTTGAGTAGCGCATACCCAGACGCAGCATTAAAGAGTAACCGATTTTTTTCCAGTGGTCCACCTGTGTGGCTGTTGTACCGGAAGGGCCACCAAAAAATAAATCACTGGCTACATATTCATTTGAAGCAGACAAATCAGCCGTGGCCGTTTTAAACTCATTGTAAAGGTCAGCATAGATATCGGCCATTTTATCATACTTTGGATAGATTGTACCTTCCAGGTATGCTTTTCCTGCTTCGCTGTAAGGCACATCACCGTATGTGTCAACAAGGGTCATAAACGCAAACGCTTTCCATATCCGTACCATGTCATAAAGATTTTTTTTAGTCGGGTCATCTTTAATAATGCTGATGATTTGTACCAAAGGTTTGATAACACCTGTGTAAGCACCCCAACGATCGTTGCTATAACCATCTATGTCCAGATTAAATTGAAACCCTGCGGTAGCGCCTGCGTTATAAGCATTTACATATTGTTGTACTATGGTTTGTTCTCCATCCCAACTGCCAATATTCATATTCCGCTCTGCGCCGGTAAATAACAATCCCGGGTCAATCGTTGTAATTGCATAAGGGTCCTTGTTTTTTTCTTCAAACCCCTTTGTACAACTGGCAAGACAAAACATTAATGCCAGGGGGAGTATAAGATAACTAATTTTGTTCATAATATGTTATTTTAGAATAATATGTTATTTATAGAATTTTACATTCAAGTTAAGCCCCAGAGTTCGCGTTGTTGGTTCACTATGTGCCTCATATCCTAAGCGGCTGTCGCTTGTTGAAGCGAAAGCCTCAGGATCAACGGTAGGTATACGTTTCATCAGGAGCGCTGCATTCCGGCAAAAAGCAGATAGCGTCAGGCCTTTAACAAACTTTACTTTATTACTCATAAAACGGGTAAGGTCATATGTAAGTGTGATATTTCTTAACTTGATAAAGTCGCTGCTGAAAACAAACGGATCTCCTATATTTTGCGAACGATATTGAGCATAAAATGTTTGCGGAGCAACTGATAGTGTATTCTGACTTCCATCAGGCAGCACACCATCGAAAACAACCCCATCACGGCCTACTAAAGAATTCTTGCCCATACCTGATCTTAAACCGTTTAATGCCGTTGATGAAAATACTTTGCCACCAAATTTACCATCAACCTGAATTAATAAACTCAATGACTTGTAATTAAATGTGTTTGTTATCCCACCGATCCATTTATAGTTTGCACTACCATAATTTACGACATCCTTTGAATGCTGAAGCCCTCCTGCACTATTTAACATTACCTGTCCCTTTTCATTGCGCAGGTAAGTGTAGTCTACCAACTGGTTCATTTCTTTGCCAACATCGTACACTAAATAACCTATAAACTCGCCTCCTGTGCCATTAAAAAAAGTTACTAGCTGGCGGGTTTGTCCTGGATTTAATGCTAACACTTTTGATATGTTATAAGATCCGTTTAGCGATACATTCCAGGAAAAGTTCAAATTTTTAACAGGCGTCCCGTCAATCATAACCTCTACACCTGTGTTTTTCAACTTTGCAATGTTGACCTGCTGGCCAGTATAACCCGATGAGGCTGATAAATTAATTGGCAAAATCTGATCATCGGTCCTCTTATCGTAAACGGCGATATCGAAATTTAAACGACTCTTTAAGGTCCTTAATTCCAGGCCTATTTCCTTTTCGGTAACGCTGTAAGGTATTATGTATGGATTTGGATTGTTTCCATTACCAGCAATGTTTGCAATCGAATATCCCCCGAAAAGTTGTGACTCGATTGAGTATGTAAGCTGGCTGCTATAGGGAGCAACACCATTTGCATTACCCACTTTTGCATAACTCATTCTTAATTTACCATAATTCAACCATTTGACATTGGGAAGCAATTCAGAAAAAATGAAACTAGCGCTTGCAGAGGGATAGTTGAAAGAATTTTTCGGGTCAGCTACTATTTCTTTAGGTGGCGTAAGCACAGAAAAATAGTCACTACGATCAGTAAGATTCAGGTACAGGAAGTTTTTATAGCCAAAATCTGCAAAAGCATATATAGAGTTTACCTGGTATCTCCCAATGGTGTAATTCTGGCTTTTGGTAATACCGTTTGGTATACTATAAATGTTTCTCACTACAAAGTCTTGCACACTTTGGCTGGAAAAGTTATTGTCAACCGTGTACATATTGCCACCTACACTTGCGTCTATTGTAAACTTGCCAATTTTTTGGGTAGTTCCTAACAGAAAGTCGCTATTTATTTGTTTGTTGAAACCCGTAGAAACACTGTAACTGCCCGCCCAGCCACCGGTGGCACTATTGATTGGTGCGTTAGGTGCATAATTACTTGGATTATTACCTTCATTATTGTTGTACCCGAAGTCCGCATTTACACGACCCTGTAAATACAACCACTTAGTGAAATCGTATCTAAGGGAAACTGTACCTAACAAACGATCTCTCTTGGTTTTATTGAACATTCGCCCGATAAGATAATACGGGTTAGTCAAAAGGTTATTAAAGGGGTTGGTTGATAATATAGTGCCGTCTGGATTTTCAACACTCGCTTTCAACGTCGAGATGGCAACCGTTAATGGAATACGGTTAAGGAAGCTGGGAAAGCCGATACCCTGAAAACCAACCTGCGGAGGATTATTATTTTCTTCGTGGGTATAGTTAATATTCGTCTGAAGCGTCAGCTTATTAGTAACCTTGCTGTTAAGTCCCAGGTTAAAGATTTTTTTATGATAAGTATTACCAGGGGAAATACCCTTAGTATCCTGGTTTGAAAAAGATACCCGGTAACTTGTTGAGGCGTTTCCGCCGGAAAGCGCTAACGTATTCATGTACGAAGTTCCGGTGTTGTAAAATTCCTTCATCCGGTTTTTATCAGGAAGATAAGGTCTTAAAACACCATCATACTGGATTGGTAGGAACGCCGTCATATTTTTCGCCCCATGCCAGGTTACCGAATGATTGCGCCTGAGCCTGTGAGGAAGGACGGACACCATTAGAGCCGGTACCGTATTCGGTTTGATAATCTGTATAATCCAGAATCTGCTGAGCAGCAAAGTTTGAAGTAAATTCCACGCCAAATTTCGAATTTTTAGCGCCACTTTTGGTAGTGATAATAATGGCGCCATTTGAAGCTCTTGAACCGTAAAGCGCCGCGGCTGTTGCACCTTTCAGCACGGTCATTGACTCAATATCATCCGGATTTATCTGTTCCAGATTGTCGCCCTGATCTACGGCAGCCTACCACCCTCGGCACTTCGTGCCCCCTGATCCATCGGCAGGCCGTTAATAACAATTAAAGGGGAGTTGAGTTGACCATTAAAACCCGCCTGCCCACGCAAACGAATGCGGTTACTTGCCCCCGCACCCGCCGCTGGAGGAGCAATTTCCAAACCAGCTATTTTACCTTCTAAAGAGGTCATCACGTTGGTAGTGCGGTTCTCGGCGATCTCATCAACTTTTACAGTAGTAGCCGCATAACCCAGCTTTCTTTCTTCCTTTCTTATACCCAATGCAGTAACTACCACCTCATTCAAACTTCCGGCACTGAGGTTTAAAGCCACATCAACAACCTTTCGGCCTGAAACAGGAATTTCCTGCAGTGCATACCCTACCGAACTAAATTGTAAAACTGCAGCGGGAGAGGCTGCAATACTATATTGCCCCAAAGCATTAGTAGTGGTTCCCGTAGATGTGCCTTTTACATGTACAGAAACGGCAGGAACTGCTATGCCCTCCCCATCTGTGACCTTTCCGGTTACTGTTTGACCATAACTTTTAATAGAAAAACAAAGGGGCAGTACCAATAATATCAGCAGTTTACCCACAGCCGGCATAAATGTCGGTATTAATTTTTTCTTCATATCGCAATATGTTTTATTTATAAATAAATTATTTCAGGAGGAGCCTGATCTCTCATAACATTATACAACGTTAGGATAAGTTAAAACAAAGAACTTCCAAAAATGAACGACGTTGAATATTATACAAATCTTAATATGTATAACTCCAAATATTGCAGATGATCATATCTCAAAATTAAAAGAAAGAATGGATCTCTTTTTTATCAGTGCAAACAACTATATCACTTCAAAAATTAAACTTGTTTATTATACCACTTTTCTAAACTTTTGACTTTAGAATATGAAGAATGATTTATACTATTAACTGGCTTGAAAGGCAACAGGGATTATTCAAGAGTGCTGAAAATATGAGGGGCAATAGCAAAATTAAAAAGTGTACTAGCACTCGTAACGTTTCGATTGACGGGGAAAATAATCTATTTAAGTAACTTATAAATAATTTTAAATTTGAACCTAAATTAAAAGCAGGGCGACAAGAATAATAAATCAAAATTCTTATCGTCCTGCAATCTAAAATTCAATATTATAAACTGTTGGCTAAGACATCAGACACACTTAATTCAACTATACCATTTTTGTCGGATTGTTTTATATAATCATAATCCGCTTAAAGGATATACGGCAATTATATTTTTAACAACATTCATTTTCCTCCTATATGGAGTATTGTTTTAGGTGTCATATTATTGGTATCGTCCAACACCCCTTAATTTCAATGTTTGGTATGTTATAGATTCTTCTACAATTTAACCATCAATTTTTTCCCTGAATAATTTACCTCTTTATCCGGCGTGGTTACCATATTCTCTCCACCGCCTTTGTTAGTATTAACTATAACAATGTTGAATTTTCTATCTGTTAGCATTCCCGGAAAGGAACCCGTTCTATCACCGATAGTTAAAGTTTTCTTCTTATCATCCCAATTAAAATTGATGGTAGAGTAAACTCCTTTCTCATAATCGTAATTATCGTTTTCGTCTTCGTACAAAACGAATTTTCCATCAGCGCCGGGATAAATTCGTATTTCCAGATTGTCCCATTTCTTTTTGTTCGGCATATTGAACTTTCGGGCCAATAGGCAGGATAGAGCCAGCTTTGACGTATAAAGGAATGATATCGAAAGGAGTTTCTTTATTTATTTTTTCGCCTCCGGAAATTTTTTCACCTGTCCAGAAGTCATACCAATCGGTCCCTGCCGGCAAATACACTTCTTTTGTTTTTACTGAGCTGAAGTCTTCCGTTGCTACCGCATTTCTTCCCTCGCCTGTCTTTTTAATATACATAGGTTCTGTCACGGGATTAACAAGTAGCGATTTTCCGAACATAAACTCGTCGTTAATATCCAGCGCATTTTTATCCTTTGGAAAATCCATCACCAGGCCACGCATCATGCTTGACTGGTTATGCTGTAACATCCCACGAAGTGGAGTAGATGTATGGCAACAGACGGTAGCGCAGGTTGATGTATTTGTCTATGGCATCGAAATCCCTGTCGCCCTTTTTACCAAATTGGTAAATTTCACGTGGCGCATCGGTACCGTGAGAACGCATCATTGGAGTGAATGTACCAAACTCCAACCAGCGCACGTATAATTCACGATACTCCGGATCATCTAATTTTTTTGGGAAGCGGCTAAGAAAAAATCCGCCGATATCGCAGTTCCAGTAAGGAATAGCAGAAAGTGAAAAATTTAATCCTGCAGAAATCTGGTCTCTTAAAGCCTTCCATGATGCCGTTACATCTCCCGACCAGGTATTAGATCCATATCGCTGCTGCCCTGCAAATGCAGAGCGGGTAAGAATAAATACCCTCTTGCTGGAATCAACGGCCCGCTGATGTTTGTAAACACCACCAACAGTCATCAAAGGAAAAGCATTCCGAACTTTCCTAAAGGAACCGAGGTAAGTTTGTTCGTCAAAGTCAGAAGGTTTCGGATCAAGGTGATCTGGTTCTGATGAATCCATCCACCAGGCATCTATCCCAAATGACAAAAGCTTCTTTAAATATTTCCAGTAAATATCACGGGCTACCGGATTGTAAGGATCATAAACTCTTACTCCGGAAGGATAGTCCAGGCGTGGAGGCCATAATTGAGAACCAGATTGAGGCCAGGTACTAAAACTCATTAGTGCACCGATACTATCAAGCTCCCTGTATTGTTTTGTTTTGGGGCCAAAAGAATTCCATATTGATATTGCGAGGTGAGCATTCAGGTCATGTATTTCATTCACCATTCTTTGCGGAGCTGGATATTCAACATTTAAAAAATCCATTGCATTCCAGAGGTAATTACTTCCCCAATACTGCCAGTCCTGGATAATACCATCGAGCGGGACACCCAATTCACGGTATTTTTTAACTACACCGACTAACTCATCCTGGCTTTTGTAACGTTCTTTACTTTGAAAGTAGCCGTAAGTCCATAACGGAAGCATAGGTACCTGGCCTGTGAGGTCACGCATATTTGCAATAACGCCATCCGCGTTGCCGCCATACATAAAGTAATAATCTATGGCGTCTCCAACATCTGATTTAAAAGAAGTGCTGTCCGGATTATCAGTAAATAAGGTTGGCGAATAATTATCCCAAAACACACCGTATCCTTTTACTGATTGAAACAATGGAACATAATCATCTGTGTTACCCTGCACCATATGTAAAGTCACATTCCGCTGGCTCATTTTACCTTGTTGCTGCTGCCCTAATCCATAAATCGTTTCGTCTTTATCTAAAACAAAAGATTGTAAAACACTAAAAGTTTTATTTCCCGCATCGTTAAAGGGAGTGAATTTAACACCATGCACTTTTTCTTTTAGGAGTGGTGTCCCTTTCTTGTTATAGTAAGCCAGCGCCCCTGATTTAAGGTTTAATGTTAAACTTAAATCTTCGCTTTTCAAACGTAGCTCATCACCCTTTTGCTTTACACTAAAGGCTGTTTTTTGAGGAGTCTTAATAACAGAAAGGCTTTGTTTGGAATAGTTATGGCCAACAGGATATTTTACAATGCGCACTATTGCCGGACTATAAAATTGAATTTCGACATTTAAAGAATCGACAGCTGCGCTGATACCGGAATCAGTTTTTCGATAAGATTGCGCATTGCTATTTACAAAAAAGCTCAATGTCAGCAATAAAACAAGCTACACTTTTTTTATTCATTATTTTCTAATTTTTGGTTTAACTTAAATTCATTTTCCTATACAGTAAAACAACAAATAGGGTTGTTTTTTATTTTCCTTATCGTTATTATATCAGTGTTTTTCAACTTTCAGATTATTAACTTATCAATTTTTCATCATTGCGGGCACATGCAAAACCGCCTTAAATGCAGGTTTTGGCTCAAGGTTTCTCGACCATAATAAAGGATAATTCGTTCTGCCGGGAATGGGATAACCGTTCTTCCAACTCATTCCATCATTAACACCCCACAACGTTACCCTTTCTATCTTGTCTCTTCGATTATAAAAAATTGAAAATAATTGTGCATATCGGTTTGCCAGAACAGTTTGCATACTATCTGGAAGCCCATGCTGATAAGGGTCAAAAAAAGTTTTAAACTCTTCCAACTGGAATTGTTTATCAGACATTCCCTGCCCGATTACCTGTCCTTCTTTCGTTAATGGAAGTACATCTACATCCAATTCTGATATCATTACTTTTACCCCACAGGCTGCATAGGCATCGATAGCATCTTCAATGTATTTTGTTTTTGGATAGTCAAGGCCCCAATGCCCTTGCATGCCCACGCCATCAATGCGAATACCTTGTTTCTGCAGCATCTTTATCATTCGCACAATACCATCTCTTTTTGCAGGGCGCCATGTATTGAAATCATTATAGTATAATTCAGCATTTGGAGCATATTGGGCTGCAAATTTGAAAGCATAGCTTACCAACGTATCGCCATTACCAAAGGCTTTCACCCACGCTGTATTTTCGCGGTAGCTGCCATCATTATCTATCACTTCATTTACCACATCCCATGCATTTACACGCCCTGCATATCTACCGGCTACCGCTTTTATATGGCTTCTTAATCTTTCAATCTGTTCTTCTTTCGTATTTGGCTTTCCTTCTGCATTGGTAAAAAACCACGGCGGGCACTGGTTGTGCCACACCAGTGTATGGCCCATGATAAACATGTGATGCTTTTCGCCGAAGGCAACATAATCATCAGCGGGGCCGAAATTATAAACACCCGGGCGTGGATTAATTAATGCTGCCTTCATTACATTTTCAGGCGTAATAGAATTGAACTGATTAATTACAATATCTTGCGCGGCTTTATCTCTTCCTGAAGTGATAGAAGGGTTTACCGCTACACCCATAAGGAATGCATCCTTATAAGCATCTTTTAATGTTTGTTCATTATCGGTATTTTGTGCAGCACTCTGACGACGAGTAAACAGTTAATGACTATAAAAAAAATTTCAGCTGTTTCATTGTTGATTTAAATTTAAATGACTCACTCGTAAATATTGTTGCAATTCTTTTTCTAAAATCATTAAACCTTGAAAAGGTGAAATGATTATAGATTACATCAAGCTGTTAATAAAACTCCAACGGCGCGACATTAATAATTGTTCTATTTTACTACACAATTTTATGTCGCCTTTCCAGGGTTATTTTTTGAATAAATAACATTTGAATAATCGTGTGAGCCTTTTTTCATTATTTATTTTTTACTAAACGAACATAATATACCGGGCCTGCTGAACTTCCATCCAATGCTACAAATTTCACCCGCACATGTCCTTACCTTTTACCATTTCATCAGGAATGGAATATGATATTTCTTTGAATTGTGCTTGGTTCCATTTACCTGTATTATCTTCTGCTGCTAATTTTTTATCATCAATATAAATATCAAATTTGTGGCTGCCCGGTTCTGCTCCCCGAGTAACGCACCATCAAACTCAAATTCGTTTGATTATTGGTAGCCATGTTATAACTGAAATAACCTCCATTGAAGGCTTCACGAAACATTTGATCCTGGTTATTGCCGGTTCTTGATTTATCATTTTGCATTGCATGGTCCACTTCCGGTTGTTGTTCACCTGGATTTACAAAATCAACAGTCCGTTTATCCAGCTCCAGTTTTTCTTTTTCAGATGCAGCAATTGAATCAATATACTTTTTATATCCTTTATTACTCAAATCCATCCAATACATCATGTACCGTGCATCATAAATTTGAAAGAATGGTTGAAGTTCAATATTGATTGGATTAATCACTTTTATATTCTTAACCGTAAAATGGAGCGGTTCATTTTTTATGGGCACCAAATCATTGGTGATTGATGAAACATTATCAGCAACAAAAATCGGCGCTTTATCAACAGGTAATTTTTTACCACTGGGAATATGGCCCCAGCGGCTGTCATCCGCAATCAATCCTTTCATATCCTGAGTTCCTGTTTTTGCACCCAACAAAATTGGTCCGTGCATTATAGCGATGTATTTCAGGCACATTGGGTAAATGCGAGATAGTATTATGCATTGGCAATTAATTTCTATCACATCGCCTTTCTTCCAGTTACGGTTGATGGCTACGTAAGAAGTAGGATGATTGGAAAATGAAACTTCCTTGCCATTCACGGAAATTTTTAATGCGCCATCTTTCACCCACCACGGATAACGAATCATTAAATTGAAAGATGAGTTGCCTTCAGTAATAAGCAATTTCGTTTGTTCTTCGTAAGGAAATTTTGTTTCCTGCCTGAGCTTTATTCCTTTTTCTTTCCAGTTTAATTCAGAAGCGATAAAAAGGTTTACAAACAATGAATCACGGGAATGCGTATAAATAAATTCATTATACTTACCATGATTTTCCATACCAGTGCCGACGCAACACCACATGGCTTCATTAGGCGCAGAGTAAACCCGGTAGCTTCGTGGGCGAGCCGGTGTGAAATATACATAGCCACCGGTTTCAGGATTTTGAGTGGAAAGAATATGGTTATAAATCGTGCGTTCATAATAATCGGCATATTTTGCTGAAGGATTTTTTCTGAATAAATCTTCAGTTAGCTTAAGCATGTTGTAGGAATTGCAACTCTCCGGGCCTTCCACATCATTAATATAATCCATAGAGGATGCGGCAGCTGGAAAGAATTCACGACGGCTGTTTCCGCCAAAAGCCAGTGTCCTGTTGGTAGTAACTGTTTGCCAGAAAAAACTTCCTGCATCGGCATATTTTTTATCGCCGCTCAATTCACCTATTCTTGCAAAGCCAATTGCCTTCGGCACTTGCGTGTTCGCATGCTTGTTATCCAGATTGTCAATGCCTTCAGACATCGGATTTAAAAGCATATGATGCGAAAACCTTTCAGCAGCAACTAAATATTTTTTATCGCCAGATATGGCATAAGCATCAGCCAGTACTTCATTCATTCCACCTTGCTCAGTATCCAGCATGGATTGCATTTGTGCATCCGTTAAATTTGAAGTGATATTAATCGCCCAATCGCAAAAATGTAAAAACATGTTTTTTGCTTGTTTACTGCCGGCATATATCCATGCATCTCTTAAACCTGCAAACATTTTATGAACATTATACCACGGAACCCATCCGGCATGAAAAGCCTTAAAATCCCCATCCTTCACTGACATCCAAACTGCTTCACTATTCGGAACACCCCCTACATACCCAACACCCCAGCTTTTATTATTTTTTGCATTCGCATCCTGGCATTTTTGCAGTTCAGCAATCATGTATAACATTCTTTTTTTACATTCAGCATTTCCTGTTGCCGTATTGATAGCCATCGCTGATAAATAATGTCCCCCAATATGTCCGTCTAACCCCGCCCAGTTTGTATAGCTGGAGTCTTTTGGCGTTAATCCCGCTTCTTTCAAATAAGGCGCTAACAAACGATCAACGTTATATTTTAAAAGTGTTTGAATGTTAAGGTCCCGGGCGTGTTTGAAAGGGCCGTCCAACAATTTTACTTCACTTAAATTGAATTCATTGTGGTATAATTTTTCCTGGGCTTGAATATTGCTGCATATGAAAACAAACCCAACTAAGAAAGCCAAAAAAATCTTATTCATTTTCCTAAATATTAACGACACAAATTTATTTAAATCAGCTTGTAACAACAGTCACACTTGCTCCAAAGCGATAATTGATACGCTTATTTAATCTTACCCTCATCTAATTTGCTGGATTTTAACCTGCCAAATTTATAATTTATCATTGGGATTACCTGATACCATCCCTATTCTCACATACTAAAATCCTATTTCCATAATAATACCGATACAATGCAAGAGGCGCGCTTTATTGATAACCTGGATTTTGCTTTAAGTTAGGATTCTTATCAATCTCAGTTTTAGGAATTGGATACAATGACCGGTAATCACCATTAGGTGAATGAGATAGCCATGATTTTTTTGTAAATACTCCAAAACGAATCATATCAGTTCTTCTTCTTGCTTCCTGGTTGAACTCCCAGCCCAATTCATCCAAAAACCGGCCGTACTGAATATCAGCACCGCCTTCGAAAGTGGAATCCAGATGATTTCTCAAACCATAATCATAACTACTTCCCTGCAACAACTGGGCGCCTGTCACAACTGCTTTTGAAGGATTAGATTTAAAATCTCTTTCGCGAACCTGCGTTACCAATGCGGCAGCGCCATCCGCATCGCCTGTTCGTAATAAGCATTCCGCTTTCATCATCAGGACATCTGCGTACCTGAACAAAGGCCAGTCATTGCTCAGTCTGTTAGTCGCTCCCATTGCTATCTCAAACTTACCCAGCCGGTATCCATCTACTTCTTGTGATTGATCAACCCCCGGAACGTAGTTCCGATATGCCAATGGCTTTCCGACAAAGTTTCCCATTGTACCAAAAAGGCTGTCTCCGCTTGCAGTATATTGTTGCCCCATTATATAGTTATCTGTCAACCTGCTGTCATCGGGATCAAATGTGTTAATGAATTGCGGAACAGCACAGACTCCGCCCCAAGGTGAAGACTGAAGGTTATAGGTTTTTTGATTTTCGGGTTCCAGTGTTTGCATATGAACGTCAAAGGAGTTCCAGTCATTTACATATTTGGAATCAAAAGGCAAGGCAAATATGATCTCTTTTGAGTTTTCATTTTCAGTTACGAATACATTTTTTTGATTCGGCTCCAGTATAAACTTACCGGTTGAATTGGCAAAGTTGATAATGGTGTCACAAACAGCTTTGCATTTTTCCCATTCAGGAGTGCCGGTATATACTTGTGCATTTAAATACATTTTTGCTAACAGGGTAAGTCCTGCCCATTTATTGAACTTGCCGTATGTTTTTGTGCTTACATCATCCGTTACCTTAGGAATGTTGTTGATAAGGTCACTTACAATAAAATCATACACTTCTTTCCTTGTATTTTGCTTAGGTAAATAACCATCTGGAACATCAAATTTGTCAACTATAGGAACATTGCCGTAAATATCACATAACATCCAATAATAAGAAGCCCTCAGTAATTTCATTTCTCCAATTAAAGAGGCTGTATCTTTTGCCGCAACAGGAATAGAGCCTGATTGGACTTGGTAAATGATACGGTTGCAATTAGTAATCCCCTGGTAAGCCCTTGTCCAGATATTAATCACCACGTCATCATCAGTGGTCCATTTATGCTCATGGATCCTCCGATAAACGCCACCATCCACCCATCCGTTTGGACGGGCCGGTGTTAACATTTCATCTCCTGAAACTTCCTGTGCTCTATAGACGGTATTCCATTGTAAAAGAAGTCCACGCCAGTCAACATAAGCAGCACCTGCCAATGCGGGAAGTTCAGAACTTGTTGGTGTGAATTCGCTTGAAATTATTTGATTGTAAGATGTGTCCTTCAACTTGGTACAAGCCAGAAAGATCGTTGGGATAGAAAGAAAGGTAATTATCCAAATTTTTATAGAAAGATTTATTTTTTTCATTTCTTTATTTTTTATTAAGGTTAAAAGTTAACATTAAGACCAACACTGAATGTTCGTGTAGTTGGATACTTGTAAGGAGAATCCATTCCCGGATCAAGACCAGAAGTTGGAACCTGCACCACGCCTGATTGGGCTGTGGACGTTCCATTACGCAAACTCACTTCAGGGTCTATGCCTTTGTAACCTGTAATAATAAATGTATTAAGCGACGCAACATATATTCTTGCTGATTGAATGTATCTGATACCTGTTTTTTTGAAATTATAACCCAATGTGATATTATCTATTTTCCAGAAATCACCATTCTCAATGTAATAACTGTTGAATTCGACAGGTGATTTCAAAACAGCCTTCCCAAACACTGGATCGAAAGCATTTTTCAAAAGATTGTATTGAGCCTGGGTTGGATTTTCAAACATCATTCTCTGAAGATTGGCAATCTGGAATTTGAAAGCACCTCTTTGCGTGATGGCCAAATCCCAATTCTTATATTGGAAATTGTTGTTCCATGATAAATAATATTTTGGCAAGCCATTGCCAATTACTCGTTTGTCTTCAAAAGAATGGCTAAAATCGGAATATTTTACAGGCTTGCCATCCTGGCCTTCATAGATCCATTGTCCGTAATTTGCCGCATCGGAAGGGTCATCACCAATACCCACTACTTTGTAACCATAAAAATCACCAACGGAACCGCCAACCTTTAGCAGGTGAGAAAATGTTTGAATTGGAGGAAAGATGGCACCAACGCGTATGTAGTCAGTGGATGTTTTGTACAAATCATTAGAAAGGCTTTTCAATTTGTTGGAATTTGTAGAGAAATTCACCATAGAGTTCCAAATGAAATTCTTATTGCTAACCGGAACAAAATTCAGTGACACTTCTATTCCTTTATTCTGTAAAACTCCCACATTAGCCAGGGTTTGATTATACAGGTTTGGGGGGCTTGGTACCGCGAATAAATAGAGAAGATTGTGGATTTGCCTGTCGTACAAATCAATACTACCCCCTGCCCTGCCATCTAATATGCTAAAATCAAGGCCAATATTGGTTTCTCTTTTTTCCTCCCATTTCAAATCGGGGTTAGCGTTTTGAGTAGGAACAAGGGTTTGAACCCATGAACCATTCGATAACACAAAACCACTATAACCAAGTAAAGCCACACCACGAAATAAATCAGAAGGCTGCGAACCCGTTACACCGTAACCTATTCGTAATTTTAAATCATTGAAAATCTTTTGATGGCTCATGAATGCTTCATTACTAATTCGCCAACCTGCAGAGATTGCGGGAAAGGTTCCCCATTTATTATTGGTTCCCCACAACTGGCTTGCTTCTTCTTTTCTGACGCTTGCCATCAACAAATAACGTTGGTCATAATTATAAGTTAGCCTTCCAAAGAACCCGATTAAGTTAGTAGTGGATTTATAACTATTGACCAGCCCAACATAATCACCGCTACTGATCGCTCTTCCAAGTCCAATGTCGTGCCAGCTAAAAATATCTGTTGGGAAATCCCAGTTTTGCATTGAATGGTTCGTATAATCATTTTCCTGGTAACTATATCCGGCAAGAAGAGAAAAATTATTTTTAGCAATTGATTTAGAGTATTCCCCAGTTAATTCCATTAAGCGATCTATTGATTCAGCACCACCTTCCCTTGCATAACCGTTTCGTCCGTCTCTTAACGTTGATGCGTGTTGTTTGGTCTCAGCATATCCATATTCCTGCAACCATTTTGAATAAGAGAATAATGCCGAAAGTTTTAATCCTTTAACCGGCAGAAGGGTAACAGTACCATTGTACCGGGACAGCACTTCATTAGTTTGTCCATCGCTTTCCATTATATCCGACACCGGACTCTGATAATCGAATTTTGTCAACTCCTGGAACCATGTACCATCAGGATTTTTTACCGGTGCTGTTGGATTTTGCATTATGGCCTGGCGATAGTCATTTGAATTAAACCCATTCAGTTTTCTTGAAGAACTAAATGCGTTTACATTTATTTTAAGCTTGTTGTTAAACATGCTGTGATTCATATCAAACCTACCTGAGAAAACCTGGTTATAAGATTTTAAAAACAATCCCTGCGCATTATCATAATTCAAACTTGCCAAATAATTCGTAACTGAATTGCCTCCACGAATGGTAAGATTATGATCCTGCGAAACAGGAGTACGTGTTATCTCTTTTAACCAATCAGTGCTTGCCCCCTGGTCAATTAACTGATTTTGCCGGAGACTATCTGCGATTTGTGCCCGCATATCGGCAGCCGTTGACATGTCCAACTTATGTGCAATTGTCTGAATGCTTGCATAAGTACTGTACTCAACTGAAGTCTTGTTATTAGCGCCAGCTCTTTTTGTAGTAATGATAATAACTCCGTTCATGCCGCGCGTTCCGTAAATTGCAGCGGCAGAACCATCTTTCAATACATCAATCGATTCAATGTCCTGGGGTGCGACCATCTTTAAATCACCAGGGACGCCATCAATAAGTACCAAAGGATTTTGATTGACACCCATCAATGTTGACTGGCCCCTTAAAATTATTTGGGTAGAAGATGTTGGATCACCGCTGGGATTTATCACCGTTAAACCGGCCACTTTACCCTGAATCAACTGGCCTGCATCTTTGACGGATCCCTTTATAAAATTTTCCGCTTTCACTGATGAAACCGAACTTGTTATATCACCTTTGCGTTGTGTTCCATAACCAATTACCACCACTTCATTTAAATTACCAACATTGGTGTTCAGGGTTACATTAATCGATGAACTATTGGGATTTACTTCAATTGTTTGATCCTCATAACCAACAGAAGATATAACCAGGGTAACCGTTTTGTTATCCGGAATTGATAAATGAAATCGTCCGTTGGCATCCGTTAGTGTACCGGTTTTAGTGCCCTGAATCATTATAGAAGCACCCACTACCGGTTCTTTCTTTTCATTTAAGATAATTCCTGTAAGATCACGGTCGGTTGTTTTTTTTGTAGCAGTTACTAAGTCACCGAGTGCTAAAATTTTGTCTGCATCATTTTTATCTCTTTCATTGTATAAGATGATAAGATTCCCTACAGCTTTATAGCTAATTCCCAGAGGTTGGACGATTTCCTTTAAAAAATCAGCAACTGTTTTATCCTGTATAGAAAAACTTAATTTTCGTCGGACGTTAATAATGGTTGGACTAAAAACAAATTTTGCATCTACTTTATTTTGCACTTTCTCAAGTACATCCTTTAATTCCGTGTGGGTAACGTTGACCGAAATTTTTTGATTCAGCACTTCCTGTCCTCTTGCATCTTTTGCATAAGAGGTAAGGGCTGAAACAATAATTAAAATTTGTGCAATAAATAATCTCATTGCTATGGATTTTAAAGCAACAAATAGCTTTTTTTTCATAATTTGTGTTGGTTTTGAACGTGAAATAGATTGATCGGGCAAAACCCTCCGCCTATAGCGGTTGGAAAGCTGGTAATACGGTAAATATTACCGGCTTTTTTTCTAAGTGAATTTTAGGTTTTCATTATAATAGTTTTTAAAAATTATGAATGTCAAATCAATATTAAATACAGCTCTTGCCGCCTTTTAACAGGATCTTAGTGCCCTTAATTTCATAGCTGGCGTTGAATACCAGGCAAATACCTTCCAGTTTATTGAATAGGCTTTGCCCTGTTAAATCACCTGTAAAAAGACAGTTTTCTATTTTTTCATTTTCAAGAACGATTTGAAGTTGATAGGTGTTTTCAAGATCATTCAGTACTTTATAAAGAGGAGTTTCTTTATAAGAAAAATCAACTTTTGCAATTTTTGTATCTGATTTTCCAGGTACAGGTTTTGGTTGATCCACAATTGAAGTCACAAAATGTCTTTCGTGTTGATAATAGGTGACTTTTTGATTAGGTGTGATGATAACTCCATTTGATTTTTGCTCCTCTTTATTTAAAGCGATATGCTCTTTATTCTCATATACGGCAACGCGTCCTGTTTTTACATCAACTTCAAACTTGTCCTCAGTTTTATGAATTTCAAAACTGGTTCCCAATACCTGCGTTACAATTTGATTGCTGTACACAAAAAAAGGCCGGTTTGGATTTTTACTAACCTTGAAAAAAGCATCTCCATCCAGGTAAACTTCTCTTTTATCAACCGCAAAATGCTTCGGAAAAGCCAAAATAGAACCAGGATAAATGGTTATAAAACTTCCATCTTCCAGCCTGATAATTTTTGCACTATCGCTTTTGTTTGTTGCTTCTAAATACCCCTGCCTGACTTTTGCTATAACAATTGATACGTTTGGCGTTGGTTTGTTTTTGTTTTTAATTATAGTAAAACCAATCAACATAATAACACCTGCCAAACATGCAGCAGCAGCGTACTTCCACCAAATATTCTTTTTTCTTCCCGGAGTTACAACTAGATTTTTTCCAACAGTTAATAATTGAATCCTATTCCAAACACGCTTTTCTATTTCATCCATTTCAACATCCGGCAAATGATGATTCCCTTTGCCCAACAGTTCATACCATTGATCAACAATCCTTCTTTCTTCTTCAGTGCAAGTGTTATTAAAATATTTTTTCAGTAATTGCCAGAATGCTTTCTGATTCATTGAAATTAGTTGAGAACTTACTTAATAGTCAACTCAACTTCGATTCTCCCTAAATAAAAATTTTATTTTTTTTAAAACAAGAAAACCGATTTCTACATCAAATCAAGCAATATAAAATCCTGGAGATAAAAACGTAAACTTTTTAGGGATTGGCTGATGTGATATTCGACTGCTTTTTCTGACAGATGCATTAAGCTTGAAATCTCTTTATTGGAATGTTGTTCAAACCGGCTTAAGCGGAAAATGGTTTGCGTTTTTTCGGGTAATTTTCTGATGGCTTTGTCAATTGCCGTTCTTAATTCCTGCATCAATAAATGCAAATCAGTATTACTTTCGGCTTTTTTGTCTTCGTCATACGCTATATCAAGATGTGATTTTTTAGTAATAGCAGATTTGATATAATTAACCACCTGGTATTTCACTGCTGTATGAAGATAAGCGGAAAGATTTTGAACAGAATGCTTTTCCCTGCCTTCCCATAATTTTGTAAACACTGACTGTACAATATCTTCAGCCGTTTCTTTACTGTTTATTTTGTTTAGAACCGAATAATACATGCCTTTCCAATAGCGTAGGTAAATTTCTTTAAAAGCAAGCTCATCGCTTATCCTTAAAAATTTGAGCAATACTTCATCTTCAAGCAATACGTAATCCATAACGAATAATTTAACCGGTCATTAAAACTATGGAAATTATAAGTGTAAATTATACATTTAATTTTAAATAGCCAAGAGGCCTTTTTATTTTTTATGAAAGCCTGTCAATATTACTCTCCCTCCGGCCTGACGGGATAAAGATGTATTCTATCAGATATACTAAATTTTAAATTCATAATCTTTTAAATTTTTTTACTCAATAAAATTTATAATAAAATAGAAAATACAGATGTTTATTCGTCTACTGTAAAATATCCCATTTGCAAAAATTATTGCTATCAAAAAATTTAAATCGCATTCATTCTTCGATATAATAGAGGCTTTACCATTTTAAATTAAACTTGTAGCGATACATAAAGACTTTCCTCAGGTCTTTACGCTTCCGTTTATCACCAGATCAATGAAAGCATCTATTACCTACCAAAAATCCAGGCCGATTGACGATAGAAAAGTAAGATTATCATTTCGCCCAAACGTTGTAATTATTCTCATTTCCCTAAAAACGGCCCAATGCCAATTAGATAATAATTTTTCATTGCTTAAATTGAATTCATTGGGTATAATTTTTCCCAGGCACGAATTGCATTAAATGTCAAAATATTGATAGCAAATGCACCTGAAAAAAATTAATGCCCTTGTTTAATCTAACCCGTTTTAAAAGACGTGTTCTAATCATTGTCTTTTATTGTATGTTGCAAGACATAGCTCGTCTCTTATAAATACTATTTTCAGATTTTCAACTGAATATACTTACAGATAACAGATAAGAATAAGCATTCTGAAAAAGAGTAGGACTTTTTTCAGTTAATCCAATCGTAGTAATTTTTTCAATTATTCTTTTACCCTGGTTAATTTTGTCTCACCTCTTTCATTCTTGACAACGATCTGGTCATCACTTACAAGTTCTCCCGTAAAATCGATGCTCCTGTCGTTAAAGCTTATACTGAAAGAAAAATTCTTCCCATCAACTTTTCCTTTTTCTAACGGTATTTCACCAAACTGTGATTTCATAGATCCGGTCAATGAATTTCCGTCTACTTTAAAAGTGTAAGTAAACTCCATACTCCCGTTCGGGGTTTCGCGGGTTCCTTTCCAGTTTCCATTAATCGCACTTTGTGCGTTAGTAACCATGAATCCAAAAAGCAGCATTGCTGTTAATAAATACTTCATAATGATTGTTTTATTTGTGTTTAAAAATGAAATGACAATTTTAGTTTTACTGACAGTGAATTCCTTTTTTATTCAGTTGTTTTAATTTCAATAATGCTTACAGAATAAGGGTCAAGCTTTCTTGAAAAAGATTTCTTAATGCCACTTATGTTTTCACTGACCGGTACTATATTCTCCGGCTCTGTGATTGAATTGGTTTCATCCGGCTTATCTCCTTTCACTACTATCAATGTCCCTGCAGGATTCACTTTTGCTATTCCATCCAGATTTATTTTTATACTTTGCTTTTTTGCAGTTGTGTTTACAACCTTAAGATAGATGGTTCCCGTTGTGTCATTCATTGTGGCAGCATAAAATACCGTAGGGACTTGTGTCACCTTTTTGCCTGCAGCACTATCTCTCGGCGATAGCGGTTTGTTTTGCTCAGGGATGTTGGTGGCTGTTACCGGCACTATTTTATTCCCCAAATAATGACTGAATAATTTTTGTACGTAGTACGATGGCGAACCATAACTATTGAGCGCATCATAACCTATCAAATCTGAATCCCATTGCCACGCTCTTCTTCCTGTAGCAGCATCTTTACTAACGTTTACGAACAGTGGTGCATAGCAAGACATAATTACCAAATCTGAATTACGTTCCATTCCTGTCATCCACGCCGCATCGCCTAAGGCAGCGTTTAAATTTGTAGTGGGCGCGCCTTCTCTTGTTGCCCATTCTCCCACAAAAATCTTTGGCCCGTTACGGTCATACTTATCATATTGAGAAGCATTCTCCCACATATCCCATGAGTTGCGGTAATAATGTTCATCCACTACAAGCGGCTTTTTGCCGGACGTAACCTGCATGGAAGCATACTGCGTACCGGGAATGGTAGAAATGCAGGTTAGTTGCGGGTATTTTGCTTCTATAGCATTTCTGAACTGGTTGAATCTTCCGTCATAACTGTTTGACCTGTCAAACCAGTCTTCATTTCCAATTTCCACATATTTGAGTTTGAATGGTTCAGGATGCCCGTCTTCCGCGCGTTTGGCTCCCCAATAAGTGGTTGTATCACCTATGACGTATTCTATTTCATCCAAAGCATCATCTACATATGGTTTTAAAAGAGGGCCGGCATCTACATGGTCTCCATCCAATGAGTATCCTGCATATACTGCCAAAAGCGGTTCTGCACCCATATCTTCAGTCCATTTCAAAAACTCGAGCAAACCCATCCCATCTGAGGCGCGATAGCCCCATGAGCCGTTGTGGCCAGGACGGTTGTCAATCGGGCCAAGGGTTGTCTTCCACGGAAATGCATCGTTTATTGTCGGGCCTTCTAAAAAGTTCCCTCCCGGAAATCGCAGAAACTTTGGTTGCATATTTACCAGCATCTGCATCAGGTCACGCCGGAAACCATTGGCCTGATTGTCGTAAGTTGGCGGAAATAAAGAAACGAGATTGAAATAATACACGCCTTTGCGGTCAGTAGAAATTATAAACCGGGCTTCTTTGGTTGGCGTAACATCTGCAGCCGTGGTTAAGTTGACTTCATACTTTTTCCAGTAAATGCTTTTTTCAAGATTGATAGTTCCTTTTGCGTATACTGTTTTCCCGTCATTGCTTTCAATAGAAACGGTTATCGGGCCGGGGGTGTTATTTTCAATTACCGGCAGCGGCGGTGTGCTGGGTTTGGGTTCCCACGACCAGCGCGGAGGTTCTCTGCGGTCTGTCCCTTTTATATAAAATGAAGCTTTGTAGGTTGTGGATGGTTTTACGGGAATGCCCCAGTATCCGTCATTGGCAATGCCCACTCTTCCGTCAGCCTTTTCTACCGTAAGCCGTAAGCACGCGGAAAGTGCTCCGTTTATGGCGTTGCGGCGTTCGTCATTGGGAACGTGTTCTTCCGCACCTATTAATTTCATCTCTGCTTGTGTTGATGGATTATCCTTTACAAGCGTCCATCCTTCCGGCCCGGTTTTACTGTCTTTAAATGCCCTGTTGCGTATCAATTCTCCATACAGGCCGCCATCATAGGAATGGTTGATTTCTTCGGTCATTAACCCATACAGCATCGGGCTTACACTGGCATCTGATTTTGCTACGTTTAATGTGAGCACAGGTGTTTGCCCAAAAACCGGGTTAATGGCTAAACCGCCTCCAACTAACATCAGTAAACAAAGGTTTTTTATCGTTTTTCTTTTCATACTAAGCAATATTTTAATGTTTTATCTCCAAGTAACTATTTGTTCAGCCAATTATGGCTTTGCATCCATTCAAATAAAGGCTGCGTCCATGTCGGGTGCCTGAATACAAAACCATGATTACCTTTTTCGTAAATATGCATTTCCACCGGTACATTATTATGCCTCAGTTTTTCAAAATAGATAATACTGTTGTCCACATCCACTACTTTATCATCCGCAGCTTGCGTTATATAGGCAGGAGGAGAATTTTTATCGATTTGCAATTCGTTTGAGTAAAGGTCAATCGTTTCTTTCGAAGGATTTGAACCCAGCAACTGCATACGGGAACCTCTGTGTGTTAAACTATCCTGCATGGTGATAACAGGATAGACTAATATTTGAAAATCGGGGCGCAAATTGGTATTACTTTTATTTTCTATCAGCGCCTTACTAAAATGTGTTGCTTCTGTTGATGCAACATGCCCGCCAGCAGAAAAACCTATGATACCCACTTTGTTTGCATCAATACGCCAGGCTGATGCACTGTCACGCACCATTTTAATTGCCTGCTGCGCATCCTGCAATGGTGCAATCGTTTTATTCACCTGGAAAGAATCGTTGGGCAAACGATATTTCAATATAAACGCGGCAATTCCTTTTTTTGCAAATTCTTTGGCTATGGTTACTCCTTCGCCTTCATAAACAATCACACTATATCCACCACCCGGGCAAATCACCATGGCTGTTCCATTTGCCACATCTTTTGCAGGTAAAAACATTTGTAAAGTTGGTGTGATAACTCTGCGAACCAACCCTTCAGCAGGATTTTGGGGAATATCTTTCAGTTCCGTTTGTTTTGAGTTGGGGATAATTCCGGGATAAAGATTTATGATTCGCTGTGCGTGAACTGCGAAGGGAAATAAACAAATTCCAATTAAACAAAATTTTAGTTTTTTCATTTGCTTTTATTTTTTGCTAAGCTTTAATTGTTCATTAAAAAAATCAACCATTACCTTATAATATTTTTCTTCCATCACACCAGGCCCATGCTGTCCACCCGGCACTATTACAAATTGTGAAGGCACTTTGGCTTTTTGCAGCGCCGCATTCAATAATTCGCTTTGGCATATCGGTACCAGTGGATCTTTGTCACCATGAAAAATAAGAAACGGCGGATCGCCTG
Organism: uncultured Chitinophagaceae bacterium; assembly: GCA_963815085.1. GTDB lineage: Bacteria > Bacteroidota > Bacteroidia > Chitinophagales > Chitinophagaceae > Ginsengibacter. Next base: position 32,292 of record CAWFFT010000033.1, on the reverse strand, counting down.
CATTTACATAAGTGATAGGATTTACGAGAGCGCATTTATCAGGGTTATCTTTTATTACGCCACCAATTAAAACAGCCTCCGGCGAATTGGGTGTAACAGTTCCTGCTCCGCTACGACAGGAATCTATCACCCGCACATCGGTAGGGCCAAACCAATCTACCACCGCATCAACATTGCTGCTGAAACTTGTGTTGGGGCCAATACTTCCTTCAATATCTTGTGTTACTTTTCCAACAGTATAATTTTTCACTCCTCCAGAAGTTCCGGCAAGCGCTGCCAAATGGCCACCCGAAGAAAAACCGGTGATTCCAATAAAACTTGTATCAAATTGGTATTTGGCAGCATTGGCGCGCACGAACCTTATCGCTGCTTTTATATCATTTATTTGTGCAGGAAAAACAGAATCTTTTGAAGAACGGTGATTAGGGGAAACTACCGCAAAACCATCATCCAATAAAGGTTTACCCAATGTTTGCATGGCCATATCTTTAAAACTATTTCCAAACCAGGCGCTGCCATATATTACCACTACAACCGGATATTTGGATTGTGTTTTTTCCGGCAGACGAATGTCCAGGTTATGATAACCCATGGTATCGCCGGCATAGTTTACATCTTTCCAGCTTTTTGCGTTTTGCTGGCTGAAGGATTGTGTGCATAAGAGCGATAAAACGATAACCACGACCAATTTCATAAATGCGTGTTTGATAATGTTTGCTTTTTTTAATGTCAATTTACTTTCTGCAAGTGTTCCTGACGAAATGAATAAAATTACCGGTTCCTTATAAATTTCACCTGGTTTCATTACCACAATTGGTGAACTGATTTTTTTATATATTTTTCATATATCTCCTGCACTCCCTGTAGTTGCTCCGGTTTCAAATCGACCATATTTAATGCATTGATATTTGAAGTGACCTGCTTAATATTGGAAGCGCCAGGAATGATGCAGCTTACTGCATCAAATTGCAATATCCATTTTAGGGCGATGGGTGCAAGATTATTCTGGCCGGGAAAAACCTGTTTTAATGCTTCAACCGCCGCTAAACCTGTTTCATAATCTATCCCTGAAAAAGTTTCTCCTTTATCAAAAGCATCACCGGAACGGTTAAAGTTTCGGTGATCTCCGGAAGTAAACTCAGTAGCAGCCGTAAACTTGCCGGTTAGTAAACCACTTGCAAGCGGCACCCTTACTATAATACCAATGTCTTTTCTTTTTGCTTCGTTGAAAAATAATTCAGCCGGTCGTTGCCTGAACATATTGAATATAATCTGTACTGTTGTTACATTGCTGTATTCAATTGCCTTTAGCGCTTCTTCCACTTTTTCCACGCTTACCCCAAGGTTTTGCACTTTGCCTTCTTCCTTTAATCGGTCAAACAATTCAAATATTTCGGGGCGGTAATAAACTGCAGTGGGAGGGCAATGCAGTTGCACCAGGTCAAGCGTTTCCAAACCCATATTACTCAAACTGGATTCAACGAATTTTCTTAATAAAGGCACCTGGTAAGATTCGGCAACATGCGGTTGCAATTGCCTGCCACATTTAGTGGCTATATAAATTTTTTCTTTGCGGCTGCGCACCAGGCGGCCAACTGCTTTTTCGCTATCGCCATCACTGTAAACGTCGGCGGTATCTATAAAATTAATGCCGACATCCACCGCTTCGTTTAAAATGTTATCTGCATTGGCATCACTAAAATCGTCGCCCCATTTGCCACCCACCTGCCAGGTACCGAGGCTAATAGCAGAGACCATCAGGTTTGTTTTTCCAAGTTTTCTATACTGCATGTTTTTTATATTATTTTCTATACTACATGTTTTTAATATTATTAGCTGTCAGGTAATTAACTTATTTATTTTTTAAAAAGTAATGGGGCAAATTGTTCTAAATCTCTTCTCCATGTAAGCCATTCATGTGAGGTTCCCTGTGATTGGTAAAATACATATTTAATACCTTGCTTATCTAACATATTTCTGAAAGCTCCAACGGAGCCTGGAAATGGGTTAGGCTCTTTGGTACCCAATCCAAGAAAAAGCACTTTAAATTGCTTGTTGATGGATGCTCCGTTGCTAAATTTTCCATCAAGGAACGTAGCAGTATTAATAGCATCTGTACTGGGATAATTTGAAGTACCACTAAAAGCGCCCAGGGAAGAGAACTTATCCAAATTATTCATGATGATGCGCATGGTTTGATTAGCACCCATAGAAAGTCCTGCAATTGCCCTGTGTTTACGATCAGCAATAGTGCGAAACTTTCCATCAATCATTGGGATAATTTCGTTTATCATGACCTGTTCAAAAATGGACTCGGGGCGGGCTTTGCTATCACTGACATTATCCTGCGGTTTAAATGCATACCCATTATCCATCACGATAATCATCGGAACAGCTTTCCCTGTAGCAATCAGGTTATCAAGAATCAGATTTGCATGCCCTTGCCGCGACCAGCCGGTTTCATCTTCAAAACTTCCATGCTGCAAATACAAAACAGGGTAACGGGTTTTAAAATCTTTTTGATAGCCGGGAGGTGTATAAACAAAGCAACGCCGCCATGCATTCGTGAGTTTAGAGAAATAAAGAGTTTCACTCACAAGGCCATGTGGTACATCTTTTAACGCAAAGAAATTCTGGTCAGTTGCAGGAATTTCAACACCACTTCCCCAACGGCCTGCACCATAGAAATAAAGGCTCCCCGGGTCTGGAACCGAAACTCCGTCTATATTTAGCTGGTAGTAATGAAAGCCTTCATCCTGTGGAAGTGATTCTCCTGTCCATACTCCTTTTTCATCCTTCACCATATCATATTTTTTTCCACCAATATCAAGCTGTACTTTTTGTGCTTCCGGCGCAGCAATGCTCGCACGCACCTGGCCCTGAGCATTCACCTCCGGATATCGCTTTCCCGGCTGATTGGTAGAAGCCGGTTTAAAACTATCCGATTGCGCAAAGCAAAGTCCGCTGGTTAAGATGGCCGCAAAGAAAACACTGAAGAACCTCATCATAATAATCTTTTTATAGCCATTTCACAGGATTACTTCCCTTTAAGAGAGGGTAACCGGTGGTCATATGTAATGTCCAACAATGTGCAGCTAACGGTTCAGGTCACAGGTTTTACCGAAATGGATGGTGTTCGCTGTGCAGTTGTAGAATCTAAAACTGAAAGTGGCACAGGAACAGTTACCAGCAGGGAGTATTTAGCCGTAGATACGGAAGGTTTGAAAGTTTATTTTTCTCAGTCACAGGACCAGGAAGTTGTATATAATCCGCCTCTGATTCGAATTAAGCTTCCATTTGTCCAGAATCAGATATGGACATCGACAATTGGTCAGGCAGATATGGGTTTAGTAACGACGTTTGAATCTCTCGGAACAAAACAACTCCAAACAAACATGGGGACTTTTCCGTGTATTGTAATCGGTTCGAGAGCCAATGTGCCGGGACAGGCAGCTATGATGTCTGTAAGTTATTATGCTGATGGTGTCGGATTGGTACGTCAGGAAATTCAAATAGGTGATCAGTCAATAGTTGTTTCTTTAGCCTCTGCGAACGTAAAGCCAACAGAGAAAATCGAAGCTCCCAAACCTGCTGAAATACGATGCCCGAAATGTAATGCTCTTAATGATGCTTCTGCGAAATTCTGTTCTCAATGCGGAGCCGCACTGAATGCCGCAACATCAGAAAATGCGCAAGAGGAAGTTGTAGTAGATCCCAATGAAGAAGCTATATTCGATTTATATAAATCATCTCTGCGAAAGTTAATGTTTTACAAACCTCGAAGCTGGAATGTAGCGGAACTTCAATACGATAATGGCGTTAATATGACTTCAATAATCAGACCGGACGAATCGGCGTTAGTTGTTTTCCTGTCATTTCCAAAAGATGTAAAAGATGTAAATGATTCAGAAAGTCTTGCCGAAACCTGTATAAGTTTATTCAAGAATAACATTCCTGATTTGGAAGGCGATAATCTTAAAACTTCTCCGGATAAAGACCTTACTACAATGGATATAAGTTTTACTGAAGGAGATGCCGTCGGTATCGGTCATGCATATTTCTTTTATACGGATCGTGTCGGTACTGCATATTTGCTTCTCGCACGTGATGATATTTGGGACCAGATTCGGCCTACTCTGGTTAAGATAGCATCCAATATTGCATATTCAACTCAAGACATCGGAGTTGTCATGAATAAAGGAATAACATTGGCCGCTGAAAATACAATAGAAAAGCAGGAGTACATTCCTAATCCCGCGTCAATTATTCAGAAAGCAAGTAAAGGTTCCGTTAAAGACATGAAATTATTATCTACCGGCCTTTCTGATAAATCGATTACACTTGATATTCCTCAAGACTGGCATCTTGAAGGAAAGTCATTGCAATTTTCACCCAGTGAAAGAGAATTATATTTTATTCTCACAGATGATGAGACTCTGAAAAATTGCGGCATGATATCGAAAAGCCAGACTGTTGTCCCAACGCCGGTTACAACTTCAGGAGTACTAAACAGCGATTACCAGGGGCCACCGGAGATATTGAGCTATATATTTAATTATGAAAATATCGGTACCGATATGGAAATTATTAGCGAGGTTCCTTGTGAACAATTAATGATGGAATTCGCTAAAGAAATTAAAAATATGAATAAGCTGAGATATCAGGTTGACAGCCGCCTGATATATGCAAAATTTAAAAATATTGTAACGGAAAAAACTTTTCGAGGAATTTTCTGTGTGCAATGTATTACAATTCCTATGAGTTCTGAGTGGGAATTTTCTATCGATGGCTGCTGGGCACCTGAAAGTGAATTTGACGAATTGTTACCTTTGTTTTTAAAGATCAGTAAAACTATACAAATCACTAAGCAGCCGGCTCAAAATGACAAAGAAAAAGAAATTCAAATAATGCAGCAGTTGAATCGAAATGTTTTTAATACAATTGCGGATTCTCCTCAGGCATTTAACGAATATTTTGAGATTAATCAAAACAATATACAAAACATGGATTATACGAGTTGGATGTGGAGCCAGACAACACTTGGACAGGGAACTTGGATAGCTCAAAACGAAGGAGCAGAAGTTTCTAAATCCGATTCATGGGGAAATGAAAATACGACAGAAGAAACTGGTATTCTTCCCTATAACAGGTTAATTTTTAATAAAAGCCAGGGGAATAAATAAACAGAAAGTTTTTTTAAATACTGAATATTATTAAATTCTTTTAACCTGTAATTATTGTCCGATACTTTCGTTCCAGTTTGTTACAGTAAAATCTGTTGGGACAGGAACAAATGTTTCGTCTTGCAGTGATGCGTCGTACATTATCTGGCCGGAGTTTTTAATTTCGAATGTAGAGCATGCTATGGCACCATATATTATGACAGAGTTATGCAGAACAAAATCAGCGTTTGGTGCATAAATTACCGCATAACAATCACTTCCGTTTCTTAAATCCAATGATGTACAGTTATCCAGACCGTAAATTTGAAGGTTCTTTGGGGTTTCGGTTGTATTATTTATTTAACATGAATTCTTGCCGACTAAATTTCCATCTAAATACAGAGTAAGTGAAGCACCATCTTCTATTTCTATCTGGCTCGAATTACCGAGTGTGAGATCACCTGTAATATATAGTGACACATCATCGGTAACTATAATTTTATTGCTGTTTTTCAAATCAATTTCATTGTATTTAGCGGACTCGGATATTGTTATATTATTTGTAATATTTCCGCTTGATGGGAGTGATTCTAACCATTCAGGTACTTCAGGTAAAACAAGTTCGTTTTTCTGCGACAAAGCCATAGTGTCACCTTCAATTTTAGCACTGTTTTTCAAATCTATTACATCATCAGGATTTGCACCGGGACCTACCGCGACTCCGCCATCAATTGTTGACGAATTGTATAGCATTACTGTCCCATTTTTAGTGCTGTTTGTACCGACCATAAAATTACTTTCAGCTGTACCATTATATGAACCCACTTTACCCGAATTTTTTATGGTTATATATCCATCAGCGAAAATTGCTGTACTAAAAGGACTCTTCCTTTCGAGTGTGCATTTTACAGTTCTTTTCTTTATGCCGCTTGTTCCAGTTGATTCAACTAAATAATTTCCATTCGGGAGAAGTGTTGTAGTATAACCGAATTCTGCATTACAGTTGGTTAGTTGTATATTAGATTCAGAAGGCATTTCAGAACCTAACCATGATTTCCCATAAAGTTTCTGTTTAATTTCAAATATTGCTTTAGTAAGTCCGGCATCAGCGGCACTTTGAGCCGAAATATCAGAAACAGTACGAAACGCATAAACTCTGGAATTAAGACCCATGCTTAATAATGTCATACCCATCGTAAGTAGAAGAGCTACAGCTATTAGAGCCAGTGGAATTGCATTTCCTCTTCTTACAATTTGTGATTTATTGTTTATTTTCATTATCTGATTTTCCCGCCTGATATTATTTAATGTAGTTCAGAAATATATTTAATTATGTGCCAATGCCGATGTCACGATATGCTTTTTGAGTTCTCCATTATCCAGAGTTAATATCATCTGAGCTGATAGTCCCTCTTTTCTGAAGACGCATTTCGTAACATTTCACATATAGTATCAATTGCTATTTTTTTCTTAGGATTAAGCTGGCCATATTCGTAATACAGACTTCCATTGTAAGTATAAAACTTTCCATAGCGGTCAACTGAACTTGATTCGGCACTTGCATAATAATTAACTTCAATCCATTGGCCATTTTCTGCAATTTGAATTTGTCCGCCGCTTGAGCTTCTTATTACCGAATCGAATCTCTTTCTTGCCGCAAATCCGTCACCAACAATATCAGAGTTAATATTGGCGTACATAGTACCCCAGCTTTTCTGGTTATCAACTATAACAAGTCCTATTGCTGCGGAGACAATAATCATAACCACCATGGTTATTATCAGCTCAACAAGTGTAAATCCATTACGATTACAGTTTTGATTTTTAACATCGTTATCTCCGTAGTTAAATCTATATTGTTATAATATAACATAAGTTGTTAGAGTATAAGTTTTGTCTGTTCCTGTATAGCTTTCATTGCCGTTGTCACGCTGAGCCCATGCGACAGTAACAGTTAAAGCTCTAAGTCCGGCTTGTACATCTTTCCATGACATAGTTACATAGTATGTATTTGATAATCATTATCGTCGGTATTATCTAACTCTATTTTGTAACTTCCCAGAGTCGTGTAACCGATAGGTTTAGAGGGACCTGTATCGTTTGAAATTTTAAATCATTTCCGAGATGTGATATTGGATTGTAATTCTCATCGCCTTGAATTCCACGCCAGCTCTCACATAAAAGAAGTGCGATTCTGGATGCTTCAATTTGTGCGGTTGCTCTTCGCGAATCAAGTGCTGTATAATACCTGAAATTTGATGTTCCGATAATAGCTATCAGGATAATTACAACAGCTATCATCGAAGCTGATTAATGTTGAACCGTGATGATTATATTTTTTTATTTTTCGCTATGATCCATATATATTATTCTCCTAATATAATATCTATTTATTCACTAGTTATCGGAAATCGGCTTAATTTAGAAGACAAATTAAGATTAATATGAATATACCTTCTTAAATATCTTCCATTTCTCGTATTTATATTGAAAATATAAACCGAAAAACACAAAAATACGAAAAATGCTATTATTTTTTAGGATTGATAAAGCCTTAGTCATTTTAAGATTTATTCGAATACGTATAATTTTGTGATTTTTCTTAACGTTTATATTGATAAAATTTGATAATTTTTCTAAAAAAAATGTGAATTTTATTTAAAATGTAGATTTTTTCAACATTTTTTGTTTCGCTCCGATAAAAATATTGAATACTTTTTGCAATCCAAAGAATGTGACAAAATGAAAATAAAATCAAAATCGTTTCCTAATTCTACTAAACTATCCAGATTAACATATCCGATATAGATAGTATTATTGATGTAATTGTTAATATTAAGGAGTTAATTATGCAGGCAACAATAGAACAGCGAACTGAGAGCCGGAACAGAGTATCCTGGCCTGTGAGCGTCTGGATGCCGGATGCAAACAGATTTTTTAACGGACGAAGCTGTAATATCAGCAGAACGGGCGTGTTTATCACTTTACCTGTGACAACACCCATACAAGCAGGGAATATAGTCGAAGTTAATTTCCCGCGAACCCAGACTTTAGCTGAAGAAAAGGGCCAGTATGCACGTATCAAAACCGGTCGAGTAGTTCGGATTGATCGTGAACATCTGCTCGAAAATGCTGAAGTTGGTGTTGGTATCGCATTTAATTGATACTTACTTCTGATTTCAGAAGAGAAAAAATAGATAGATGGCTATCGTTTCGTTCGAGTAAAGTTATTAACTTGACCTGAACGTACGGGGCAATGAAAAAGTAAAGGCTGACGGCTGTGGAGGGTCGTCAGTCTTTTAACTTTTAAATAAAAATTCTTTCAATTCCCTTAAATACAGATATTATAAGACTCTACCGCATTTCTAAAAATTCGTGCATATACTCAAACTGCATGATAAAATCACGCCCGTGAAAGAAGAAATAGTAAAAAATAGTATAGAAATGCAGCCGATTGCAAATTCGTGATTGCGGCGTATGCGATTATCGCGAAACTCTGCGATTTGCAGCACGAATTGCTCGAAAAGCGACGGAATAATCAAATTCCGAACACAGTTATAATTGTCGAGCATCCGGATGTTATTACATTAGGCGTACGCCAAAGTCTAAATAAACTCTCGTGTCAGTCGCGACGAATTGGCCGGCAGAAATATCGATATAGTTCAAATTCGCCGCGGCGGAGGAACAACCGCACATAATCCCGGACAACTGGTTTTCTATCCGATACTCGATCTGAAACAAATGTCACTTGGGCATAAGCGAATATATAAGAACCCTTGAGCAAATCGGACAGGAACTTCTTATGCAATTCGACCTGGTTAGTGACATAAAAAAAGGTTATCCCGGCTTGTGGGTTGGTGACAAGAAAATCGCGTCAATCGGCGTAAGAGTCTCTAAATTCATAACTTATCACGGCATGGCGATAAACATCCAAAACGATCTTGGCATATTTGATTTTATCGAGCCGTGCGGCCTGGATAACATAGAAATGACTTCATTAGCGAAAGAAACCGGCAAAACACATTCTATGGAACTTATCAAACAAAAACTAACCGAAATATTAACGAGGCATTTTTCGTGAATCAGCACATATCAGAAAATAATCCTGTAAACAAAAAGAAAAAAGAGATTGCCGCCGTGGCTCAAAACTGTTCTTTCTTCTGATAACAAATTCAATCATACGGAAGAATATTAAAATCGCTCGGCCTGGAAACGATATGCAGCAACGCGAATTGCCCGAACAGGGGACAATGCTTCTCGAGAGGGACCGCGACCGTACTGATTCTCGGAAATGTATGTACACGAAACTGCAAATTCTGCTCCGTAGCGAAAGGCAAGCCGCAGCCGCCGGATAAGACTGAGCCGCACCGGCTGGCGCAAATGGCGAAGCAGATGAACCTTAAATATATGGTTATAACAAGCGTAAACCGTGATGACCTCAGTGACGGCGGGGCGGCACATTTTCGCGATTGTATCAACGAAGTCAGGAGACAATGTCCCGATATGAGATTTGAAATTCTCACGCCGGACTTTCGTGACAATCAACAGCAGGCGATTGACATATTGGAAGAATGCCTGCCGTTCGTATTCGCGCATAATGTCGAAACAGTTCCGGCTCTTTATAAAACAGCGAGAGCGGGGGGCGATTACCGCAGGTCACTGAACCTCCTGAAAATCGCACGTGACATGTTGAGTGACATTCATACCAAGTCATCAATCATGCTCGGACTCGGCGAAGAGGATTCCCAGGTGATACAGGTCCTTCGAGATTTGCGGGAAGTTGGCTGCGACAGAATAACTATCGGCCAGTACCTTAAACCATCGAAGGATTCGCTCGAAGTTGTAGAGTACATTACTCCTGAAAAATTCGACTGGTGGAAGAGCAAAGCTCATGAAATAGGCTTTTCATGGGTAATGTCCGCCCCCATTCGCAGAGTTCATATCTTGCGGATAGTGAATGAGTATATCGGTATATGGGTGTATGAGTTTTTAGATTTTCTCATATACTCACCAACTCATTCTCTCATACACTCCGGCTACGCCGGAAATTGGCTTTGTTTCGCAGAGAGAGTATATGAGTATATCCGTATATGGGTGTATGAGTTTTTAGATTCTCTCATAAACTCACCAACTCATTCTCTCATACACTCCGGCTACGCCGGAAATTGGCTTTGTTTTTCAAATCAAACCCAAATTTAGCGTGATTTTGCACTAAAATACGCATTTATTTTTGCGTATTTTTGGTTATTTTTCAAAATTTTGGCTTTTTTTTCATTATTTTTCGTTTTTTTTGATAATTTTTGCCACAGATTTCACAGAGGACACTGAGAAAAGTTTTTAATATTCGTTATTCTGCATACTGTGTCCTGTGTACTTTTCTAAAATTGGCTTTGTTTTGCAAAGAGAGAGTAAATGAGTAAATCGGTATATGAGTGTATGAGTATTTTGATTCTCTCATAAACTCACCAACTCATTTTCTCATACACTCCGGCTACGCCGGAATTGGCTTTGTTTCGCAAGAGAGAGTATATGAGTAAACCGGTATATGAGTGTATGAGTTTTTGATTCTCTCATATACTCACCAACTCATTCTCTCATTACACTCCGGCCCACAGCCGGAATTGGCTTTTGTTCCTGTCAAAACTATTTACTTGTCAAAGGAGAGAAAAAACATCTCCCCTCTATAAATAGGCGGAATGTTACACTTTTGATTGAAAACTGCACAGAAATGAGGGTAGTGACATAGGGGCCAAAACGCTAAGTCCTTACGCGGCCAACAATAAAAATTATTTTATTTTTTCCAGATTTTCGCTTTAGGGTGTTGCACTTTTGATTGAAAACTGAGCTAAAAATGAGGGTACAAAAAAAACTAAACGCTAAAAACTAAGCACTAAACACTAATAAAAGCTTTTGATTGAAAAGTACGCTAAAAACAGGGGTACCCAAAAATATACTAAACACTAAAAAAGACTGAACGAATTATCTCCCGCAAAGCCGCAAAGCACGCAAAGGGTTCGGTAGGATGGGCTTCAGCCCATGCTGTTTAATCTAAATACCCGTATTAATACTGATAATGAAATTATTTTGTAACTTTTCTATTGCCTTTACATGTCCACTTTATTATCCTACACAAAGCTGCACGCTGAAAGAGATGTTCTTTTATAATTTAAATGAGCCACTGAGGCCACCGAGATTTTACCAGAACTCCTTACTACGCTGAGCAGCAATGACACGAAGAATGTGAAGTAAAGGAAGTCGTAGATCCGCCGCAGGCGGAAACATGAAGCTCGCTCGCCAATGGCGAGGAAATGTCAGATTAATAAACCTTTTTGGGAAAATTAACATGAAACCATCACTTACATTTATTGTTACCTGTTTATTTGTATTTATCAATCTTTTTTTATATTTTTATATACAAACCAGGACGCTTAACACTATTATTAAGACAAACAGTTTTCAAATCAGAACTTCAATTGATGAAATCAAAGTATTGAAAGAAAAATTGAATAGCGACCCTAATGAAGTTGTAACCAAAGCAGACCTTGCAGTATTGGAAGAACTCACTGACCACCAAAATATGAATAATCGACTTCTACTTGATAATAAAATTGAGCTTTCTAAAGGTATCTCAAATATACCAAATTTTGTTCTCTTTATCATAATACTGTTTATGTCTTTTCAAATAATGGCTCTTGATAAGAAAATTCAGAAACGAATCGGCGAAGATAAATCGGAGTAAAAATATCAAAGAAAAATAAGGCGGCTTAAGAATGGTATAAAGACTATACTACGGTTTAATCAGCGAAATCTGCGGTTTATTTTAAATATTTGGATTATTTTGGCTTTTTTTCAATATTTTTCGCTTTTTTAGTCAACATTTTCACTCTGACGAAGGCCTTATATATAGGAATATTCTTTTGACAGGCCCCATGGGCTCCATGGGAGATAACAGGATGAACAAAGATTAAAAATATATCCTGAATATCTTGTAAATCCTGTCTAATATATATAAAATAGAACATTTAATATCGAGGTCGGCGAAATTAGCCGAGAGCGTGCGTTCTTCCACTCCCATAATTTCGCTGATTAACGTAAAATTATACTAATAAGGATAAGCTATGAATAAAACCAGCTTTGTAGCATTCTTCACTATTTTTGCTAATTTTACAAATTTTTGCATCAGATGCAATTATTGATATTTTTTTTATAGTTTTAGTTTTGATATAATATAAAAGAGAATTGAATGTAATTAACCTAAAAAAAGCTGGTCAATTATCATAATATTGAAAAAAAATTAGAGAATTGGTATAATTAGCCTCAAACTAATCTTTGAACGAAAATAATGCTTTAGGAGCATAGAAAACAATGCGTCTAAAATCAATAAAATATTCTCAGTATGAAGGACAACCCAAAGAATGGAATTTGGAAGAATTTTCATTAAATAATATCAATTTACTTGTAGGAAAGAATGCTACGGGAAAATCAAGGACATTAAATATTATCCGTGCTCTTGGAAATTTAATTTCAGGAGATATCAAGCTACAATATATTTCTGGTAATTATAAAGCCATTTTTGATAGGGACAGAGAACAGATAACTTATTCTCTTAAATATGAGGAGAATAAAATTGTTCTTGAGAAGATGGTTGTTGGCTTAGAAGTTAAATTGGATAGAAGTCTTAATGGTAAAGGTAAAATATGGACAGAAGAATATAATAAAATGATGAATTTTCAAGCATCAGAAACTGAACTTGCTTGCGTGAATAGGAGAGACTCTGTTCAACATCCATTTTTTGAGGATTTGTACCAATGGGGTAAAGGTATGCGTCATTATCGCTTTGGTGAAATGATGGGGAAAGATTTCCTTATCATGAATGAGAAAGATAATGAAGAATCTCCAATTAACCTGAAAGATACTAATTTAGTTGGAACAATATTTTCTAATGGAATGAAGAAATTTGGTAAGGAATTTACGGAACGTATAAAATGCGATATGAGTGAGCTTGGATATAAAATTGATGAAATCAGTATAGGTCATCCTTCAGGTTTGATATTTAGAGATCCATTAATTAGTAAAATTCAAGGATTAATTATTAAAGAAAGCGACCTTCAGGGAACAACTGAACAAAATGATATGTCCCAAGGTATGTTTAGAGCCTTTTCACTTATCATCCAATTAAATTATTCTCAATTGGCAAGCATACCAAGTTGTATATTGATAAATGATATTGGGGAGGGATTGGACTATGATAGGTCAACGTCTTTAATAAAATTAATAATCGAAAAAGCAAGTACATCGTCTATACAACTAATCATGAGTACTAACGATCGTTTTGTTATGAATAATGTACCATTGGAATACTGGGATGTTATAAAACGAATATCTAATAAGACTAAAATCTATAACTATGAAAATGAAAAAAATATATTTGAAGATTTCAGATTTACTGGGATGAATAATTTCGATTTTTTTATGTCTGATTTTATAAGTGAGGGCTTGCCAGAAGATGAATAAATTGGCTATTTTTGTAGAAGGAAAGACCGAACAACTATTTGCTGAAAGATTATTGCTTGAGATAGCAGATAAAAAAAATATTCACATTGAAAAATGTGAATTGACTGGAGGCAATAGGTATCCCCGTAAACGTTTGCATTTCAGGCGATTGAATGATGGCAAAAAATATTTTGCTTACATAGTGGATTGTCATAGTGACTCTACAAGTAAAGTCGGACATTGTTGACAACTACAATAGCTTGATTAGAGAAGGGTATAGCTCAATAATTGGAATAAGGGATGTATACCCTATTGAGCGAGCAAAAATTGAAGATTTAAGACGTGGTTTAAAATATTTCTTTGAAGACAAAACCAATAATGCCAATTTTTATTTTATCTGTGATGGAGATGAGAAGCTTGGTTCATGGCAGAGCATACTCACTTTCAGAGAATTCACCCAAGTTTGACTAATAGTCGAATCAAATCAGTATTTAATTTTGATCCGAGCATAGATAATATGGAACTTAGGGAGCATCCATCTCAAGATCTTCATAAAATATATGCTCTTGAAGGTATGGCATATAAAAAAAGAAAAAATTCCATCGAACGGACGGTAGAAACTCTTGATTATGCGGGAATTTACCTTGATTTGGGATCAAAACTCCAAGCTATTGAAGAATTGACATTAGAAATCGATAGGTTCATGGGAATTTAAGGGGTGTCAGGACCCTTTCTTTTTCCCGGATTGGGCTGCCTGAACATCTTTTATAAGCAGAAAATAATGTTAGGTATATGTATGAATCCTTCTATTAGAGATTTATGTAAATATTTGTTTTGCAAATGGTCAATAAAGAATTATAATATTGAAAGGAAATGAACAAATGAGCAAGGAAGCGTATATAAGATTTATGGCACCAGTTGTACCTCAAACGACTGATAAATTATTAAAAATATTAGATTCAAAGATAAAACATGGTTATGATAAAATACATCTGTTGATTTCTTCGCCCGGTGGTTTAGTTTTTCATGGACTTTCTTTGTATAATTTTATAAAAGGTTCTCCTGTAGAAATTGATACTTATAACTTTGGTAGTGTTGATTCTATAGGCGTAGTGATTTTTTGTGCAGGAAAAACAAGATATTGCGTACCTCACGCACGTTTTTTAATTCATGGTGTTTCTATGAATTTTAATAGGCAAGAAAGTCTCGGAGAAATTGAACTCGGAGAAAGATTAAAGAGTTTAAAAATAGATCAGCATAATATTTCAAAGGTTATTGCTGATACGACAGAAAAGAAACAAAATGAGGTGGAAAAAGATATGAATGATAGGATTACATTAAATCCAGAAGAAGCATTAAAATATAAATTGATTCACCATATTCAATCTCAGTTATTTCCAGCAAATGCTGAATTACATACAATTTATGAACCGGAATTCGATCAATTACAAACTCCTATTATGCCTGGATTTCCTTCTTTTCCGGGTCCTGTAATTATACAGAATCCAACAGTAAAAAATGAAAATTTTACTTCGATCTTTGATAAGGGTTTTACATTTACTTGTAGCTATTAATGTTTTCTTTGTAATCTGGGTACCTCTTACTTATTTTTTGTGGTATAAATAGTGAATGAAATAGTGGTTGGTCGTTGGTAAATAGCATAAAAAGGAAGTTTGTATTCTTATCGTTCGACCAACCCGTCGTGAGCCTCGGATAATCTGGGTACATCTTACTAATATTTTTTGTGATATAAATAGTGAATGAAATAGAGGTTGTTCGTTAGTCCGCCGTGTCTGCGACTCGTCGCGACAGGTGAATAGCATAAAAAGGAAGTTTGTATTCTTATTAGATTCTTCACTTTGTTCAGAATGACAGAGTCAGTTTTGTTTATCCTTATTCATCTTTGCGGCTTTGCGACTCTGCGTGAGTAATTATTTTTAATTGAATAGTTTTATGGATTCCCGCCTGCGCGAGAATGACAAAGTCGTTATCCGGCTTCGTTAAATTAACTGCTCCGGAGGGAATTTAAGGGTGTCAGTACCCTTTCTTTTTCTTGGTGCGTTACAACGCACCTCCCATGGAGTCCAAGGGACCTTCGTTTTATAATCTGCATATATCAGCGCAATCAGTGGTTAATATTCTTGTGTTTTTTGTCCTGCTACGGCAACGGCCTACGCCGTGACGAGTGCGTTTTGTGGCTATTATCTGTTTTCCTCAGCGGCTGTTTCGCTGAAGATTAAAAGTCTCGAAATGGCCGATAATCCTGTTGCTAATGCAATAAATATCAATGCTAAATATTATTCTCCGATAATTTTTGTGTTCGTATCAGTTGTTTCATATATTTTATTTGGAAATAGAAATGAGCTGAATATACAAAATAATTTTACTGGAGAGTGGAACAATGTTAATCTCGTTAAGACATCATCGTACTGGAAGTAGAGGCTCCATTCTCGTTGTTTCTATGATTTTAATTCTCGTATGTTCCGCTTTGGCGGTTTCCATGGCATCTATGTCGGGAAGCAATGTTCAGCTTGCGGAAAATCAGCGTAAAGCCAATCGAGCGAGAGCCAATGCGGAATCCGGTTTTGATGTAATTCGCTATTGGATGAGCCGGGTTGCAATTTCAGGTACTACGACTGAAAGTCAGAGATTCAGTGCGATAGCGGCTTCTTTGCAAAACGAGCTTAGTGGTGATTCGATATCGAACATAACCACTTCAAGTAACAGTTCGACGATTACTATTCCGAGTGTTGTACTTGATTCAGAGACGGGGGATAGTTTTTCTGCTGTTATGGTTATGGAGGATGTTAATACAATTCGGATAGATGTCACCGGTTCCAGTGATTCATTTACGAAGACAATTAGAGGAAGCTATGATTTCAGTACAAGGGGTACATACGCATTTGATTTTGGTGTCGCAACAAAAGGTCCATTATCGTTGACCGGCAATATCGACATAGAAGGTGTTAATCTCGCTGTTGAAGCAAGCGTATATATTGAGAGCGCAAGCTCCAATCTCGCTTTGTCAATTACAGGCAATTCTCAAATTGCGGGTGACGTAAGTATTGTTAACCCGATAGCGAATGTAGAATTGCAGGGCAAGAAAGCCGGTATCGGAGGAGAGACGGGACAGTCAGCGATAGATAATCATGTAGATTTCGGAGTACCTCCTACTGAGTTCCCGGAACCAGTACCGGGTATATTCGAATCCTACGCGGTAAATATTGTGGATTCCAATACGAATACTTCTTCAGACGCGACTTTTGAGAATATCAGAATACTTGCGAATACCAATCCTGTTTTTTCAGGACA
The DNA here is from genome assembly GCA_963815085.1 of uncultured Chitinophagaceae bacterium. GTDB lineage: Bacteria > Bacteroidota > Bacteroidia > Chitinophagales > Chitinophagaceae > Ginsengibacter. Next base: position 15,325 of record CAWFFT010000033.1, on the reverse strand, counting down.
TGCTACGTTAAAAGGAATTGTTTATATTGAAACGCCGAATGTAGTCGAATTTACCGGCGGAGCTGATATTACCGGAATAGTCGTGGGGGATGGTGACATAGAAGACAATTCCGGTACGAATAAAATTATATTCCGTGGAAATGTTTCGAGCCATCCGATAACAGAACTGCCGGATGAAGCCCAATACGATGGACTTCAGGAACAGGCAGGAACATTTACAATGGCTCCCGGATTTCAAGTCTCATTTGGGGGAAGTTTTGATGCGCTTTGCGGAGCAATAGCGGGAAATGGTGTAGAGTTTTTCGGTAACGCCGGAGGAATAATCAACGGTTCTGTTATCAATTACTCCGGAGACGCGATGACTCTTACAGGCAACAGTGATCTATACTTCAATCGCTCAGGTACAACTACGTCACCGGCAGGATTTGTTCCGGAAATTATATTGAAATATAATTCAACATCTTATTCAGAAGTAATGTAATGAGATAGGGTTTATATTTGATACGGAAATCTTGCACAGATTTATGTTAGTGAAATATATTTAATATTTTAAGTTATCAGTTCGTTTCTGATATTTATTTTATTAAGAGTTGAGATCAAAATGAATACTATTAAAAACAACAACAAAAAAAGAAATCGTGGTTCGGTTCTGATTATGGCGATGATCCTTATTCTCGTCTGTTCTGCACTTGCTGTATCAATAGCCGGAATGTCAGGTACCAACGTTCAGCTTGCGTCGAATCAGCAAAAAGTCAATACAGCTTTATCCGCGGCTCAATCGGGCCTTGAATGCTGTAAATTTCTCGTATCGACTTTAACTTGCCGAAAACGAATCGAAATACTATATCAGATAGTGATTCAGATAATGTCTGGAGTACTCTTTGTACGAAACTTCAAAACACACGTTTTGACAATAAGATTGTTCCTGCATCCAGTCATTTCACTGACGCTTCTGGAAGCGGTGACCAGATTGTAGCATCCAACCTGGCTTATGATGATTTAAGTTCATTTACGCTGAGATTCTATCGTTATGATAATGAACCTAATATCATTGAAATTCAATCCATCGGGCAATGTGGAGAAACGACAAAGAAAGTTGGTATGGATATGCTCCTGTCCAAAGAAAGCAAGGTGCTGGAATTCGCAGTGGCAGGCAGAGGTCGTATGTGGCTTACCGGCCAGTCAACAATTCATGGCGATGTTTTCAGTACATGGGATCGTGCAGCGATTTCACCGTTTAATATGACAAGCGATTCAGCCGTGATGGGTACAATTAATACCGTTCTGACGCTTGACCAGATTAAAGAACAGTCTTACCAGATGGAAACATTAAATGAAGCTGACGAGCCGATAGACCAGTACGGACACCCAATCGGAAATGATTATGAAGACAGGTATTGTAGTGAAGACGATGAGATTCAAGCGTATCATGAAGGTATTAATTACGGCCAGCCTGATAGTGATATGCCGGGAATAAGTATTGGTGATTATAATACTGATATGTATGCAAACGCAACGACGGCAATACCTGTCAACATCAAATAAAGTAGTCGAATATTTTCCTCATGCGGCAGGTAATTACAATTACCCGAGAGATGGTTCTCCTTATTATACTTCGAATTTGAAGCTCACACGTTATGTTTATGAAAATCAAACTTTTACAAACGCGAAACTTCCGAGCAACAGGAACGCGTTATTCAAAAACTGCACATTTGAAGAGGTGTCTGTACATTGACTGCAACAAGAACACAAGCAGTTATTACAATAATGTTCGCTTTGACAACTGTACTTTCAACGGCGTTATTGTAACTAATGTGCCGCAATCGTTTAAGTGGATGCAGAACTGCCTCTACTTTACCGGCGAAGCGAATTTTGAAAATACTTCAAGTGTTCAGGAAGCTACTATTCTTGCTCCTCACTTTAATGTGAACCTTGGAAATACAAACCCGGAGCAAAATGAAAATAATGTTCTGACCGGTGCGATAATTGGCGGAATCGTTGACGTGCGAGGCAATGCACAAATTTATGGAACCATTATTTCCATGTGCGATACAAGTCAGTGGACATCAGGTTATGTAACAAATATCGGTGCTACGCTTGACGACGGAGGCTCGGAAACTACCGAAGTGGGTGACATTGGTATAATTGATATTACTCCTGATAAAAATCAGATGCTTCCAAGCGGTATTAGCATCGCCGATAGTTATCAAAGCTTTACAGAACACATATTCAGAAGGATAAGATATAGCGTGGAGCGTGAAGCGTGAAGCGTATAAAAACCTGTACGCTATACGCTTAACGCTAATTAAAAAGTGTATTTTAGAAATATTTAAAAATGAAAATGAAAATGAACAATATATTTAATGGAGAATAAAATGAATAGGTTAATGAAAAATATGTTCACGGTAATAGTAATTGCGTTATTGCTTTCTCTTGCCATGACAACGATGAGCAGAGCTTCAAGATTAGTAACTTCAGAAGCCGTATATGCAGATTCGAACGAGCCGGAAATATTCCGGAAATGACGCCGAATTATCTGAGCCTGAATGTTCTTGCTGCTGATCCAAATGAGCCGGGAAATATTCCGGAAATGGTACCAAATAGTATGGGTCTTAATGTCATTAGCGAAGATCCAAATGAATATCCGGCGGAGATGGTCCCAAATATTTAACCTGAATAATTCATTTACCGCTGAGCACGCTGATGTCGCTGAGAAAAAATATTTATTTCTTCTTAGTTCTCACCTAAGCCACCTTCGGCTGTGAACTCTGCGGTGAAATATTCGGATTAAATAACTATTTGCGAATTTTCGTAACATTGCAATGTTATTAAGATTGGAGCGGGAATTCTTTTTGTGGAAATCAAAAGGAATTCCTGCTTTTTTATTCATTTCCTTTTGTCATATCAAAGTATTCCTGAGAAATAATAAAAAATGCTTGCTTCTAATATTCCCGGCTTGAGTAAACTAAAAGCTAATCGATTTCAAAAAGGCCGTATCTGAGATAAATTTCACAAACCAGTATGATATAAAGGTTGCTCAATACGTTAATAGTGAAATATTACTTGGAAGTAATGTGGAACAAATGCTTTCTATCGCCAAAGTTGAACGTGAACTTATGGCGGAGAAGGGACTTGGGTTTGTTCGCAGGAAAGATGCAAGGTCGGATTGGAAAGGCGGCGATACGAACATCTGAAGAAAATAGTAATGACGTGTACGTACAGTTATCTCCCGGTGAATTGTGTATTCTTATAAGAAATTCTCAGGAGCCGCAAGTTACAAAATATCTTTTAAAAAGCCGGAAAATGATGCGGATGGCTGGTTTTGGGATTTAGGACGGGTTTGCGAAAGTGTGGAAGTATTCTTCAATAGAAAAAATTTAGGAACATATATCGGTACACTCTTTCAAGTTTATATTTCACGTGATATAATGCAGACTGAAAGTAATCTTGAAGTTATAAAAAAGATTGACTGTTTGAAGAAAATCATGGAAAGAAGATTTTCTTCAAACAATGTATGCCTAACTTCAATTTTACAGAATTCATATTATGAATATTAACAGGAGAATAGAAACATGAAGCATCTTAAAAGAATCTCATCTAAGTGGAAAAAACATTTTTTACTGCTTTCAGTTAATTCTTGGTTGTTTATTGATTTGTATGGGCGCGGCTTTGGATAGTACGCCCAACGATTGGGAAAATCAGCAATTAGTTGGAATAAATCGTCTGGACCCTCATGCGACAATGATGATTTATCCCTGATATTGAATCGGCCAAAAAAGCCGAAGCGATAGCTACACATGGAAGACCGTACAAAATCACCGTGGTGCAAATCACTTAACGGCGACTGGAAATTCCAGTTCTCTCAACAAATTTCAGAGAGACCTCTGGATTTCTTCGAGACAAATTTCGATGATAGCAAATGGGATACAATTCCTGTTCCATCCAATATTGAAATGCAGGGTTATGGTCGTCCCGATTTACACAAATGTGACATATCCATGGTCAGGCGGAGGCAGATAGCGTAGCTCCGGCTGTTGTAAGCCCGAATAGTTATGTAGGTTCATACAGACGTACATTTGAAGTGCCGCAAAACTGGGATGGCCGCCGGGTGAATATCGTCTTCGATGGTGTAAACTCATTTTTCTATTTATGGGTAAACGGCCAAAAAATCGGAATGAGCAAAGACTCACGAACTGTCGCGGAATTCGATATTACCGATGCCATAAAAGTTGGAGAAAATCAAATTGCAGTACAAGTTTTCAGATGGAATGACGGCTCATGGCTTGAGGATCAGGATTTCTGGCGTTTGAGCGGTATATTCAGAGATGTATATCTCTGGTCACCTGATAATCTTCATATTTATGATTTTCAGGTTAAAACTCCTCTTGATGATGATTATAAAAACGGACAATTGATTGTTGATTTTACCGTCCAGAATAAAAAATCTCAAACTGAAAATGTAACATTATCTGCAGAACTGTTCGATAATCAGGCACAGCAAGTTGTACCTGCAATTATCAGGTTCTTGCGAAGTACCCGCAAACGGCGAAGGCAAAGCAACTCTTTCCAGCGGATGTAAAAAATCTCAAGTTGTGGTCGGCGGAAAATCCGAATCTGTATCGCCTTATTACTGACATTGAAAGATTCGAGCGGAAAAGTTATTGAAGTTATTCCTGTTAATGTCGGTTTCCGTGAAGTTGAATTAAAAGATGGTAATTTGCTTGTGAACGGCAAACGAATTTTCATAAAAGGTACAAACAGGCACGAACATCATCCTATAAGAGGACAATATATAAAACCTGAAGATATGATTCAGGATATCAAAATAATGAAGCAAAATAATTTAAACGCTGTGCGCACATGTCATTATCCGAACACTCCGGCATGGTACGATATGTGTGATCGTTATGGAATATATCTTGTTGACGAAGCCAATATCGAATGTCACGGCAATAACGCTCTGACACGTGATCCGTCATGGCAGGCGGCTTATATGGACCGCACAAAGAGAATGGTCGAACGTGACAAGAATCATGCTTCGATTATTATCTGGTCGGTTGGTAACGAAAATGGCTGGGGTAGTAAATCTCGAAGCAACTTCCGACTGGATGCACCAGCGTGATCCATCCAGGCTCGTATCTTCATGCGAAGCCGGCAATCGCCCCAATACAGATATTGTTTGCCCGATGTACAGCAGCCCGGGTACGTTGGGCCAATATGCGTCGAGCCGCAAACTCGTCCGTTTATTTTAATCGAATATACTCATGCGATGGGAAATAGTAACGGCGACGTCTGGAGTTACTGGAACCAGATTTATAATTTGCCTCATTTACAGGGCGGATTTGTATGGGACTGGGTGGATCAATCTTTACTTCAACCTGTTGTTGAAAATCCCGACAAAAAGTACCTTAAAGTAAAAGATGGCGATAAAACCTACTGGGCATTTGGCGGAGATTTTGGTCGCAGGAGTACCATCAGATGATAATTTCTGCTGCAATGGTCTTATTTCTGCCGACAGAACACCTCATCCCGGTCTGTCAGAAATGAGCAAAGTTTATCAAAGTATTCAGGTAAAAGCGGTTGACCTTGAAAAGGGACAAATAGAAATCAAAAATGGTTACTTCTTTACAAATATAAATGATTTCGTTCAGGGGACATGGACTATCAGTGCCGATGACAAAGTGATTCAGTCCGGAACTATTGACGGTCTCGATATAGCTCCCGAACAAACAAAGCAAATCACTATACCATTCAAATCGTTTACCCCTGAGCCGGGTGTAGAGTATTTCCTTAATCTTGGTTTCAAGCTCAAAGACGAACAATCATGGGCTCCGAAAGGATTTCGAGATTGCATGGGAACAGTTCAAGTTGCCTTTCGAGAAAGCTCCTGCAAAAGTTGATTTAAGTAAAATGGCTTCACTGCAATTGGATAATGGCGAAAATCAAATTAGTATTAAAGGAGCAGATTTCTCTGCGGCAATAGATAAGCAAACAGGTTTCCTTAATTCGTGGAAGTATAAAGAACGCAGAACTTATTGCTGAGCCGCTAAAGCCTGATTTCTGGCGTGCTCCTACGGATAATGACAGGGGAAACCAAATGCCGAACAGATGTGCCGTATGGCGAACGGCTATGAAAAGCTGGAAGCCTTCCTCCGTATAGTGACACAGCCTTCAGACAAAGAAATTGATGTCACTGTAAATGCCCGTATCGAAGATGTTAACGGTGCTTATACATTGAAGTACCAGGTATATGGCAATGGTGCAATTTGTGTAAACTTCGAAGGTCAAGCCAAAGGAAATCCGCAAGCGATGGCACAACGAAACAGCAGGGGCGGTCGTGGTGCTGGTACTAATCGTGGTGGTGGCGGTCGCGGTCGTGGCCGTGGTGGAATGCAGGGACTGGCGGAAATGCCGAGGTTCGGTATGAAATTGGCGATACCCGCAGGTTTCGAGACAATCCAATGGTTCGGAAAAGGTCCGCAGGAAACATACTGGGATAGAAGTGATGCGAAAGTTGGTTTGTACAAGGGTACAGTAGATGAGCAGTTATTCGATTATTCCCAGCCGCAGGAAACCGGCAATAAGGTTGATGTTCGCTGGACTGCTTTGACAAATGACAAAGGTATTGGTGTTCTTGCTGTTGGCGAGCCTTTGTTAAGCGTAAACGCAAAGCATTATTCGAATGAAGATATAACAAGCATAGATGGACCCGGCCCGAAACACTGGTATCTAATTCCGAGACGCGACAATGTATATCTGAATCTCGATTACAGGCAGATGGGACTCGGCGGCGATGATAGCTGGGGTGCACGAACTCACCCGCAATTCACACTCCCGGGAACAGAAAAATACGGATATAGCTACTACCTGTATCCATATGAATCATCGATGGGAGAAATTCAGAAAGTCGCAAGGTCGATATCAGGAAGTTCAAATTAGTTACAAGGTTAAATAAGCATAAGCAGACTTACGGCCATTACTGCCATTCCCGCTACTGAGACCATAAGCGGCAAGGTGGTGATGGCCGTATTCTCTTGCAGCAGGCAAAAGTTCGTCGAGAGAAATAAATACCATGATCCCCGCAACGCCGGCCAAAACTATACCGAATATTACTTCATTGAAGAATCGGAGCAAGATTACATATCCTATTAATGCCCCGATTGGTTCGGCCAGGCCGGAAAGGAATGAGTAAACAAATGCCTTTTTTCGGCTGCCTGTTGAATAAAAAATCGGGATTGATACGGCTATTCCTTCCGGAATGTTGTGGATTGCGATTGCGATTCCGATTGCTATTCCGAGTTTAGGGTCCTTTATCGCGCTCATAAAAGTCGCCAATCCTTCCGGGAAGTTATGAATCCCGATAGCAATCGCCGTGAAAAAACCTAAACGATATAGTTTGCGGAATTTCTCAGCAAGTTCAGTCTCCTTCATTTCTTCGGCGCGATGTATTTCGTGCGGATTTTCGAAATCCGGCACTAATTTATCAATTATAGCGATAAATATAATTCCGCCAAAAAACGATAAAACGGTAATCCATGAGCCTTTAAACGATCCCATCTTTTCGATAAGGTCAGTTTTTGCCTGGTTGAATAATTCAACAAAAGAAACATAGATCATAACTCCTGCGGAAAAACCAAGCGAGGTAGAAAGCAATTTTGTATTAGTTCTCTTGGCAAAAAAAGCAAGGGCGCTGCCCAATCCGGTAGCTAAGCCGGCAAGAAGTGTTATCGCAAACGCAAATATTACATTTTCCAATGGCATAACAGAACTATACCTCCAAATTCATTCAAGTTTAAAGTATCATAAACATATCTTTGAAATGGATGAAAAGCCAGTATAAATTTGCTTAAATTTTTAAGGAATTTTAAAACAAAATAATCCTTGAATTATGTGGTAATTTCATGTAACATCTCGTTTTTGCTAAAATTAAAAACTAAATAATTTAGGAGAAAGGCAGTTATGCCAGTTACCGCTGAAAAAATCAAAGAATTAGAAAATATGGCGAAAAAGCTTCGCTATGATATTGTAATGATGATTGGAACAGATAAACCTGGTCATTTAGGTGGTTCATGTTCAATTGCTGATTTGATGGCAGTATTGTATTTTTACAAAATGCGTATCGATCCGAAAAATCCAAAATGGCCGGACAGGGACCGATTCGTTATCAGTAAAGGTCATGCCGTGCTCGCACAATACGCGGCTTTAGCGAATTTGGGGTATTTCCCAATGGAAGAATTGAGTACGCTCAAAGAGCTTGGCTCAAAACTCCAGGGTCATCCTGAAATGCTCAGAATGCCGGGTCTGGAGGCTAATACCGGCTCTCTCGGACAGGGCCTTAGTGTTTCCTGCGGCATAGCCTTAGCCGGAAGACTCGATAAAAAAGATTACCGTGTATATTGCATTATGGGTGATGGTGAAATCGCTGAAGGTCAGGTTTGGGAAGCTTCAATGACTGCATCATATCATAAGATAGATAATCTCGTTGCTATTCTTGATAAAAACAGAATACAGGCTATGGGACCGGTTGAGAAGCGATATGATACTAATCCTCACGCTGAAAAATGGAGAGCGTTTGGTTGGCATGTAATCGAAATCGATGGCCATAATATCGAACAAATTATCGCCGCATTCGAGGAAGCTGAAAGTGTAAAAGGCAAGCCAACGATGATTGTCGCCAATACAGTAAAAAGCAAGGGAGTTCCCTTCGCGGAAAATAAGGCACAATTCCATCATGGTATAATGACACCGGAACAATATGAGACAGCACGCGCGCTGTTCGTAGATTAAGGATAAAAAACATATGAATAAGCAAAATTGTAGAACAGTATATGGCAAGACTCTTGTTGAGTTGGGAATGAAGGACGAACGAATAGTCGCACTGGATGCTGACCTTTGCAAATCCACAATGACCTGTCTTTTCGAGGAAGCATTCCCGGAACGTCATTTTGAAATGGGTATCGGCGAACAGAACATGGTTTCAGTAGCAGCCGGACTCGCACTCAGCGGCAAGGTTCCATTTGTGAATTCCTTCGCGGTTTTCTCTGCGGGCAGACCTTACGACCAGATTCGTGTTAGTGTTTGCGTTGGCGAAGTAAATGTAAAAATAGTTGGCTCAAGCGCAGGCCTTTCAGATTACGGCGACGGAGCTACTCACCAGAGTATCGATGATGTCGCAATCATGAGAGTATTACCGAATATGGTTGTTTTATCACCGGCCGATGGAATCGAAACCGCAAAGATGGTAAAAGCCATGGTGGACCATAAAGGACCTATGTATATCAGAATTCTTCGTAACGATGTTCCTGATGTAACCGACCCAAAAACAGAATTTAAGATTGGTGTACCAACTGTAATTCGTGAAGGCAAAGACGTTACTGTTTTCGCTCACGGCTATATGGTCGCATAAAGCACTTAAAGCCGCTGATATTATGGAAAAAGAAGGCGTTTCACTCAAGGTTGTAAATGTAAGCACATTAAAACCGATAGATGAAGCCGTCGTTAAGAAACTTTGTGCCAAAACAAAAGGTATCGTGACAGTAGAAGAAAACTCAATAATCGGTGGTCTCGGAAGCGCGATAGCAATGATTATGAGAGGCTCATCAATCCCGATGGAATTTGTAGCGATTAAGGATGTATTCGGTCAGTCAGCATTGGATTGGGAACAGCTCTTAGTCCATTACGGCCTAACCGAAAAAGAAATCGTAGCGGCTGTTAAAAAAGTTTTAAAATAATTCAAAAGTTATAACTGAATAACCGCAGTTGTTGTGAGTATAAAAATAAAGAAGCAATCAAAGTTTTAGTAAAACTAAGATTGCTTCTTTTTATTTTAAATAATTCAACGATAAATAATTGATCCCGCCAAGGCGCGAAGACGCAAAGTTTCTGACTCTGTCATTCCGCACTTGTTGCGGAATCCATTAAAAAAGTAAATCAAAACCACGTCCCCTTGAGATGGCTAAACCAAATAAACACAAATATTATCACGCAGACCTGTCGAGAGCCTCAGTCGAGCGAGGTGCAAAGCACGCAAAGGTTTCGGTAGGATGGGCTTCAGCCCATGCTGTTCAAATATTTTAGCCACAGAGGGCATGGCGCGGCTTCGCTCCGCTCAGCCGCAACCAAAAAACAATGGAAATAAACCAATAAAAAAGTAAAGTAGCATCCTTAGTCAAAAATATTGAGATCAAAATTGAAAGGACGCTACTATGAAACTTATGGAATTATACAAGAATATGACTATGGGTGCAATAAGCGGATGGGACAGAATTCGTTTTCGCGGTACGTTGAGATGGTTGGCTAACAATGACGGACTCAGAACATTCATGAAACATTCACATATACTGTTGAAGGACTTTTCCGGCTGGGTTGAGGGATTAACGGAGACGTTGAGACAAAGCTGTAAAACGAAAGCAGAAAAGCTTGGCATTGAATTTCGCTACTTGAGGAGCAGCGGTATCGATAAAGAGAATCTGGCTCGTCAGATAGCAGAATCGAATGGTATTAAGGAAGGCTCTATTTGCATGTTCAGTGTGGTAGAGACTTGTATCGCACCTATGGTCAGAGGTAATAAGGCAAGTAAGAAACTTGAATTAACAATGGAGCATCGCAAGTGTGTACATGTATATCATTATTTTGATGATCCGGAGTTTGGCTTTGGTAATGTGCGAATACAAAGCTGGTTGCCTTTTAACGTTCACATTTGCCTTAACGGTCGACACTGGTTAGAGAAACAGATGCACAAAAGCGGCATTGATTATGTTAAGGATGGAAATTGTTTTCCGTGGATAAAAGACATTGAAGAAGCGCAGGAACTCATGGATAAGCAGCTTGCCAGCGACTGGGCGAAGCTTTTGAATCGTCTGACTTTGGACAGTTGCCCGATACTGCCTAAACTTCTTCAGCCGTATTATCCTGAATATTATTGGTCCGCTGATGAAACCGAATGGGCGACGGATATTATGTTTAATTCAGTTGATTCGCTGGATAGATTGTATCCTTTGCTTTTGCATCATGGGCTGCGAATCAGTGACAGTCCTTCGATAATGAAATATCTCGGCAAGCGTAATATCAGCTTGTCAGGACGGACAAAAGAAAAAAAAGCGAGAGATATAATGACCGATTGCCGTAGATTTTATGAGGGCGTCAGACTCAAGCACTGGTTTAATTACAATTCGGTTAAGATGTATAACAAAAGCGGCAGTATTTTGCGAATAGAAACTACTATAAATAATACTCGTGATTTCAAGGTATTTCGTCATCCTGAAGACGACGAGAACAGGCTGATGTCCTGGCTGCGAATGCGTAAAGGAGTTAGTGATCTACATCGCAGAAGCCAGGTAAGTCAGCAATGCAACGAACGTTATTCAGATGCCCTCGCGGCTGCACAGGTTAATGAGAAGCTCAAGGAAGTTGCCGGCTCCGCCTGCAACAAAGTTTGCAAGCAGGGAAAGAAATATCGCGGCTTGAATCCATGGCAGGATGAAGATTACCGTTTGCTGATGTTTTTGGCAAAAGGTGAAAATGCGATCAATGGTTTCCGCAACAAAGATATGCGAAAGTGTCTTTATCCGGAGTCGGAAAAAGTTGATAAGAAGCAACTCAAAAAATTCTCAGGACGAATAACTCGGCGGATAAAATTGCTTAGAATACACGGCCTGATACGCAAAGTTCCCAGAGCCAATCGTTACGTTTTGACCGAGAAAGGGCAGAAGTTCTCATGTGCATTGATTACAGCGTCAACCGTTGATATTAAAGCACTTACGGAAATTGCAGCATGAAAATCAAGCAAAAAATACAAGAAGATTATGGATAGTAGTACAAAAAACACAAATAAGCCACAAAGGTCACCGCTCATGCTACGTAGCAAATGCAACGCATACTTCGCAGAGTAGTAAGGACATAGAGATTTACGAGTCACGAACGACGAGGGACGAAAGACGATTTTCCAACCACGTCCTCTTGAGATGGCTAAGCCAAATGAACATAAATAAACACACAATAATTTCACCACGAAGAAATGAAGAAGCACGAAGAAATAAACAATGTCATTGCGAGCAAAGCGTGGCAATCTTCCACTCAATAAATCATCAAAACATTATTTTCAGACAGAACAAAAGAATTGACGAGAAATATTCATTTCGCAAATCAATAGTCATCACCACCAAAGAACCACAAACATTCGCCCTATAACGCAAATCGCCTCGGCGATGTCCAGGGTAACTAAGCCCGAGACCCCGCTGCCGTCCCGAAGAAACCAGCAGTCACTTAAACGCATCCCGACTCCCTACTACGTGCTTGCGCGCTCCGAGTATCGTGCTAAGAGACTCCCGACCAAGTGCATAGTCACCGCCACCTCAACGCAAGGAATTTACAATCCAGCCGTAGCCGGTCCTTATACTAATACAAAAGATATTAAAGGACTCAATTATTATTCACCACGAAGCCCACGAAGACTCGCCCACCTTTGGCAAGTGCACGAAGAAAGAAAAAATAATTATTATCACGCAGAGTCCAAATAACTTTGTGCCTTTGCCACTTTGCTACTTTGTGCCTTTTACTATACACTATTCACAAACGACTAAATACTAACATAGCCACAGATTTCACCAATTACACAGAGAATATTTCTTTAACTCAAAACTAAAAACTCAAACCTAAAAACTATTTGTAACCGCAGATTAACACATATGAAAGACTTGCCCGCCAAGCCTAAGCTTCAGCGAAGGCTGGTCATAGAGCCAATAAGTGTTTAATGTTACCCACATAAAACGGTGGCTGTCCCCGTTATACCCGTCCCCGTTATACCCCTCCCGCATGTTAATGCGCCAGTCCTAATTAGTCCCAAATCCCTAAATCCGTCATTTATCGTAGTTTTTAAGAAATTCTTCTTTAAAACCTTCTGGTATTTTAAAGCGAAAACCTAAGGCTATTAAGGTTTCAAGTGCTTCATGGGCATCAGTTACTATATTCTCCTGAACTATACTCATAAATATATCCAGAATATCATTATTATTAAATGCAATAATCCCAAGTTCACAATCAGTACGATCACGATAAACACACCAACTAGGAATTCCTTCACAAATAGGAATAAGAACAGATTTGTCTGTACTATAGGTATGATGATTGCCATTGAATTGAGATATATCATTAGCAGTTGAGAAAATATCAAAAATATATGCTCCATACATCCCAAACACTGAATAAAAATCCTCTGGATCTGGATCAATCGTCATATACATGATCTCTTTTATTCCAAGATGCCTTGATAAGTCAAGAATTACATTAATAAATTCAGGATTCATAATACGTGCTTCATCAGCATACTTAAATATATTAAACTCTGGTTTAAATACATTCGAAGGTAGTATGGCATTCTCGATTATAATACTATTTCGCAATAAGATTAATTTTTCAAATTCATCCTTAGATTTAATGGCTCTAATCATTCTAAAATATCCTCATGTTTGTTATCCAAATACTTTCTTATAGCAAATATTTATTAACTAAATGTATTAAGCTATCTTTTTTATTATAATATCACAATTATCCAGTAATGGTATATATATTTTGTTCATATTCATCTTTAAGATCCTAATCTAATCTTTAAAACTGATGTATCATTTTCAAAATACTGTGCTGCCCACCATTTATAACTCTTATCAATGTAAATAGAATATTTATATATTCCGTTTACATAATTGGGTTAAACGGGGACAGCCACCATTTTCTGGCCTTTTTGAAGAACGTTTTAAGTACATTATTGAATTTCTCCTTTAATATCAATTAACAAGTCATTATATATCTCCACAACATCTTTCATTGTATATTTTCGGCTGGCTCCGTCGAGTCGTGGCTTCCTTTACTTTTTAATCAGTGTCCATCAGAGAAATCTCCCCTTGGGTCCCATAGGCCATCTCAGGGAGATGGCAAGGCTCATGTGTCTAATATATAAAAGAGCATCTCTTTCAGCGTGTAGCTTCATGTAGGATAATAATGTTGACACGTAAAGGCAATAGAAAAGTTATAAAATAATTTCATTATTAGTATTAATACGGGTGCATAATAACGAATTAGTTGCCGTCGTTGCGCTACACGCAATGTTTAATGTGATTCTTGTCCTGCTCTATGGCCTGTGCTGAGCCTGGCCATCCCAGCGACCTTGCGGGACGTGACGAGTGCTTTTTTGACTTCGACGAGTTCACCTGTCGAGAGCCTCATGGTCGAACGAGTCGAGTCGTGGCTATTGAAATGAGAAATCTGGCCGGAAAGCTGTTTTCTGTACTTTTTTACATATTCACCACATATAACCAATCTTAGTGTCGTTGCGACTTGGTGGGATATATTAAATTTTTGCCTCGAAAAGAATATGCTTGTTTTATTTATATTTATGATAATACTTTAAGGTTTTGAAATAAGAACTTAATATTTTGACTATATTCCTGATATTGGTAAAATTGTAAATATAATTTTAATAGTAAACTTATTTGAAGGAATTATGTTATGGATAGTCAAAACTATTCTCATAAGAAGTATATAATCCTATCTGTTATTATTTTCAATATCCTTGCAGGACATATCGATACGAATATTAATGCGGCAGCCGATAATCAGGTTACACAAATCGACACGATATCACCGAAAGCAGCTTACAACATTGGTGCTTATTACTATCCATGGTATTTCGATGATTTTCATGGGGGACATTATTTGCGGGAACATCTGGTTCCGCCGCAGGAACCTGCGCTCGGAAAGTATAATGACCGGAATGAAGATGTAATAACACAACAACTTGCGTGGAGCAAATATGCCGGTATTAATTTCTGGATTACCAGTTGGTGGGGCCCTGGTTCACGCGAGGATATTACTACTCTCAACCATATTCTGAAGCATCCCAAATTGGATGATTTTAAGATAGCGGTTTTTTATGAAACAGATGGCAGAACAAGCGGCTTTACTGACTTTTCCAATCTTGGCAATGACATAACTTATTTAGCTGAAAATTACTTTAAACACCCAAATTACCTCAAAATCAATGGTAAGCCTGTCCTGTTTATATATCTGACCAGACTTCTTTCCGACAAGGGCACACTGCAAAAAAGTCTGGATACAATTCGTAATGCGTCCGCAGCCAAAAACTACTCTTTATATGTTGTGGGTGATCAGGTCTTCGGCTCATCTCCTAATATACCGGGTGACATTTCCTTATTTGATGGGATTACTAACTATGATGTATATGGCAGTATGGGTGCTACTGGTTATGCAAAACAAACGAAGGTTGATTCATATTATGCCAATCAGGCAAATTGGAAGAAATTAGCTGATA
>CAWFFT010000032.1:0-42015 GCA_963815085.1 uncultured Chitinophagaceae bacterium | reverse complement strand
TTTTTTTTGTTTACACTTTGACCGGTACCGTATTGCTTGAAAAAAAAATTCTGAGGTTATTAAAGTTAGCAAAATCTTTGTTTTTGATTTCAGGAAAAATCACTTTAACCTTGCAATCCAGGCTAAGTTACTAATTGAAATTAAAATTAAATACAAAAAATGTTTATTGAACCTGTTTTACGGGGCGAAAGACGCGGTTGGATAGAAGTAATATGTGGCAGTATGTTCAGTGGAAAAACGGAAGAATTGATAAGGAGATTGAAAAGGGTTGAGATTGCGAACCTGAAAGCAGAAATTTTTAAACCTGCATTTGACACAAGGTATGATGAGCAAAAAATTGTGAGCCACGACGAAAATCAAATTCAATCAACGCCAATAGACAATTCTCAAACCATACTTTTGCTGGCGCAGGAAGTAGACGTGGTCGGAATTGATGAAGCGCAATTCTTTGACGACCAGATTGCTGCTGTTTGTGAAGCATTGGCGCTCAAAGGCATGCGGGTTATTGTGGCCGGGCTGGATATGGATTACCAGGGAAAACCTTTTGGGCAAATGCCTAACCTGCTTGCAATAGCAGATTATATTACAAAGCTCCACGCCATTTGTGTAGTTTGCGGAAATATTGCCAATGTGAGTTATCGAAAAATAAATACCGGCCCACAGGTTTTGCTTGGCGAAAAAGATATTTATGAACCGAGATGCAGGGTTTGCGCACAGTTGAAGGGGTAAATAAAAATTACCTTATTTTCTTTGTTTACTGGTAATTTTATAATTAATAATGTCTAAAATAATTACGCTTTTAAAAAAGGACTTCCTGCTCGAAATGAGGCAGCAGCACACTTTTTTTGGCATTCTGCTGTATGTTGCTTCCACCATTTTTGTATTATACCTGGCAATGGGGCAGCCTGAAAGTACTGTTTACAATGGATTGTTCTGGATGATTCAGTTATTTGTTTGTGTAAATGCGGTTGCCAAGAGTTTTATGCAGGAAAGCAAAGGCCGGATGCTTTATTTTTATACACTCACAAGCCCTGTTCAATTTATTATCAGTAAGCTGATTTACAGCACCGTTATTATGCTGCTGATGGTTTTGCTCAGTCTTGTATTATTCAGGTTTTTGCTGGGCAACCCGGTAGCGCATTATCTTCAGTTTGTAGGCATTGCCTGTTTTGGAGGATTGAGTTTGAGCCTTGTTTTTACATTGATGTCGGCTATTGCAGCAAAGGCACATCAGAATGCGGCTATTATGGCCATTTTGGGGTTTCCCTTAATCATTCCTCAATTGCTTTTATTAATTCGCTTGTCAAAATCCGCTTATGGTGAAGTTTTCAGGCAAGGTGCATTGTTCCAGATTTCCTTGTTGCTTGGCGGCCTTGATATTTTGGTTATCGTTCTTTCAGTAGTATTATTCCCCTTTTTATGGAAAGATTGAATGAAACATTCTCTTTTTTTAAATTATTAAATTATCTGCATTGTTTTGTAATGTATTTTTACCGAGAATTTTAACATACTTGACCGGTTCGTTTAGATTTGTTTAAAATCAAAGCGATTAAGCCAAACAATTACAGCAATTCAATGATATTATCCTTAATTTTGCTGCACAAAAAAAACTCATGAAATTAAAGTGGTGGAAGATACTGTGTATTCTTTTGTTATTTATCACCTTCACTGCAGGCTTTCTGATTCACGTTCCTTATGTCGGAAATCTCTATCAAAGTATTAGGAATTTTTTCTTTCATGTTCCGATGTGGTTTGGAATGATAGGCCTGCTTTCATTGTCTCTTGCCGGATCAATTGCTTATCTCAGAACCGAAAACCTCAAGTACGACATTTATGCCTCGGAATTTGCAAAGACAGGAATTATATTCGGGCTGCTGGGGTTGGCAACCGGTTCTATTTGGGCCAAATATACCTGGGGTGAATTCTGGAGTAATGACCCAAAGCAAATGGCTGCTGCAATAGCTTTATTAATTTATCTTGCTTATATTGTTCTACGTGGTTCAATGACCGACATGGACAAGAGAGCGCGCGTGTCTTCTGTCTATAATATTTTTGCCTATTTTATTTATATTCCTTTGATCATGATATTGCCACGGCTTGTTCAATCCTTGCATCCCGGTGGAATGGAAGGCGCCAAAGGTGGTGGTAATCCTGCGCTTGGAGGCGAAAGCCTTGATGCAACTATGGAAATGGTTTTCTGGCCTGCAGTTTTTGGCTGGCTCCTTTTAGGGATCTGGATCAGCAGTTTAAAAATCAGGCTAAGCTTGCTTGCCAATAAAAATCTAATAAATGAATAAGTTATTATTAAAACGTACTTGCTTTACAATATTGTTTTTTTTAACCGGTCCGTTTCTTTGGGCACAAACTGATCCTTCCAATCATCTTCTTCTATCGATGAGGCTTATGCGGAGCCATGATAAAATTTATGTGGTGATGACTGTTTGTATTGTTATTTTGATTGTTCTTTTTCTCTATCTTATCAGGATCGATAATAAGGTTTCGAAAAAAGAAAAAGTCTCTTTAAAATTCAACTTTAATAAACCCTAATTCATATGTCGTCAAAAGTGCCTTATAGTTTTTTTCAAAATGTCGAAAAAAGTTTTGATAAAGCGGCTAAGTTTACTCAATGGGACAATGGCATCCTTCAGCAGATAAAACAATGTAACAGTGTTTACCAGATGCGGTTTCCAATTAAAAGGGAAAGTGGCGAAATAGTAACACTTGAAGCTTACCGCGTTCAACACTCGCATCATAAAACGCCTTGCAAAGGCGGTATTCGTTTCAGCCTCGCAGTTACCCAGGATGAAGTGATGGCGCTTGCGGCTTTAATGACCTATAAATGTGCTATTGTAAATGTGCCTTTTGGTGGCGCTAAGGGCGGAATAAAAATAAGGCCAAGAGATTATACGGCTTACGAACTTGAAAAAATTACACGCCGTTACACCGCAGAACTGATAAAGAAAAACTTTATCGGCCCAGGGACTGATGTTCCGGCTCCCGATTATGGAACAGGCGAAAGGGAAATGGCCTGGATTCTTGATACTTATGTAGCCATGCATCCCGGGGAAATTGATGCTTTAGGTTGTGTTACAGGAAAACCCGTTTCACAGGGCGGAGTTCGTGGCAGAACAGAAGCTACAGGATTAGGCGTATTTTACGGCTTGACAGAAGTTTGCAATATGAACACATTAATGGAGAAGTTGGGATTGCCCATCGGCGTAAAAGGAAAAAGAATTTGCGTTCAGGGGTTAGGAAATGTGGGATATCATACGGCTTTATTTTTTCAACAGGCGGGAGCGATCATAGTAGGTATTGCAGAATATGAAGGCGCGATTAAAAATTATGATGGGCTTGATGTTGAACAGGTTTTTGCACATCGTAAAAGAACTGGTTCTATCCTTGATTTTCCTGGTGCGGAAAATTTTGAAAAATCTGCTGATGCGCTTGAAATGGAATGTGATATTTTGATTCCTGCTGCCCTGGAAAATGTGATAAATGCGGAAAATGCAGACAGGATAAAAGCAAAAATAATTGGCGAAGCAGCCAACGGCCCGGTAACGCCGGAAGCCGATGATATCCTAAATCCAAAAGGCGTTTTAATTGTTCCTGATATGTATCTGAACGCAGGTGGGGTTACAGTTAGTTATTTTGAATGGTTGAAAAACCTCAGCCATGTGCGCTATGGCCGTTTGGAAAAACGTTTTACAGAAAATATGAATCATCATATTGTTGACATGGTCGAAAATCTAACCGGAAAATCTATTACGCCATTAGAAAGAGATTTTATTCTTCACGGTGCTGATGAGGTAGACCTCGTAAGAAGCGGCCTTGAAGAAACAATGATTTCTGCTACCCGCGAGATAGTTGATGTATGGCAAAAAACACCTGCAATACCTGATTTGAGAACTGCCGCTTATGTGGTTGCTATCAACAAAGTAGGTACATCCTATGCTGAATTAGGCATTTTCCCATAAAATATAATTTTCACTTATATTTTGTAAGCATTATCATAAATTATGCTTGTTAAATTCTTTTTGAAAAAAGAAAATAACTTACCTTTGCCGCCCAAATAAAAATTTTTATTCACGTTTTTTTTAAAAACAGCTAAAAACACGATTAATGCAGAATTACGAATTGATGGTGATTTTTACCCCTGTACTTTCTGAGGAGGAATATAAAGCTGCTCAGAATAAGTTTACTTCGTTAGTTACTGAAAACGGAGGAGAGGTAGTTCATGAAAATGCCTGGGGATTAAAATCACTGGCGTACCCAATCCAGAAAAAAACTACCGGTTTATACTGGGTTCTGGAATATAAGGCGCCAACCGACTTCAATGAAAAGCTGAAAACACAGCTTTTGCGCGATGAATCAGTACTTCGCCACATGTTCACTGCGCTCGACAAATACGCCGTCGAGTACAATGCAAAAAAGAGTAAAGGCGTAAAAACAGGAATTGAAAAAGCGGAGGTAACCAATGGCTAAAGCAAACGAAATAAAATATCTTAACAGCGATTAAAGCTGAAAAACGGCCAAAAAAATACTGCCGTTTTAAAAAAATGGGCATTAAATACATTGATTATAAAGATGCTGATTTTTTGAAAAAATTCCTGAACGAACAAGGAAAGTTACTTCCCCGCCGCATTACCGGTAATTCTCTGAAGTACCAGCGTAAAGTGAGCGATGCAGTAAAGAAAGCGCGCCAAATGGCGATTCTTCCTTATGTAACAGATTTAATGAAATAAACTTTTTCACCACCCTAATCCAACAAAAGGAGGAGAAAGACCGCCAGCCGGCGGTTTGGGTAAAAATGCAAAACAATGCAGGTAATATTAATACAAGATGTAAACAATTTAGGCGGTGCTCATGAACTGGTAACGGTAAAAGATGGCTATGGTCGTAATTATTTGATTCCACAAAAAATGGCTGTTGAAGCAAATCCTTCCAATTTGAAACAAATGCAGGAGCGCCAAAAACAATTGGCGAAGAAAGAGGAAAAACTTCTTGCAGAGATTAATAGCGTAGTATCAGTTTTACAGGAAGGAGCTTTAAAGATTGGCGCTAAAACCGGTACCAGCGGTAAGATTTTCGGTAGTGTAACTTCTGTGCAGATTGCACGAGCAATACGCGAACAGAAGGGCTATGAGATTGACCGTCGCAGAATTACAATCCTTGATGATGTAAAAGAATTGGGAAGTTATAAAGCAAACATCGACTTCGGCAAAGGACACGATACTGAAGTAAACTTTGATGTAGTAGCTGAATAAAGTTCTATTGAATAATTTTTTGAAAACCCTGCTTTTGCGGGGTTTTTCATTTTTCGCAAAATAAAAATTGCAAGTTATTGTGGGTTTACTGTTGTATTATTTCCCTTTACCTAATAAAATAATTCTAATGGTATGTATCATTATTTTAAAATCCAGTGCCAGCGAAATATTTTCGATATAAATAATATCGTATTTCATTCTCTCAATCATTTCCTGCACGTTTTCAGCATATCCAAATTTTACCATTCCCCAACTTGTAATGCCGGGTTTTACTTTCAGCAGTAATTTATATTCGGGTTCACTTTTAATTATCTGATCAATATAAAATTGCCTTTCCGGCCGCGGGCCAACAAGACTCATTTCTCCTTTTAAAACGTTCCAAAATTGTGGTAATTCATCAAGACGCCACCGCCGCATAATTTTCCCCCAGTTGGTTATTCTTTCGTCATGTTTGCTACTTAGCATCGGACCATTTTTTTCTGCATCCATCGCCATTGAGCGAAATTTATGGATATAAAACTTTTTGCCTTTATAACCAACTCTTTCCTGTGAAAAAATAATACTCCCTTTTGATGAAAGCTTTGTCCTTATAGCAGTATATAATATTAAGGGAGAAAGAATGATCATTCCTGAAACTGACAAAAGAATATCAACCAGTTGTTTAATATTTTGCTGCCAGCCATTCATCAACCCGGTATGTATTTCGATCAGTGGTATTGCCAAAATATTGCTGGTGCGAACGGTTCCTGCTAAAATATCAACTTTATCAGGCATCATTTTCACGTTCACTTCTTTTTCTGCCAATTCTTGTAAAATTTTTTCCAACTCGTCTCTTTGATTATTTGGCAAGGCAATGATAACTTCATTAATCGCATAATCATCGATAATTTTTTTTGTTGAAGTAACATCACCCAAAATAGAAAAACCTTCAGTTATTTTTTGTGCAGGAAGGATGTTTGTTGAAACAAAACCGCAAACCCGATAGCCTGTTTTTTCTATATTTGAATTGATATTTTCAAAAAGTTCTTTTGCCTTTTGTTCATCACCAATTATCAACGTGTTGAACCAGATTTTTTCTTCTTGAATTTGCCGGTGCACATAGGAGAGAAAAATATACCTTATAAAATAAGTAAGTAAAAACTGCAGCCCAAAAAGTATAAAGAACTGGCTGTAAAAGTTTGAAAGGTTTTGATACTTTTTATAAAAAAGAAAAATAAAGAACAATATAATGCTTCCTAAAAAAGTCGTTAGAAAAGTTGATAATAATTCAAGTAGCCGCGACTTATAATAAAGCGATTTATAAGTGCCGGAAAGGTGGAATAAAACCAGGTAGCCAATAGGATAAAAGAGTAAACCGAAGATGAATTTTTTACTGAAATCGAAAATTTTCATATCCCAACTTCCGGTGGATCCAATAGAAAATAACCCATGCAATAATAGAAGCAATAAAATCGCCTAAAGCATAAAAACCGATGTGTAATCGCTTTTGCAAATTGAGCAATTGGTTTAATTAAATTACCTGGTTCCGGTTGATCTTTTCAAGTATCAGGTGAGCTACTTCCATTGCCCTGTAACCATCAATTTCAGTAACGACAGTAGTTTTATTTTTATTGATCGCCTCTACAAAACTTTCCAGTTCCATTTTAATGGCATTTGTTTCTTTGATAACCGGGGCAGCAATGGCAATTGTTTTTTTGCCGTTTTTGGTTTCGATATCAAAAGAAAATACGTTTTTATCATCCGCCGTTTTATATTTTATAATTTCGGTTTTTTTCTCCAGGAAATCAATTCCCACATAAGAATCCTTTTGAAATAAACGCATCTTTCTCATTTTTTTCATGCTGATTCTGTGAGGAAGTAAGATTGGCCACGCAACCATTATCAAATTCAATGCGCACGTTGGCAATATCCGGCGTTTCGCTCAACACATTCACACCATTTGCAAATACATTTTTTACATTGCTCTTCACTAGCGAAAGAATAATATCAATATCATGAATCATTAAATCGAGGATCACGCTTACGTCTGTTCCGCGCGGATTGAATTGCGAAAGCCGGTGAACTTCAATAAACATGGGGTTGAGCGCATGTTCTTTAGCTGCCAGCAACGCAGGATTGAAGCGCTCTACATGGCCTACCTGTAATTTAATATTTGCTTCTTTTGCAAGCTTTACAATTTCCCTTGCTTCTTCCATCGTGTTGGCCAAAGGTTTTTCAACAAAAACATGTTTACTTTTTAAAATCGCTTTTTTGCATATTTGGAAATGCTCTGTGGTAGGCGCAACAATGTCAATAGCATCACACGCTTCTATGAATTTATCCTCGCTTTTAAATCTTTTTAAACCGTATTCTTTTTTAACCTGGGCGGCATTTAATTCTGACGGATCAAAAAAACCTACCAGTTTTACACCTTCGATTTCTTTCCAGTTATTCAAATGAAATTTTCCCAAATGGCCTACACCAAATACACCAACTTTTAGCATACATTTTTTTTAAACACGATAAAGGTAACAACAGAAAGACTACGTTTAAAAAAACAAACTTTTATTTCACTGATTTTAATGAAAGTTGGAAGAGCTGGAAATAGCCTGAAACAAAATATAAAAAGAAAGTTTTTGTCCTTTTACTGTGCCGCTTCTTGCTGAGCCAGGCAATATTATCACCTACCTGCGGTTTTTTGAGAAGATTAATATAATAAACAGACAGGGAGGTTGGGTCAATTAAAATTTTGATTTTTTTCTTCGTATGCTGTGAATGATTCCAGGCAATTTTCCTTGACGTTTTTGACAAAATTTTCAGTATTATTTAAATAAATTTGTGTCAATGCAGGATATAGAACCATATGACAACTGGCAATATTTATATTCATCAGAAAATGATTTGCGCTCGCCGTTTTTCGGGCGTGAATACAGTGAATTTGAATTTTCGAACACGGTTTATAATTATTACATCCATCCTTTGTGGGATGAATTTGGAAGCCGCACATTGTACCTGAAAGTTTTGATGGCGGATTATGATGAACAGTATGTGATTATTGAACTGCTTGGTGAATGGAATGACGCGATAGAAAACGACATTATGCGACTGAAACGCGATGTGATAGACGATTTTATGATGCAGGGAATCCGGAAGTTTATTTTAATAACAGAAAATGTATTGAATTTCCATAGCAGTGATGATTGCTATTATGAAGAATGGCGCGATGATGTAGAGGATAAGAACGGCTGGATTGTTTTTTTAAATATGCCGAGTCAGACTCAATACGATTTTATAAGGGCACGCCTGAATAACTATGCAGAATTGCTTTCAATACCAAACTGGCGCACGATGAAACCGGATGTATTTTTCAACCAGGTTGATAATATCTTATTGCGGCGGCTGGATGCCAGATAAAATTCTGTGTGATAGAATAAAAATCTTTAAATATTGTTGGTTTACTTTTACTGATAAAAATCATGTTTTTATTCAAAAACGTTTATGGATCTGAGTTATAAAAAAAGAAATCTTTTCATTTTGTATTTTCAACAGAGCTACTGCTAAAAAGTTTAAAGTTCCTGTAGTACATTTGCCTATCTGAAATTTTTATAACTCTCTCGTTTATGACCTGGAAACAGATGTTCACTTCGTCAATAGGTAAAAAAATTTTGATGGCCTTAACCGGTTTTTTTCTCATAATTTACCTCATTGTTCATGCTTCTCTTAACGCCTTGATCTTCGTGAATGACGATGGCAAGACCTTCAATAAAGGCGCATATTTTATGCTGCATAATTACTTTATCAGGTTTTTGGAAATAGGCCTTTTTGCCGTTTTTATTTTGCACATCATCCAGGGCCTGGTGCTTTGGCAACAAAATAGAGCAGCAAGAAAAATAGGTTATGAACAAACCGACTATCCCAAAGAAATAAAATGGTACAGCCGCTACATGGGCTGGCTGGGAACTTTTCTGTTGTTGTTTTTAATAATGCACCTCGCGCATTTCTGGGCACAAACGAAGAACGAGCTTTATTTTCATGGCCCGGTGATTGACTTGTACCAGCAAATGAAAGAAATCTTTACGAATCCCGTTTGGTTTACGTTGTACATGATTGGTTTAGCTTCGTTACTGTTCCATTTATTGCAGGGATTTCAAAGTGCTTTCCAAACTTTTGGAATCAATCACAGAAGGTGGATCCATATCATAAAAGGAGTCGGTATTTTTTATTCAGTCGTTATCTGTCTTGTGTTCGCATCAATGCCTTTGGCATTTATGCTTGGATGGCTTCAATAATTAAAACTTCAGAAATATTCAGGATAAAATATTTAATTCTTACGTATGGCATTAGATGCAAAAATTCCGGAGGGCCCAATTGAACTTAAATGGACGAATTATAAAGATCATTTAAGCCTCGTAAGCCCTGCCAACAAACGGAAATTGGAAATCATTGTAATCGGAACCGGCCTTGCCGGCGCTTCTGCTGCGGCTACTTTGGGTGAACTAGGCTATAAAGTGAAATCATTTTGTTTCCAGGATAGTGCACGCCGTGCACATTCTATCGCGGCCCAGGGAGGCATCAATGCGGCCAAGAATTACCAAAGTGATGGTGATTCTATTTACCGTCTTTTTTATGAAACGGTGAAAGGCGGCGATTACAGATCACGTGAGGCAAATGTTTACAGGCTGTCGCAGGTAAGTGGGAATATCATTGATCAATGTGTGGCACAGGGAGTCCCGTTTGCAAGAGAATATGGTGGTTATTTAAGCAATCGCTCATTTGGTGGAACACAGGTTCAGCGTACGTTTTATGCAGCAGGCCAAACCGGCCAACAATTACTGCTCGGAGCTTACGGCGCTTTGGAAAGACAAGTTGCTTTGGGAAATGTGACCGTTTATTCCCGCCACGAAATGCATGATATTGTGAAGATTGATGGCGTAGCAAGAGGAATTATTGCACGTAATTTAATTACAGGGAAATTAGAAAGATATTTTGGGCATGCAGTGTTGATTTGTTCCGGCGGATATGGTAATGTTTTTTACCTGAGCACCAACGCGATGGGAAGCAACGTGACCGCTGCCTGGAAATCACATAAAAAAGGCGCTTATTTCGCCAATCCTTGTTTTACTCAAATCCATCCAACTTGCATACCGGTAACGGGCGACCATCAAAGTAAACTTACTTTAATGAGTGAGAGCTTGAGGAATGATGGAAGAATTTGGGTGCCGAAAAATAAAGATGATAAGCGAAAGCCGAACGATATTCCCGAAAGTGATCGCGATTATTATTTGGAAAGGCGTTATCCTGCTTTTGGAAATTTGGTTCCGAGAGATGTGGCGTCAAGAGCCGCGAAAGAAAGATGTGATGCTGGTTTTGGTGTAGGTACGACCAAAATGGCTGTGTATCTTGATTTTGCGTCTGCGATTCACCGCTATGGAAAAACGGAAGTTCATAAAAGAGGAATAGAAGATGCAACGGAAGAAACGATTAGGGAATTGGGCGAAAATATTATTCGTGAAAAATATGGGAATCTTTTTGCGATGTATGAAAAAATTACCGGCGAAGATCCGTATAAAGTGCCAATGCGTATTTATCCTGCGGTTCATTACACAATGGGTGGCCTTTGGGTAGATTATGAACTGAAAACAACGGTGGATGGTTTGTATTCTTTGGGCGAAGCTAACTTCAGTGATCACGGAGCCAACAGGCTCGGCGCTTCAGCGTTAATGCAAGGTTTGGCTGATGGCTATTTTGTAATTCCATATACCATCAGTTCTTTTATGGCGGAGCAAATCCGCGTTCCTGCAATGCCGACCACACACCCTGCGTTTGATGAAGCAGAAAAGGCTGTAAAGGATAGGATTGACAAATTAATGAGCGTTAAGGGAACAGAATCTGTAGAAAGTTTTCATAAGAGATTGGGAAAGATCATGTGGGATAAATCAGGAATGTCACGCAATGAAAAAGGATTAAAAGAAGCTATTGAAGAAATAAAAGCATTAAGGGAAGAATTTTGGAGAAATGTAAAAATCCCCGGAAGCATTGAAGAGTTTAATCCTGAATTGGATAAAGCTGGACGGGTAGCAGATTTTCTTGAATTGGCAGAATTGATGTGTATTGATGCGCTAAACCGCAGTGAAAGTTGCGGCGGACATTTCCGTGAAGAAAGCCAAACACCGGAAGGTGAAGCGCTAAGAAAAGATGAGGAATTCAGCTATGTGGCAGCTTGGGAATATACGCCAGATGGAGAAGTTTTACATAAAGAACCTTTGCATTTTGATGTGGTAAAACCAAGCCAGAGGAGTTATAAATAATAGAATTAATTATAATTATTGTTATTTTTTATAATGTTAATTGCTTTTAATGGCTGATAATTATTTAAAATTAAAGCTCAATGCTATAGATCCTCTCGAAGCAATTATATAAGTGATTATGTTTGGAACATTGGAAGATGGGAAGCTGCAGAACTCAATATGCGCAATTCGGAAGCATTATGAAGGATAAGATAAAATTTTTAGAAGGTTCTATAAAGGAAAGTTTTGACTGGAATGAAAAAAAAAGTTAGAATTAATAACCGAGGAAAATAGAGAACTTTACTTCCTAAATTATAATCATATTATTTACAAATGAGAAACTTCCGTTTTAAAAGATTTATAATAATAATTAAATTTTAAAATAAAGATTTAACACTACAATATGAACCTTACCCTAAAAGTATGGAGGCAAAAGAATTCAGAGACGAAAGGGCATTTTGAAACGTATGACGTGAAGGATATTTCGTCTGAAATGTCGTTCCTCGAAATGTTTGATGTGCTGAATGAAAGATTGGTGCAGGAAGGAAAAGAACCTATTGCTTTTGATAGTGATTGTCGGGAAGGAATTTGTGGCACCTGCAGTATGTTTATTAATGGAAGGCCGCATGGCCCATGGCAATTAAATACCGTTTGCCAGTTGCACATGCGGGCTTATAAAGATGGTGACACTATTGTTGTTGAACCATGGAGATCGAATGTGTTTCCGGTTATTAAAGATTTGATCGTTGACAGAACTGCCTTTGACAGGATCATTCAGGCCGGGGGTTATGTTTCTGTAAATACCGGTAATGCGCCTGACGCCAATACAATTCCTGTTGACAGGACCGATTCTGATGAAGCCTTCGATGCGGCTTCCTGCATTGGATGTGGCGCTTGCGTGGCTGCTTGTCCCAATGGTTCTGCCATGTTATTTGTAAGTGCAAAAGTTTCCCAATTAGCACTTTTGCCACAAGGCGAACCTGAAAAAATTTCAAGAGTGTTAAACATGGTGCAGCAAATGGATAAAGAAGGATTTGGTAACTGCGGAAATATTTACAATTGCGAAGCGGAATGCCCTAAAGGAATTTCAGTTGAAAATATTGCAAGAATGAACAGGCAATATCTTGGCGCTTCACTTTCTTCAAAAATACAGGAAAGGCCGGTACGCCTGGTCGATCCGATGAATGAAAAAGGATAGCAACTTCCTTTTAAATACGGAAGTAAACAAACAAATAATCGGATTTTTATTTTTCTTGTTTATTGAAATCCTTTATCTGTATAGCCAGACAACCATTCCTATACACTAAAGCGGTACTTTCACGTTATTAGATAGATTCAGCAATTGAGCTTAAATCAATTATCATTGGCTGAAATCGTTTAATTTTAAGGTTGTAAAATAATACTGCTTGAAATCAGTAAGACTCCTATCCTTTATTCTCTTTCTGCTATTTTCCTTTAATGGTTTTTCTCAACAAAATCCGGCCTCACTTTCTAACTTCAGAAGTAAGAAAATCGCTACCAATAAAAATCCGGTTAACATTGACAGCAACAGCATCGTTCCTAATACTTTTTCTATTACAGGAATTCCGGCTTCGGCTTATGAAGTAGATTTTGTAAACGCTTCTGTTTTATGGAAGTCGGCAAATTTACCCGATAGTGTTTTAATTTCTTATCGTGTGTTTCCTTATAAATTAAATGGCATAACGCGCCAGTTTAATTATGACAGTATCCGATTCAATTTTGCAATGGAAAAACCTTATGTCTTAAAAAGCAACCAGCTTGAAAATAAAATAATTGATTTTGGCAACATCAATTACAATGGAAGTTTTGGCCGCGGAATTACCATTGGAAATAACCAGGATGCAGTAGTGAGTTCGAATTTGAATCTTCAATTGAATGGATTTATTGGCGATAGCCTTGAACTTACTGCCGCTATAAGTGATAATAATATTCCTATTCAGCCACAGGGCAATACTCAAAATATCAGGGATTTTGACCGCATTTTTATGCAAATAAAAAAGCATGGATGGCAGGCAAGTTTTGGAGATATTGACATCAGGCAAAGCCAGAATTATTTTCTCAACTTTTCTAAAAGATTACAAGGTGGTTCATTTTCAACAACCAATGTGATAGGTAAAAATATTACTAATTCTTTCCTGGCAAGTGGCGCTATCGCTAAAGGAAATTATACACGCGATATCCTTACCCCAATTGAAGGAGACCAGGGGCCGTACAAATTATATGGCGCGAATAATGAATTGTATTTTGCGGTGCTTGCCGGAACTGAAAAAGTTTTTTTGGATGGGCAATTATTAACCCGTGGCGAAGACCAGGATTATGTAATTGATTACAATACTGCTGAACTTACTTTTACTGTAAAGCACCTGATAACAAAAGACAGCCGAATACAGGTAGAGTTTGAGTATTCGAATCAGAATTATCTCAATTCAATGTTGTATGGAAATGATGAAATCAATATCAATAATAAACTGAAAGTAAGTATCGGCGCTTACACGAATGCAGACGCAAAAAATTCCTCGATCAATCAATCGCTTACTTCAGATCAAAAGCAATTTTTATCGCAGATCGGAAACAATATAGATAGCGCCACTTATCCAAATGCAGTCCCCGATACATTTTCATTGAACAAGATCTTGTATAAAAAAATAGATACAACTATCAATGGAATCGCTGATACGATTTATGTTTATTCTGCCAATCAAAAAGATTCTTTGTACAATCTTTCTTTTACAAATGTTGGCCCTGGAAGAGGGAATTATACCCCGGTAAATGATGGAAATGCAAATGGAAGAGTTTTCCAGTTTATCGCTCCTGTAAATGGAGTGAAACAGGGAGATTGGGATCCGGTGATTTTATTGATTCCTCCGAAAAAACATGATTTGATTTCGGTAGCCGCTCAATATAGTTTCAATAAAAATTCTTCATTAAAAGTTGAAACTGCTTTAAGTAATTATGATGTAAACACTTTTTCTGCAAAAGGAAAAGAAAGCGATAAAGGAGTGGCAACAAAAGTAGATTATGTGATGCAAAATCAGGTTTTGGGAAGTATAAAACCCGGAATTTCGTTGCAAACTCATCTTGGGTATGAATACGTTCAGGATAAATTCAAACCGCTGGAAACTTTACGTAATGTAGAGTTTAACCGCGACTGGAGTTTGCCTTTTGATGCACCGGCCGCAACAGAAAATTTAGTAAATGCTTCTTTGGGAATCAGGGACGCCCAAAATAATTTTTTGCGATATGATTTTACGAATTACAACAGGAGCGATAATTTTAATGGTGTTAGAAACGCGATTGAAAATGTAATGGATATTAAAGGATGGCACTTTACTAATAAATTTTACATCACGAATATCAACAGTTCTGTACAAACCGGTTCTTACATCCGTCCCACATTTGATGTGTATCGGTCTTTTAAGGCTTTTAAAGACATAAAGATTGGTGCCAATTATACAGCCGAAAATAATCAACAACTTTCCAAAATTTCAGATACTTTATTGCCGATAAGTTTTGCTTTCAATACCTGGCAGCTTTATATTAAATCTTCTGAAAAAAAATTGAATAAATGGGGAATTACTTATTACACACGAGAAAATGAAATTCCATTTCAGAAGGGATTGATCACGCAGGATAAAAGCCAGAATATTAACCTGATGACAGAACTGATGAATAATGAGCACAGGCAATTCCGTTTGAATCTGACTTATCGGAAACTGAACGTGGTCAACAAAAGCTACTCAAATGAACAAAGTGATGAAAGCCTTTTGGGCAGGGCCGAATATGCGATGAATGAATGGAAAGGTTTTGTTGTCGGTAATGTTTTGTATGAATTGGGTTCCGGCCAGGAACAAAAGCGCGAATACACATATATAGAAGTACCGGCTGGCCAGGGATATTATACCTGGAATGATTATAACAAAGACGGTATTCCACAATTAAATGAATTTGAAGTGGCGATTTACCAGGATCAGAAAAAATGGATACGTGTTTTTACACCAACAAATGAATATGTAAAAGCAAATTATATCCAGTTCAATTATAATTTTAGTATCAATCCCGATATGATCATTGCAAAAAATACTTCCTCCGGTTTTTTAAATTTTATTAAAAAATTCAGTACCTCATCATCGCTTCAAATCAATAAAAAAGAAATTTCAAATGGCGCCTTCAACTTCAATCCATTTAATAAAAAATTGGTTGATACCTCTTTGATTTCCTTGTCTTCTTTTTTAAGTAATACGATTTATTTTAACCGTAAAAGTTCTGTCTGGGGAATTGATATGACTCATCGGTTGAACAATAACAAATCTCTTTTGAATTATGGATTTGAAAGCAATTCATTGCGTGATGTTACTATAAAAGGAAGATGGAATCTTTCGCGATCTATTGCTACCAATTTCACCAATAAATATGACCGGAACCAATTGATTACTCCTTCATTTACCAACCGGAATTATCGCGTAGATGAAGTGTCGGTGGAGCCATCGATAAGTTATATTTATAAAAGTGATTTTCGTGTAAGCCTTATCTACACTTACGATAAGAAGAAAAATACGATGGGCGGTTTTGAAAATGCGGTGAATAATCAACTGGCTACAGAAGTAAAATATAATGTGCTTTCTGATGGAACTATCAATGCAAGGTTCTCTTTGAATAATATTAAATTTAACGGCGATCCGAATAGTACGGTTGGTTATATTTTATTGAACGGTTTGCTGCCCGGCAAAAATTATTTATGGAATCTTGAATTGACCAAAAGGCTTGCAGGAAATATCGAATTGAATCTGGAATATGATGGCCGAAAGCCCGCAAGCAATCCTGTTGTTCACACCGGAAGGGTGGCAATCCGCGCCATATTTTAAAGTAAGGCAGTGGACGAACAAATAAAAAAGATTTTTATTTTACGCGAGGATATTGATAGTAAGGGCAATCATCGTCGTATCAAAAATAAATGAGATAAGACCGTGCAAAAGTGCCAACCGTCTGAATCTTTTGGAAGTTATCTGCACATCGGAAACCTGAAAAGTCATTCCCAATACAAATGAAAAATAAGCAAAATCAAGATAGTCAGGTAACTCGTCTCCGGGAAATTCAAGACCGCCGGCATGTGTGTTCGGATTCGTTTTGTGATCGCCATAAAAAATATGTGCATAGCGGAGTGTGAAAGTTGTATGTATCAAAATCCATGAGAACAACATTCCTGCAACAGCAATTGGCAAGCGCCACGAAGCACCGTCATCACCATCTTTTTTCGTAACAATCAGCAAAAGAACAGTGAGAAAACTGGCTAAAGTGCAAATAAGAATAATGATAAAAATTATAGATCTATTTGGATCCTGCACTTTTGATTGAATTCGTATCTGTTTTGCAGAGGTAATAAAAAAAGTGATCCATGTCATAACGATCATGCATACACTAAAAACGTCCCAGCCGATCATTACATGCGTAAGAACGTCGATATTTTTAGTTTCTACAATGAAGTAAACAATAAAAGCAATCGCCAGGCATATGAGTAGCTTCTGTATCGAATTTATTTTTTCAAATGCCGGTAACAGTGGTTTTAAATTCTTATTTTTTGACATTCAAAAAATATTTTATCAAATGTAAATACATTGGATAATTTGAATTGAAAATATTTTATTTAAAAAGCAGCCAATAAAAATAAATTATTGACTGCTCTTTAATCAATGGGTTTTTATTTTGAACTACTGAACTGATAGAATACATTGAACTGATATACATTGCTATGCACTTTTGGTCCATTATTGGGCTTGTAGATGTTACTGATTTTAAACTTATATCTTGCATCAAAGCCCAATCCGCCGGTAGTGAGATATGTAATTAATAAAAAACGTGCCAACCAAATCGCGTACCTGTTTTTATAAATTAATGATTGCTTTATCTTTGCATCTTGATTTTACCCGCCTTGTAAAAGGTTTGATTCATCCTGTAAATGTCTCAAAAAACAACCGGGTAGATTATTAGTTATGGCATTATTACATAATCGTGTTTCTCAAAAGGAACTGAAGAGGTTATTATATGAAGAAAAGGAACCTCGCGTTACACTTTCGTTCTATAAATATGCTTTTATTGAAGATCCAATGGCTTTTCGTGATGAGTTTTATAAAAATTTAAATGAGCTGAAAGCGTTTGGAAGAATTTATGTGGCTCATGAAGGAATCAATGCGCAGATGAGTGTTCCAACATCTAATTTTGAAAACTTTAAAGAATATTTGAACACTATTTCTTTTTTACATGATGTCCGTTTAAATGTTGCTGTGGATGATGATGCCGGCCTGAATGACGAAGTCGGGCAGGGAAAAAGTTTTTGGGTATTGAAAGTGAAAGTGCGTGAAAAAATTGTAGCGGATGGAATAACTGATCCCAACTTTGATATGAGCAAAAAAGGGAAATATGTGGATGCTGATTCTTTCAATACACTTACTTCTGATCCTGAAACCATTGTTGTCGATATGCGCAATCATTATGAATATGAAGTGGGGCATTTTGAGAATGCGATCGAAGTTCCTTCTGATACTTTCAGAGAGCAACTACCCATGGCCGTTAATATGCTGGAAGAGAAAAAAAATAAAAATATAATTATGTATTGCACTGGTGGGATTCGTTGTGAAAAGGCCAGTGCTTATATGTTGCACAACGGATTTAAAAATGTGTATCATCTTGAAGGCGGAATTATTCAATATGCGAATAAGGTAAAAGCAGAAAAATTACCGAATAAGTTTCTTGGTAAAAATTTTGTCTTCGATGGAAGGCTGGGAGAGAAGATTGGCGATGAAGTCATAAGTCATTGTCATCAATGCGGAGCACCATGTGACACTCATACCAATTGTGCCAATGAAGGGTGCCACCTACTTTTTATCCAATGCGCTTCATGTGCTAAGAAATATGAAGGTTGCTGTTCTGTAGAATGTCAAACAGTGAATCAACTTCCCGAAGAGGAAAAAAAAGAGAAACGGAAAGGTGTTAAAAATGGTATAATGATCTTTAATAAATCGAGGAAAAGAATGGATGGGTTGCTTAAAAAAAATCATGAAAAACTTTGATTTTCAATTTTTGAGGTTCTATATTGCAATTTAAAAACGATTGTTTATGAAAATTAAAACCTTTATTTTTTCCAGCTTATTTTTATTAGCCAGTATTTCAGCTTTCGCGCAATTTGAGGCTGCAAAACAAACTTATTCAGCACCTAATCTAAAATCAGAAATTCAGCAACAAAAAACAGTTGCAATTCTTCCTTTTGATGTTTCGATTATTTATAAAAGAGTGCCTAAACATTATGATTCTTCTGCTACTAAAAGTGAAGCTGAAAATCTTAAAACAAACCTTCAATCTTCAATGTTTACCTATCTGTTAAGGAAAGCAAACAAATATTCAGTAACATTTCAGGACCCGACGCGCACGAATGCTTTATTAAAAGCAAAAGGCGTTTATACTCAGCTTGATCTGTTAACCCAGGATTCTATCTGCAAAATTCTTGGTGTGGATGCAGTGATAAAATCGAATTATAATTACGAAAAAACCGCTTCAGAAGGTGCAGCTATCGCAAAAACTGTTTTGTTTGGTAGTTTAGGTAGCAAAACGGGTAGTGGCGCATTAACTTTACAAATATATAATGGCAAGGATGGAGCGCTGCTTTGGCGTTTTTATAAGGCAATGAACGATGATGTTATGAGTTCAACTGATGAATTAATTACGAGGATGATGAAAAAAGTTTCCCGGAATTTTCCGTATGAAAAGTAGGACAACAAAAATTTTACAAAAAAAACTGTGGAGCAGCCACAGGTTTTTTTTATTAGTTTAAAATTAAATTAGTAGATGCAACGCACTAACTTTGAGTTTAAAGCCAGAGCTAACGATCTTCTTTTTCTTGAAAATAAATTACTCACACTTTCTCCAAAATTCATTGGTGAAGATCAGCAGGTGGATACATATTTTAATATTGAAACAGGACGGCTAAAACTCCGTGAGGGAATTATCGAAAATTCGCTCATTTACTATGAAAGAAAAAATGTTGCTGATTCAAAGCAATCTGATGTTTTGCTGTACCAGTTTCAAGCCGATCGTTCTTTAAAAGAAATATTAACGAAGGTGCATGGAATAAAAACCATAGTGGATAAAAGAAGAAAAATTTATTTCATGGAGAATGTAAAATTTCATTTTGATAAGGTCGAAGAATTGGGAACTTTTATAGAGGTGGAAGCGATAAGCACAGACAACTTTGGCATTGAAAAATTAAAGGAGCAGTGTACATATTATGCGAACTTTTTCGGAATAAAAGATAGCGATTATGAATCGAAATCTTACAGTGATTTGATCTTAAAAGCGGCCGCCAATAGGGATTAGCAGTAGACCAATAAATGAAACGAATTTTTATTTTACAAGCTTTCGTCTGCAATAGTTAATGCTTCACTTATAATGGTAAGCCCTTCATCAATTTGTTCTTTTGTGATACAAAGGGGAGGGGCAATAAAAATATAGCTCCATCTTACAAAAGTGTACATTCCAAGCTCTTTAATTTTTGCAGCTACTTTATTCATGGTTACCATTTCTGCAGGCTTTGCATTAAAGGGAGCCATCGGTTCTTTCGTTTCACGGTCTTTTACAAGTTCGATACATCCAAGTAAACCAGTATTTCGCCAATCCCCAATTGATCGATGTTTTTGTTTTAGAATTTCAATTTGATCATCTAAATACTTGCCCATTGATGCCGCATTTTCTATGAGATTTTCATCTTCATAAATCTGTAAGTTTTCAAGAGCTGCAGCACAGCAAACAGGATGCGCGGAATAGGTGAGCCCAAGCGGCAATATTACATCATCAAATTTGGAAGCAATTTTTTCAGAAACCATTAAGCAGCCAAATGGCAAATAACCGCTGGTAAGTCCTTTGGCCATTGCAATCATGTCAGGAATAATATCATGATTTTGAAATCCAAACCATTTGCCTGTTCGTCCAAATCCACTCATCACTTCATCTATAATTAGTAAGATTCCGTTCCGGTTACATATCTCTCTTACTTTTTTCAAATAACCTTTTGGGTATTTCAAACAACCTGACGATCCTGATTCACCTTCCAGCAAAATAGCAGCGATATTATTCGGCCCTTCATAAGCCACAATGCGTTCTAATTGTTCAACACTTTCTTTCATTAAATTTTCTTCTCCATATTTCCACCTGTATAAATAAGGGAGATCAAAATGAACAAAATTGGTAGCTTGTTGAGAATCCACAGGAAGTTTGCGTGGGTCGCCACTCGCTGTCATCGCTACATTTGTAGAACCATGATAAGACTTGTATCGTGAGAGAATTTTGTGTCGTCCGGTATATAGCCTCGCCAGCTTTATTGCGTTTTCAATTGAATCGGCACCACTTAAAGTGAAAAAAGCTTTATTCAAATCCCCCGGACATATTTCTGCTAACTTTTTTCCAAGTTGGCCGCGCACTTTTGTTACGCTCGAAGGAGTTACGTAACTCACCTGTTGCATTTGCTTTGTAACAGCCGTGGTTATACGCTGATTGCCGTGGCCAATATTTACATTCATGAGCCCGGAAGAAAAATCGAGGTATTTTTTCCCGTCATAATCATATAGATAAACACCTTCAGCACGCTCTACTGCAATTGGATTTATTCCCTTTTGCTTGCTCCAGGAAAATAATGTGTAGTTAAGACTTTGATCTATAATTTCCTTCGCTTCAGATTTTATTGATGTTCCGGGCATCGTTTTATTTTTAATTTGATGCTGATGAAATTTTCAACAGCGTATTTCATTCAATTTTTTATTTATTCTTTTGACAAAATGATCTTATTCAAGTTAATAAATTCTACAGTAAATAAACAAATAATATCAATTGTGATTTTAGAATACCTTCACTTTTTAGAATCTTTGAATATCGTCGTTTCTCACTTTGGATGTTTCATGTTATTTTCGTTTCAGATAAATTTATATGGCTCCTGTACTCGTTTTAATTGCTTTGTCATTGCTAATCTTTTTTTTTATTTTTTATAAAAAGCCTCAAAAAAAAATTTCACTTCCTGAAAACTTTCATGAAATATTAAATGAACATGTTTCTTACTATAACAATCTTAATGAAAAAAGTAAACCAAGATTTGAAGAAAAGATAAAAGAATTTTTAAGTTATGTGCGTATTGATGGGATTGATGTAAGTGTTGAAGATATTGATAAATTGCTAGTCGCTTCCAGTGCTGTGATACCGATCTTTGGGTTTAAAAAATGGGAATATTACAACCTGCGAAATGTTTTGCTTTATCCGGCTTCTTTTAACAGAGATGAATTTCTTGCTTCGGGTTATGAAAAAAATACTTTAGGCATGATTGGAAATGGTCCCATGCAAAGAGTGATGATTCTGTCAAAACCTGCATTGCGTAGTGGGTTTATCAATAAGGAATCTACAGCAAATACAGGAATTCATGAGTTTGTTCATTTATTAGATAAAGAAGACGGAGAGGTAGACGGCTTGCCTGAAGCGCTGCTAAACAGAAAACATAATTCCAAATGGATAGAATTAATGAACAAAAATATTGAAATGATATTGCAGCAAAACTCTGATATTAATTCTTATGGTGCTTCAAACAAAGCAGAATTTTTTGCTGTAACATCCGAATATTTTTTTAATCAGCCAGAATTGTTTAAACAAAAGCACAGCGAACTTTATGAGTTGATGTGCTTAATTTTCAACCAGGATCCGATGAATTTGTAATTATTACCTATTGATAAAAATTTGTTCACCTTCCTTATAACCTTCGGCATTAGTAACAACCAATACATACATCCCGTTTGGAATTCCTGAAGGGATATTAAATGTTATGATATCAAGCCCATTTGTCTTGTACTCTTTGTTATATAAGGTCTTGCCGCCAAAATCAAGCAATTGAAGATTAATATTTTTTCCCTTACTAAAATTCTGATTGTTTGATATAAAAATTTTGTTACTTGCTGGATTAGGGTAAATAGAAATGTTTCTAAAATTAAACTTTACTAATACAATCGGGGAATAGGAAATGCCCCCTTTTTTATCTACAATCTTCAATCGATAATAATTTTTTCCATCTTCCGGAGAATTATCAGTGAAAGAATAATCATGTGCTTCTAAAGAAGTTCCGCTTCCCTGGATGCTTGCTATTGTAACAAAATCAGTATTGGAACCACTTCTTTGAATTTCAAAGTGATCGTTATCAATTTGCTGTGCTGTGATCCAATTTAGCAACGCCTTTTTATTTTCCAGATTTTTACCTGTAAAATTTAACAGGTTCACATCAAGAGTACCACTAATTCGTAATGCAACATTATCAACAACTGCGGTGTCTAAAACGCTATTCTCGTGTGTTGTATACGCAATACCAACGTAAGGGTTTGGTCCAAGCGCTAAGGTAATTGTACCCAATTCAGTCCAATCAATTCCATTTGAAGAATAATAGCAGTCATAAGTATTCCCGTTGTTATTCATTCGTAACCAGGAATGAACACCGTTAGCAACAGGTGAACCTACATTAATAGCAGTACCACTCTGTGAAGTTCTTTTTTGAATATAAATTTTATTTGAAGGAATTATATTTAAGAAAACATAAGGAGAACCGGGATCGAGGTTCTGCCGGAACATTATCCCGCATTTTGCATTTGCGTTAGTATTTTTAATAGAATCAACTCTTATCGTTAGCTCAGTTTCGTTGGTTATTACTTTTTGAAATGCAAAATGAAAAGCATCTGCAGTATTCCAAATGTCATCCCCGGAAGCAGTTAAAGTAAATTTTCCATTATCAACGCAAAGATCTCCGGCGGAGGCCACATAACCTATATCAGCGCTTTGCCAGGTTGGAGGTAAAGTACTGGTACATGCAGAGGCGGCAGGAGGGTTCAAACCATATACGTTTAATTTATTGGAAAAAGTAGCCATGTAAACTTTTCCGTTAGCAATTGTAGGAGGTACAAATTTGGCATATTTGCCAATAGAATCTCTTTTACTGTTCCAGTTGCTATTCCAAAGTTCATGCGTTACATCAGAGGCATCAAAAGCTTGTAACATCCCCGGAACTACCATTTGATTTGCATTTCCATCTGATACCCTGCTAGCCCATAATATAGCCGAGCCGGACTGTGAACCATTTGACGAGATTGCAAGAATTCCACCGGGTAAATATCCTGAAGGTAATACCGTAATTCCAATTTTTGCATTTATAGTGTCAAAAAGCATTTTTGAGCGGTTAAAGGGAATTTGTTTTAATAATCCTTTAGCTGCCCATGCATAAATGTATTCTTTATTATATTGATCCTTATAATAGACGGGGGAACCATACAAGTGAATGGAATTTACTGTTCCCCAATCGCCAAAATTCAATCTTTGTAATACATTGGAATTATCGGATTTCATCCCACGTAAATTGTTATTATCTACCAAATAAGATCCACCGTCTTTGCTCCCAGATAGTGATAAGTTGGTACCGGGAATTAGTAAAACGCCATTACAACCATAATCGCGATCAGCATCATTTAAATATTCATAATTTGAGGGAGTGAAAAAATCTTTCACTTTAAGATCGGGTGATAACTTGATAAGACTAGATCCGCGGTTTATTGTATCATTTGGATCTCCACCGAATCCTGTAGTTCCATTGCCTGTTGTAAGATAAATGTTTCCATTTTCATCAACTGATGGTGCCTGACCAGCCATCCATATTCCACCTAATCCTCCGCTCGGAGTATCATTGTAGACATATTTTTGTTGTAAAGTGGCAGCGTCGTAGCCCATTACCCATCCATGGTAAGGCCCCCAATCGCAATGAGAGGACCAGCAGATATAAACGATTCCATTATACAGTAAAAGGCCTGCTCTCTGATTTTGCTTTTGTTCATTGAATGTGATAACTCCTCCAACATTTCCATCTCCATTACCACGGATAAGTGGCAGTAATATAAACCGGGCTAAAAGCTCTTTCTTTGCCTGATTCAATATCAATCGCATGAAGATATTGTACGAAAACGGGTGTTCCGTTTTTTGAAACACTTCTTGATACTACATACAAGGTATTTGTGGATGTATCAATTACAGGAGTACCAACGATCCCCATATTCCCACTAAAATCTTTATAGTTGCCCGCTACAAGCGTATATCATATCTGTATTTCTTATAGGCCGGTAATTACTTGAATCATATGTCAAATTATCTTGCCAATAAGGGATTGAAGCGGCTGGATCATCTGCATCAAAAGCGTAGAGGGTGTTATTTACAGTTGCTACTATTACAATATTATGCATGCCGCCTCCAACTGAAACGTTGCTCACTACAAGAGGCTGTGCATAAATCTGGTCATCCACTTGTCTTGAAAAAATCTCTCCGAAGTTTCCGCTGCTTACATTACCTACCGCCAATATCGTTTCATTACTGTTCCAGCCAGTCCTTTTTAAATCATTATGGTTCATGATTACGTTTGCCTGGCTGAAGGCATTTAAGCAAAAAAAGACCTGAAATGTAATGATCAATAAATTGCGTAAAAAAGTTGACGAACAAAAATTTCTATCCATACTGTTAGCGTAAAAAGAGTAAAATGATAAATGTTACAAAACAATAGGAAGGAGGATTGGTAGGCTGCAATTTAATAAACTTAGAGAAAGTTAAAAGGCTAAGAAGTTAACACTTTACCAACACTTTCTTTGTGTTTATTATTTTGCTTGTATTTTTCGGGTAGGATTAGCAGACAGAAAAAATCTTGGCTAAAATAATGTAGAATTACCAACTTTGCAAATTCTTAAGATTTTTTTAGTAAGCAGCTATTTTTTCTGTTAAATAGAATTTCATTTGAGTGGCCCGAAGTCTTATCCCCATCCACTTGCCAATACATCAGCGATATGAATGGTTGTAATCGGTGCATTTTTCTTTGTGATGATTCCCTGCAAATGCATTAAGCAACTTAAATCAGTAGAAATAATGTGGGTTGCGCCTGTATTTAAAGCATGAGTTATTTTTTGGTCAGCCATAGCATGTGAAATATCTTCAAACTTTACAGCAAAGGTTCCGCCAAATCCACAGCAGGTGTCTGTATCATCCATTTCAACTAATTGCAGGCCTTTCACTTTTTCAAGCAAACGCCTTGGTTCTTCTTTTATTTTACATTCCCGAAGGGCTGCACAGCTATCATGGTAAGTTGCCTTCACATTCAATTGTGCTCCATAGTTTTCGATTTTTAAAACCTTTGTCAAAAATTCAGTAAACTCAAAAGTTCTTGCTGTAAGATTTTTTACAAGGTTATGTTGGGATGAATTTTCAAACAACCGCGTATAATAATTTCTAACGAACCCAACGCAGGAAGCGGAAGGGGCCACAATATAATCGGGAGAATCGAAATCTTTTATAAACTTTGAAGCAACGCTTTTCGCTTCGTCCCAAAAACCGGCGTTAAAGGCGGCCTGGCCACAACATGTTTGATTTGTGTTATACTCAACGTCACAACATCCTTTTTCAAGAACTTTCACCATATTGAAAGCAGTTTGTGGATACAACTGGTCAACGAAACATGGTATAAATAATTGAACTTTCATTCAAGAATGAGAAGGTTTAATGAGTTTAGAAGATTTAGTAGGTTCTTTCAGGTAATTAAATATTTTACTTCGAATACTTCAGTGTTATCATTTTTAAAGCAGTTAGGGCAGCTTCTTCACCTTTATTTCCATGAATTCCACCTGTTCTTTCATCTGCCTGTTGTTGATTTTCTACGGTAAGTATTCCAAAAATTGTGGGAACCGGCAACGTAAAATTCAGTTGCAAAATCCCATCAGTAATTGCCTTGCAAACGTAATCGAAATGAGGTGTTCCTCCTTTCAAGACACAACCGAGGGCAATAAACACCTGCGGCTTTTCAAATTTATTCTGATAAGTTTCCCAAAAATTTTTTATTGTGAATGGAATTTCAAATGCACCGGGAACGGAAATAACTGTGTAATTCTCCATCTTATATTCATCGAGCACTTTTTTACAACCACCCAGTAATTTATTGATTATTTCAGGATTCCATTGCGTATGTACAATAACGATACAGGCATCCTTTGGAAGAATGCCTGTATCAATATCATAAAGATTTTGGTTGACTATTGCCATAGTTTTACCTGATAAATTATTCTGAGAATTCTCCGAGTTTAGCGAGATACCTGTCCACATCAGCCGCTTTTTCTGTCAATGGATAGTCAGTTTTTATTTTTTTGAAAAGATCAATCGCTTCTTTTTGTTTGCCTATTGACTCTGCAAATAATGCGGCTCTAAAAAGAAATTCAGAAGAAGTATAAGTATCCTTTTCATTTACGTTTGCTGCCTTCTGATAATAATCCAAAGCATCATCATTTTTATTTAATTCCGCACTTGCATCACCTATCATACCGAGTGCACGGCTTTTTATCTGGTCAGCGCCATTGCCGTCGAAATCTTTCAAATATTTTATTGATTTAGCAAATTGGCCTAATTGCAAATAGCAGGTTCCTGCATAATATTCACATAAATTAGCAGCCGGTGTGCCCGAATATTCATTAATAATTCTTAATGCACCTGGATTTCTGCCATCGCCATTCAACACCCTTGTTGCCAGTAATATCTTTGCAGAATCGGTAGCAGTAGTAAAGTCAGAAAAATATTTTTGAGTAACATAAACTACTTTATCAGCTTTTTCCTGTTTGGGCACTTTAAACATGTACTTGTAGATCATCCAACCTACAAATAATATCACGATAACAGAACCAATATAAGAAATCGGTTTGTTGTATTGCGCCCAAAAACCCCGGGCTCTTTCTACCACATCAACATCTTGCTTGTGTGCTTTTTTCGCAGCCATTATATTTTTTATTTTTATTTCCTTTTTGAAAAAACGGATTAATCTGTAATGAAAGGATAATCATCTTCAGCATACACGTCTTTTAATGCTTCATCGTCATCCGGATATGGGCTTTCATCAGCAAATTGTACAGCTTCGGCCACTTCATTTTTTACCCTGTCATTTATTTCTTCAATCTCCTCATCCGTTAA
Source organism: uncultured Chitinophagaceae bacterium (assembly GCA_963815085.1). Lineage (GTDB taxonomy): Bacteria > Bacteroidota > Bacteroidia > Chitinophagales > Chitinophagaceae > Ginsengibacter. Next base: position 14,420 of record CAWFFT010000032.1, on the reverse strand, counting down.
ACCGAAGTTTGTTTTTAATTTATTCATGGTGGTTTCCAGCGGGTCCTGAAGTTTGTATTCTTCCATTTCTTCTTTGCTTCGGTATTTTGCCGGGTCACTCATACTGTGACCTTTATAACGATAGGTTTTTACTTCCAGCAAAGTGGGTCCGCCTTTTTCGCGTGCTCTTCTAACAGCGCGTGCTACTGCATCATGAACTGTTTCAGGAACCATTCCATCAACCTGGTCGCCAGGCATTTCATATGCATCGGCCAATTTATAAATATCCAGAACATTTGAGGTACGTGCTACTGAAGTTCCCATCGCGTAATTATTATTTTCGCAAATAAAAACTACCGGAAGTTTCCAAAGCATTGCCAGGTTAAATGTTTCGTGAAGAATTCCCTGCCTGGCGGCTCCATCACCAAAAAAACAAAGGACGACATTCTCTGTATCCTTGTATTTTTCTGCAAACGCAAGCCCTGCGCCTGTTCCTATTTGCGCGCCCACAATTCCATGCCCACCAAAAAATTTGTGATCGACTCCAAAGAAGTGCATACTTCCTCCTTTTCCTTTGCTGCAGCCTGTTGCTTTTGCGTACAACTCGGCCATACATGCTTTTGCAGGGATACCTTTTGCAAGGGCGAGGCCATGATCACGATAAGCGGTTATAAATATATCATCGGGAGTTGTTGCTGTCATACAACCTGCTGCTATTGCTTCCTGCCCTATATATAAGTGACAAAAACCGCGGATTTTCTGCATTCCATACATTTGACCGGCTTTTTCTTCAAAGCGGCGAATCAGGAGCATGAGCTCGTACCAGTATAAATAAGTTTCTTTAGAAAACTTCGTTGCCAATATTTTAAAATTTTAGGTCGCAAAGATAATGGAAAACAAAATAAATTTTAGTGAAAAATAGAATTGAGGAAAGTTCAATTTTTATTATTGATGTTTACATTGTTTACGCCAGTAAACAGATAAATAAAAGGAATTTTTATATTGGTTCCACTTGAGTAAATGAAAACAAGTTCAAAAAAAAACCGGTGTCTTCACCGGTTTTAAAAAATTCTTTTAGATTATTTATTTTCTGCTTCTGCAATCTGTTTTTCACCTATTACTTTTTCTAATGCCTTTACAGTTTCATCTACATAAAGGTCGTTGCTGATAGTTTTGATGAATTGTTCCTGCTTTGAAATTTTGGCTGTATCTCCCTGCATTGCCAAAGAATCGGGAAATAAAGTAGTTGTCCGCAAATGAACGGGAGACCTGGAATATTCATCCAGCTTTTTAGCGGCTGCTTCAATATTTTTCTGCATTTGCTTATATTTATCAATATTTAAAGGAGTGGGTTCATCCCTGTATTTATCGAGCAGGTTCACTTGTTTCTGTATTTCTTTAAAATCAATATTGTTAGCCACGTCTGCGCTTATACTTGCGACAGCCGGAGCATAACTGTACCCTGGATTCCATACTGTGTAATCAGCTTTTGGAATCCGATCCCATGCCAGCGCATCCGGATTATCTTTCTCGCGAAGCTTTGCATTTTCCAAACGGTCAGGAATTACAATGTCAGGAGTAACCCCTTTTAACTGGGTAGCACCGCCATTGATTCTGTAAAATTTTCTGAAAGTAAGTTTAACATCTCCTAATCCTTCTGCAGGATGATTGAAAAATGGATTTTCTGATTGAGGATCAAGAGAAACGCTTCTTTGCACGGTTCCTTTTCCATAAGTAGGACTTCCTATTATAATTCCCCTGTGATAATCCTGGATGGCCGCCGCAAATATTTCAGAAGCGGAAGCGCTTAATTCATCTACCATTACTGCAAGCGGACCCGAATATAACACTTCTTTATCTCGGTCAGCCAAAACACTTGGAGCTCCGTCACGGCCTTTTACCTGTACTACCGGGCCACCTTTAATAAACAAACCTACCATATCCACAACGTCCTGCAAAGATCCACCGCCGTTTCCTCTTAAATCCATTACAATACCCTCTACATTGGCCGCTTTTAATTTTTCAACCTCTTTTGCTACGTCAGTCGCAGAGCGCCTTCCGGAAGGATCATCGAAGTTGGCGTAGAATTCAGGAAGATAAATATAACCGATCTTATGGCCATTATTATTGATGACAGCACTCCTTGCAAAAGTGTCATCCAGTGAAATTTTATCCCTGCTTATTGCAACCACTTTTACTGAACCATCTGCTTTTTTCAGTGTCAGTTTTACTATTGAGCCCCTCTTTTCACCACGAATTAATTTTACTGCATCTGTTACTTCATATCCTGTTACGTCAACAGGTGTAGCGTCTCCTTCACCCACTTTTATTATTTCATCACCAGGAGTTATTTCACCGGTTTTCCAGGCAGGCATTCCGGTAATGAGACTTGCAATTGTTATTTTGCCATCTTTTTCCTGCAACTGAGCGCCGATGCCATAAAAAGTTCCACTCAACATTTCATCAAAACTTCTTTTATCTATAGGGGCAAAATAACTGGTGTGTGGATCCATGCTTGTAGTAATGGCATTTACAAAATCACTAAAAAGATCGTCAGTTGAATTATGATTTTTCAATGTTTCAAAATAACGGTTCATTTGCCTTGATACCGTGTTGATAGCTTCACGCAGAAGAGTTGAATCAGCCTTATTCGCTTCTTCTTTATTTTTACTTGAATCTCTTTCTTGTTGAAGATCTACATATTTCCCCAACACAAGATATTTTAACCTTTTTCTTCCATAATCCTCTCTTTCGGCTATAGAAGCAGGGTACTCTCTTTTATCACCATCTGTTTGCAGGTATTCATCTTTTGTAAAATCAAAAGAGTGGTTTAAAATTTCTTTATAAGAAGCTGCCACTTCATCAATTCTTTTTAAATAAGTATTGCTTACTGCATAAAAAGACTCCAGTGGGGCTCCGTGAATTTCATCATCAATCCGGTTTTGATATTTCTTAAAAGCGTCGATATCTTTTTGTCAAGAAAATGTATTTATCAGGATCGAGGTCGTCTTCATATTTTTTTAAAACTTCCTGCGAAAACTGGTCGTCAATTTTTTTAGGATTGTAATGTCCTTGCTCTAAAACAATTCCTACATTTTGTAATATTTTCTCATATTTAGTTTTTGGGTCGTTAGGATTATCACTTCTTCCCATCACCCCATACCCTATAAACAAACCACTTAAGATTAGAATAATAAGGACGGGAATAAATTTTTTGCTCATAATAAAACTGATTATTGGGTTCATACGTAAAAGTAACAAAGATTAAATTTGTACTTTAAAATTAGGGGTTTGAATTAACAAAGGTTTTTGTAAAAGTATAGACGCATTTAAAGTAACAATTATTGTGAAAAGTAAAACCTATTATGAAAAGTAAAACCCGCCGATAAGCGGGATTTATTGGGTGGATGATGGGGCTCGAACCCACGACCCTCAGAATCACAATCTGATGCTCTAACCAACTGAGCTACAACCACCGTTTTTGGGACAGCAAAATTAATTAAAATTTCGATCCAAAAAATTTCAATTTTACTGAAGCATTACTTTTAGCATTTTTCCTCGATCACTTATGATTTTCATTTAAATACGATTCGGCGATTTAACCGTCTGGTGTTTTTATACGACCATTCATAAATAAAGAAAAATATGTTTATCCTAATGATCGGAAATTTGCCGCCTAAATTAAAACCGTCCCAATATGAAATTATTTAAATACTCTTTAACCTCTTTGTTTACTCATCTTTTCAGCAGTAGCTATGGCGCAATATCCGCAAGCAGGAAACCCCGGAATGCCGTGGAAAGAAACATGAACATGGGTCATTTTTATGGAAAAGTGATTGATGGAAATACTAACAAGCCGATCGAAGCGGCATCTGTTCAACTTACGTCAAATGAAAATGGATACGGCAACAAAGCAACGCAAAAGTGTGATTGTTGCAGCGATGCTTACTGATAAAAAAGGTGAATTTAGTATTGATAAACTGCCACTTTTTGGAAAGTACACTTTAACAATAAGTGCTGTTGGCCATGCTGTATATACGGATGAAATTTCTTTTAATTTAAAAATGAATGGAGGAGACAGAAGCCAGATGGTGAATGCAATTGATAAAGATCTTGGAAATATTAAATTGCTTCCACAGGAAAAGCAACTGGCAAATGTGGTGGTAACTGCTAGTAAACCTATGATGCAGATGAGTATTGACCGCAAAGTATTTAATGTCGATAAAAGCCTTACAAGTGTAGGAGGTACAGCAGTGGATGTGATGAGAAATGTTCCTTCCGTAAATGTAGATATTGATGGAAATGTAACTTTAAGAAATGCATCTCCGCAAATTTTTGTTGATGGAAGGCCTACTACTTTAACGCTTGATGAAATTCCGGCAGATGAAATTGAAAGTATTGAGATCATTACCAATCCTTCAGCAAAATTTGATGCTTCAGGTGGTGGCGCAGGTATTTTAAATATTGTAATGAAGAAAAATAAAAAGCCCGGCTATAATGGAAATGTAAGAGCAGGGTCGATACCAGAGGTGGCAGCAATGCAGGTGGAAATATCAATATTCGCGCAGGGTAAAATCAACTTCTTTGCCAGCGGTAATTACTTTCATTTTAAAGGAAAAAGCACTGATATAACAGACAGGACAGATTATGTGAATGGTCTTACTTCAATTCTTCAAGCAAAGCAGCAGACCTAGCCGCAATGGCCGTATGGCAGGCGGTAATTTAGGCTTTGATTATTTTATCGATAACCGGAATACATTAACGATTTCAGGTGGTATCAGGAAAGGCAAATTTGGTGGAAATGAATTGCATGAATATTACACGCGATACGTATTTAAATGGCACTACAACCCATACGTATGGAACAAGCAATAGCATCAGCAACTTTACCTGGAATAATTATAATGGTAAAATCAGCTTCAAACATAATTTTGCGAAACCCAATAAATACATCACTGCTGACGCTAACTATGATTACAGTAAAAATACTAATGAACAGGATGTGGCTACACAATATTATAATGCTGATAATTCACCAAGCCAACCTTTGTTTCAACAAAAAACAACAGGAAACGGCACGAATGATAATATTAACTATTCAAACAGATTATTCAAATCCCGTTTCAGATAAAATAAAAATAGAAGCGGGTTTGAGAGCCGCTATCAGGAGTTCGAACAGCGAGAACAATAATTTCATTATGGATCAATCTACCGGAAAATTTGTATCAGTGCAAGGGTTGAATAGTAAATATAAATACACCGATGATGTGTATGCAGGTTATGTAACCTTCTCTCAAAAGATCAACAATTTCACTTACCAGTTGGGTGGCCGGGTTGAAAGTTCAAAATATTCAGGTGAGTTGATTGATTCCAACCAATCATTCAGTAATTCATATCCGTTAAGCTTTTTTCCAAGTGTATTTTTAACGCAAAAAATAAATGACAAGCAAGATATCCAACTAAATTATTCAAGAAAAATAAACCGTCCTAATTTCTGGCAGTTGATTCCTTATTATGATTTTACTGATCCGTTAAATATTAGTGTGGGTAATGCTTCGCTGGTTCCTGAATTTACAAATTTATTTGAATTATCTTATGATTTGAACTTAAGAAATGGGAATAATATTATTGCAACGGCTTATTACAGGGGAAGTAATAATCTTATTTCACGCTATCAATATTGGGATAAAAACCCTAATCCTGCTTATAGTGATTCTGTTTTTATTTCTTCTTTTGTAAATGCGAGCAGTTCTGAAGCTTATGGTTTGGAACTGACTTCCATGAATAAAATTGCGCCATGGTGGAGCCTTACAGAAAACGTAAATCTGTATAATTCAAAAATTAATGGAAGCAATCTTACCGGCACAGTTAACTCTACCGGAAAAGTGAGTTGGTTTGGAAAAATCAACAGTACGTTTATGTTGCCTGCTAATTTCACCATTCAAATCAATGGCGATTATACCAGTAAAACGATTTTACCTCCCGGCAGAGGCGGAGGTGGAGAAAGGCATTGGGGGGAGGAAATTTAGCTACTGCAAATGGATATGCTTTACCAATCTGGGGTTTTGATGCGGCGATTAAAAAAGATTTCCTGAAAGACAAATCACTTTCAGTTTCATTGAGTATTAACGATATTTTCAACACAAGAGTAACCAAAGTTCATTCCGAATCTACTTCTTCAAAAGACATTTATTCTGTTCAGGATATCAGAAGGCAAAGAGATCCACAACAGTTAAGATTAAATGTGAGCTGGCGCTTTGGTAAAATGGATGTTTCCCTTTTCAAAAGAAAAAATATGAATATAATCAGCAAGGTGAAAGTGACCAGGGAGACATACCTCCTGTAATGGCAGCAATAAAAATAGGAATTACGATTGTAAATAGCCGGTTATAATAACCGGCTATTTTTTTAACAGTCCACAAACTTTTATTGATGAAATTTATTCTATTGTTGATGAATTAGTAAACAAACAAATTCTTACAATTATTATTTTATTTCCAATATCGATTTACTAATTGATTCAGAATGAAAAAGTAACGGGGTAGAAAAATTGTTAATGGCATATTAATTGATTATTTATTTTTTTTATCTAAAAAAATAATGTTATGAAAAAGATCAAAATTTTTTATCAGTCATTCATCGCTATTGCCTTAATGTTGTTTCTTAATGGAATAACATTTGCCCAGGACAGTGCCGTTTCTACCACTACAACTACTACAACCAGTACTTCTACAAGCACTACTATTCAACCGTGGATGTGGATTGTTGGCGGAATCATTGTTTTGGTAATAATCATTGCTTTGGTGAGCGGCGGCTCAAAAGATAAAGAAGTAGTGGTTACAAAAGAACGCACTGTAGAATAATTTTATCAAACTTATATTATATAAATGGCTGCTTTATGCAGTCATTTTTTATTTTCTCAATGTTGTTTCTTATTTATTGGTAGCCCTTTTCATGTTATCTTTGCGCCCCTTAAACAGAAAAATTGTAAGAAGTAATGGCATTACAAGCAGGAATTGTAGGATTACCAAATGTGGGCAAGTCAACATTATTTAATGCCGTGAGCAACAGCGCAAAGGCACAGGCAAGCAATTACAGGTTTTGTACAATCGAACCAAACGTCGGTCTCGTAAATGTGCCCGATAAAAGGCTGAATGTACTTGCTGATTTAGTAAAACCGGAAAAAATAGTACCTACCCAGATTGAGATTGTAGATATTGCCGGCCTTGTAAAAGGGGCCAGTAAGGGTGAAGGCTTGGGAAACAAATTTCTGGCAAATATCCGTGAAGTAGATGCCATTATTCATGTGATCCGTTGTTTTGAAGATGAAAATGTTTTAAGAGAAGAAGGGCCGATAAACCCGATTGCTGATAAAGAAATTATCGAAACTGAATTGCAGTTGAAAGACCTGGAAGGTGTTGAAAGAAAGCTGGCTCGTGCTGAAAAAATGGCAAAAACCGGGGATGCAAAAGCGAAGACAGAATATGAAATTTTGAAAAAGTGTAAAGAACACCTCGAACAAGGCAAAAATATCCTTTCACTTGGCTTATCAAAAGAAGAAAGAGCGGCAGTGGCTGATAATTTTTTTCTTACTGATAAACCGGTTTTATATGTGGCAAATGTAGATGAAGCATCAATGCACACCGGTAATAAATATTCAGATCTTCTTGTAGCTGCTGCTACAAAGGAAGGCGCACAGGTAATAATAATGACCAATGCAATCGAAGCTCAAATAGCAGAATTTGAAGATCCGGAAGACAAACAAATGTTTATGGATGAATACAAAATGGAAGAGCCTGCCCTGGACCGGTTGATTCATTCTACGTATGCACTTCTAAATCTTTCTACGTATTTCACTGCCGGTGTGCAGGAAGTAAGGGCATGGACGATTCATAAAGGCTGGAAAGCGCCCCAAGCTGCCGCGGTTATTCATACTGATTTTGAAAAAGGATTTATTAAAGCTGAAGTGATTTCCTATGATGATTTCGTTCATTACAAATCGGAAGCAGCCTCACGGGAAAATGGCAAGTTAAGAATAGAAGGGAAAGAATATGTTGTTCAGGATGGAGATGTAATGCACTTCCGTTTTAATGTTTAACTACTTCTAATCATGCAAGACTGAATCCGGCCTTTCAGTAACAATCACTTTGCTTGTATCTCCGTTATGAACCTGCGTTGTTGTATCTGGCAAGGCTCTTACATTTGGTTTTGTTTCGCCACAACTTCTGGAAAAATACCACAGAATAAAAATAACCACAACAATAGTCACGAGTGGAATTAACCATCTGGGCCTGCTCACGGGTTTTCTGATCTCCCTGACGGTTTCTCTTTCTTCCGGTGTTTTTTCTTCAGGAGTGTTATCCATATTAATTGTTTTAAATGTGAAAGTCACAATTAAAAAGACAAATCCGACTTTTAGCCTCTTTAATTTTTTTAATATATAACAATCAATCGCATCAAAAGTTATACCTAAAATGGAAATGACCTCTTTCTCTAATTCAGGAACACAATAACAATTCTTGAGAATTAAGAGTAAGATTTTTATCGGGTTTTGAAAGCATAGGAGTCCAACAGGTGTTAATTACACCCTATTTTGAAATGGCTTTTGAAGAAAGAAATAACTGCTATTTGGATAACGCCATTATCACACTTGTTGTATTACCCTTTAAAGCTGCAGTATTTGATTTGGTTCCACCGCTACCTGTTGAGAGGTACCAAAAAACCAAAAAAACAATCACAATCAATACAAAAATAATCCATATTGGAAAATTGTTAGGTTTTCTGATCTCCTCAATGGCTTTAATTTGTTCGGGTGTTTTTTCTTCCATAAAATTGTGTTTTAGGTGAAAATCACCTCAAAAGTAATACCTAAATGGAAGTTAACCCTTCAACAATCGATAATCAGTGTGTTTATTGGGGCAGCAATACTTTGTCTATTACATAATACACGCCGTTTACAGCATGGTTATCCAGGCTAAGTGCTGTTGCAGGAGCATCTGAAAAAGGTGCACCTCCCGGCGGAAAAGTCCCTAAACCGGTAAACTTTAAATCGCTCACAAAAGGTCCTGTAAACGTTGCCTGGGCCATAATACCCGGATGTGTTGAATATGCTGCATTCACCAGTGTCTTATAAAAAGCAGGCATTGAAGAAAAATTATTTGAGAAAACCCGGATGTTTGGCTCAAAAGCACCAGTATTTGGATTGGGGCTGGCCAAAAAATGATAAACAATAATTCCTCTCACTGTAGCTGCGGGCAATGCATTGTAAAGAACAGGATTACTGAATACAACCGGTCCGGAAGCAAGTGTATTGGCGAGTAAAGAGGCGGAAGCGGCATCATAACCTTGCTGTAATAAATAACCATAAACAGTACCGTAAATTAGAGTTTGAAATGCCGCATTATTTGGTGCCAAAACCGTCATGTTTGTAACCGCATAACCAAGTAAAGAATCAAGCCGGTTCAAACCCACCTTCCCACTATCTGCTCTGGCAATTGCCGCTTTAAAGTAAGTTAGATCAGGATTGCTATAAATGGCATCTTTCAAAGTTTGCGAGGGAGGCGCAACTATAGCACCCACTTCATGAATTACACCGTTTTTCAATTTAATATCCGGTTTTGTTACAGGTATATTATTATCGTAAAAACTGCCTCCGGAAATGGATGGAAAGGTGGTCAGCTTTAAAGGCAAAGGAATACCTGGCAATTGTCCAATTGTAATTGTAGTAGGTAATTGTTCATTTGGAAATGCAGGACTTATTCCTGTACTTAAAAATTGCCTTCCGGGAATGATGGAATAACCGACAATCCCAGCAAGCATCGGTGTGGGTAACGTATTTAAAACATCAAGTGAAGGAATACCCGATGCACGGAAAGCGTTATTAGTCGGTAAGAAGACTGTATATTCTGTACTGTCTGCATTTAGTTGAGCCAGTTGACCTGTCTTTGTAGCGGCGGCGGCAAAGAAACTATAACTTGTGTCGGAACTAATCATATCAGCTATAGAAGTAGTGCTGTTGTTTACCGGGGGATAGTCAATAGGAGTTGCTTTTGGAAGAGGCTTATTACATGAAGTAACAAAAAAGATTAGCAAAATAATAACTGCGGGAAATATTTGAAAAGCTTTCCTGTTTATAATAATATTTTTCATATTTTCTTTTATTAAAAGATGAGCGATAGTTGGATTTTAGAATACATTATAACCAATGCTTACATAATACAAACCTCCAATGGAAGGATTTCCAAAACCATTGATATAATATTGGTTCAATATATTAGTAGCGCCTACTTTGAGTAAAACTTTTGGATCAAGAAACTTGTAACTCACTTGCGCATTAACTGTCTGATAAGCAGGAACGATGCCATTCGCGAAATCTCCTTCATAATTTATTTTGTCCTGCCAACGGTAAGTAATATTGAAACCAAACCGGTTTTGTTTGCCAAACCCGCTGTTGCTGAAGGAAGCTCCTGTTCTTAAAGCGGGCGTATTAAATCCGGCAATAAAATTCGCAGGAACTTTATCCAGATGATCTGCTGAAATATTTCCTTCTATTAAAAAATTATGTGGAAGTGAATAAGTTAATCCTAAACCAAATCCATAAGTATTTACATTTCCGTTTACATTAGTTGGCACTGAATAGGTTGTTACCAAAGCAGGATAGTTAAGATTGGCTCTTACTGTTGCGGTATCAGTAAACACACTTTTATCGCTATTTACTGATTGGGCTACAAGCGTACGGGAAATGAAATCATGATAAACTCCATAATATCCGTACAAATCAACCAGCAATTTCTTTTCAAATAAAAGGCCTTTATATCCAGCTTCAAAAGAGTTGACTGTTTCTGCCTTGAATTTTGGCAGGTGCGCTTCCTGCGGATTTCCTGCAAACAAGTTGTTGTCAATGTAATACACAGGATTGCGTATCGAAATGATAAAAAGTTTTAAACGAAGGAACACCGCCGATCAAGGCTGTTCCTCCTGCAACTCTCAAATTTATCCATTGTTGTTGTGTAGAACCAAACCTATAAGCCTGCTGAAAAGACAACCGGATGTTATTATCTTCTGCCACTTTTATAACGGCTGAAAAACGCGGAGTAAATCTGCCAGCAAAATTTTCGTTTTTATCGTATCGGCCTGAAGCAATTAGTTTAAGCTTGTCTTGTCAAAAGCTTTTTGGTGATTTGAACATAAGCGCCCACTTCATTGATTGGAATTTTTCCTGTGGAGTCGGCAAATAAAGTTCCTTCAGAATTTAAAACGTATCTTTTGTAATTGGCTCCCACCAATACATCAGCTACTTTAGAAGTTTTATCAGAAAGATCATACTGACCCTCTACGTTATAGAGGTCGGTTTTATCTACAAACAAACCCCCGCCCTGTGAAATAGGGATACTCCTTACCTGATCAAAAAGTTTTTTAAATTCTGCTGATCCCGGCGCTGGCCTTCCCATATCAGCAACGCCGCGGGCAAATTGATGCGCAGCTATATCTGTTTGGCCTGCTAATTTTGCATTTAAAAAAGCTATAGCATATTGAGCATACCAGCCATCTGTTCCGCCGCTTGGTTTCCATGCTTCGTTTACCAGCCTGGTAGTTACGGTAGCATTATAGGAATCTCCTGCATTTTCCTGGGTAGTATAAGCTCTCAAAAACCAGTTGCGGTTAACGAGTTCAACTTTATATTGGCCAATTTTCAGGTTCAATAAAGAATAACGGTCACTACCAGTATAAACGGTATTTCCGGTTCCCCAATATCCTTCCGCGTTTAAGGAGGTTTTATCAGTGATCTTATAACTGACTTCACCAGAAAGTTTTAGGTTAAAAGTTTTTGGGTCGACAATATCTTTTTCATTGTAACCTGTTCTTGAAACAGGCATAGATGCAGGAAAAGAATTTATATAAGGAGCATAAAACGGAAGGGAATCAGCTAAGGGTTTAAAAACATTACTACGAATATCAGCAGTGGTTTCATCGCCGTAAACATTTACTCCATCATAATTTGGATCGGTGGCTCTTGTGCCGTTTTTCAAATTACCGGCGGTTCCAAGCCTATCATAATTACGATAATCGTTGGCCACCCAATCTTTAGCTTCCACATATTCGCCTCCTATTTTAAACGCAAACTTATCACTCACTTTTTTTGCCCAACGTAATTGGAAATTATAATAAGGAGAAGCGCTACGATCTTTATTATCAATGTTCATTACTCCTGTCTTGGCTTCAACAGAAAGCCCCTGGTATTTAAAGGGGTCTTTACTATTGATAACAATCGCTCCATTCATTCCACCAGGTCCATACAATGCAGAAGACGCGCCGGGCAATAGTTCAACACTTGCCACGTCAAGACCGGTTAAACCAATTATACTTCCCACAGAGAAATTTAATCCTGGCGCCTGGTTGTCCATTCCATCTACAATTTGATTGAGTCGCAGATTTCCACTCCCGTTAAAACCTCTTGTCGTTGGAGAAGTAAAAGTGAGAGATGCATTTACCACATCTACTCCTTTTAATTTTGATATTATATCATAATAGGAAGGTTGCGGAGAATTTCTGATCTCAGCAGCACTTATTCTTTCTATGGTAACAGGCGATTCAAGAATTTTTGAAGGCGTGCGCGTGGCTGAAATAACTACTTCCTGTCCGAGAGTACTGGCAGTTTCAAGCGTTACGTTTACAGTTGCAGATAAATTACTTACCTCTACTTCCTGCTGTTTGTAGCCGATTGATGAAATTATCAAAGTAACAGGAAGCGTTTCTTTGGTGTCGAGTGAAAAATTTCCTTGTTCATCTGTGTAGGTTCCTTCCGTTCCTCCTTTTATCGTTACTGAAACAGCAGGAACACCTTCCCCGGTTGCTTTACTGGTTACATTTCCTTTAATGGTTTTTTGCTGGGCAGAAGTTGCAAGAGCAAGAAAAATGAAAAGAAAAAATAAGCTGGCAAATCGGATTATTTTTCTCATATCGAATAGATTTTGGTTAGCAAATTGTAAGCAAATTAATACTTGTATCGATTGTAATTAAAATATATTTTTAAGTGTAAGCCTTTTACAATCTTTCTTTCTTCTAGATTCATGAAAAATTATACGCATTTTTGCAGCTAATATTATTCAACATGAATTCATTTTCATTTCCCGGCCAAACCAATTTTTACAAAGGAAAAGTCAGAGATGTTTATACTATTAACAACCAGCTTTCTAGTGATGATTGCCAGCGATCGTATTTCTGCTTTTGATGTGATTTTACCCAAGCCTATTCCCAACAAAGGGCAGGTTTTGAACCAGGTAGCAGCTTATATGTTGAATGTCACAAAAGATATTTGTAAGAATTGGTTATTGGAAACACCTGCACCAAATGTTTCTATTGGTTATAAATGCGAACCTTTCAAAGTTGAAATGGTGGTACGTGGTAATCTTACCGGTCATGCGTGGCGCACTTATTCGTCAGGCAATAGAAGTTTGTGCGGAGTTTCACTACCGGAAGGTTTAAAGGAAAATGATTATTTTCCTCAACCTATTATAACTCCTTCCACCAAAGCTGCTGAAGGACACGATGAAGACATCAGCAAAGAAGAAATTATTAAAAGAAATATCGTTCCAAAAGAGGATTATGAGCAATTGGAAAAATATGCTTTACAGCTTTTTGCAAGAGGAAAGGAACTTGCGGCAAAAAGAGGATTGATCCTTGTGGATACCAAATATGAATTCGGAAAAATGGGAAATGAAATCATTTTGATTGATGAAATTCATACTCCTGATAGTTCGCGTTATTTTTATGCAGATGGCTTTGCAGAAAGACAGGAAAAGGGAGAAAAGCAAAAACAATTGAGCAAGGAATTCGTACGGGAATGGCTTATCGAAAATAATTTCATGGGAAAAGAAGGGCAGCGGGTTCCTGAAATGAGTGATGAATGGATTTCGATTATCCGTAACCGTTATATTGAATTGTATGAAAAATTCATCGGTGAAAAATTTGTTCCTCTTACATTATCCGATGAAGAAACAAAAGAAGGAATTTTATCTTGTCTTGAAAAAATATCAGTGTTAACCAGTAGACCTACAAATAATTCAAATTTTCATTTTTAGGTAAAGCCTTTATCATTTATTTATTTTTGCTTCCATGCCTTTCTCTCTTTTCAACCCTTTTGAAACATTGCATTTTGAAGAAAAAACGTGTTTTCTAACGGGCAAAGATTTACCTTCTGCCGATTCCAAAATTGCTGTTTTCCCTGATTGGATTTTGGATCGTTTTTCTTTGCGTGAACAACGATTTAAAATGCTCGATCAGATAACTGGTATTCATTATGGAGATTTAAAATTACCATCCTCCGATAAAGTGAAAGATGAGTTTGAAAAACTTGAATTGGAAATAAAAAATGCGTTTGAAGCGGGTTATGAAGAAGTAAAAAAAATTCCGCAGAAAAGGTTGTTTTTATGGATGGGAAA
>CAWFFT010000031.1:0-67895 GCA_963815085.1 uncultured Chitinophagaceae bacterium | reverse complement strand
TTTTACCGAATGGAGGAGATGATTTCTTTACATCAGGTCTTTTTGATGCCAATGGCATCAGCGGGGCGATAAATGCAAAAGGAATTCTCATTCAACAAAATGGTGCTGAATATAGACGTCTTTCACAAGATTGTAAATATGCCATTTTCCAGAAACTTGGTAAATACCGTTATCTAAATCAATTTATTTATATAGATCAATACAATAACAAATCGACGGTCAATAGTAAAAATCCCTTAGAATTCTCGGATGGGATTGCTCTGGATTACGATTCGGGATACTATTACATTAACTTAAAAAATCAAATTATAACAAAAGCCAAATTTGATGAGGCTATGCCTTTTTCAGATGGGATGGCATGCGTTGGCAAAAATAATGAATTTGGTGAAATGAAATATGGTTTTATTAACACAAAAGGAGAATTAGTAATCCCCCTGATTTATTCCAATAAGCCTTCGAATTTCAAATGTGGACGTGCAAAAGTAACACCGCAGAATGATCCCGAACTTAAATATGTCTATATAAATAAAAAAGGGGAAGTTGTAATAAAAATCTCACAAAAAGATAAGGTTCTGGATTTCGGGGAATTTGAGACATGCGGGTTTGCGTTTGAAGGTGGTGGCTGTCCTTTCGAAAATAATATGATGGATACAACAGGCAAAATATTCAGCGTAAAAGATTTCCTTTCAAGCATAGGACTTTCAGTTTCTCCTTCACCCAGGGAAGCCGTGTGGATTGCCGATTGTATTTTTGAAGACGGTAAAATACGTTTTGAAAGACCCAAAAAAGGTGACGATGATTATAACTGTGTAGGTTATTACGATTTTAAAACCAGAAAGCTTGTCAATTTTAATTTCCAGGTTGTGCGTTATACAGGAGAGATGCGATTTGATCCTGTATCAAAGCTTGCATATGCTGAAAGGTATTTAGGTAAAGATAAAACAGGCAAGGAAATTTGGCGAAAAGGTTATATCAATGAAGATGGAATATTTAAAATAGTGATGGGAGAAAAATCAAAATGGTAAAAATCATCTCCAAAACATATTTACTCATTTCAAAGTTTTTAAAATGAAAAAGATATCCTCATTCCTTTTTGTACCGGTAATTATAATAATGATCGTTTTCGTTCCCTCCACAAAAAGCTACGCCCAAAGCAATACTATTTCCATAAAGATCAACAACATTGCATACGAAAATCCAAGTTTAAAATCATTAAAAGACGTACTTAAAAAAACGCCCAGGGTTACGTCCTTAAAATTATCTTACGCCGACAATACCGCTATAATTACTTTTTTTTATAGCGGAACGGCGGAAGATGTGTGGGATAAAATTACTGCTGCCGATAAGAAAAATTTTAAGATGACTGCAATGGAGGGCAAGAATATTGAACTAAACTATATTTCTTCATCAGGAACAGTCACCACCGCAAAATCAAATAATAATAGCACTCAACAAAAGAAAGATGATAATGACTGTAAAAGCTGTGTCTATTTCCCTTTTTGCAATTATGATTATACGAGAACTTTCCAGGGCAAAGAATATAAAGGAATTGATTATGATGGTAATATTGTGTATTTCCGATATGAAAATGGTGAGCTGATCAGCAAAACAGAAACGTTTAATGACTGGGGAGAAAGTACGGGATTCATCACAGAAATAAAACTAAAATGCAATGCACCTCAAGGCACAACGTGGAGGTTAAACTATAAGGGAGCAACAGGTTCAGGATACAAGGAATATGAAATATTGAAAAAAAACATTTCACTTACTGTTGATGGAAAAAAATATGATGACGTAATGGTAGTCTCGGAAACCGTAAAGTCCTTATTACCATTTTCCACAAATTCAGGTCAGGATATTATAGCCTCATCAATCTCATATTATGCGAAAGGAGTCGGCCTCGTCAAGCAGGAAACTAAAAATAACCTGGATAATTATTTGGGGCTATTTGATAATTCAAACAACCAGGAGCAACAAAACAAATGATCGTATTAAAGAGGCAATTCAAAAAGTAGCTGAAAACCGTGAAAAAGAAAATACTGAAAAGCTTAAAGCATCTTATGCTGCAAGCAAAGCCAAACTGAAAGGAATGATAGACCCGTCATTATTGGGTTCCTGGAAATTCAATAAACGTTATACTCCTGCTATGGGCAAGCCTTATGAAATAACAGCTATTTATACATTTTTTGCCAATGGTAAATTCGAATATTATCTTCCCAACGCCTATTCAGTAACGGATCAATCAAAGAATACATTCCCGGGAGAATGGCGTGTTGATGGCGATACTCTTCTATTATTAATTCCGGGTACTGATACTTATGTTATTGAAAAAAAATTGTTTAAGAAGAAAACAAATTCGTCTAATGGCAGGCAGACTTTAGTTATTCAATTTAGGGATACAGAATACAGGGACTATGAATCAATTGAAAGTAAATAAATATAGTTGACTTTAGAGAAGAAATATATTACAACTTATTTTTTTTTATTAATAATGCACAATCTCTGCCTTTATCTCTTACTCCTGTCATTAAAGTAATATTATCAAAAGCATCAAGCTCATTGTTCTCGATTTCACACTTATAAATGCTGTAAAGCAATTCCTCAAAACGCCTTGAATCGGATAAATGATTATAAGGAAAGCCTTTGTTTGCAATAGCGGCCGGTTTATCCCTTGAATTTAATATTTCTGGATTTTCGTATTTAACGAGCATGTTATTAGGTTAAGGTATCTCAATGACAAGTTACTTATTATAAGGAGATTCTGGGGCTGATTTATAACATGTTCCGAGTGTGTACTTTACATGGACAGTCATTTATATTTTTGGATCACCAGTGTCGACTATTCATCTACCAACCAGTTTTCTTTTCCCAAACGCTTCTTTGTAATTCAATATTATTTCCGGTACGATGAGGCCAAGAACCAGGAAAAACCAAAGCAGGATAGAAAAGGTGTCAAAATCCATTTTGCCAACAAAGGGTATGGGCCCAATAACGCGGGATACCACAAAGGTGAAAAAGGTAATACCATAGCTGCGGCTCATCCAAATTTTATGGAGTGTTACCAACCGGCGCCTGATGGTAAACCATGCCATGGAAGTGGTAGTGATCCAGCAGAAAACCACGGTAGCTTGTTCAAAAGTGGCTTTCCACGTTTGCCCCGGAATAGGATAGTTGAGATTGGTAACGAGGGCAAGAGGCGCGGCCAGCAATATGGCAATGATATAGATCTTGCCAAGCCGGCGATGCAGCTTTACATTATTTTTTCTCAGCCGGTGCGAAAACTGGAACGGCCCGATTACCAAAGCAACCGAACCACATACAATATGAGGAAACAAAAGCCATCCCATAGAAACAAGCCTTATATGTGAGGCGCTATCACTGCTTATGAGCGGCCACTCAATTAAAAAGAACATCGTGGCGGTAAGCAACGCCAGGAAGGAAAAAAAGTAAACACGAATGCTGGGATGATACACTATATCTAATAGAAACGCCCGGGGTGGCTCTCGCTGTTGCTTCATGATTTTTATATTGAATAACTGAAACTACATTTATTTTTGCACTTTACTTGCGCAAGATCATGAAGGCAACAATTGATACTTCTCTAATAGCACTTTTCTCATGAAAGATAGAAGGGAACTTTTCTCAGCAACGTCGCCCCGCGGGGATGTAGGGTTTCTGTAAAATTCTCTTTATTAAACGATTAGGGTAAAACAGAAATTATTGTTTTTTGTTAGTTTACTGTCTTTTGCATGGTTTTATAAAAGGCCGGTTTATTGTTCTTTCAACTATTTAATCCCAAAGATTGTTCATCACTTCGTTTCAATTGGCGCTGTCCAACGGAAGGAGCCCCATTCAATTAAAAGTGTTCCGTGCTGGTTATCAACCGGCACGATTGAAATAGTAAATTCTTCTACACGGGTTAGACAATTCTTCACTTTGCATTTTGGCGGTACCCAAATTATAGGAACTGTTATACTGCGTGCCCCACTGGCCGCTCTGTTTGTTCACAATCAAATCCACGCCGTTAGTATGAGGCAGCGTCCACAAGGTGTAAGTACCCGCCGATACTGCTATGCCTGCCAGTTTTATCGGAGCCGAAGTAGTAAACTGCGTTGCTGCATTGGCCCCGGTTCGCCATACACGCTCATAAGGAATTACATCTCCCAGCAGCTTACGCCCGCGTAGCAATGGCCTGCTGTAGTCAACAGTAAATGATGCGTCACCAATTTTAGCAGACGCCGTATCACGAACGCTCAACGCCTTCACAGGGCCACTCTTTGCTTCTGTATCTTCAAAACGGTTGGCAATACTTTTTATATCGGGTGGCGTTGACACGCGCTTTACTTCTACTTTATAAGTGGTGTTTGCGCCCGAGTAACTGAGCATATCAAATGAAGAGTCCATTGTTGCCTCACCGGTGCCGGAAAGCCAGTCATGATTAACCGTTGCTCTTCCGTCTGCCGACAACCGCACGGTGGCGTGGCCTAAAGGAAAATGGTCAAACTCGCGGTCAATATAAAATTGCCGCAACGGCACGGTATTACCGGCTTCGGTTTTGGATGCTGCATGGGATTTCATTGCCGCAGAAAAATACAATTCGTACAGGCTGTACATTTGCGGCACGTGCGCCACTACCAGGGCGCCACCTGTAGGGAAATTGTATGTCAGCGTACCCGTACCATCCGTTTTGGAAAGATGTACTGCGGAGCCAGTTACATCGGCTACCACCTTTCGGTCACGTTGGTTTTCCGGTTCACTTGGTGTGTGAATATCCATCACAAGGTGTTTAATACTGCCGTCCGGATAAAGGTCAACTACGGTATGGCGTACACGCACACGTGGAAACCGGTCCACTTCATCACTTGTAAACGAATATCCCTGTTTGGTTATGCTCTCCACAGAAATGGTATCATTTCCAAGCAATGTGATAAAGCCATAGTGCTTCATTGGTTTTTGTTGACAGGAAAACATCAAAATTATAATCATAAGAAGCCATAATGAGGCTCGCCCGGAAGCAGGCAGATGGCAGGAACGCGCAGTTTGATGGTTCATGATGCAGGAATTTGCATAGCAATGTACAACTTCCTTTGAGAGTAATAACACCGTTTATGTAATTGCGTTTCTGCTTTCGGAAGCCGATATACAAAGTCCACTATCGTAAAACGCCGACAAGAGGAAAATAAGTTTTCAAAAATGTGTGTTGGCTGTTTTTCATCGCACTGTGCCGTTTGTGTAATTACCGTTTTTCGCTGCACATCTATGAGTAACTTTAGCACATGATTACCTTTATTTTATGGCTAATCCTTTTTGTGCTTTGCTGGCCGCTGGCGCTGCTGGCTTTGATACTTTATCCAATAGCATGGCTACTGCTATTGCCGTTCAGGATTGTAAAAATATCAGTAGAAGGAGTTTTCATTTTACTTAAATCGATAATAATGCTGCCCGGGAGGATGCTGCATCGGTTGTAAGAGAAGATGTCGTTAATATTATTCATCTGCGAGGTTTTATGTAGATGCATTGGATGGTTTTGAAATGCTGACACATTTTACAGGTAATTAATTGGGGATAAATGCAAGCATGCCGTTGGTCAGGAGACCAGACGGCGGCACCTCTTTTTTTGGCAACCTGAACAGGTACCAGTTTCCGATAAAAATTATTTTTTAGACAGTGAGTACATAAATGTTAGCTGCAGCAGACTGTTTCTCAAATCACCTCCACCAATCCTTGTTTTATTCATTTTAGAGAAATCGCCGTTGAATCTTATCCCCGCCCTTAGGCCAGCCAGTTTGCCTGGAAAACTATAACCTGCTCCAAGTGCATAACCTGCTGTACCAAGTTTATAAGAGTCTTTTATATCTTCCTTTTTCCCACCATTAACGCTTTCTTTAATGGAAATCAGGAAGTTGTACTGTGGCCCAGCTTCTGCATAAAAACCATCAGCTATATAATATTGAAACAAAACCGGGACCCTTACCTGTGATATATTTATCTTGCCGGTACTAGTATTGCCTTTCCATTTATCACCTTCTGAAGAATAATAGATTTCAGGTTGAACACCTGCTTTTTTATCGATACCTATTTTATAGAAAAGGCCTGCATGTATTCCTACAATACTTGATGTAGGAGTTTTGTCAGAAAAATTTTGATGTGAAAAATTGGCCCCTGCCTTTAAGCCAAATCCGGACTGTGAAAATACCGGGAGGGTGAACAAACCGATGCAACAAAATAAAAGCACACTTTTCATTGTAAGTAGTTTTAATAGTTAATAATAAATTGATTATTTAACTATACATCGGGTAGGTATGCAAAAGGTCATCAAGGGGGCAATTATCACCTGGCTAACGGGAAGTAAAAAATATATTTTCGACGGCGCAGATGCAAGCATGCCTTGGTCAGGAGACCAGACGGCGGCACCTCTTCACTCGTGCCGGAGATCTGAGAATCATAATAATCTATCCACTGCTAAAGTTCTTCAGGTTTATAATAATGCTTCCCAGATAAATCTCGTTTTTCGCTCCTGAATCTCTTTATTAGTATCAGGATCATCAGAAGTGTACCAATCTTTTGTATAATCTATAACCACCGTTTTGAGCTCATTCATCGTAATACTTTTTTTTGCGTCAATGGGTTTAATAGCACTCGTATTTACGTCATTCACCATCACTTTCGTTGCTATCCATGAAGTGTATAATCTGGGGATCGTAACTCCCAGAATAGTTCCGGGCAATCCATGAAAAGTAGCAGGGCCGCCGGGTAGCGTAATTTCTTCCGTATAAAATGCAAAGACATACACACTGTCAAGCATTACTGCGTAGGCTTTGCGGCAATTAAACCCCGCAATCACCCTGTTTTCATTTACTAATTTCCATTTCAATTTGGGAATGGAATCTGCAATAGTTAAAATACTTCCCTCCACGTTCTTTTGCATTTTATATTTATCGGTATCATAATTAAAAAAAGTATTTGTCCTCATCTTCCCCCTGGTAACAAAAAATCAGGCAATTTAGGTTCACCCCAATGATCAAACTGGTAAATACTTTTGTCATTCGCAAAGGTCAAAGTAAAATACCCCGTCTTAAACCTTGGCACTTTATCTTTGAACATATTCGTCCCAAACTATTATTGCCCATCGGTTTTCTTTACATCTGCTTTTACTTCATACTCGATTTTTGCTTTGCTGATAAATATTTGTGCATGAGCTCCGGCAAACAAAAACAGAAGCGTCATTGAAATGAATATTTTGATTTTTATTCCTGCCATTTTAAAATAATTTATTTAGAGCCTTTATTTTTAAAATTCCACGTAAAGCCGATCATAAAATACCTCTTAAGCCGGTCATTAATTGTCTGAGTGTAAGTGTTTCCATAAAAATTTCGATCTATGCCTACATTCTGATTCAGTATATCGTTCACTAAAAAATAGGCGGTAAATTCATCATGCTTAAAAGTGCGTTGCAGGCGTGCGTTCCAGATATTTGTTGTAAGGTTTTTATCTGACTGAATTGTTTTTTGCCTGAAATAATAATTGTAATCGGTAATTAATGACCAAACTTTTTTATAATAAATAGTCCCGTAAAATGATAATGTATTTGTATAGTAATGGATTTTAGTATCATTTTGCGTTGTTGTGTTGGAATTATAATTAATCCGGTCATCTATTTCCAAGATCATATTTTTTCTCTTTCGATTTTGATATATAAGTCGAAATACCGGGAGAAAAAGTTTTAGAATAGCTTTTTTCACTGTTAATAACGTTTGCATACCGATTAAACCTAAATTGGGTGAAAATCAAACCGGGTATCAATTTTCTTTATCTTAAATCCTAATCCACCGTAAAAATCAATAGAATAATTTCCATTCACATTGACAGGTTGCGATATTGTCTTTCCTGAATCAAGATCAATGATACTATTGGTGGTGATAGCATTTTGAGTAACATTTACATTTGCAGATTCATATACCCACAGATCCTTTAAAAAATTATAATCCTCGTTCCCCACTCTGAATGAATGCGTAAAAGAAGGTTTCAAATCCGGGTTGCCAATTACCTGGTTAAAATAATCATTATTGTTTCTTAAAGGTTGTAATTGATTAACGGTCGGCTGGTTTGTGCTGCCGTTATAATAAAATCTTACGCTATGATTGGGTTTATAAGTATAAGTAGCGTTAGCAGAAGGATAGAAATTGGTGTAGTTTCTGAGGTAATCCTTTTTAAATGTTACGTCCTGCAAATCAAAATGAGTGAATCCAAATCCCGAACCGAGATTGAGTTTTATTTTTTTATTCGCAAAATTGATCCTTGCTGAAGGAATATTTTGAATGATGTTTTGTTTAAAATTATTAGACAATGAATCTACGAGGAAATCATATTTCCCTGAAGCGTTTGTATAGTTATAAGTCAGTTGGTCGTTCGTGCCATAATTATAACTCAACTGGTATTTAAGCTCCAGCGAAAGTTCTTTGCTGAGCGGTTCTGTATAGGTTATTCCCGCAGATAAGCTTTGTGTAGACTGCTGGTAATTCTTTTTTTGGTTCAAATCCTGGCCTCCGGACGGATTGCCATCAAAGTAAGCCTGGTTAGAAGATTTTAGAAGCGTGTTCCCGGTAGTACCCAAAGAATACCAATAACCGGTAAATGTAAGTGTGCGCCTGGCTTTATGAAATTTATGTTTGAAAATAATATTTGCTGAAAGGGCGTTTTTATCGCTGTTGGTTTGTAATTGCCTGTCGCTGGTATTTTTAAGCACGCCGGTATTTCCCGTTGTTTCAGAGTTGAGAAGGTCATTGCTTTCGGTATGATAAAAATTAGCATTAGCAATTATTTTTACCGAATTAAAAGAATCTAATGTCAGTTTCCAATATGCCATGCAATTTAAAATTATAGCGGTTCACATTACTTTCCTCGTCTGAATGCATGATTCAAAACCGAATCTCCAATTTGGGTTTGAGTAAAAGTGATTTTATGATTTGTATACTGCTGGCTGTTATATTTTGGAGAAAGATTCAAATTGTATTTATCATTCCATTTATTGCTGTATTGCATACCGGCATTTACATTAGTCATGTAACCGTTTTGCGGATTGATATAAGGTTCAGCATCAGAAATTCCCGTATAAGTATAAGATAAATCACCATTATCATTTACGTCAAGCGATAAATTATCACCACCATATTTTTGTTCATCTTCCCAGTTAAGCCCGTCCTGGCCGGTATTTCCATTTAAAAGAAAAGCGGAAAACTTTCTTTTGCCCTTAAAGGAGCCAAACAAAAGATTATCGTTATACCGGTTATCAATATTTTTTTCAGGACCGGCAGCCACATCAATTTTTCCAAAATAACCGGTCTTTTTATTTTCTTTCAATTTCAGGTTAATGGTTTTCTGCGTTTTGCCATCATCTATTCCTGTAAATTCCGCTTCATCACTTTTCTTATCAAACACCTGTACTTCCTTTACCGCATCCGCCCGTATATTTTTTACAGCCATCCCGGGGTCATTGCCAAAAAATTCTTCTCCATCAACCAATACTTTCTGAACGGTTTCCCCCATGGCTTTTATATTCCCGTCTTTATCTACCTGTATCCCGGGCATTTTTTTTAGAAGTTCCTCTACATTGGCATTCGCACTTACTTTAAAACTATCTGCTGTATAAACTGTAGTATCTCCCCTGATTTTAAGTGGCGAGCCGGTTTTTACAATTACCTCCTGCAATAATTCGCTTTTAGAAACTAACGTGGTTAAGGGAACTTTTGTGTCGCTGCTGACATCAATATTATTAAGTATATCCGCATAATATGGCTGGGATACCATTAAAATATATGGGCCGGGCTCCACGCCTTTTAGCAGGTAATTGCCGGAAGTATCCGTGCGGGTAAACAAGTAAAGGATAGAATCTTTAGGCGTGAACAAAGCCACCACAGCATTCTTCACGGGTTTATTTTCGTTGGCGTCTTTTACCTGCCCCGAGACTTTAGCCATTTGTGCAATAGATGAATAAGATAAAAGACCTGCCCAAAAAAGAAGTAATAATTTTTTCATTAAGCAATTAGTTAATGATGGAATAAATGGTTTTATAAAAGTGAGCTAATTAATCATTACAAAACAATTTTATAACTTAAAATTTAGTTAAAGACCTTTATAAGGATTCAGAAAGCCATAAAATCCATAAATAAATAAGAAATATTTTTGGGAGACGCCAACGATGGCTCTTGATGATAACACATTTTATATAAAAAAAGCGCCCGGCATTTTAATGGTAACGGTCGATAAAGATAAAAATTCGGATAGAAGCTATCGGGAAATAAAATTTATTTTTGACGGGATCAAAAAAGTATTGGCAAAATAAATTTTTCTCCTCATCTTCCATTTTTCAACTTTCTTTATGGAAAAAGATTCAAACGATAATATCGCAGAAAAGAACTTTACGAGCATCAGCCCTTCAGCCAAAAGTTTATTATTGATGAAAGGGCATACCAACATTCCTTTTGCCACCGCCGTGGCAAGGCTGGCCATGCGGCCGGAATCTTTTGAGCCGGATCTTCAAAAAAAAGATTTTGAGTTCTGGTTACGGGTTGTACATTTCGAATACCGGTATAAAAGTATCAACCGCTTGCTCGAAGGTTTACCTATTCAAAATATCTTCGAACTTTCTTCAGGTTTTTCGTTTCGCGGACTTGACGCTGTTATAAATGAAACTGTTCATTATATTGATACCGATCTGCCCGAAATTATTAAAGAGAAAAAAGCGTTGCTGTCGGAATTGCAGCCGGGGCTTTCTTCCCCTAAAGGACAAATAGAACTTTTACCCTTAAACGCACTTGATGAAAGGGCGTTTACCCAAATAATTTCCAGGTTTTCTCCGGGACCTGTAGTAATCGTAAACGAGGGATTACTTATGTATCTCAACGAAACTGAAAAAAGAAAACTTTGTTCCATTATTCATTCGATATTGAAGGAACGGGGCGGATATTGGATAACCGCTGATATCTATACCAGGCATCGTACACCAGCCCCTTCTTTACAAATGAAAGACAAACTGCAAACTTTCCTCGATAAACATAATGTGGAAGAAAATAAGTTTGAAAATATGGAGAGTGCGAAGGCTTTTTTTGAGAACGAAGGATTTATTATCGATAAAGAAGCTGAACCTGATTATTCAACCCTCGATTCATTAAATTCCCTCATTGCATCCGCTTCTCCCGAACAATTGGGAGGATTAGGTAAGACACCAAAAATTCATGCTACATGGAGATTGAAAGCGGTATAATTTGGCAGGAGTATTCCTAAAAAGTTCTTTTTCTTTTATTTGGTTCGTGAGTATACACGAACCAAGGCGGGAGCTTTTATTCAGAATGAATTCTCCTGTTGCTTTAATTCTCCACTTTAACTTTAAACTCCGGCGGTTCTACCAACTGGAAGGTTGAAGAAGCAAATTTTACTGCTCCGTTTGTTGCGTCTACTGCTTTTAAGATGTTGGTAAAAAGTCTTGTTTTTGTAGTTCTTCTTTTCTTGTAAACGACCACATACCGCAACGTAAATTCAACCCAATTATCATTTGCTGTTAAAGAAACCATCGGCTCGGTTTGCGCATCTTCGAGCCGGTATTTTCTTTGCAGAAGATGCCATTTTTCAAGAGACAATTCTGAGACATCCTCACTAACAGAATTTGCAACAGTTAGTAAAATTTCGGTTACCTTATCATAATCACTTCCATATTGAATCGGAATTTTTATTTCAT
Organism: uncultured Chitinophagaceae bacterium; assembly: GCA_963815085.1. Taxonomy (GTDB): domain Bacteria; phylum Bacteroidota; class Bacteroidia; order Chitinophagales; family Chitinophagaceae; genus Ginsengibacter. The sequence continues at coordinate 56,161 of CAWFFT010000031.1, read as the reverse complement.
CCCAGAGGAAAGGAAAATTGCCGGAATAATTAAAGACCGGTTCTTTAAAAACGAAACTGTTGGCGATTAGCACTATGCGGCCGTTGTACAAATCACCATCAACCCATTGCCCCACTTCCATTACCGTTGTTCGCAAAACGCCGATATCCATTACATCTCCTTTGATGCCGCCAAGTTGCACCCTGTCACCTGTGCGGTAAAATCCTCCAAATAAAATAGCAAGCCATCCGGCAAAAGAAGCAATCACTTCCTGCAACGCGAACGCAATACCCGCACCAGCCACGCCTAAAGCAACTGTGAACCCACCCAGCTTATCACTGTAAATAAAAGCTAGCAGAGAAATACTCAAAAAGTAACCGATAAAAGTGCTTACTTTTTTCGCTCTGTAGCGGTTTTCGTTTCCTTTTATCTTCGAAAATAAATTTCTTTTTAGAACATTGATAATAGTCCAGATAATTGCAATCCCAATGAGAAGAGCAACAATTTTTCCAATCGTTGGATTAAAAAGAAATTTCCTGATTTGTTCTTCCATTGGCTCCGTTTTAGAGTGGTTTATCTCTTTTCTATCGAACCCGTTTTTTTATTTTATGATATAACTTATTATTTCCTTTTCTTTCTTTTCTGCGTTTACTACATACGCGCCATAAATATTTTCCATTGGTTGTGGGTTATTATTAATCACATCAAACATATCCGAGAACAACCCCGAAAATAAAGAATATTGGTCATTTGTGCGCACAAGCGAGACTTGCAGCAGTGAGGGGCGACATTCATCTTCTACATGCAATCCGCGCTATTGGCCATTGTATTTTATCCGGGAGATTTACTTCATTTGAATATGTTATCATTCAAATTACGGAATTCACCATTACACCCTTTCATTTTTTTTGTATTCCCCTACCGTCTAATAACTAAACCTTATTCATCTTCAGATTTAACTACACTATTTTTCAACCCGGCTGCTTTTTTCACAAGGCCTACAAACTCCTTTCTGTAACCTTCGCGATCGTTTCCAAGAGTGGATTCAGCCATCTGTAATACCATACTATATTTCGTATTTTCTTTGTATTCGCTATTGCGAAGCAACATGGCAAAACCCGCTACTGAAGCGGCAAACCTGAAGTTGTCGGAAACATTTTCAGAAGTTAGAGAAACATTATTTACAGGATGAACCATCAACTTGCTTTCATTACCATCAGGTGCTTTGTAACGAAATTTTATAGTAACAATTTCATCATTAAAAGAAGAAGATTTCTTCTTTTTATTATGTTGGTACTTCAAAGGGGCAACATCTTTTAAAAAAGGCGATTTTACTCCTACAGGAATGATTTCGTAAAGTGCTGTTACGGTGTGCCCGCTACCCAATTCCCCCGCGTCTTTTTTATCATCGTTGAAATCTTCTTTATTAAGCATCCTGTTTTCGTATCCAATGAGCCTGTAACCGGCTACCAACGCAGGGTTGAATTCCAGTTGCAATTTCACGTCTTTGGCGATTGTAAACAACGTTCCGCCAAATTCATTTACCAATACTTTTTTTGCTTCGCTTAATCCATCAATATAGGCGTGGTTTCCATTTCCCTTATCAGCGAGCTGCTGCATTTTATTATCCTTATAATTTCCCATTCCGTATCCCAGTACGGTTAAATAAATTCTTTTATCCCGTTCCTGCTCTATTAATCTAACCAAACCATCATCACTACTAACGCCGACGTTAAAGTCACCATCTGTACAAAGAATAATACGATTGTTCCCTTCTTTCATGAAATTTTGCTGCGCGATTTTATAAGCCATTTGTATGCCTTCACCGCCGGCAGTAGAGCCTCCTGCTTCCAGAGCGTCAATGGCAGTTTTGATTTTTATTTTGTCGCTTCCGTTTGTTGCCGGCAGAGCCACTCCTGCCCTTCCTGCGTACACAACTATCGAAATACGATCATTTTCCCTCAGTTGATCCGTCAACATTTTCATTGAAGCTTTTACCAGTGGCAATTTGTTTTCATCCATCATCGAACCGGAAACATCAATCAGGAAAACAAGATTGGAAGGTGGAAGTTTATCTGTAGGAATTGTCTTTCCCTGCAAACCAATCAGCAATAATTTATTTTGCGGATTCCATGGACAATCGCTTAATTCTGTATTGATAGAAAACGGATCATTTCCCGTTGGCTGTGGATATTGATATTTAAAATAATTGATCATTTCCTCTGTACGAACTGCGCCCGCCGGGGGTAATTGGTTATTGTTTAAGAAACGCCGCACATTGCTGTACGATGCAGCATCCACATCAATAGAAAAAGTGGAAAGAGGATTATCCGTTACTTTTTTAAATCCATTTTCAGTTATGTTATCATAATCTTCAGTGTTATAATTATTTTGGTAGATACGGTCATATTGAGGTGAATTTGAAACCACAACACCTGCTACCGCGCCGGTAAGCATAGATTTCCTCTGTGTACCATAACCTGTTACAACAACTTCCTGCATAGCTGTTGAAGATGACTTAAGTTTAACATCAATAATTTTTTTTGCCCCGATCTTTATCTTCTGCTCTGCGAATCCGACAGCAGAGAAGATCAGGTATTTTTCATTTTCGTTTACGGATATCCGGTAGTGGCCTGCGCTATCTGTAACTGCATAAACTTTTCCTGCATGAACCGTCGCGCTTACCGGGTTACCGGATTCATCAGTTACGGTTCCGGTAATGGTAATATCTTTGGCAACATGGAAGGCTGTAATGCATATTAAAAGAGGCAACAGCAGTAAAATAACTTTTTTCATGATTTTTTATTTTATTGCAATCAGTAGTAACAAAAAGCGCTGACCGCATGGTGAATTTTAAAAAAGATGCATCTTTATTTAAGATTACATAAACCAGGAAAAATTTATTTTTAATAATTTCAATCCGCGTGGCCTTTTTAAAAAAAATATTATCAGCCCAAAACGATATTGACCTTGTAAAAAAATACAAGTCGGGCGGAGATATAAATGTTTTAGGCGAATTGTATGCCCGCTATATGGAATTGGTATATGGCGTATGCCTTAAATATTTTAAAGAACCCGAAGAAGCCAAAGACGCGGTGATAAACATCTTTGAAGAATTGGTAACCAAGCTCAAAAAATATGAGGTCACCAATTTTAAAAGTTGGCTGTACCAGTTAACAAAGAATTATTGCCTCATGAAAATACGTAGCAGCAAATCGAAACCCGTCGTGGTGGATGTGGACATTATGCATTTAGGGGAAAATAATCATCTTGATAATATAGCAGAAAAAGAAGCGCAATTAAATGGAATGGAAAACTGTATTGAGCAACTTCCGGCAGAACAGAAGCTCGCGATTCAATTGTTTTATCTCCGGGAAAAATGCTATAAAGAAATTGCGGACCTTACAGGAACGGAAATTAACAGAGTCCGCAGTTTCATTCAAAACGGAAGAAGGAATTTAAAAATATGTATGGAAAAACAGGCTTTGGAAAAAGCATGACCCATGAAAGAAAACAATAAAAAATATAACGCAGTTGATTTTGCACGATACCATTCAGGCGGAATGTCCCCGGAGGAAATGCACACACTGGAGAAAGCAGCATTGGAAGATCCTTTCCTTGCAGATGCTTTGGATGGTTATGTGTATTCAAAAGATACTAAGAAAGAGTTGGATGAAATAAAGATGCGTTTGGATGAAAAAAGCAAAAAACGAAAAGTCTTTACAATTTCTTCTCTTTCAACAGGCACCTGGTGGAAAATTGCCGCGATGTTTATTTTATTTGCCGGCGTTGGTTATTTTTTTTATGCCACTAATTCTAAAAAACAAACTTCATTGACGGTAAAAAACGAGGCGCTCAAAAAACAAAGTCCGGCAACCATTTCTCCCACACAGAATGATACGACCGCAAGAGAAGATGATCTTGCTTTTGAAAAATCATCAGGCAAAAATGAAAACAGGGTGGCTAAACTACCCGCGCCAATTACAAAATCCATGGAAGTATCCCCGCGTAGAAAAACGATAGCCGGGAAAATAAAAACGGAAAAAGAAAGAAGTACTTCTGAGGAAGTTTTGACAGACACGGACAAAAACAGCGTGGCAATGAATAACGATAAAGTCGCTTCATCGAATGTTATACTGAAAGATTCGGGTAAGGAAGCACTTCTTCATCCACCAGATACCACAGCGTTGATTGCAGCTTCCCTGCAAAAAAATGACAGCGGTAGCTTCCCGGAAGTGGCAATGAATCAAAAGGCTGATGCACAAAACGAAGTTGTGGTTATCGGTTACGGAACCCAGAGGAAAAAAAATATGAAGGAATCAGATAACAAAGTATTGCAGGGTAAAGTAAGTGGGGTTCAAATAACTACCGCGCCTCCTTACCCCAAAAATGGAAAAGAAAAATTTGACCAATATGTTGAGGATAATGCCGTTCCGGTTTTTGATTCAACCGGAAAAAGAATTACCGCGAATGTTTTACTTTCCTTTACTTTAAACAGAAAGGGTAAACCCACACAGATAAAAGTACTTGAATCATCCTGCAAAGCATGTGAAAAACAAGCTACCAGGTTATTAGAGAATGGCCCCAAATGGATTGGCAAGCGTGGTGACTCAGCAACGGTGAGAATACAGTTTTGAAGATTTATTACAAACTGATTCTTTTAGCTTCCGCCCATTATTATATAGTTATTAAAAATCGTTACCATTTTCAGTTTAGCTTATGGTTATGAGTTGCCAGGAAGAAATGTTGTGAAGAACCCGGGAATGGAAGTTCGCGCGATGTGAAGGCTAACGGGTAATAGTAAACGAAGCTTTTTTCTCAGTTTGCCCGGGCGTGTTAAGGTCGGGATAAGGCTCCAAATTCGTAAAGCTAATCTGGTAACCATTTACTGTTGTGTCAGATGGAAAACCTCCGGAAGGGTATCCCTTCAATGACATCACGAAAGTATGCGCAGCCATCGATTCATGGAAAGTAACTTTTATCAACGCGTTGCCCTGCCATATACATACAGCTCCCGCCGGGCATCTGCTGTCAGTTAACAAAGAATCAAAACAAATATAAGGTTCCACCAATTTTGCCGAACATTCATGAAGCGCCACAGCATCTAAGTCACCAGCCGGAAGTCTACATTTGGTACATGCCGAAAATAATCCTGCCAGAACGATAAGGGCTGATAAGCCCGCTTGTTTTTTCCACATACATAGCTCCTTTTTTTATACATGACAGCGGTTCAAAGGATAACGTTGCATCATATTTTACTTTTAATTTTCACTTCTGCTAATTTTGGTGGATCTTCAAATGGATAGTGTTCCTTTGCTGAATGTTCGATGACTTTTGGCAATCGACAGGCCTACTTAAAAAATATGCACAATGGGGTAATAAGATGATAATTTAAAAACTGTGGTTCATGAGACACGAAGCAAGGCGGGCCCCCTGGACACGTGCCTGCATGAGCGTTGTTTAGTCCTTTTTTTAATAAAAATCCTCTCGAATAATAATATCCAATGTCCTAATAACAATCCGTATTAATCATAAATTTGCCTGTTTCAGGCATTTGTAATCCAGCCTTCAAAACCACAAACTGATTAACTATGTATATTCCCAAAATAAATTTAACTACAGACAGAAATGAAATAGTTTCTTTTATGAAACGATTCAGTTTTGCTACTATTATTACAGTCAAAGCCAATATACCGGTTGCCACACATTTGCCCTTTCTTATTGCTTCAAATGAAGAAAATATTGTTTTGACATCCCATTTTGCGAAAGCAAATGAGCAATGGAAAGACATTGAAAACAATAATGTCCTCGTAATTTTTACTGAGCCTCATGCCTATATCTCACCTGCACATTATGATAATCAGTTCAACGTTCCAACCTGGAATTATATATCAGTTCATGCTTATGGCCAGGGAAAGATAATTGTGGAAACTGAAAGCGTTTTTAAGATATTGGAAAAAACGATTGACAATTACGAAAATTCATACAAACTGCAATGGGAGCAATTTCCAACAGACTATAAACTAAAATTAGCGAAGGGAATTGTTGCTTTTGAAATTACTGTAAAGGATTTGCAGGCGAAGAAAAAGTTAAGCCAAAACAGGTCGGAAACTGAAAAACAGAAAATCATTGATGCACTGTCAAAGAGTAATGACAGTAACGAACAACTGATTGCAGGCTATATGAAAAAAGAAGGCTAAAATATTTTGATTCCTGTAGAAAAACATGACATAACAACATAATAGAAGCCAAAAAGAAAATTGGCTTTAAAGTTGTAATTTATAGCCAAATAAATTTATTATGCAAAGCGAAAAAGCAATATTAGCAGGCGGTTGTTTTTGGGGAGTGGAAGAATTGGTAAGAGACCTTCCGGGTGTACTGTCAACAAGAGTTGGCTACAGTGGCGGCGATGTAAAAAACGCAACCTACCGCAATCACGGAACTCATGCAGAGGCAATTGCCATCACCTTCGACCCCACAGAGTTATCTTACCGTAAACTGCTGGAATTTTTCTTCCGGATTCATAATCCCACCACAAAAAACAGGCAGGGAAATGATGTGGGTACGTCGTACCGTTCCGCCATATTTTATCTCAGTGAAGATCAAAAGAAAACAGCCGAGGAATTGATCAGCGAAATGAATGCATCCGGCATTTGGCCCGGGCCAATCGTTACTGAAGTAGTTCCTGCCGGCGATTTTTGGGACGCTGAAGAAGAGCACCAGGATTATTTGCAAAAACATAAGCATGGCTATACGTGCCACTATGTAAGGCCCGAATGGCAATTGCCTGAAACAACAAAGGCTTAGGTAAAACAATTTGCTATGATGAAGCTCCTAACCGTTTTCCTGCCGGTTACATAAAGAAATAAAAATTAAAATAAATAACAGCGGCACAAGGGTTAAGCTTTTAGACTTTAGAAACATAAATAGATATTAAAACATATGTTTTTATTTGTGGTTCAGCTACTGATTGTAAAAACAACGGTTTAAAATTTTCCCTGCTCCCTGGAAATTCAAAATAAAAATCTTCCTTATTTATTGCTTTACCGGAAAATTTTTCCCAATCACACTTTTATTTATTTGTTGCTTTAGAGATTTATTTGTTTTTTTACTTTCTCAATTATTTGGATTGAAAAAGAATTATAAAAAGCCTGCCAACCCATTTATTAATTCGATCATTCATTTCTTTAATTTTTTAACTCAAAATGAGAATTAAACCTAAGGGTGTATTTTGTCTGGAAGGATTTTGGTATGGCGATCACCGGGATCTGATTTCTGTAACACCGGTACTTGAATTAGTGGGCAAACACAGCAATATGCCTTTTATTCATCACAGATGCAACACCAAAGCCGAATTTGAATATTCAATCAATCGTTGGAAAACAAAATCCTTTTGCAATAAATATCCGATTCTTTATCTCGGCTTTCATGGCGAACCGGGTTTTATTAAAGTAGGTAAAGAAAAGATCACTTTGATCGACCTCGGAAATTTAATTGGAAATACGTGTTCGCGTTCTATTATTCATTTTGGAAGTTGTTCCACTTTGAGCCTCAGCAAAAAAAGAGTTCAGAATTTTATGGACCAGACAGAAGTACTTGCTGTCATGGGCTACAAGCGAGATGTAGAGTGGCTTCCGTCCGCATCATTTGAAATACTGTTACTTGATCTTCTTCAAAATAATCCTTTTGATTCACGCGGTATTAAAGCTTTTCAAAAAGTAATACAATCAGAATGCAAAAGGCAGGTTACTGAACTGGATTTCAGATTAATGATCAACGAAAACAAACACTTCGTAAGAAGAAGGCAAAAACCTGCGGCAGCTTACAGGTAAATCCGTTGCTGTAAATACTTCCAGGCTTTCTAAATATATTTCAACCACCATTGTTTGTGACTGGCTTTATATTTTGCAAACCAAAGGCAGGGCTTGTATAAAACCAATACAACAATTATCCATACGACGTAAACAGCCCAAAGAGGAATACCGCTTTCAACACCTTTCGGTCGTCCAAAAGTTCCTGACGCAAAATCCAGTTGAGACCAGCTAAAACCCTGCAGTAACATCAGCACGACGGTCGCAAAATGGATCAGGTAAAAATGCACAAGGAAATAAAACAAGGGAACTTTACCATAAACTGATGTAAAATTCATAAAACTGCCTTTCACTTTCTCAGCAAACGCAAATATTAAAAACATAAAACCAAGCGTAATCAAACAAAACATAAGTGACGGCGGATACTTTGTAATATTCATAAATGACAGAAAAGTAAAAACTGCATTCTTCTGTGAAGACCAGGCTACACGGATCACCATAGGCATTTATAAACCGAAGGATTGCAAACAATAACAAAGCGCTTATGCCGATCTTAACGAATAAGTTGAATCTCTTTCTTTCAGGTAATTCAAAGAATTTTCCGGAGGCAAAGCCAACTAATATAATTCCCAGCCACGGAATTGGCGGATACGCGATGATCAAAGTAGTATGTGGCGTTACCGGGTAAATAGTGAGGGTAAACAGCGGACTTAAAATAGTTTTTACAATTGAATTATTTGCCAGCGGAATCAACGAAAACAATTCATGGCAAAAAATAATGGCAAGGCCGATAATGCCAATTGTTTTTGCCGGCAGCTTTAACATCACACTTAATATTAGAAACCCAAAGCCGATTGCAGCGATAACTTCAAAAATGAAATTATGGAAACCAGGATCGAAGAAGATACCAAAATTTACAAACGTAAATTCAAGCACTACGAGCCACAGTCCGCGCTTTGCCAGGAATATGCTACTTGCTGAATGGGTTCTTTTTTTGTTAGAAATATAAGCAGATGTGCCTGCGAGGAAAACAAATATCGGAGCGCACAGGTAAGTGATCCACCTTGTGAAAAATAGTAGCGGCGTGGTAGTTGTCAAGTCTGTCGGGCTTTGTGTAGTTGCGTATATATGCATCAAATCACGCACGTGATCCAATGGCATAATGATCATCACTAATCCCCGCGCGAAATCAATGCTGAAAATTCGTTTCATATTTGTAATTTATTCTCAATAGCTTTTGGTGCAATTTAAATTGCTTTTTTTATTATTTGTTGCGGAGGTTTCCTATATCTGGTGTTTCAGTTTACATCAGTAAAATATCAAGCTGACGGTGCTAAAATAAAAAATTAAATTATTGGTACGTTCACTGTAAATAGTGGCATTCAGAATATTTATTCATATTCTATCTAAACAGTCTCTTGATGCTTTGTAAAACAACAGGCTACAATCAGAATGCAAAATGCAGGTCACTGAACTGGATTTCAGATTAATGATCAACGAAAATAAACACTTCGTAAGAAGAAGGCAAAAAACCAATGCTTACGCGAGGTGAATTATTTGGCATGTGTTTAAAGTTTTGATGAAGGTTTTAAAATTCATAACATTAAAACTGCTGGCTGATTCTTATACATGGTGTTACACCTTTAAAGAAATTATTAAAATACATCGAAGGCTCAATAGTGGTCTTCGTCAACTTAAGTTTTCCGGCACCTAACCTGAAAGTATGCTTGTCCATGAAATCGCCTTCGCGGTGAATAAGATAGCCGAGTGAAAATACAGTGCTAAACGAAAATTCTTTTCTTGGATTATGATCTTTTGTTCCACCCTGGCCATAAGTCAAAGTGAGAAAATCGTTTCTATAAGTATGCAATTTACCATTGGCATCTTTTGCGAATAAAAAATGGGGTTCCCAAAATAATCCCGGCACCCATTTATAGGAACGCGCGCGGTTGGTAAGTACCGCCTGTGTTCCCAGGCTGAAAGAAGGAACAAAATAATTTTTATAATTCTGTACATTAACACTGATTGATAATTCAATAAAATCTGCCGTTCCCTCATCAGTAATTCCTTTTGCACGGGACCCGTAAATGGTACTGTCGGCTTTAAGATAATGATAACCCGTTCCAGGCACAGCAGGCCATTTACCATTAATATGATCCCTGATCTCGCTGATTTTTTCATTTAAAATACCATTCATATAACTGGTAAGTTCACCAATCTTATTTAAATAAAAAGTAAGGTGATAATATCGTGTTTCGTTAACAGGAATCCGGTCAACAGCTTTGGGTGGATTAGGAATCACACCAATAATATTAATAGTATCCTGCGCCACCTTAAGGCTGGATATTTCTCCGTCGTTTAAAAGAAAATCAGAACCAACGGGCTGAAATTGTTGAAACCTTATTTTTTTCCTCCCTTTGGCGTCCGTCACAAAATCAATTCTCTTTGAAGTTAAAGGATCAGAAAATGAATCTTTTAACGGAGCCATATCATTTCTGAAAGTTTGAAGTAATGAATCCATATTGGAAATTCGTTTCAAATCGGAAAAATCAGTAACCTCGATCGTAAGTTTATTTCCTTTGTCAAGGTTAATATAAAAGCGGCGCGGCATTATAACATTTTCAGGTATTGAAAAGGCTTTGCCGGCAGTGTTTTTTTCCTGTGCGCAAAGACTTACCGGGATGCTTGTAAAAAGCATCAAAACAAGAATTATTTTTTTCATGTATGCCTAGTTTAAAGGAGTTTTTAATTCTAAAATCCCATTAGTATTTTCATTAGAAGCAGGAGGGCTTGTATATACCTGCTGGTTGGCAAATTTTATCCTGAAGTAATGCAAAGACACATTAGGGTCAATTGAAGGAAATTGCTCTGCCTTGTCGCCCAATTCATTTACATGAACCACTTTTAGTTTTTTCTTTGCTGGTGTGTTTACTACTAAATCGTGAGACAATCTTACGATTCTTATTGAATCATTATTAATTGCCTGCGCCAAATTACCAGAACTAACGGTGTCGTGTAAACGAAGTATATGACTTTGCTTTTGAACAATATTTTTCTCCTTCTTATTTGATTTATGGCTACTTATACTTACCATATTTTCAGCCGCGATTGCACTCGTTTTCCGGCTTTGCGCTTTTGCTGAAGGAGTTTCAATAACAGGGTGTGATTGAACAACTGGTCGTCCAACGTTTGCTTTTATGTCCTTAGGTGTATTACCAATAAAATAGATAGAAGCGAGTAATACAAAAGAAAGAAATGCCGCTGCAAACCAATACCATTTTGCTTTTCTATTTTTTCCTGCGGGAGTAATACGTTCATAAAGCCTTTCCCATAAGGCATTATTGTCAGGAACTATTTCGCCGTGCAAATTCTTCAATTCATCCAGCTTGTTTCGCCATCCTCTTTCGTTATTTGGAGTTTCGTTTGACATAATTTATTCCATTTTTTGATAACATTTTTTGTAAAAGTATTTTTGATTTGCTCAGTTGTGATTTGGAAGTTCCTTCGGAAATATGCAGCATTGAAGCAATCTCTTTATGCCCAAACCCTTCTATCTCATAAAGATTAAAAACGGTACGATACCCCAATGGCAAGCAAATGATTAAGCGGAAAATTTCTTCCGCAGATAAATGATCCAATGCTTCCTCATCCAGCGATATATCTTCTGCATCTGAATCCGAAGCTATCGTAAACTCATTTTTTTTTCGCAGGAACATCAGGCATTCGTTAATCATTATTTTTTTCATCCAACCAAATAGCGCCGCATCACCCTTGTAAGTAAATGAATTCAAACTTTTAAAGAACTTGTAAAAGCCATCGAGCAAGACTTCCTCAGCATCTTCAGTGTTTTTTACGTAACGCTGACAAACGAATAATAATCTTGAAAACATCTCATCAAAGATGCATTTCTGTGCACCCGCGCTTCCCTGTTTAGCCTCTTTAATTAATTCAGATAGATCCATAAAGTAAATCCTGCTATGATGTTATATAAAGATAAATGCACATTCAGGATAAAAGGTTGTCCGCGCAAAGTAATTTTTGCAATACAATTAAAATAAGCAGCATGTTTCAGCTAAAAATTTTCTTTAAACTTTTTAAAATAACCGGTGCGATAATGACCGCTGAAGCGATGTTAATAGCAGCTCCTGTTACACAATAGATGCAAATTTTTTTTTGCTTAAAAATCATGTCATTTAAATAAACAATTGCACCAATCGCATTACCGGCAACTGTTGCGCCTAAAGCTACATCCAAAAGAGGTTTTCGTCCCGCAGACTTACCTCCTCCTGCTGAAGCCAGAACCATCGTTGCAGAATAAGCCAAAGAACTTACAGGCCCGTCAGGAATTCCGAGCCGGTAAGCCGATTGGGAAGCATTCACTTTATTGGTGTCGAAAATAGAAAAAGGAAGGTCGGGAAGCCTTTTGATGACGCCGGTTTGATATAAAGAGATTAAACTGAAATCGGCAAGGCCGACAGCAGATAAACAGATTATTTTCCTTCTTCTTTCCATATCTTCTGAAGAATCTTCTCTTAAAGAATTACGTATTTTTTGTGCATCCATAAATTATATATTTAAATAATTTTTTCAAATCAATAATTAAGCCGCAGATAAAAACAGTTTTTAAAAAGTCTCGGTTCTACAAATTCAAGCCCAACCAAACGCTTTAACTTTGATAACAAATTCAAAAAATGGAGAAATTAAATAAGGCAAAAGAATCATTGATTTTAAAAGGAATTGAAAGCGCAGATATTGGAATTGTATTAGGCACCGGCCTTGACAGGATGGCAGAACTTATAGATGTCAAACAAACAATTCCCTATTCTCAAATTCCGGGTTTCCCTATATCGACTGTGCAGTTTCACAAAGGCAATCTTATTTACGGAATGATTGAGGACAAAAAAGTTTTAATGATGCAAGGTCGCTTTCACGCCTATGAAGGCTATTCGCTGGAACAGATTGTTTTTCCTTTACGGGTAATGAAATTGCTGGGCGTTCAAAACTTATTTTTATCCAATGCCGCTGGCGGAATAAATCTCAATTTTAAAAAAGGCGACCTTGTAATTATTGAAGATCACATCAATTTACTGCATGGAAATCCACTCACGGGAAAGAACTTTGACGAACTGGGACCACGTTTTCCTGATATGAGTGAGCCTTATGATCCTTCGTTAATAAAATCATTGCAGAAAAAAGCGGATGAATTAAATATCAATTTAAAGAAAGGTGTCTATGCGGCAGTTCACGGACCTAACCTTGAAACCAAAGCCGAATACCGTTACCTGAAAATCATCGGCGCAGATATGGTTGGCATGTCCACTGTTCCTGAAGTGATTGCAGCCAATCACATGCAAATGCCGTGTATAGCGGTTTCCGTCATTACGGATGAATGCGATCCTGACAATCTAAAACCCGTAGCGCTTGAGGAAATTATTGCCGTCGCTCAAAAGGCGGATGAAAAACTTTCAAGGCTTTTTTTAGAAACAATAAAGAGTTTATAAATGAAAGACCTTCTGTTGATCTTTTCAAAAAATCCTGAATATGGCAAAGTAAAAACAAGGCTGGCAGTAACTATCGGTAAAGAACAAACGCTTTTTATTTATCAAAAACTTATTGAACATACTATCGCAGTTACAAAAGAATTAAGCATTGATAAAACTGTTTTTTATTCTGAATGGATCGACAAGAAAGACAATTGGGAAGATGAGTTTTATAAGAAAAAAATTCAATCAGGAACCGATCTCGGAGAGAGAATGAAAAATGCTTTTAAAAGTTCGTTTACTGAAGGTTACGACAAGGTGGTGATCATCGGTACCGATTGTTATGAATTGGAAACCCAATATATTCTCAGCGCTTTTAGCCGGTTGGATAATACTGATATTGTGTTAGGGCCTGCGATTGACGGAGGTTATTACCTGTTAGGAATGAAAAAATTTAATCCGGCCTTGTTTGAAAATATCGACTGGAGCACCGACAAAGTTTTCAATCAAACTATTGTTGTTTGCAGAAAATTAAACCTGTCGGTTTCCTTGCTTCCTGAATTAAACGATATTGATAACGAAGAGGATTTGAAGAATTATGCATCGTTATTATTTATGAAGAAAGATGTATCATGATCAGCGTAATTATTCCCACATGGAATGAAGAATCAACCATTAAAGAAACAATTGAACGATTGAAGGAATATGATCAATTAAACCTGGTAAAAGAGATTATAATTGCTGACGGTGGAAGCAGGGATAATACGTTGATTGTTGCAAAAGAAGCGGGCGCAACCGTAATAAAAAGTCCGGCAAAAGGAAGATCCGCACAAATGAATTATGGTGCATCTGTAGCTAAAAACGACGTTCTGTATTTTGTTCATGCTGATACAATTCCACCGTCAAATTTTTCTTCAGACATTCACGAAGCGATATCACAGGGCTTTAGCGCTGGTTGTTACAGGCTTTCATTCGATTATGATCATTGGTTTTTAAAAGCTAATTGCTGGTTCACCCGTTTTAATGTAAATGCAGTTCGCTTCGGCGATCAGAGTTTGTTTGTCACTAAAAACATTTTTGAAAGGGCCGGTGGTTTTCGTGAAGATCTTTTAATGATGGAAGACCAGGAGATTATTGGACGATTAAAAAAATACGGAAAATTTAAAGTGATGAATGGCAGCGTTATCACATCCGCAAGAAAATATCTTGATAATGGAATTTACAGGATGCAGGGAATATTTTTCGTCATCTGGCTGATGTATTACCTTGGTTACCCTCAACAAAAGTTGTTGCAGTTACATCGCAGACTCATCCGGGGACACAAACTTTAAACAGTTGAGGGAAGCCTATTGGTTTGGTAATTGTGGCAAAAATGAAAAAAATTGTATGGGCATACTCAAGCGCGTATTCGATCATAAAGGTGCACCGGTTCTGGCCGCTGTTTTTGTTGCTTTATTTATTGCAGAAAGCAAACGGCGGTTGAGACAAAGAAAAATGTCAAGACTGAAACGTGTTGAAATAAATGCTGTGGTAGCAGTTCCTTCTTTTTCGCTCCTTCGTTTTTTATTGCTTCCTGTAATGGTTTGGGTGGCAATAAAAAACAAGAAATTAAAATTCGGTTTTAATTATCTGTATAATGCTCATCCCGTTGATAAAAAGTTTTGTGGCTTTTTTAATAATGGATTACACTAATTATTTATGGCACCGGCTTAATCATCGCGTTCCTTTTTTGTGGCGTTTTCATTTGGTTCATCATACAGATGTAGACCTTGACGTAAGTACCGCGTTGCGTTTTCATTTTGGTGAACTGATAGGTTCGGTCTTTTTCCGTGGAGGATTTGCTTTTCTATCCGGCGCCACTCCCCTAACTGTTTTGTTGTATGAAATTTTGTTTGAAGCAGAAACGCAATTTCATCATTCAAACTGGAAATTACCTTATGAGTTTGAAAACCGTTTGAATAAAATTATTGTCACACCAAGAATGCACGGCATACATCATTCCAATCTAAAACATGAAACCGACAGCAATTATTCCGTTATTTTTTCTGCGTGGGACCGGATACACAACACGCTTGATTTAAATAAACCACAGCACGAAATTGTGATCGGCGTTCCTTCCTACAGCAATCCAAAAGAATTGACAAGTGAATTTTTGCTAAAACTTCCCTTTACTAAAATCAGGCCATGGAAAGAATAATCGTTTGTTTAGGTAATGATAGTTAAATAATTTGTAGGCTTACAATTCTATAAAAATTATTTCGGGATGTAGCGCAGCCCGGTAGCGCGTCCCGATTCAATCGGGAAAGCCGCTGGTTCGAATCCAGTCATCCTGACTTGTTTAAAGTTTTCATCAACAGTAAAAAAAAAGATAATCCAAAGCGCTATTCCCTGCTTTTATTAAAATCCATAATAAAAGTAGTTCCACTATCAGGAAAGCTTTCTACTTGCAAAGTGGCTTTATGAGATTGAAAAATACCATAGGCTGCCGACAACCCTAGTCCCATCCCATTTTTTTTCATAGTGAAAAAAGGTTCAAAAATATTAGACAAATATTCAGCAGGAATCCCTCTCCCATTATCTTTTATAGCAACGCGGTAAGTTTCTGCCGCATCTGTAACAGAAACTGACAATTCTCCCGTGTCAGTTTCCATTGCTTCAATTGCATTAATAAGGATGTTTGAAAATGCAATCTGAAGTTTCGGCTTATCAACCCAAACATATAACGGGTTTGGGAAAAAAAGCCGGTTAAGTTTTATTTTCTGCAGATCAATCCTATCTCTTGCAAATGATAAACTTTCTTCCACTACATCCTGCAACGCATGCTTTTCAAATTCAAGTTCCATGGTTTTAGTGGACGTGAGGAGTTCAGTTATCATCTGGTTTATTCTGGCCGTATTCCTGTTGATGATATTAATTAATGACCGATGGCTCGATGTTTCCCCTAAAAGAATTTCAAGGTTTTCGGCCGAAAGCTGGATATTGTTCAGAGGATTCCTTATTTCGTGTGCCAGGATTCTGACTAATCTTTCATTTGCAGCAAGTTTCGCTGATTGCAGATTGATCTGTTCAGCTTTTTTTATGTTTGTTATATCATGAATTACTCCCCTGCACAAGTTGGAGTTGCTACTTTTGGTTTCAATCGATAAAGAAAGAATACAATTACGCTTTTCCCGTTTACAGTTGTCAATTTCCAGTTCCAGTTCGTCAATATTTTTCTTATTTTGTATCCAATGGTTTATTTTTTCCCTCATCAGTTGATCAGAAATAAAATCATATAAAACGTGCGTTTTCAATTGATCCTTATCATATCCAAAAAAACATGCAGCCGTTTCATTCACTTCATTCAAAAGCAGCTTGTTGTCAGCAATAAACAATACATCACTTGAACTTTCAAAAAGATTTCGGTATTTATTTTCACTCTCCTTCAGTGCCTTTAAAGATGCATACCGGTCAAGTGAATACCGGATGGATCTTTCCAGCTTTTCAGAATCCAAATCAGATTTTATAAGATAATCTGTTGCGCCAAACTTCATCGCTTCCACATCAATCTGCCGGTTACCTTTTCCCGTTAATAAAATTAATGGCTTACAATCTTCTACGCGTGAAACTTCTTTTAGTAAATCAAGTCCGGTGCCTGCTCCCAGCCGGTAATCTATAAGATATATATCATAATCTCCATCCTTGATTTTTGAAACGGCCTCATTATAATTGTTGCACCAATTGGGAACAAGTTGTGTCCCATCAATATCACTCAGATAATCGGAGATGATAAAATAATCATCCTCGTCATCATCAATTATTAAGACTTTGATTTTCTCCTGGGTGAGCATCATTAGCCAATTTGGGCAAAATTAATATAAAAGAAGAACCGGTATTATTACTCTCAGCATAAATTATACCATCATGCAGCTCGACTATTTTCCTGCAAATGGAAAGTCCAAGACCGTTTGTACCAACTGAGCTTTTACCGTTCAGTTGCACAAATGGTTCAAATATTTCTGCTGCATAATGCTGGTCAAATCCAATACTGTTATCAGCAAATTTAATTTTATAATACATCTTTTCAAATGATAGATTAAAATTATTTTTTTCTTCAACCGATAATTCAAAACAGCTAACATCAATTTGTGGGATTACCCCTGGTTTGCAGAATTTTATGGAATTGCTTAACAGGTTATAAAAAAGAATTTTCATATTTATAAAATCCGCTTCTATTACCGGCAATTTGCACACTTGAATAACCGCAGTAGTTTCAATAATGGATGGTGATAGTTTTCGTAGCGTTTCTACAAATACCTCATTCAGATCACAATTATTATTAGAGGCAACACGGACAATGGAATTCAATTCTGTAATACCATCAATAATGGATTGCATGAAAGTGACATTTTTCCTTATCCTTTCAAGATAATTTAATGCATCAGTGGGAATATCGGTAGAAAACTTGTTTTCCAGGATATCGGCAAAGGTGGCAATTTTTCTAAGGGGCGACTTTAATTCATGAGAAGCAAGCTGGAGAAATTTATCCTTTTCATCAGTGAACTCTTTGATCCTCTTATTAAGAAAGCTGATTTGTTCCTTCAAATCCATATTTTTTTGCACATTCTGCTGGTATTTCCCATCCATGTTTTTATATTTGAACCACTACAATATTTTATAAAAACCATTTCATGTCAAAAATAAAGGTATTAATTGTAGACGACGAAGAAGATTTCTGTGAAAACATCGGATCGTTTTTTAAAAGCATAGGTCTTGAAGTAATTGCTGCCGGTTCACTTAGAGACGGACTGCGGCTTCTCGAACAAGAATCCCCTCAAGTTTTATTCCTTGATAATAACCTGCCTGACGGTGAAGGATGGCAACAAACATCTTATCTGTTAAAAAAATATCCTTCACTCAAAATTAATCTTATAAGTGCGTATAGAGAATCATCAAGCGAATTTGAAAATCTGCCGAATGTTAAGGTGTGGGAAAAACCACTTTCCCTCAGGAAACTCGCTGCCGGCTTTAGAGGTATTGAGTCTGAGACCTAATTTTTTAAAGAAACATTACAAAGGGATAATAAATATTTCACAAGATTTTCCAGGTCATTGATAGAAGAAGGTTTTACGAGGTAATCATAAGCTCCCAATGCAAGACACGTGCTTTTATATTGGCTGGCACCAGATGTGCTCCAGATCACTTTTCGAATATTTTTTACTTTGCCGTTGTTTTCAAGTGATTTTAATATTTCAGCGCCATTCAATCCCGGCATATTATAATCAATTACAATCAGGGAAGGTAAATTATCAGCTGAAGTTTCCTCGAGAAACGAAATAAGCTTTTTCCCATTCGTGACAAAATGCACTTTCACAGAAGAATCAATTTCGGCAAATGCTTCCTCTATAATCTCTTTATCATCCATATCATCCTCTCCAATAAGGATAAGATTTTTATACTTTTCATTTGTACTTTTTGTTCCATTGATCATAGAGAGAATAATTGTGTTAAAGATATGTACCGCTGACAATAAAAAAAATTCTGTGCTGCAAAAAAGTATTGTCTTATGGTTATTTCCACGAGTTAATTTTAAAAGATTGATAGTATATTTGAACTACTTCTGATTATATCCTTTAAAACTTTCGTATGAAGAAAACTTCAAATGGCTCTCCGAAAAACAAGGCGGGTATATTGTCCACTTCAACAAATTCAAAAACCTCAAACACCCCCCGATCGAATGGCCATGCTACAGTCGGAACTGAAAAAATCAAGCCAAAAAAGCATAATGGTTCAGTGGCATATGTGGATGTTGAAATGCAATCCGTTCAAATGCAGCAACTTCTGCAAGTGCTGGACCAGGTTAGAAACGGTGATTTCACGGTGAGGATCCCCGCAAACGGAATAGGTATAAACGGAAAAGTTTGTGATACGCTTAACGAAATTATTTCCTTAAATGAAATTCTTTTTCATGAATTAAAAAAGGCAAGACATACAATTGGGAAGCAAGGACATCTTAACCACCGTGTTGAATTACCGCGCTATGCAAGAGGCGCATGGAATGAAGGTGTAGAATCGATCAATAACCTAATCTCTGACCTTGTACATCCAAGTATCGAGATAGCAAGCGTGATCAGTTCAGTTGCGAAAGGAAATCTTTCTCATGAAATGCCCCTTAAGATCGGAGATCATGTTCTGCAGGGAGAATTTGGAAGAATAGCGAAGGAAGTAAACCACATGGTGAAGCAGCTAAACCTTTTCTCGATGGAGGTAACCCGCGTGGCAAGAGAGGTAGGTTCCGAAGGTATATTGGGTGTACAGGCAAAAGTTAAGGGCGTAGCCGGTGTTTGGAAAGACCTGACCGATTCTGTGAACCAGATGGCCGGAAACCTTACCAGCCAGATGCGTAACATAGCTGAAGTAACGACGGCAGTGGCAAAAGGTGACCTTTCCAAAAAAATTACGGTAGATGTTCAAGGAGAAATACTGGAACTAAAAAATACCATAAACACAATGGTAGACCAGCTTAATTCCTTTTCTTCCGAGGTAACAAGGGTGGCGCTGGAAGTGGGTACAGAAGGAAAACTTGGCGGCCAGGCAGAAGTGAAAGGTGTTGCAGGAACATGGAAAGACCTGACCGATTCCGTAAACCAAATGGCATCTAACCTTACAGGGCAGGTGCGCAACATTGCAGAAGTAACTACTGCGGTAGCAAGAGGCGACCTTTCGAGGAAAATTACCGTCGATGTAAAAGGAGAAATCCTTGAACTGAAAAATACCATTAACACGATGGTAGATCAGTTGAATTCCTTTTCAGTGGAAGTAACGCGTGTGGCAAGAGAAGTAGGATCTGAAGGAAAACTCGGGGGACAGGCAACAGTAAAAGGTGTAGGCGGCGTATGGAAAGATCTTACAGAATCTGTAAACCAAATGGGGTCAAACCTGACCGCGCAGGTAAGAAATATTGCTGAAGTAACCACAGCGGTTGCAAATGGTGACCTTTCCAAAAAAATTACAGTGGATGTTCAGGGTGAAATTCTTGAACTGAAAAATACCATCAACACGATGGTTGACCAGTTAAACTCTTTTGCTTCTGAAGTTACACGTGTGGCACTTGAGGTAGGAACTGAAGGAAAACTGGGTGGACAGGCAAAGGTGCAGGGCGTCGGAGGAACATGGAAAGATCTTACCGACTCAGTTAACCAGATGGCATCGAATCTGACAGCACAAGTAAGAAATATTGCAGAGGTAACTACTGCCGTGGCAAATGGTGACCTTTCCAAAAAGATCACTGTGGATGTTTCGGGAGAAATCTTCGAACTGAAAAAGACGATCAACACGATGGTGGATCAGTTGAACTCTTTTGCATCAGAAGTTACCCGTGTGGCGCTTGAAGTAGGAACGGAAGGTAAACTTGGTGGACAGGCTAAGGTAAAGGGAGTTGGAGGAACATGGAAAGACCTGACAGAATCAGTGAACCAGATGGGATCGAACCTTACAGCACAGGTGAGAAACATTGCAGAGGTGACGACGGCTGTGGCAAAAGGTGATCTTTCAAGAAAAATAACGGTGAATGTAAAAGGTGAAATTCTTGAATTGAAAAATACCATCAATACAATGGTGGACCAGTTGAATGCCTTTGGTTCAGAAGTTTTCCGTGTGGCAAAAGAAGTAGGATCGGAAGGAAAACTTGGTGGACAGGCAGATGTGCCGGGTGTTGAAGGTCTTTGGAAATATCTTACTGATTCAGTAAATAAAATGGCGTCCAATCTTACCTCACAGGTAAGAAATATTGCTGAAGTAACTACTGCCGTGGCAAACGGAGATCTTTCACGCAAAATACAGGTGGATGTAAAAGGCGAAATTCTGGAATTAAAGAATACCATTAATACGATGGTAGAACAGCTTCGCGCCTTTGCATCAGAGGTTACACGTGTGGCGAAAGAAGTAGGTACCGAAGGGAAATTAGGCGGACAAGCCAACGTACCCGGAGTTGCAGGAACTTGGAAAGATCGACCGACTCAGTGAATCAAATGGCAGGTAACCTTACCGCCCAGGTGAGAAATATTGCAGATGTGGCGATTGCGGTTGCAAATGGTGATATGTCAAGAAAAATTACAGTGGATGTACATGGAGAGATATTACAATTAAAGGAAACACTTAATACCATGGTGGACCAGTTGCGGGCCTTCGCGTCGGAGGTTACCCGTGTGGCAAGAGAAGTAGGAACCGACGGAAAGTTAGGGGGACAGGCCTTTGTACCGGGAGTAGCAGGAACGTGGAAAGACCTGACAGATTCTGTAAACCAAATGACAGGTAACCTTACTTCCCAGGTGAGAAATATTGCCGAGGTTACCAAAGCGGTGGCATCAGGTGATCTTTCGAAAAAGGTAACCATAGATGTAAAAGGAGAAATATTCGATCTTAAAAATACGATCAACACGATGGTGGATCAGCTTAATTCCTTTGCTTACGAAGTAACACGGGTAGCAAGAGAAGTAGGTACTGAAGGTAAACTGGGGGGACAGGCAGATGTTCAGGGAGTAGCAGGAACATGGAAAGATCTGACCGATTCGGTGAATATGATGGCGACGAATCTGACTAACCAGGTGCGTGGTATTGCCAAAGTAGTGACCGCAGTGGCAACAGGAAACCTGAAACAAAAACTGGCAATCGTGTCACAGGGTGAGGTTGCACAGTTAACAGATACGATCAATGAAATGATCGATACCCTTGCGCTGTTTGCTGACCAGGTAACTACCGTTGCCCGTGAAGTGGGGGTTGAAGGAAGATTGGGCGGCCAGGCAGGTGTACCGGGTGCTTCCGGAATATGGAAGAACCTGACAGAGAATGTTAACCAGCTTGCAGAAAATCTTACTACCCAGGTACGTGCCATTTCTGAAGTGGCTTCTTCTGTAACAAAAGGTGACTTAACTCAAATGATTAGGGTGGAAGCAAAAGGTGAAGTGGAAGAATTGAAAGATACCATCAACCAAATGATCGTTAACCTGAAAAAGACAACGCTTCGTAACCAGGAACAGGACTGGCTGAAATCAAATCTCGCCAAGTTTACTCAAATGTTGCAGGGCCAGAAGGACCTCAACGCTGTTACACAACGAATCCTTTCTGAACTGGCGCAGGTAGTAAACGCACAAAAAGGCTTGTTTTATATTTTGAAGCAGGATGAAAACCAGGAAAATCAAAAACTTAAACTATTTGCCTCTTATGCCTTGGGTGATAAAGCTAAGAAGCAACAGGAATTTGAACTCGGTCAGGGACTCGTTGGCCAATGTGCAGTAAACAAACAAAGAATTCTTCTTACCAATGTACCGAAAGATTACATCAAGATAAGTTCAGGTTTGGGTAAATCGAATCCTGTTAACCTTATCATTCTTCCCGTGCTGTTTGAAAATGAGATCAAAGCGGTAATTGAACTTGCTTCTTTTGATACATTCAGCGAAACACATCTGGACTTCCTGAGCCAGCTTACAGAAAGTATCGGGATCGTTTTAAATACAATTGAAGCCAACTCAAGGACGGAAGAACTTCTTGAACAATCGCAATCGCTTGCAGATGAGTTAAGGAGAATCAATGAAGAGTTACAGGATAAAGCCCAATTGATGATCAAGCAGAAAGAAGAAGTGGAAGGGAAAAATAAAGAGGTGGAAGAGGCCCGCAGATCGCTTGAAGAAAAAGCGGAACAGTTGCAGTTAACCTCAAAATATAAATCTGAGTTCCTTGCAAATATGTCACATGAACTCAGGACGCCTTTAAACTCTTTGCTGATATTAGCACAACAGTTGTATGAGAACCATGAAGGAAACCTGACCAACAAACAGGTTCATTATGCAAAAACCATTCACAGTTGCGGTGACGATCTCATTCAATTGATCAATGATATCCTGGATCTTTCAAAAATTGAATCGGGATATATTTCCACTGATTTTGTGAATATCAAATTCAGCACTATTACCGCCTTTGTTGAAACCACTTTTAAGCACATTTCTGAAAGCAAAAATTTAAAGTTCACCATCCAACTTGACAAGAATCTTCCCCAAAGCCTGGAAACTGATGCACAACGGCTCAACCAGATTCTTAAAAACCTGTTGTCCAATTCATTTAAGTTTACTGAAAAAGGAGAAGTTAGTTTACATATTTATGAAGCACATCACAACTGGAAACAAAGTCACCCTGCACTTGATCAGGCTTCAAGTATTGTAGCTTTTGAAATTAAGGATACCGGTATTGGAATTTCGAAAGAAAAACAAAATATCATCTTTGAAGCGTTTCAACAAGCAGAAGGATCTACAAGCAGAAAATACGGTGGTACCGGATTGGGCTTATCCATCAGTCGTGGACTGGCCGATCTTCTTGGCGGTAGCATAGAATTAGAAAGCGAAGTTGATCACGGAAGCGCTTTTACCCTTTTCCTTCCCATTGATTACACTCCGGTTGTAAAGCATCAAAGAGAAGACTCTGAAAAGCCAAAAGAAAATGAATTCTCTCTTCAATATCCGCGTGATAAAATGAAGGCATCCTCACCAATAAATAACCGGGTAGAAACAACAGAATTAACATCTCTCAATGAGATTATTAATGAAATTGGAGATGACAGAAACAATATTATTGATGGAGATAAGGTGGTTCTTTTGATTGAAGATGACATCCGTTTCGCAAAGATTATGATGGAGAAAGCACACGAAAAACAATTAAAAGTATTGATCGCTACTAATTTCAGCGAAGTATTTGAACTGGCAAATAAACATATACCAACAGCGATTACCCTGGATGTAAAATTACCAAATGAAAGTGGATGGCGTATACTCGATCTTTTTAAGAATGATATCAATTTCCGGCATATCCCTATTCACCTTATTTCAGGTGAAGAAAATCGTTTGTTAGCCATGCAGCGGGGAGCAAGAAGTTTTCATTTAAAGCCCCTTAAAACAGAAGCGCTTTCTGTTCTCTTCTCAGATATTGAAGAATTCAGCAACAGGAAAACAAGACGTTTACTCATAGTGGAAGACAATGAATTTGATGCTTCACAAATGACGAAGATAATTAAGAACGGCAAGCAGATAAAAATCGAGATTGCAAACAGAGGTAAGAAAGCTTTACAGTTGATCAAAAAAAATAGTTATGATGCAATTATAGTAGATTATATGCTGCCTGATATAACAGGAATGGAATTAATAACCGAAATAAGTGCAACGATGGAGCAGCAAATGACACCGGTTCTTATTTATTCTGCAAAAGATTTTTCCGCACGGGAAAATTCGAAACTGAAGCAGTATGCCAATAAAATAATACTTAAAGATGTTAATTCATTAGACATGCTTTTGGAAGAGAGCATAATGCTATTACATATTCCGCATGAGGATCTTTTACCGGAAAAGAAAAAACTGATTGAAGGGCTACGCTCAAAAACAGATGTCCTGGCCAATAAAAATGTGTTGGTAGTAGATGACGACGTTCGAAATCTTTTTGCCCTTACTACTGCTTTTGAAAGATTTGGCATCAACACAATTACAGCAGAAAGCGGAATGGAAGCAATGAATATCCTAAATGAGAATAAGCAGGTAGATATTGTGTTAATGGATATTATGATGCCAGAAATGGATGGTTATGAAACTACTCAGAAAATCAGGAGAGAACATAAAAACCATACATTGCCCATTATTGCAGTTACTGCAAAAGCAATGAAAGGTGACAGGGAGAAGTGTATTGAGGCAGGGGCTTCAGATTATATAACCAAACCTTTAAAAATAGACCAACTCATGTCATTGATGAGAATTTGGCTTTATAAAAAATAGACAATGACGATTGAAACAGGAAAAAGAGTAAAGTCAAATAAAGACATAAATATCCTGGTAGTTGATGACAGGGAAGACAACCTGTTATCTATTGAAACGATTCTGGAAAAGGATCGTTACAATATTTTCAAAGCTAATTCAGGGAGGGCCGCTTTAAAAATGTTGCTCCATCGCCACGACTTTTCACTTATCCTGATGGATGTCCAAATGCCTGAAATGAATGGATTGGAGACAGCAACAATTATTTATGAAAGAGATAAGTTAAAAGGCATACCTGTCATTTTTATTACTGCCTACTCGAATGATGAAGATTATCTTTTTAAGGGTTATCAAATGGGGGGTGTGGATTATATCTACAAGCCTATAAATCCCGATCTACTTCGGGCAAAGGTGGCTGTTTTTGTGGAATTATACCGCAAAAACGAACAACTAATGACCAATGAAAAGGAACTGCTTTCTGCAAACCAAACGCTTCATAAAGAAATCGAAGAAAGAAAACTTTCTGAAGAAAAGATAAACCTGCTAAACCGGCAACTTATTGAAAAGAATGATCACCTGAAAAATGTGAACGAAGAACTTGATCGTTTTGCTTATGTAGCCTCTCACGACTTGCAGGAACCCTTAAGAAAAATTAGAGTGTTTAGCGATAAGATAACCTCAGCAAAAGAGGATCAACAACAGGTAGAAAGATATCTTGAAAAGATTAGCAGTTCCTCCAGAAGAATGCAATCTCTGATCAATAATTTGCTTAAGTTCTCAAGGTATTCACTTAATCCTGCTGACTTTGTAAAAGTGAACCTTAATGAATTGCTGGCCGAATCGTTGACAGAACTGGAGGTAGAAATTGAGAAGAACCAGGTTGTTTTTCATGCAGAATCACTCCCCGTTCTTGAGGCGGTTCCTGAATTAATGCTTCAGGTATTTTATAATTTAATAAGCAATGCCATTAAATTTAAACAGAAAAACCAGGCGCCGGTAATTCATATTTCATGCAGGCAAATGAAAGCCGGCGAATCAACATTTGGCGATAAGTATGTAAAGGGAACCAGGTATTTTGGAATCAAAATATCAGATAACGGTATTGGGTTCGATGAACAGTATGCCCAGGATATTTTTATGGTTTTCAAACGTCTTCACAGCTTCCACGAATTTGATGGCACGGGGATTGGACTCTCAATTTGCAAAAAAATTATAGATAAGCATAACGGTTTTATAACCGCAACAGGAAAGGCCAAAGAAGGCGCTACTTTCTTAATTGAACTCCCCGAAAAACAATTGCTCACCTACTGAAATCCGATCTATCTCTTTCAGATAATACAGGTTTTCAAACTTCTAGAAGTAAAGGATTTATTAGATTCCTGTATACCTTTCAGTCTTCGGGCCAGAGGTGATATAAACATAAAGCCGTCTTCCTCATCATTCGTGCCTGCTGTAAATAAAGCCTGTTAGGATCAATGCCAGTTGCAAAACAAAGAAGATTACAGCTTAAAGCCCATTCACTTTCATCTGGAGTTAAATTCATCCATCTTGTTTACAAATAATAAAAAGTGGTTTGCCAAAACTTTCCATTCTTTTCTATTTATCAAATCATTTAAAAAAAGTTGACTACCAATACCCAAACCAAACGCTCCCGATTTCATGAATTGAACGCAATTATTAAGATTAATACCACCAGTTGGTAAAAGTTTTGCCTGGCCCAGAGGCCCTTTGATATCTCTTATGTATTCTGGTCCAAGTGAACCAGCGGGAAATAACTTCACTATTTCTGCTCCTAAAGTCATTGCCCGAAATATCTCTGTTGCAGTAAAGGCACCGGGAAAAACAGGGATTCTTCTTCGAACACATTCCTCAATCACCTCAGGGTTAATTACAGGAGTCACAATAAAGCCGGCGCCTGCTTCAAGCGCAACATTAAGATCTACAAGATTGCACACAGTACCCGCCCCAATATTCAAGTCCTTTCCATAATTTTCGACTGCATATCGAATGATATGATCTGCATTTTGCGTGTTCATCGCAATTTCCACAGTATGCAGCCCTTGTTCTTTGTAAATCGGCAAAATTGCTTTGATGTCTTCAAAGGACAAGTGTCTCATAATTCCGATTATCGGAAGTTTTGTAAAGAGACCGAATGAAAAGTTGTTGTCACCCATATTATTTTTAATTATATAGTTTTTCCAATATTTTGATATGTCCTTCCACTGAAGCAGTACTGACTATATCTGGAGGGATAGTAGTCAGATTAGCAGTAATCCCTGTTTTTTCTACAGCTAATTCATAAAAATGACTCATCTGTTGGGTTGCACAAAGCATTATACTAACATCCGCTTTACTTGTGATACTCCTCAATTCCGTTCCAATTAACAGTCCACTTAAATAAAAAAAGTTAGACTCCTCATCTAAACGACTAAAAAGTTGATTAACTCGTACTGAGAAGAATGTCCGCAATAAATTCGCATCTGTAGATTGATCTACACCTTGGCAAAAAGCTTCTTTGTTCCTTTTATTCAATATCCGCGTATCAGCTTTAGAAACGCTTTCTTTCAGAATACTATGTTCCTGCATGATCGCAAATAATTCACCTGTCATATATGTGTGGAAATCAATAATTTTATTATTTTCAACAATTATGTGTTTAGAATGGGTGCCAGGAAAGATATATATTGTGGCATCAAGAGGATTTATATGCTGCAGAGCAGCCAAACCAATAATCTGAGTTTCCTCTCCCCTCATCACATCTACATTATTGCTAACGCCTGATATCAACAAAACTCTGTTGGAAAGACCTTTAGGGTAATCCAATTGGGTTGAAATTACATCACTTCCGTCAATTGAAAATGGAAGTGGAGCATAAGGAAGTCCCTGTATACCTACCGAAGAGCATGCCATACCGGAAATTACTATTGGAATGGTTTCAAGTGGAAAAGAAGTTTGATTCAATAGAGAAACAATTTCTTTTTTCAATTGTCCAAAGTAATAATCCTTTCTCCTAATTCCATGCTGATGCCGATAGGTCTTCCATTCATTAAATGTTGATAGAATACCTTTCTGGTTATGGACTGAGCAGATGATCTTATGGATTTGTATATCCACAAGGCTTAACCGAAAGGACGATGTCCCCCAATCACAGCTCAGAATAAACTCTTGCTTCATATAATTCTTTCACAAAGCTAAAAATGCTGGCATTACCATTCGGTAATACTTCCGTCACCATTTCGCCAAATTGGGTTTTTCCACGAGTGGCCTTTCTTTGCCAATTCCCTCACTTTGTACTCATTTACCTGAATTCCCAATCCAGGTAATTCTGGGCGTTTTATATATCCTTCGGTTACGTTGAACACCCCGGGGTTTTCTATATAGTCCAATAGATCCGCGTCTGCATTATAATGGATCCCCATACTTGTTTCCTGTATCACTGCGTTGATGCAACTAAAATCGATTTGCAACGCCGCAGCAAATGAAATCGGCCCGAGTGGACAATGCGGAGCAAGCGCCACGTCGTAAGCTTCTGCCATTGTTGCAATTCTCTTAACTTCTGAAATTCCACCCGCATGGCTCAAGTCAGGCTGGATGATATCAATATTTCCACTACAGAATAAAGATTTAAAGTCCCATCTTGAAAACAGTCGTTCCCCGGCGGCTATTGGAGTACTTGTGTAATTGGCCAGAACTGAAAAGGCTTCTTTATTTTCGGGCAGAACCGGCTCTTCAATAAACATAGGCTTAACAGATTCCAAATCACGCATAAAACCCTTCGCCATTCCTTTATGAATGCGGCCATGAAAATCTATTCCCAAACCAATATCATAACCTATAGCATCCCTTACAGCTTGTATACAACTTATCGCATCCTGAATTTTTTTAGGGGAATCTATCCATTCCATAGATGAGCAGGCGTTCATCTTGACTGCCCGAAATCCCTGGGTTAACCGACTTTTAGCTCCCTCTACTAAATTTGAGGGCTCGTCTCCTCCAATCCAACTATATACTTTCATTTTTTCACGCACCGGGCCACCTAACAGTTCATAAATAGGCACGCCTAGCGCTTTTCCTTTGATATCCCACAATGCCTGGTCTATTCCAGAAATGGCACTCATTAAAATAGGGCCTCCACGGTAAAACCCTCCACGGTACAATAATTGCCAAATATCTTCAATTCGTCGGGCATCTTTCCCTATAATATAACCTGCCATTTCTTCAATAGCAGTTTTTACTGTATCGGCCTTACCTTCTACTACCGGCTCTCCCCATCCTTCAATACCATCTTTTGTAGTAATCTTAAGAAAAAGCCATCTTGGAGGAACTTTAAATATTTCCAGCTTTGATATTTCCATTTGTTTTTAATCTTTTTTTTAAACGATACGCATTGTCATTCCGCCATCTATTACTATATTCTCGCCGGTAATGAAATCATTGCTAACCAACATAGTTATTGCTTCTGCTACGTCAGAAGGCTTACCTTCCCTATGTAAAGGAATTCTATTCTCAATATTATTTTTAATTTGATAAGGAGTAAGATAATCCTGAAACCTTGTACATACAATACCGGGTGAAATACAATTAACGCGAATATTCTCGTCAGAAAGCTCAAAAGCCATGGACCGGGCAAATTGAGGAATAGCTCCTTTTACAACCGAATATGCAAGTGAATTCTTCACTCCCCGTAAACCTGCAGCAGAAGATATCAAAATTATTACCCCCTCCTTTTTCTTTTGCATGTATGGGACCACAGCAGAAGACAAATGAAAGGCAGCATGAATGTGAATATCAAAAGCCTGGTACCAAACATTGCGCGCTCCATTAAGCAGACTTCCCGGAGCTGCGCCGCCGGCAGAATGAACAAGAATATCAACGGATCCAAACGTTTCTATCGTTTGTTCTACGGCCTTTTTACAATTTTCTTCCTTACTTAAATCTGCGGATATTATGCAGCACTCTTGCCCAGACGATTCGATTTCTTTTTTAATGGTAACATCGTCAATATTCCTGGCTACTAAACTAATCTTGACACCTTGCCTGGCCAGAACCTTAGCGGTTGCAGCGCCAATTCCATGAGTGCCACCTGTTATCATTGCAACCTTATTCTTCAAATCCATTTAAAAATTTTTGGTTAACAATAACTCTTAACATAATTTAATATGCAAGTAACTTCCTTTTGTTTTCCTTTTAGTACTAAATATTATCGTACTTCTCAGATATTTTATCATTGTAAATCCGGTGATATTGACTCCCCCTTCCGCTCAAAAAGATTTTGATCTATCTAATGGTCTGTCTAAATGAGATAAACCTATGTAAAGCTACTTTCGATAAATAACTGACTATGTTAACAAAAAGCTGATAATCAGCATTAACGTAGGATAGGAAAAAAATAAAAAAAGACTGCCGATAGCAATCCTCGTACCAGAGGTCCCGAGCGGATTCGAACCGCTGTGGAAGCTTTTGCAGAGCTCTGCCTAACCACTCGGCCACAGGACCATTTTATTTTTTAAAGCGCACAAAAATAGGCAATTTTTATTAAGGATAAACTAATTGTGAAATCAAAAAGTACTTTCATTGGTAATGAAGTAATTTTGTACAATTGTTTATTCACAATTAAAAAAACATGCAGCGGATCGCTGAATCAGAACTAATTTTAAACGCACGGGGAGCCATCTACCACCTGGATCTGAAAGCTGACGAAATTGCGCAAAATATTATAACCGTAGGCGATCCGGCAAGGGTTGCTGAAATCAGTAAACATTTTGATAAAATTGAGGTTGAAAGGAAGCACCGTGAATTTATTACACATACAGGATTAATTGGCAATAAGAGGATTTCTGTCGTCAGCACAGGAATCGGCCCGGATAATATTGACATCGTTTTGAATGAACTGGACGCTTTGGTTAATATAGATTTTCATAGCCGGATGATAAATAATGAATTAAAACAATTGAACATCATCCGCATAGGCACATCAGGTTCTTTACAGGCAGATATTCCTGTCGACAGTTTTGTGGCAAGCAGCCATGGCCTTGGGCTTGATAACCTGTTGAACTTTTACCTGCACGAAACGAATGAAGAAGAAAAACAACTTATCCATTCATTCAAAACCCAAACACAATTGCACAGTGGTTTTGGAGATCCATATATTGCTGCCGCTTCCATGCATTTATTGAAACATTTTGTGGATGGTTTTCATCAGGGAATCACGGTTACCTGCCCGGGTTTTTATGGGCCGCAGGGACGAATTCTTCGTTTGGGAATTACCAATCCACAGTTGATAGATCAGCTTACTTCTTTTCAGTTCGGGAAGTACCGTATTACCAATTTTGAAATGGAAACATCTGCAATTTATGGGCTGGGGAAAGCGTTACATCATCATTGCGTTTCGCTTAACGCAATCATTGCGAATCGCATTCACAAAAATTTCAGTAATGATTCACAGGCTTTAATAGATAAGCTGATTAAAAAATCTTTGGAAATAATTATAGAAAAGTTATAGCAATGAAAATCAAATTTTATAAATACCAGGGGGCCGGTAATGATTTTATCCTGATAGATAACAGGGAAAAAATCTCTCATGAAATTACAGTTCAACACGTAAAAAAAATGTGTGACCGGCACTTTGGTATTGGTGCTGATGGTTTGATGTTATTAAATAATAAGGAAGGTTTTGATTTCGAAATGGTATATTTTAATTCAGATGGAAAAGAAGGTTCAATGTGTGGAAATGGTGGCAGGTGTATAGTACAGTTTGCATCAAACATGGGAATTAAAAAAAACGAATATATTTTTTCAGCTTCTGACGGCACACATACTGCAAAAATCGATCTGAATAAAGAGGTTAGTTTAAAAATGAACGATGTAACCCATGTTGACTTTTCACTGGATCACTATGTTCTTGATACCGGTTCACCTCATTATGTAAAATTTGTTAGTGACGCAGAAGGTGTAAATGTAGTTGCCGATGGCCGCAAGATTCGTAACAACAAAGAGTTTGCTGAAAAAGGAATCAATGTAAATTTTGTTCAAAACCTTGATGATGATCACATTTTTGTGCGCACCTATGAACGCGGAGTGGAAGATGAAACCCTAAGTTGTGGCACCGGCGTTACAGCTTCAGCATTGATAGCTGCACATAATGACAATGGTTTTAACCATGTGGACGTAAAAACAAAAGGTGGCAATTTAAATGTTGAGTTTGACAAAATAAGCGATTCCGAATTCAAAAACATATGGCTTTCCGGGCCTGCTACTTTTGTATTTTCAGGTGAATATGAAATAAAAGAATGATGACATTTAATGTGCGCGTTTACGGTATTTTAATAAACGATCAAAATGAAATTCTTCTCAGTGATGAAATAATCCGCGGACAATTTTATACTAAATTTCCCGGTGGAGGACTTGAGATTGGTGAAGGAACACGGGAGTGTTTAAAAAGAGAATTTATGGAAGAAATGAACCTGGCGGTGGAAGTGGAAAATCATTTTTATACAACTGATTTCTACCAGCAAAGCGCGTTTAATCCTGATCACCAGATTATTTCAATTTATTACTATGTTTCAGCGACAGCAACAATTAATCTCGAAGAGATCAATTCATCAAATGAACAATCAGAAACTTTTCGTTTCGTCAGCCTTTCTGAATTTTCTGAAGAAGATGTGAGTTTGCCAATTGATAAAACTGTTGCCCGGCTTTTGTTTGAAAGAATTCAATAATAGAATAAGAAGCATTTTAATTACTTCCACCCTGAAGTTCTTTTCAAAT
This sequence comes from uncultured Chitinophagaceae bacterium, assembly GCA_963815085.1. GTDB lineage: Bacteria > Bacteroidota > Bacteroidia > Chitinophagales > Chitinophagaceae > Ginsengibacter. The sequence goes on along the minus strand of CAWFFT010000031.1, from coordinate 23,356 downwards.
TCATCACTCACTTTAGTCAAAAATAAATTTCGGAAGCCTTTAATTGTGTCAAAATAAAAATTGCATTTATTTGTTCATCTACTGATTTCCAAGCTGCAAAACTCACGATATCTTCTTCTCTTTTTCCGCTAAAGCCTTCCTGTCTATTTTTATTACAATAAACTACTCCTACAATTCAACCAGCAATAATTCAATAATCAGTAAATCAAATTCTCATCCAGCCGCAGGAATATTTTCAAAAACAGTCTCCTCTCCCATTGCAGCTTGTTTCATTTGATGCGCAACATCATGGCCAACATATTTCTCTATCTTTCCTTCAACAAAATAAATGACCGGAGTAAGAATGATGGCCAGCGTGAACTTGTACAGATAATTCATAATCCCAACTGCCAGGATAAGTTGCCATGAAAACAAACCACTGAAAGCGATAAACAAAACAATATAACTATCCACCAATTGAGAAACTAATGTAGAGCCTGTAGCACGAAGCCATAATTTTTTATTTCCTGTTACTTTTTTTATCTTTTGAAACACAAAAACATCCACAGCCTGGCTTACTAAAAACGCCACAAGGCTGCCAACAATGATGCGCATGTTTTGCCCAAAGATGGCACTGAAAGAGGCCTGTATGTTTTCAACTCCCTGTTCCTGGCTGCTGCTGAGCCATGCCTGAGCAGGCGGCAAAGCGATAGCAATAAAATACATCAGGAAAGCATATGAGATGAGGATAACGGCGGTAATCGAAATTCTTCGTACTGCTTTAGGCCCGTAAAACTCATTGATGATATCGGTGATTACAAATTCCAATGGCCAGAGTATAACACCACAGGTAAGCGTAAACGCTAATCCGCTTTGCCCGAAAAGTGTGAAGTTGGCCGGCTTTAAACCAAACAGTCCTTCAAGTGAAAATAGTTTCATTCCTATAGCTTCTGCTATTAAAGCGTTGGCAACAAAGAAAGCGGTAAAACCTACAAAGATTTTAGTGGGCTTGTCGTTTACAATTTTATGAATCATAGCAGTGCATTTATTTGTAAAAAAAGAAATAATAAAATTCGATTATTAAAAAACCAACATTCACTATCGAAAGCCACTTGGGCAAAACAACAATTTTCTTAAACAGCAGCGCCAACAAAATAGCAATGCACATGATTAAATTGATTACAATTGCTGAAAACCCCAGGATAATTACCAGGTCTTTAAAAAAAGGCAAACCGACAACAGTTCCTGGTGTGCCTGCAACCGGTTTTGTTGCTTCCACTTTTGAGAAAATCACAAACAATAAAAAACAAATGTTGCAGATAAAAGTAAACCTTGAAAAAAATGAAAATAATTTCATTAAAAAAAGTGTTTTGAAAAAAGTCTCAACAAAATAATATTAATTTGTTGGAATTATAATTTTTGAATGACAAATGTACTGAGTATTGTAACCTACAAAATTTTTCCACCAAAGCTGGGGGGCCAAAAAAGTATTGCGCTCTTCAATAAATATTTTTCAAAAGAAGAAAATCTTTTTTGTTTCAGTATTAAGGATAATGATCCTTCGCTTGCTCCTTACAAAGTTTTCAATCAACTGGCAAACGGACGTCTGCGCTACATCAATCCTTTTTATTTTTCAAGTATCAAAAAAATAATAAAAGAAAATAACATTTCCCATCTAATTGTTGAACATCCATATTACGGCTGGATGGCGCTGTTATTGAAAAAATATTGTAAGGTAAAAGTGATCGTTCATTCTCAAAACATAGAAGCCGAGCGCTTTAAAACGATTGGAAAATGGTGGTGGAAAATTCTGTGGTATTATGAAAAATGGATTCACAACAAAGCTGATTTTACTTTTTGTATTACTCAACAAGACAGGCAATATTTTCAAAAGCAATACCGGCTTCCGTTTGAAAAGAGTGCTGTCATTACTTATGGAATTTCATGGAATTCAATTCCTTCGTCAACGGAAAAAGCAGCCGCAAAAAATACTTTACTGAAAAGGTATTCTTTACAAGCCGATACCCATTTATTTCTTTTCAATGGTACGCTACATTACCAACCGAATCTTATAGCGTTAAAAAATATCTTAGAAAAAATAAACCCGCTTTTTATTAAGAAAGGAATCTCCTACAAAATAATTATTTGTGGCAAAGGCCTTCCTGCTGAAATGAATGAATTAAAAGAATATAGCAGTAAAAATATTATCTACGCCGGATTCGTAGATGACATAACTGAATATTTTAACGGTGCGGATGTATTTATAAATCCTGTTACCGAAGGTGGTGGAATAAAGACAAAATTGGTAGAAGCATTGGGTTATAATATGAACGCAGTTTCAACGGTTAATGGCGCAATTGGAGTGGAAGAAGAATATCTGTAATGGAAAATTATATCTTTCTGAAAATCAAGACTGGCAAAAGTTTTCTGACAACATGGAAAATTGTTTAAACAATAAGAACTCTATCTCTTCTGCTTATTTTGAACATTTTTATTGGGCCAATATTGCGGCAAAGGCCGCCGAAATTATACGACGATTAAAATAAAAAACAGGATTTTTTATTCGTTTACTACTATAACAATTATTCCATTATTTGTTCAACATGCGCAAGCCTTCCGTCTTTAGTCATTCCTTCTATAATTACGCGGAAAGATTCGGTAACATCATTGTTGTAAAATTTTAATAAGACCTTATTGTTTCCCGGAGAGGTAACAACAGAAGGATTCCAGTAAAGTGTCGTACGCAGATCTTTCTTTTCATTTTCCTCATTGAATGTATTGTAGTCAGGAGAATAAAATTGCCTAATCAAGGTATATCCGCTTACCATATTGTTGGAAAGGCCTTTGCCTTGCGCTTGATCTTCATCCCCGCCTTTTCTCGAATAAATAGCTATTGCTCCTCCTGCGCCACCCCCGGGAGCACCTATAAAGGGAGGTCTGAAAATTTTCACATAAGCCACATCACTTACCGGTACATTTTCAATCATGGCAGCATTAGTCTGCATTTCATCAAGATATAACTGAGGAGTACTTCCGCGCCATGAAAGTGTGGGAGGATTACTCGTAGTATTAATCTGGAGCCCGGCAACCTTTCCCTGGAGGTATTGAAAAATATCAAGTGCACTATGGGCAAACGGATCATTTACCAAATCAAACTCGCTTGCATCACCACCTGAAAAAAGGCCTGAAGTATATCTTTTATCCATCTCTTCAGTTGGTGATTTTGATGGAGCTTTTACCGTAACGGTTGCCAGAACTTTCCCCTTATAATATTGCAATTCTCGTTCCAGCGCATCATTCAAATGAATATGGTAGGCAAAACCGGTAGTATCTGCACTGTGATTAAAATAGATTCCTGTTGCTTTTGCATTTTCTGAGAATGGAGGAAGCTTGTTGGTCAGAAATTGAACACTCACATCACCAAGCCCGCTATTTTTTCCTACTTGATAATAGATTTTGGCTGTGTCAAAAAGTATCAATGAAGGGTCGTTAAAACTTCCATCAGGTTTCACAGGAACAGTAAATAGCTGCATTCCTGAGTTCTTTTCATTTACCATTAAATTAATTTGATTAGCGAGTTCCAATTGTGTAGGCGTAGCACCATAAATTTTTCCTGAAAGAGATAGATAACTGGTGTCGCGCTTGTACTTGATTTGAGGAAATTCACCTGCAACTAACTTTTTCCAGTCTATACGCCGCCAACCGTTAGTGAGCATTACAAGGTCGAGTTGTTGCATGAGAGAGTCACTGTTATTCATAAAATACCATGCGGCATTATTAATTTTCCCTTTCAATTCGCTGGTCAATAAAAGGTGTGAAATAATATTACTTGTGGTATCTTCCCCTATTGCCGCATCTGTAACAGCAACGGATAAGTTAGCAGTCAGGCTGTCCGGAACTTCTATTTCAATTTCATTTCTCGCGCGCTTATTGAGTCCCCAATGTTTTACCGTCATGGTAGGCTGAAAATCATAATCGTGGTTTTTAACGAAAGTGATACGCTCGGCAAGAGGTTTCCAATCATTATCAAAAACGGTGATCCTTAAAATTCCGGTGGGAAGGCTTTGGGTGGGAATAATTGCGCCAACAAGCCCTTCTTTTACTTCTTTGGTAATATTAAAAACCGGTTGTTCGTATTCAGTTCCCACAATATGTACTGCTGTTAATGTTGAAACGGATTGCGGGCTAACACTTACCTGAAAATTTCTATTCGTACCATCTACTGCCACTTGCATAGAAACGCCTGAATTGCTTACCTCCGGAAGTTCTGTTTTATGTTGCGTTCCTTTTTCATCCTTCCAGAAAGCTGTAAATTTTTCTCCTTCTTTAGGTATCATATAAAAATAGCCCATTCCATCATGCATTTCCTTAAGTTGTGCAACAACTTCTCCATCATCTCTTTTTATTTCTCCATTTATTTTTACCGGCCTTCCATATTGATCATTTGCTTTAAAAGCTATTTTATTATTAACTCCGGCAACGAGGTTTCCACCTTCTGGAAAAAATACCAACTCTGGCTTTATTATATTTTCAGCGGGAAATGCGATACTGTCTGAAAGAACCTTAAGGTCTTTGTTGTATAAAAAAGAGGAATCAAAATTCAACATCCATTTGGTATAGGCTCTCACATGAATGTATTGCCCTTTATATTTTTCAGGAATTTCAAATTGACCAATTGCAGTTCCATCCTGTATAGGGCTTATGGTATGTAAAAGCAACTTTCCCGTTCGGATCCGTCCAGTCAATATAAACAGTTTTACTTTCAACAGAAGGGAAAATCGTTTGCATCATATACGCTTTAAACCAAATGGTTTCTCCGGCAGCGTAAGCAGATTTATCATAATGCAGGTAAATTCTTTCCTCTGAAAAATTATTCGCATACGTTTGAAGGTTTTTTTCAAAATTTTGAGCGCGACCAAAAGATATTGAAAGAAAAAAAACGAAAAACGCAGCAATCAGTTGTTTCATTTTGAAATTGTTACTTTAAAATTAATAGCGGTGTAAATTAATGCAAGTATAGAATTGCACCAAAGAAGAATATTGTTTTTAACAATGGCAAATGACTTGAAACAAATTTTAAATAAATTAGATTTGCAGCAAAAAGGAATGGCCTTTAGAAAAGTTACGGAGGGCGCCTCGAAATTATCGTCATCTCGAAAAAATGACCGTTGGAGAAGTTATAAAAAATATTAACCAGGAAGATCACCATGTAGCCGCAGCAGTAGAAAAAGCTTTACCACGAAATTGAAAAATTCATCACAGCCGTTTCAGAAAAAATGATTTCTGGCGGAAGGCTATTTTATATTGGCGCAGGTACCAGCGGCCGCCTTGGTATTTTGGACGCAAGTGAATGTGTGCCTACCTATGGCGTTCCTAAAGGACTTGTAATCGGGATAATTGCCGGTGGGGAAAAAGCCATTGTTGACCCGGTAGAAAATGCCGAAGACGACACGGAACAAGGGTGGAAAGATTTACAGGAATATCAGGTAAACGAAGCTGATGTGGTGGTTGGTATTGCTTCAAGCGGGACAACGCCTTATGTAATCGGGGCTTTAAAAAAATGCAGGGAAAACAATATTGTAACCGGAAGTATCGCATGTAACCCTGATTCTCCAATAAGTGAATGTTGCTGATTTTCCTGTAGAAGTGATTGTTGGGCCAGAGTTTGTTACCGGCAGCACAAGGATGAAAAGCGGCACGGCTCAAAAAATGGTTTTAAACATGATCTCTACTGCGGCAATGATTCGATTGGGCAGAGTAGAAGATAATAAGATGGTGAATATGAAACTGACGAATCAAAAAATTGTAGGACGAGGCACACGGATGCTCATGGAGAAAACAGGTATCAAAGATGAAGCCAGCGGCCAAAGCATTATTACTTAAATACGATAGCGTAAAAAAAGCCATGGAAAATTATAAATAAGGACACAGTCATTCACAACCTTCCTTTTCAATTTCAAAATAAAAATTCCGGGTTATTTATGGGTTTACTGTAACAATTGAATAACATCTGGCCAATTATCTATTTTCGCATATGTCATTTACTTCTTACATTCAAGTCTGCAGCCATGAAAAGTTTGTCGAGTTTGTATGGACAATCAATTTTCGGAAAATGATTTCCAGGTAAATGAAACCGAAGCCCGAGTTTGAAGGCGATTATACGATCGTTCTTTTTGCTCTGGTAAAAACTTTAAAAAAGTCGCCGGAAACTTTGGGAAAAGAACTGGGCGAACAACTTTTAAAAGATCACCCTGACTTTTTTTCTGCATATAATGTGATCAAAGGCTTTCTCAATCTTACCATCACCGGACATCAACTTACTTCATTGTTACAGGAAAATTACAATGATGAAAATTTTGGAAAGAAAGAACCGAACCATAAAAAAGTGATGGTGGAATATTCTTCTCCCAACACTAACAAACCGTCTGCATCTTGGGCATTTGAGAAATAATTTTTTAGGATGGAGTGTTGCCGAAATTTTAAAAGCCAATGGAAATGAAGTAATAAAAACTTCGATCGTAAACGACCGCGGCATTCATATTTGTAAAAGCATGATCGCGTGGGAAATGTTTGCCCATGGCGATACGCCGGAATCAACTGATGAAAAAGGAGATCATTTTGTTGGCGACTATTACGTAAAATTCAATGATGTATATAAAGAAGCAGGTTGAGGAACTAATAAAAGGCGGAAAAACGAAGGAAGAAGCGGAAAAAGAAGCACCGATAATGAAGAAAACGCAACAAATGTTGCTTGACTGGGAAAATGGCAAACATGATGTGAGAGATTTATGGAAAATGATGAACGGCTGGGTTTACAAAGGTTTTGATGAAACCTATAAAAGAATTGGAAGTGATTTTGACAAAACGTTCTATGAAAGTGACACCTATTTGCTGGGAAAGGATTTTGTAAAAGAAGGATTGGAAAAAAATATTCTGTTCAGGAAAGAAGATGGCAGTGTTTGGATCGATCTTTCTGATAAAAACCTGGATGAGAAATTGGTTTTGAGAAGTGATGGCACTTCTGTTTATATCACACAGGATATCGGGCTTGCGAAACAAAAATTTGAAGAATATCATTTGGACAAAAGCATTTATGTGATCGGCGACGAACAATTACATCACATGAAAGTGCTGAAAGAAATTATCAGGAAGCTGGGGATGTCATTTGCTGATAATATTTACCATTTAAGTTATGGAATGGTGGAGCTGACTTCAGGCAAAATGAAGAGCCGCGAGGGAACTGTTGTGGATGCAGATGATTTGATTGATGAAATGGTAGCCACCGCGGAAAAACACACCAAAGAACTAGGAAAAGTAAATGATTTTTCAGAAGAGGAATTAAAAGAACTTTATGAAACCCTGGGCCTTGGCGCGATGAAGTTTTATTTGTTGAGAGTTGATCCCAAAAAGAGAATGATTTTCAATCCTGAAGAAAGCATCGACTTTCATGGATTTACCGGCCCTTTTGTTCAATATACTTACGCAAGAATTCAATCCATTTTGAGAAAAGTAGGAATTGAAAAAATATCGGTGGATAATGTTGGGCTATCAGCCAACAAATTACTTCCATTGGAAAGGCAATTAATTATTTTTTTAGAGAAATATTCTACCATAATTTCTAATGCCGGCATTGAAATGAATGCTTCAATTATTGCCAATTACGTTTTTACTCTTGCCAAATTGTATAATTCATTTTATACAGAACATTCTGTTGCCAATGCCGAAACAGAAGACAAGAAAAAACTGCGCTTAGGCCTAAGCGTTATGACGGCTCATGTTATAAAAAGCGGGCTCCAACTTCTTGGAATAAACGTTCCGGAAAGAATGTGAATATTTTTCAGGAGATCCTTTTGTTCTTTTTATAAGCACGGCTTTTCACGTTTACCCAAATTGATAACACATCCGGCGAAAGATCGAAATAAACGATCGCCCCCCCGTATAATACAGTAAAGACAAGTGTTCTGAGCATAATAGCTATAAAACCCTGCATAGCCCCGAATGCAAAATAGCAAATCGTATAAGAAACAAAGGCCAGCACTATCGCGTAAATCGTCTTACTACTGAACGGATGCATATTGAATTTGGTTTTCAAAAACAGTATACGGATGATATTATAAACGGAGTAAGAAATAAGCGTTGAATAACCTGCGCCGATAACGCCGAAATGCTTTACCAGGTAATAATTAAGCGGAAAAGCAAGGGATAATAATACCATGCCACTGATGAATTCAAAACGCCAGAAAGTGGACGTACCGATGATCTGTGAATTAACGCCGGTTCCCAAATCAATAACCCTTGCAAGGCCTAAAAAGAAAAATATCCATTGCGATTGCAGGTACGCCGGTTTGAGTTTAAAAGTATGAACGGCATCCGTATAATTCAGCCAGATGAGCAGGAAAATCCCCAACGAAGCGATAAGCAAATTAATACCTGAGCGCTGATAGATCAAGTTGATCTTTTCATAATCTTTATCTTTCCATGCCTTTGATAAAACCGGGATGGATGCAGCCACAGCACCTCTTTGCGGCGCCTGTACGAGGCCCGAAATCACAAGAGCCAATCCAAATACGCCCACTGAATCAGTACCCAGCAATGAGGCGATAATAATGGTGTCAATGAACATGGCGATCGTATAAATAGTGCTTCCCACATAGATCAACGAGGCCATGGAAATCATTTTCTTGTAGAACTTTTTGGTAACCCGGCTGATAGTAAACGTTATATAAAATTCTTTTTTCCACACGAGGTAAACCAATAGCACGACCGCAACAACCCCATAGCTGAAAGCATACATTTTTATAAACGTGTCGAAACTGCTGATGAGTTTAAAACTAAGGAGGAAGATGAGCAGTAATGTGATCAGCCGGAAAAAAAGCTCTCTTAAAAAAGTAGTAAAAATCGATTTTCGAATGTTCCAGGCAAAAATCTCCAGTATTGAAAAAATAAGCAAAGAAAATCCAAAGGGAAAAACCCAGAAATAGTATTGAATGAATTCCGGCGAATTACCGCCAAACTTGCGTATAACCAGGTCTTTAAAAATAACGCCGGCAAGAATTACAAAACAAAAACCGATAAGGCTCACCAGCAATGTCCATGTTAAAAGGTCATTTTTCTTTTTGAGGAGATTGTCATTATAGTAGGGGTAAAATTTATAGACCACCGAAACCATGCCCAGGTTGGCAAAGGCATACATTAAATTTCCGACGGCGATAAAAATAGTCGTCAACCCATATTCTGTAGGTGTGAATACCGAACCCTGCCTGGTAAATAAATAGGTGCTGATAAACCCGATCAAAAAACCGGCATACACAAAAACCGTAGAAACAATGCTTTGCTTTCTTACCTGCGACATACATCAATTTAGCGACTAAATTAGTGCTAATATTTTGGTTAATCTTAGCCCGGCTATAATCCTGCTTTTCTCTTAAATATAAAAATATAACAGTAATAGTAACCGAAAATAAATTACAATAAAATGCTTTCATTTACATACCGAGCAACTTATACATCTCATCCAGTTTTGGAGAAAGAATAATGTCTGTACGGCGATTTTTGGCTCTTCCTTCAGGAGTGGAATTGCTGGCTACAGGTTCATAATAACTATGCCCTGATGAAATAACTCTTGTAGGATCGACTTTATAATTATTTACCAGAATACGAACGATAGCATTGGCACGTGCCGTACTTAAATCCCAGTTGTCCTGGTAGCGCCCACGAATTGGGATACTATCAGTGTGGCCCTCAATATTTACAGCTACATCCGTATTCAAATTAAGTACAGCGGCAAGTTTCGACAAAGCATCCACACCTTTCGGGTTCACGACAGCGCTGCCGGATGGAAACAATAATTGTTCAGAAAGGCTCACGTACACCTTCCCGTCTTTTTGATAAACAGAAAGTTCATTTGAATTAAATCCTTTCAAGGCTTCAGCCATTTTATTTTTGAGTTCTTCTGAAGCTTCTTTTTGCTTATTGAGTAAATTTTGCAATTGTTCCAATTTTTGTTGTTGCTGCTGAAGGCTTTGCTGGCTTTCGGTTAGTTTGGTTTGTTGTGCAGCCGTTTGCTGGCCAAGCTGGCTGTTTTGAGTTTCCAGATCAGAGATTCTTCCATTAAGGCCATCAATATTTTTTTGCAATGATGTAATCTGATCATTGAGCGAAGCAATGTTTTGTTGCAATGATGCATTTCGCTTTGCCAGTTGCGTACTGTCTTCCCTTAAAGTAGCTGTTTCCTGTTGTGATTGCGCCAAGTATCTTTTTGCCACACAACCTGTAAGCATAAACGCTCCTGCAATAATTACCAAAATTTTCTTCATAACTTTTTTTTAATCTTTTACTTCAAAAGTATGCCAACAAAAGTACGAATAAGAGTTTTCTGATTTACAAAACTTTAAACACGCTTTGCGAGCATGGCATGAACTGCCGCAAAACTAATCGTATATTCTTTATTTTTAAATATTGATAATTTCCTTTTTTGAAACTGACCTCATTTCATCTGGAATGTGATTCAGTATTTCTTCTTTCAGGCTTTGGATCAATTTTTCCTTTACAAAATAACGGTACGTTACAAGACCAATTTCCCTGACAGGTACCGGCGCTTTAAAGTAACGAATGTTTTGTTTTTGCCTGGCAGACATAGCTTTCAAAGCAAGCATGGGCAAAATCGTAATACCATGATTCACTTCCACAATTCTTTTCAAGGTTTCAATACTCCCCGTTTCAAAATCCAATTGTCTGAATTCCTGTTCTTTGTTTCTTAATTCACACAAATTAAAAACCTGCGACCGCAGGCAATGTCCTTCTTCCAAAAGGCAAAGCCGGTTGGTATCAATATCCTTTGCCAGTACAAATTTTTTCTTCAAAATCTTGTCATCAGAAGAAGTATATACAACAAACTGTTCATAAAACAACGGTTGTTCTTTTAAAAAAGGTTGGTTCAATGGCGTTGAAAGCAACCCCACGTCAAGATCCTGTTGCTGCAATTGATTAATTATCTGATCAGTAGTAAACTCACTGATTTTTAATTTTACGGAAGGATATTTTTTCAAAAAAGAATTCATAAACAAAGGAAGAATATATGGAGCGAGTGTGGGGATAATACCAATCCGGAGTTCTCCTTTCAATTCAGCGTGCTCATCCCGAACCATTTCCCTCAACTTATTGCTTTCATGCAAAATTATTTTCGCCTGGGCAATAACTTTTTTCCCAATTTCTGTAGGCACTACAGGTTGACGGCTCCGATCAAAAACTTTTACATCTAGCTCATCTTCCAGCTTTTTTATCATCATACTAAGGGTTGCCTGGGTTACAAAACATTTTTCGGCTGCCTTTACAAAATGTCTTTTCACATCCACCGCTACCAGATATTCCAATTGCTGTATGTTCATAAATTTTTATATAGATAAAATCTATACGAAGATAGATATTATCGGTAATCTTCCGGATGAAAGAATAGTACATTTAAACTACTAATTTTAAAGACTCCATTTTATATTCACAACTACATCAATCGATGGTTAGTTAAACGTAAAAAGTTTGAAGAAACTTTGTAAAAATATCTGCACGATCTTTGACTTTCGTTTAAGCACTTTTACCTGTTTTAATAGCAGTACCATGAATGAAAAAACACATATCCCTTTCTCTGTTTTAGATCTCGCAACTATTTCAGAAGGCGCTACTTTTAAAGAAACTTTTGCAAAAAGCCTTGAACTGGCAAAATATGTAGAAAAATTAGGCTATACGCGGTATTGGCTTTCCGAACACCACAATATGATTAGTGTTGCAAGCTCGGCAACGTCAGTTTTGATAGGATATATCGCGGGTGGCACTTCAAAGATGCGGGTTGGTTCCGGTGGCATCATGCTTCCGAATCATTCGCCTTTGGCAGTGGCAGAACAGTTTGGAACCCTGGAATCTATTTATCCGGGAAGAATTGATTTGGGATTAGGACGCGCACCCGGAACTGATCAATTGACAGCAATGGAACTACGGGGAAGCCGGTTTGCCACCGCGGAAGATTTCCCTCAAAATGTTTTAAAACTTCAAACTTATTTCTCAAAAGAAAATAGTAATTCAAAAGTGAGGGCCATCCCCGGAGAAGGACAAAAAATCCCCATCTGGATTTTGGGGTCAAGTACAGACAGTGCTCAACTTGCCGCTTATTTAGGATTGCCTTACGCCTTTGCAAGTCATTTTGCTCCCGGACAATTTTATACTGCAATTGATTTGTACCGGCGCACTTTCAGACCTTCACCAGTTCTTGAAACACCATACGTCATGCCTTGTGTAAATGTAGTTGCAGCAGATACTGATGAAGAAGCTAATAAACTGGCGACTTCATTATACCAGATGTTTATAGGCATTATAACGGGAAAGCGCACACGCTTACAACCACCTGTGGACAACATGAAAAATTTATGGAGCGTGCATGAGGAAGAAGCGGCCAAACAAATGTTACAGCTATCTTTTATAGGAAGCCCGGAAACCATAAAAACTAAAATGAAAGATTTTGTTGAAAAAACAAGAATGAATGAAATAATGGTTATCTCAAATGTTTTTGATCAAAATGCTAAACTTCATTCTTACAAATTATTTGCTGAGGTCATGAAAGAAATTGGAAGCTAATCTGCATCAATTAAAAAAGTACCAAGGTCGATCACCTCTCCTTCTTTCATGATAAATTCTTCCACATCAGTCAGATCAAGGTTAGACATTACTTTGCTTTTAAAAATAACTTCTTTGTTTTTATAAACCACAAAATAAAAGTCAGGTTTTTTGTCAAGATTAACCGGCTTTGAAAAGTCGCCTTGTGAAAAAAGGAATTTGGCAACGCCTTCCTTGTCAGGAACACTTTCACCCAAAAAATCGTCATTAAAAAGATCGCTGTCATACAAGCGCACCGAAAATCCGGTACCATTCAAAGGTTCATCGTCTCCTTTTCGAATGAGACGAACTTTTACCTCGATATTCATTTCATTATTTAAAGCAATTGAAGGCATAGAGTAACTTTTCTGAAAAGTAATGATTTTTCTTTATTCATCCAACGTGATGCCTTTTTCAAAATAAAAAAAACAGTAATCTGTTCGTCTACTCATTTCCGTTGAAATAAAATCCTTTATAATAAAACACTTACTCGTCGAGTTTTAAAACCGCTAAAAAAGCTTCCTGTGGTACTTCTACGTTTCCAATTTGCTTCATTCTTTTCTTACCCTCTTTCTGCTTCTCAAGCAATTTGCGTTTACGGCTGATATCGCCACCATAACATTTTGCAGTCACATCTTTTCTTATCGCGCTTATGTTTTCCCTTGAAATTATTTTTGCACCAATGGCCGCTTGTATGGCAATTTGAAACTGTTGACGAGGAACTAAATCTTTTAATTTTTCACACAATTTCCTTCCAAATTCCTGCGATCTTCCCCGGTGAATTAAAGAACTAAGGGCATCCACCTTTTCGCCGTTCAATAAAATATCCATTTTTACAATGTCGCTTTCACGGTAGCCAATCGGGTGATAATCAAAAGAAGCGTATCCCCGTGTTACACTTTTTAAACGGTCATAAAAATCAAAAACGATTTCGGTTAAAGGCATTTCAAAACTAAGTTCAACACGCGTTGGAGTAAGATATGTCTGATTAGTAAGAATCCCCCTTTTGCCGATACAAAGCGACATAATGTTGCCGATATAATCCGGTTTTGTAATGATTTGAGCTCTGATAAACGGTTCCTCAATCTTTTCAATCCTGCTTGGATCAGGCATCTGTGTAGGATTGTTCACGATTATTTTTTCGCCTTTAGTTGTGTATGCGAAGAAACTAACGTTAGGGACAGTGGTTATTACAGTTTGATTGAACTCACGCTCCAACCTTTCCTGGATAATCTCCATGTGCAACATGCCTAAAAATCCGCATCGAAAGCCAAAACCTAATGCCTGTGAAGTTTCCAACTCGAATGTAAGTGAAGCATCATTTAGCTGAAGCTTTTCCATGCAATCTCTTAATTCTTCAAACTCATCGGTATTTACCGGAAAAATTCCCGCAAAAACCATCGGTTTCACTTCTTCAAAACCTTTAATCGATTCTTTGCAAGGATTATAAGTAGTAGTAATCGTGTCGCCAACTTTTACTTCTTTAGCATTTTTAATTCCCGTAATTACATAGCCAACATCTCCTGCTTTGACTTCATTCTTGGGCATCATTCCCATTTTCAAAATGCCGACTTCATCCGCGTTGTATTCTTTTCCTGTATTTGAAAATTTGATCTTATCATTCTTTTTCAAAACGCCGTTAAAAATGCGGTAATAGACGATAATTCCCCTGAAACTATTGAAAACACTGTCAAATATTAATGCGCGCAAAGGGGCATCCACATCACCTGTGGGAGCAGGAATCCGGTTAATAATAGCAGCGAGAATTTCCTCGATTCCTACACCGGTTTTAGCACTTGCATGTAAAATATCTTCGTGTTTACAGCCTATCAGGTCAATGATCTGATCTTCCACTTCAGCTATCATCGCTCCATCCATATCAATTTTATTCAACACCGGAATTATTTCAAGATCGTTGTCGATGGCAAGATATAAGTTGGAAATTGTTTGTGCTTGTATTCCCTGTGTGGCATCCACCAAAAGTAAAGCGCCTTCACAAGCGGCAAGAGCACGGCTCACTTCATAACTAAAATCCACATGGCCCGGCGTGTCAATTAAATTTAAAACATATTCTTGTCCTTCAAATGCATAATTGATCTGGATCGCATGGCTTTTAATCGTAATTCCTTTTTCACGTTCCAGGTCCATATTATCAAGAACCTGAGCCTGCATTTCGCGGTCGTTCACCGTATGGGTAAATTCAAGCAACCGGTCTGCCAGCGTGCTTTTCCCGTGGTCAATATGTGCAATAATGCAAAAATTTCTGATATTCTTCATAATTGGTTCGCGAAGATATGAAAAAGGAGGTAGGCTTTAATTTTCAACATCGGTACATCGTCTTTTTTATATTTTATTTAATCAAACAATTATATATAAGCCAGAAAAAAATTTAATTTTTAAAAGAAACCCTTAATTTGGAGAAATTACACTAACAAGCTTTTTTATCCGATATAAGAAAATGAAAAATTTCCTGAAAGAAATATTTGCAAATCGAATAATTGGCCAAAATATTATTTAGAAAAAAACACATTCCACGATCATTAGTCAAAATTATAAATCGTTTGCTACCCGAAAATTTTTCTGGTTGTTATTAGGACGGATTTTACCCGTGTTAATATTGTTTTTAATTTCCATAATCTATTCCAGAAAATTAGATTACAATAACTATGGAAAGTTTCAAAGTGTGTGGATGTATACTAATATTATAAACGTAACTATCAGTTTTGGTTTATCCTCAGTCATATTATCCACCAATTTAAATTTCTTTTTTTCCTTCATAAAAAGTAACAAAAAAAAATTAAGCCTATTTTATTCCTTGCTGTCTGTTTTAGTATTATTGGTATTTTTTTTATTTGCCAAAAACTTTTCTTCTTCATTAAAGTTTTTATTGATCAGTTTTATTATAATCCGAAACATTGTAACTATTTCAGAAACATTACTAATCAAAAGACACGGAGAAAAAATCTCATTTGCAATTAATTTTATTTACTCACTTCTCTTTTTCGGATGGCATATTTACATTCTGGGTTCCGGCTATTCGTTGTACAATTTAATTACAGGTATTATAGTTATTTCAATTTTAAAGGGGATTGCAATCATTCTTATACGCAAGGGAAAAGAAGATTATGAAAAGAATTACGATGAAAAGAATTTTTTAAATCATTGGAAATATCTTGGAATAAACGAGTTGCTTGGAGTAGTCTCAAAATGGATTGATAAAGTTTTCTTACTATATCTTCTTACTTCAACTGACTTTGCCATTTTTTTCAATGGTTCTTTTGAAATTCCGATATTTGGTTTATTGATCGGTGTTATGGGAAGTTTTTTATCAATTGAAATTTCCGGAAATATTCTCAACCCGGGTAAAATAAAAAAACTTTTCGAGGAAAGTTTTTATGCACTTTCAGCTATTGTTTTTCCTTTGTTTTTTTTCCTGCTTTTCTTTCGGCAACCACTTTTTTCTTTTCTTTTTAATGACAAATACAATGCATCATTGCCCATTTTTTTGATTAGCATATTTATTTTGCCTTTGCGAATCAATAATTACAGTGTCATCTTACAATGCTTTTCACAAGGGAAAAAAGTGCTTTCCGGATCTGTGATTGATATTTCTATTTCAATAATTTTAATGTTGATTCTTTATCCGCTTATAGGAACCAGGGGAATTGCCCTTGCCGTTGTGATCGCTACTTATTGCCAGGTATTTTTTTATCTGTGGCATTCAGCTAAAGTTTTAAATATTCCCTTCTTACAAATTTTACCTTTGAAGAAACTATCTATCAGGCTATTCATCTATTTTGCTGTTTATTTTGTGCTGTTTTATATGCTTTCAACAGTTGGGTTGCCAATGAAGATATTGGCTGCAACTGTGTTTACCGGATTAATTGTAATGACCGGACTTGTAAAATATTTTGAAACTTTTTTTAAAAAGACCTATGTTTAAAATTCGTAAAATAAATCCGGAAATCAAATCCGAAATTAACACCGGTTTTGGTGTGAATTCTTCCGATTATGGAGGAAGGTTTTTAAACAAAGACGGAAGTCCTAATATTGAAAAACAGGGAGTTGGTTATTTTGAAAAAATAAGCTGGTATCATGCTTTACTTGAAATGCCTCGTGCAAAATTCCTGCTCACTATTTTATTTTTTTATTTGGGAATTAACCTCGTCTTTGGGTTACTCTATTTTTTAAATGGGATAAATCATTTAGACGGGGTAGACGCTCATTCCACGTTTGAAAAATTTTGCGAGGCTTTTTTCTTTAGTTGCGAAACCTTTACAACAGTAGGCTACGGAAAAATAAGCCCTGTAGGTTTTATCGCTAATTCTATATCTGCTTTTGAAGCATTGAGTGGTTGGGCAAGTTTTGCTGTCGTTACCGGTTTAATTTATGGAAGATTTGCAAGGCCAAAAGCGTATATACGTTTCAGTGAGAATGCTTTGCTTGCGCCTTTCCAGGAGGGGAATGCGTTAATGTTGCGATTAGCTCCTTTTAAAAACACAACTCTTACTGATGCCGAAGCAAAAGTGACATTGGGATTGATAGTGGAAGAAAACGGGAAACTGGTAAACAAATTTTTTCAACTTGCTTTAGAATATGAAAAAGTAAATTCTCTTACACTAAGTTGGACGGTGGTACATCCTATAACAGAAACAAGTCCTTTCTATAATTTTACAGAAGAGGATTTCAAAAATGCCCAGGGAGAAATTCTTGTCTTCATAAAAGCATTTGACGATATGTTCTCAAACGTTGTGGTAGCGCGAACTTCCTATACTTTGAACGAAGTAATCATAGGAGCTAAATTTGATCCTATGTACCACAGATCGGCGGCCCGGGACAAAACGTTGTTGCATTTAGATAAATTAAGTTCTATTACAAAGGCCGGTCTTAATTTTTAATTGCCTGCAAATAATAATTATCGATAATTGTTTGTTTACTATAAAAAAACCCGGCTAAAAAACCGGGTTAATGAATTTTTTAAAAAAAATCACTTTTTCTTATTGGCTTTATACCTCATGTCAGGCGTCCCATTTTTCTTCATCGGGCCTTCTGCCTTGGCACTAGCCTTGTTTTCTTTGTACCTTTTATCAGGTGTTCCATTAGCCTTTAAATGAGTTGTAGAAGTGCTCTTTTCAACCTTTGCTGTTTTGTTTTTGGCACTTGTGGCCGAAACGGTTTCTTTTTTCTTTGATTTGTGCTGGACGGTCTGTGCATTCGCGTAACCAAAAGAGCCTGCAAATAAAAGAATGGCGATGAGTAGTCTTTTCATTTTTTTTTATAAATTTTATACCTAAATGTAAGATGGTTTAATACATATCATTTTGTTAAATCATGTATAAAATAGCAATTTTACAGTTTGATGATGATCGCCGTAATTTCTTATTTCAGCTCTTCAAACTCTGGATGATCTCCACGAATTCTGAAGCTTTCAGAGATGCGCCACCGACAAGTCCGCCGTCTACATCAGGTTTGCCAAAAATCTCTTTGGCATTTGAAGCCTTAACACTTCCGCCATATAAAATAGAAATAGTTTCAGCAACTTCATTCCCGTACTTTTCTTTTAAAATTTTCCTTATATGTGCGTGCATTTCCTGGGCCTGTTCTGCAGTAGCTGTTTTTCCTGTACCTATTGCCCAAATTGGCTCGTAGGCGATTACAAAGTTTCTTACCTGATCCGCTTCAAGATGAAGAAGACTCTCTTTTAATTGTGTTTCCACATATTCATTTTGTGTTCCGCCTTCTCTTATTGCCAGGGATTCACCGCAACAAAAAATAGGTTTCAAACCATTCTTTAAACACACATCCACTTTTTGTGAAAGTGTAAAATTATTTTCATTAAAATACTCTCTTCTTTCACTGTGTCCGATAATAACATAATCAATTCCACATGAAGAAAGCATCGGAGCGCTCACTTCACCGGTATAAGCGCCTGAATCTTTTGTATAACAATTTTGAGCAGCCACAAAAAAGTTTTTACTTTTTTTAAAATTTTCTTTTGCCAAAAGCAAATAAGGAAATGGAACTGCAAAAACCGCTTCCTGGTCTTCTGATAGTTGAATATTTTTGCTTACAATTTCATTCAATAATTCACTTGCCTCCTGCAGGTTTAAATTCATCTTCCAGTTTGCTGCTGCGATTTGTTTTCTCATCTTTTTAAATTTTTAATAGATATTTTTTAATGATTGAATTTCAGTTTCTGTTATTTCCCTGCCTTTTAATTTCTTCCAATTATTGATATCTGCTACTGCTTTTTCAAAAATATATTTTTTTTCTCCCCAGGAAAAATTGGCAATATATTTTGGAGGAAAATGATTTCCAAAAATGCTGCAGCACGTGCCTACAACAGTTCCTGTATTAAAAGAAGTATTGATAGCGCAACGGCTGTAGTCGCCCATTAGTAAACCACATTTGGTTCCCACCATAACAAAATCATTATCTTTTTCACTCCATATTTTTACAAGTGAAGCATTATTTTTCAAATTAGAATTACTGGTTCCAGCGCCTAAATTGCACCACTCACCTATTACTGAATCTCCCAAATAACCATCATGACCTTTATTGGAAAAAGCCATGAGAACTGAGTTTTTTATTTCTCCACCGGCGAGACAGTAAGGCCCAATCGTGGAAGCTCCATAAATCTTTGTGCCCATTTTTACACGGCTCCCTTCGCCAATTGCAATTGGTCCACGCAGCAAACTACCTTCCTGGATTTCGACATTTTTTCCAACATAGATTGGCCCATCTTCCGCATTGAGGATTGAGAAATGTATTTTTGCTCCTCCTTCAATAAAAATATTTTCGATATTAATTCCATGAGACGTTGAAGGAATTTTTTCGGACTTTCTGCCGGAAGTGATCATTTGAAAATCCTCATTGATCGCCCAATTATTGTACTCAAAAATTTGCCAGGGATGTTCAAGAAGTTTGCAATCGGCAGAAAATGAAATCTTTTCTTTCTGTTGAGAAAGTCTTTTTAAAAAATCAAAGGAAGGAATAAAATTAGCCGGATATTCAACGCATTCAGATTCATTGAAATCATGTATCAACTTTTCTGAAGCTATAAAAACCTTTCCGGGAAAAACATACTGCCACTTTTCAAAAATGGTAAGAATACCAACGCGGATATGAACTGCCGAACGAACTACTCCAAAAGGAAACAAGGAGTTGGTAAAAGATATATCATCCAGCAAAATGTTCATCCTCAAATCTTATTATTAAAAACAGGTGATGAAATTAAAAAAAATCCCCCAGCAAAGGGGGATAAAAAATCAAAACGAATAATTATTATTTCTTTTTCTCGTAACGCTTCCTGAACTTATCAATACGTCCTGCTGTATCAACCAACATATTTTTACCGGTGTAAAAAGGATGAGATGTATTGGAAATTTCCAGTTTGATAACCGGGTATTCTTTACCATCTTCCCATTGAACGGTTTCTTTGGAAGAAGCTGTAGAACGGCTTAAAAACATGGTATTGTTACTCATATCACGAAAAACTACAAAACGGTAGTTTGATGGATGAATGTCTTTTTTCATATTTCTTTAATTTAAGCATGGATTTTGCCATGCAATTTTTGAGTGTGCAAAGCTAAGGCAATAAAAGATACCGGCAAAACGAAAAAAGCTAATTTTTCATATTAACATATTGCAGCGCCAACCCGAGATCCCAGTTTTTAGAAGCTTGTATAACTGCCTGCAGATCATCGATTTTTTTGCCGGAAACACGTATAATATCATCCATAATGGAAGCTTGCACTTTAAATTTTTCATCTTTTATCAACTTCACAATCTTTTTTGCGTCTTCCTGGCTTATTCCGTTTCGTACAGGAATTTCCTTTTTTACAAATTTTCCACTTTGAACAGGTTCTTTGCCAAGGTCATAAATTTCCGCGGCAAGTCCTTGCTTCATGCTTTTACTTATTAAGACGTCGATTATCTGGCCCAGTTTCATTTCACTGTCCGCTTCCAAATTGATTGCAAAATCCTTTTTATCCAGGTCGATCACCACATGGTTCCCTTTAAAATCAAAACGGTTTTTAATTTCTTTTGAAGCGGTATTAACAGCGTTGTCAAGCGTTTGAAGGTCAACTTTGCTTACAATATCAAATGAAGGCATGATGAAATTTATTTACAGATTTGCTTTAAAAAGAGGATTGCAATTTACACCAAATTGGATTAATTGATTTTGGGGAAATGTTTGTAGGAAAATAAAAATCCTTCTTTTTTCTTCTTTTACTGTAAAGAAAATTTATACCAACTTCAAACAGTTTATTTTTACACTTTTTACTTATGCAACTTCTCCAAAAATATTTTGATGATTTTTCTGAAAAGCAAGTGCAGCAATTTGCCGCATTGAAAGATCTATATGAAGATTGGAATCAAAAAATAAACGTGATTTCCCGAAAAGACATGGAGCACTTTTATGAACATCACGTTTTACATTCTCTCGCGGTTGCTACGCAGTTTGATTTTCCGGCAGGATATGAAATAATGGATCTGGGTTGTGGCGGTGGCTTTCCCGGAATACCGCTTGCTATTTTTTTCCCTGAAGTACATTTTCAAATGGTTGACAGTATCAACAAAAAATTAAAAGTGGTGGAAGCAGTTGCAAATGCGATTGATTTGAAAAACATAACGGTGCAGCATATACGCGCAGAAGGTATAAAAGATAAAAAATTTGATGTAGTGGTTTCAAGAGCCGTTGCGCCATTAAAAGATCTTTGGTACTGGAGCAACCCCCTATTGAAAAAAAGACCTGTCGATCAGCCGAAAAAAATCACAGGGCTTATCTGTTTAAAAGGTGGCGACCTTTCAAAAGAAATCCATGAAAGCGGCCTCCATCCATTAGCTTGGGTGATCAGTCAAATATTTGAAGAAGATTTTTTTAAAGAGAAATATATTTTGTCAATTAGCTAATGAGCCAATGTGCGAATTAATGCCCCTCATTGGCTAATTGGCTAATCAGCACATCAGCTAATTAGTTACCAATTTAACTTCAACACATTATTATCCAAATTCACATCGGCCATTCTTTTCGTCGGATCTATTTCCGCTTTTATCAATTCATTTAAAGGATGCTTAAACTCCACTATATACGTTGGATTTGTCCAGTTCCATTCTTGATGGACAAATCTTTTTTCATCACTTTCAGCGGGTTTATCAGCCAGCATCATGTCTAAAGGAATGTAATGCAACTCTTTAGTACTGTCTTTAAAAGTCAGCTCAAGGTCAATAG
This sequence comes from uncultured Chitinophagaceae bacterium, assembly GCA_963815085.1. Taxonomy (GTDB): domain Bacteria; phylum Bacteroidota; class Bacteroidia; order Chitinophagales; family Chitinophagaceae; genus Ginsengibacter. The sequence continues at coordinate 1,500 of CAWFFT010000031.1, read as the reverse complement.
GCATAGGCATTTCACCGATTCTCCTCAAACGGATTTTTGTCACGCCACTATCTTCCCAAAGGCTGTCGATGCTATAGTCAATGGTTTTGATAGTGTTCAGCCAATACTCTTTGTACCAACCCAACTGGATGCCACTTACATCCTGGGCTATTTTAAAAAAGTCATTTGGATTTGGATGTTTGAATCTCCAGAGTTTATAATATTCCAGTAAGATTTGATCTCTAACAGAATCGCTAACAATGTATCCCAATTGTTCCAACAACATTTCGCCTTTTGAATAGGCATTTATTTCATACGCCAGATTGGTATTATAATGATCGGAATTGGTGGTCATCGGCTCCGCATAATTTGTTTTCATTAAGAAATAATAGTTTAAGTACGCGTCGGAATGATATAACGGAAGAGCAGTTGGTTCGTTTAAATGTTTTACTTTTCGATAATAAGCTGACACTTCTCCTTCTGCATAACTCGCGTAACCCTCATCCATCCACGGATGTTCATTTTCATTTGAAGCAAGCATCATCTGGTACCAGCTATGCATCCATTCATGGAAACAAGTTCCTAATCCAGGGCTTTTAATCAAGGTTGCCATCGGGTATTCCATGCCCCCGTCGCCACCTTGTATAAAAGAGTATTGAGGATAAGCATATTTACCAAAACGCTTTTCCATATAAGGCAAAACCGTAACAGCAGCATCAGCAACTGTATGCCATTTATTTTCCAAAGAATCTACTTTTTTATAGATCACATTAATCGTAACTCCATCAACATGCCTTACCAAATGTTCATAATCAGGATCGGCAGCCCAAACAAAATCATGAACATTGTTACCGATAAAATGCCAGCTACGTTCTGACGAAGAAATGTTTTTTAATGACGTACCTTCTTTATCGTAGCCCCACCCGATTTCATTCGCATTGGCTAAAACACCCGTTGCTCCTATCTTATAAGACTTATCTAATTTAATAGTTACATCATAATCGCCCCAAACTCCATAAAATTCACGCGCTACATATTGTTCTGTATGCCAGCCCTCATAATCGTATTCACATAATTTAGGATACCATTGGCTCATACTGTAACGAATTCCTTCTGCATTATCACGGCCACTTCTCCTAATCTGAACCGGCACCTGGTCTTCAAAAACCAGATCAAACGTTACAGAACTATTTCCGGGAATTGGTTTGGTAAGATCTACTTCCAGAATAGTCCCATGAACCTGCATTGGCTGTGAAACGCCGTTCATTTTTAAAGATTTTATTTTCTCATAACCAATTTCTGAAGGAGTTAATTTTGAAATACGATCTGTCACTCTTGAATCCCAATCCGGCCTTCCGTTGATAGAAATTTTTCCAAGTTCGCGGCTTCTTACATCCATCTCGCTTCCCGGCTGAAAAGCATTCCAGTAAAGATGAAAATAAACTTTGTCTAATTTATCCGGAGAGTTATTGGTGTATTGTAATTTTTCAGTTCCGTTTACAATGTTGGTCTTCACGTTCA